>JAVBPH010000095.1:0-37762 GCA_031549725.1 Treponemataceae bacterium
TGAAAAAGGCTTTTGCAGAAAGAATGCTATTTCCTTACCCATAAATAAAATAGTATTCTTTCTGCACTTACATCTAAGGTTGCTTTTTCAAAATTACGGACCTTGCGGTCCGGCGGATTTTGAAAAAGCCTCATAAGATAAAGAAATAAAAATTTCTCCGAGGGCACCTCTAAAAATCTAACCGAGTTTTTAGAGGTGCCATTATTCTCAGCCAACAGCCAAAACTTCATATCAGGCTGTCTTCTATAATTAAAATACACCGTCTATATGTTTAAACGTTTAAACCGTTAAACGTTATATTATTGACAGAAAACGGGGAAGTCAATATCCTTATTATATAAAAGATTTGAAAAGGATTTTTAAGTGATAAATCAAAAAGAAATAACCAGGATTGCCAAAAAATTCCAGAAATGCAGTCCCCTCTTCCTTGCCCTGGGAGATGAAGTCAGGCAGCGGATCATCATTATCCTGGCAGAAGCCAGTATTCAAGGGATGAATGTATCCGCCATTGCCGAACGGTCCCATCTTTCGAGACCGGCCATATCCCATCATCTTAAGATCCTCAAGGACATAAAGATGATTTCATCTTATAAAAAAGGAACCCGGAATATTTATTATATCTGCCCCAAGGAAAATATAGAGTCCATCAAGGACCTGATTTTTTCAATAGAAAACCTTATTTCGGGTATCACCAAGGAAGAACTGGAAAAGGAAGCCCCCTGGGTTCTGAAAAACAAAAACCATAAACCATGTGTTCAATGAGCCTCCGCTGAACATTCAACCAGACTTCCGGATAAAAATTAATCCAGCAGTCCGGATTACCCTATTGTAAGGACTTTCCCATCCTGAATCCCCAGGGCATTTCTTCCAGGACAATAAACCCGAGCTTTTCGTAGAACCCGATAGCCTGGTGGTTTCTCCCGTCCACGCCAAGATGAATTCCCGGACAATGGCGCTTGACCAGTTCAAACTCAAAACATTTCATCATCTTTTTTCCGTATCCCTTACCCTGCAGCGAAGGCAGGAGATCAATATGGAGATGCGCCGGGTATTCATGTATCCAGGAGGTTTCCAGGGGTTCCGTTTTGTAGTGGATAAGGGTGACCAGGTTGTGCTCATTTGCGGATCGGAACTGTTCCCCGGGTGTATCCTGGGGATACCGTTCCCTTAACGGGGGAAGCCAGTTATTTTCCATCCAGGCATAAAACCGGTTAGTGTTGTCGGTTCCAATAAGATATCCCCGGGGCATCCGGTTTTCCTCGATAATAAAACAAAGGGAAATATCATAAAAAAAATAGGGAGCTGCAAAATACTGGCCCAGCAGCAGCGGATCGTAGAACAGCCCCTGGGCATTTCTCCCGGCATCTCCTGTTTTAAGGCAGATCTCATATAAATATGGGATATCCGGTGGTACCGCAGGACGTATCAAAACTGCCATATTTTCCCCTTTGAAGTTTATAGCTTTTTCAAAACCAACCAAGTTTTGAAAATAGCTTTATCATATAATTTACTATTTTGGGAAGCATCTTCATAGAAAAAACGCAAATCCAGGGGCAGATTTTTTTAGAATTTCCAGGCATATACGGAGAAGCCCGGAAAAGAATGAAGTTCGGGGAACATATTCCCTTGAATCCTCCCCCCTTTTTATGGTAATCTTTATCTACTAAATAATGGGAGTTATATATGGCTTATAAAATCAGTGATGCCTGCATTAATTGCGGCTCCTGCGACAGTGAATGTCCTGTTGAAGCAATTTCTGAAAAAGACAATGCCCGCTGGATTGATCCTGCAAAATGCCAGGATTGCGGCGCCTGCGCCGGTGTTTGTCCTACAGAAGCTATTTCGGCTGAATAAGGACTTTTTTATTAAAAGGCAAGGAATATTCCTTGCCTTTTTTCTATTATTTTCGTTCAAATTTTTTGTTTGAAAACATAATTCCTGCTATAATTAAAGAATCTTCAAACCCAATATTTTTGAGGTTACATCATACCCCGGAGGGCATCCGGATTTTAGGGAATCAAAAACCTCGCCGCAGAGCAGCGGGGTTTTAAACCCACTTGCGAATAAAAGGGTATTCTAATCAACAACCCGCCGCAAGCAGCGGGGTATGTTGGTTCTGTAAGGTATGGATTTTATGCGGGTTTAATACCCCGCAAAACAATTTCTTTGTTGATTCGAAGAATCGCCCTAAAGAGCGGGGTATTAAACCCGCCTGCGAATAAGAACGGTGTATGGAATATAAAAAGCACATAACCCATTATCTGATAGTTCTTCTGTTTCTGGCGGGGGCCGCAGTATACGGCCAATCTCCCCGGGGGGTAAGTTCCTATCCCCGGATTGCAAATCTAAATATGCAGGATGTTCAGTTTAAACAGTTCCAGTCAGATGTGGAATCCGCCTACCGGCGGCTGGCTGCCCTGGAGAGAACCGCCCGGGGTTTCCTTCCCATTGCGGAGGATTTGACCATTTTTTCCTACCAGGTAAAAGACGGGGAAGATATTTTCAAACTGGCGGCCCGGTGTAACATACATTATGCGGCCATCAGCACTTTGAACCGGCTGGAACATCCATCGGCCTTAAAAACGGGCTCGGTTATTCTGCTGCCCGCCGTACCAGGCCTATTTGTGCCGGAAACCCCCGGAAACGATGTGGAGAGGATCATGACATCTTCCAGGGATTTGGAGAACGGCATCCCTATCAATATAAGAAAAGACGGGAAGGTCTTTTCCTCTGTGTTTATTCCCGGGGCGGATTTTTCCCAGACCGAAAGGGCTTTCTACCTGAACACTAGTTTCCGTTTCCCCCTGAGGACCTACCGGCTGACCAGTTCCTTTGGTTCCAGGATTAATCCGGTGACGGGAAATCCTTCTTTCCACGAAGGCCTGGATCTGGCGGCCCCCACGGGAACCGAGGTATTTGCCACCCGGTCAGGAATTGTTACAGAAGCCGGTGAAGATTCCATTTTTGGAAAGTATATTATAATTAGGCACGATGAAAACTGGGTCAGCCTGTACGGACATTTATCGGAGATTCTGGTCCCCTTGCAAAGACCGGTCCAATCAGGTACCCTTATCGGGAAGGTTGGATCAACCGGTCAGTCGACAGGACCTCATCTGCATTTCGAACTTAGACAAAACGGGAGAGCCCAGGATCCGGGAAAATATCTTTTTATAGAAGGAAAATTATAATGAAGCGCTGGTTAGCAGTCCTTTTGTTTCTGCAAACATTTTGTTTAAACCTCAACGCTGAAAATTTCCGGACTATTATTGCCGGCAGTACCGAAGTATCCAAGGAAAATCCCAACGGAACCACCGTCAGTGTCACCTATATCGATTCGGTTCTTATATTTTTAAATGAAGATATCCGTTTTCTCCGGGGAGTGGAAATTGAACTGGTGGTGCCCCAGCAGTACCTCAAATACCGGGGCAGCCTGGCGGTGGTACTGTATTCGGACATTACCAGAAGCGCCAATTCCGGGGTTGCGGATGTGAGCGCAAAGCAGCTCAGCATGGAACCGATTCCCAATAAGATTCAAACCGTATACCAGATCCCGATTCTGAGGAACCATGGGATAAAGGCAACACCCTATGCATCATTACCCGCAGGGGTGGTCCTCCCGGCATCTTTCCCTATGATGGTCCGGATTATGCCGGTCATAAAAGGGATCAGTGATGAGCTGGAAAGGATGAAATTCCAGATCACCGTAAAACCAATCTTTAATGATCTGGGGGCGATTAGATTATTCCCCCGGTACCCTAAAATGCTCCAGGGGAAACCCTTTACCGTAATCATTGACGATACGGTGATCAGCAATATTGATGACGAGTTGCTGCTGATCGAAGGTGAACACCATTTGGTGGTTACCTCGGATGATTATAGGAATGAAAGCAAGCGTTTTATCGTGGAAAGAAGCAAAATCCTGGATTTGATTATCGAACTGCAGGATCCCACACCGCTGGTGATTTTTGAAGTTCCGGAAAATACCCAGGTTTATTTTAATGATCACGAAATTACGGATATGAAAAAACCCTACCCCACCGAACCCGGGGAGCATATGATCCGGTTCCGGGTGGGGGATTACTCAATCATGAAACCCCTGTCGGTCCAAAAGGGAAAAACCTACCGGGTGGACCTTACCATCGATGTAAACGTATCCGAGACTGATTAAACCACTATTCCTCCGGCACGGATAAACTGATCCTTTCGGTGAAGAAAGATATCAAGTTTTTTTTTCCTATACCGAAATTTAAAATGTCGGACCTATAGTTCCCCTCCCAAATCACTATATCTCCGACATGCCTCAAGGGCAGGGCCGGTGCAAACCGGCCTTTTTTTGTAACCATTTCAAATCCCTGATTTTATAATCTATGGATGAAATAGTTGAAGAAATGACCATCTTGACAAACTGAAGCTGCTTCCGTAGGCTTAAATATGGATATCCCTTGAAATTTTCAGGTTTTTGGGGTTAATTTGAATATACAGAGGCTTTTCAAAACGTCAGTTTTTGAAAAAGCAGCATCAGATTTAGAGCTATAGTATTGGAAAGTTAATGAACAGAAAAAGTATAGCGGCCCGGATATTGGCGGCCTTAACAATAATAGTAACCATAATTATTGGAATTGGGCTGGGATTATCCCTGGCAATGACCAAAAATGTCAAAAATCAGGAAAATTTTACCGAATTTACCGTGGCGCTTCCCACAAAACTGGTGGATATCCATGGAGAATTGATTACCGAGTTTTCCTCCGAGGAAAAACGGGAAATGGTGTCCATAAGCGACCTTCCCAAGCATCTTATCCATGCGGTATTGGCCAGGGAGGACCCCAATTTTTATAAACATAAGGGGTTCAGCATCAAGGGTATTGCCCGGGCGGTGTTTGGCCAGATAACAGGCCAGAACCTTGGCGGGGGATCAACCATAACCCAGCAGGTGGCGGGAACCCTGTATACCGACAGGACCGACAGGACCGTAAGACGGAAAGTAATCGAGCTATGGTGGGCCATCCAGATGGAGAGGCGTTTTTCAAAAAATGAAATTTGGGAAATTTATCTCCATTACATGATCATGGGGCCCGGGGTATATGGGGTGGAAGCCGCCAGTAAATATTTCTTTGGCCACAGTGCCAAGGAAATTACCCTGGCGGAAGCAGCCGTGCTGGTGATCCAGCTTTCAAGTCCCACAAAGTACAATCCCCTGGCGGAACCCGACACGGCCAGGGACAGGCAAATAACTGTTTTGAAAAGAATGGTGGAACTGGGCTACACCACCCAGGAAGAAGCGGATGCTTCATTTGATGAATACTGGGCTAATTACGATTATACCCGGGTTGCCACTTCCGCCTTCTACAGCCGGGAGGATAAAACCCCCTGGTTCAGCGAATATGTCCGCCGGGAACTGGACAATTTAATGTACGGCGCCATGGATTATTACCGGGACGGTTATACGGTTCTGACCACCATAGATGTTAAACAGCAGCAAACAGCCCAAAGGATGATGGAACAGCGGATTGAATACGCCAATACGGAATTTAATAAGACCCAGGGGTCCAGACTGGTTAAGGCGGAACAAACCTATATCCCCATTGTGGATCTCCTGACCCTGGTTTTTGACCTGGAAGCAATCCATGCCACCACCAGCGCACAGAGTGAGGTCAAGACAAAATCCAGGTACAATAAAACGATAAATCCCGCCATAGACCTGATGGCCCTGGTATTTGATCTTCAGGATTTAAAGACCGTCACCACCGCATCCTTTGATGAACTAAAAAGTTCCACCGAAAAAAGCCTGGTGGAAGGTGCATTAATTTCCATTGAAAACGATACGGGATACGTCAAAGCCCTGGTGGGAGGGTCCAAATTCGACCAGTCCAACCAGTACATCCGGGCAACCCAGGCCAAGGTTCAGCCGGGAAGCGCCTTTAAGCCGCTTTACTACTCCGCAGCAATAGACACCAAATTATTTACTGCGACCACTTTGATTTATGACCTTCCCATGGTATTCCATAATGATGATGGAACTCCCTACATTCCTGACAACTACAAGGGCGTCTGGAACGGGCCGGTTCTCCTGTATTATGCCCTTTCCCAGTCCCTGAATATTCCCTCCATCAAAGTTCTGGATGGTATTGGTTTTGATGCTGCCATAGACCGGGCCGCCGCCCTTTTGCGGGTTACCGATCCGGATGAAAAGAGAAGATCCTTCAGCAGAAAATACCCCATGGGGCTGGGGATAAATGCGGTTTCGCCCCTTCAGATGGCCCGGGCCTTTGCAATTTTTGCAAACCAGGGAAAACTGGTGGATGTGATCGCCATCAGGGCTGTCCAGGACCGGAACGGCAAGGTAATCCTTGACCCTGAAAGGGAACTGCGGATGCAGCAGCGCCAACTGGGGGACAAGATCCAGGTTATCAGCCCGGAAAATGCATATATTATGACCACCATTCTCAAGAAGACCGTGGAATCCGGAACATTGGCTTCCGGAGCCGGTTCCTGGTGGACCTACTCCAAATTCAATTTCAAGGATGATAACGGTAAACGGTTCACCATTCCGGCGGCCGGAAAAACCGGGACCACCCAGAACTGGACCGATGCCTGGGCGGTGGGTTATACCCCCTACTACACCACGGCTATCTGGTTTGGCTTTGATAAGCCGGGTAATTCCCTGGGGATTAACCTCACCGGGGCAACCCTGGCCGGACCCATATGGGGAGATTTTATGAGGGAAATCCATCAGGGATTGCCCTACCGGGATTTCGTGCGGCCCAGCACCGGTATTATTGATGTAACGGTCTGCCGGAAATCCGGGCTTCTCAAAACCCCGAACTGTAATTCCGGGGATATTACCATGCCGTTCCTGATAGGTACCCAGCCTACCCAGTACTGCGATATGCACGGGGATGCGGTAAGTGCACCGTCGCCGATTCCCTTCGATCCTTTGAGAATTGGGCCGGAGCAGGAAATTATAGATGGATTACCCATGCCGAAGCTTCCGGATGATTTTGAGGATCCGCCGAACAGGAGTCCCCAAAACAGTATCGATATATTTCCGGAATATAACCAGCCTCAGCAGCAAAGAACGCCGGGGTATGGAATTGAGATGCCCGATTATAATCCTCTGCTCAACTGAGTTGAGCCGGTCATAATCGGGAAGGTATTTACCCCGGCTGCTGATACAGCCAGGGACCGGTTCCTGATATAAAGGAAAAACGGATAAAACGGGGAATAATTATGCAGGTACCTATCGAAGATATCGTTGTTAAACCGCGGGTCCGCAGGGATATGGGAAATATCCCGGCTCTGGCAGACAGTATGCGCCGGCTGGGTCAGATCAGCCCCATTTCGATTACAAAGTCCAACGTCCTCGTGGCCGGTGCCAGAAGGCTCGAAGCTGCCAAGGTTCTGGGATGGCGGACCATCAATGCAATAATTGTGGACCTTCCTGACGAGGCAACCAAGCTGGAATATGAGATTGACGAAAATATGCTCCGGCAGGATTTCACCTCCGAAGAGATCATCCAGGCAAACCATAAGCTGGATAAGCTGAGGAACCCGGGCTTTTTCCGCCGGATCTGGAATGCCATTGTACGGTTCTTTAAATGGCTCTTCAGGATTCAGGATTAGGCCGTATCCTGTTTTATCAATAATCAGTATTGAATTGAAAAACCCCTGCTAAGAGGCAGGGGTTTTTATTTGGACTTATCCGTATCTTCCCGCCGGATTTCCTATGGAAACACTGATTAATGCCCATAGAACATTAATCAGTGTATTCTTTAATGCAGGCAATTCTTTGTGCAGCAAAGAATTGCGGAGGGAACCGCTGATTGGTCGCATATTGCGACCGGTTTAATCAGCGGTTCCCTATCTTTCCTGCTTTTTCTCGAAATGCGAAAATTCCATGGTAAAGGTTGCCCTGCCCTGGCTCACCGAACGGAGGGATGTCATAAAGCCGAACATCTTTGCCATGGGCGCCTGGGCTTTTACATGATCCACCGTTGCCTTGGAATCCATGCTCTGCACCATACCCCCCCGCTGGACCACCAGGCTTATCACATCCCCCACGGATTCCTTCGGGGAAATAAGATCCACCGCCATGATCGGCTCCAGCATGATCGGGTCGCCCTGCCGGCAGGCTTCATCAAATCCCAGGCTGGCACAGGCTTCAAAGGCAAATTCACTGCCCGTCAATTCGTTGTATTCCAGGCTGGTTACGGTAACCCCAATATCGATACAGGGATATCCCAGCACAATTCCCGAGGAAAAGGCAGCCTGAATACCCCGTTCAACCGCATCATATATGTTATCCGGAATCTGCTTGTTTTTGACCGTGCAGGAATATTTGTTTCCCGACCCCCGTGACAGGGGTTCCACCTTAAAGCTGATACCCGCCTCATTGTCTTTGCCGCCGATGGTCCTGGAAAAATGTTCCGTATGTTCCACGGGTCTGCTTACGGATTCCCGGTATGTTACCTGGGGATTTCCTACTTTGGCTGCCACATGGTATTCCTTCAGTATCCGGGTTACCAGTACCTCCAGGTGAAGCTCCCCCATGCCGGAAATGATAAGCTGCCCGGTTTCGTCATTTTCCCTGGTGGTAAATGTGGGGTCTTCCTTGGCCAGAAGTTCCAGCACTTCCTTAAGTTTATCCTGTTCACTCATCGTGCTGGGTTCAATAGAAACGGAGATAACCGGTTCGGGGAACTGCATTTTTTCCAGCACCACCGGCCAGCCTTCGGAACCAATGGTATCCCCGGTCTGGGCAAATTTCATCCCGATAATTACCCCGATATCGCCGGCGGCCAATTCATCCAGGGGTTCGGATTTATTTGAATGCATCCGGAGGATCCGGTTAGCCCGCTCCCGTTTTTTCTTGCCGATATTAAAGACCGCAGTCCCGGGTTTTATTGCCCCGGAATACATCCGGACATAACAGAGGCTTCCCGCTTCCCGGTCGTTCTGGATCTTAAACACCAGTCCCAGGGGCTGTCCCGAGGGATCGCAGGGGATTTCAATATCAATTTCTTTTTTCAGATGATGCCCCAGGGCAGGGGGAATCTCATCCGGCGCGGGAAGGTAAAATATAACCCCGTCTATCAGGGACTGGACCCCGATATTTCTCCGGGAAGCCCCGCAGAATATCGGCAGAATTGCCCTCTTTAAAACAGCTTTCCGCAGTTCCCTTTTAATTACATCCGGGGAGATTTCTTCCCCGCCCAGGTATAATTCGGTTATTTCATCGGATTCCGCAGAAAGGGCATCAATCAGCTTTTCCCTCCATTCCCTGGCTAGGGTTTCATAATCCGGGCCAATTGGTGAGAAGATCATATTCTCCCCATCGGTGGATGAATCCCAGCGGATTTCCTGCATTTCTATAAGATCAATGGCGCCTTCAAAGGAATTTTCCCTGCCAATGGGAATCTGAACCGGAACAGGATTCGTCGCAAGTTTTGCCCGGATATCATCCAAAACCGGAAAAAAATCCGCCCCAATCCGGTCCATTTTATTAACATACCCAATACAGGGAACCTGATAATGCTCCGCCTGGTGCCACACCGTCTCAGTCTGGGGTTCCACCCCACGGACAGCATCAAAAATGGCCACCGCCCCGTCCAAAACCCGGAGACTCCTTTCCACTTCAGCGGTAAAATCCACGTGCCCGGGGGTATCGATAATATTGATCTGATAATCCTTCCAGTAAGTGGTGGTGGCGGCACTTTGAATGGTGATTCCCCGTTCCTGTTCCTGCTCCATCCAATCCATGATGGCTTCCCCATCGTCAACTTCACCGATTTTATGGCTTTTTCCGGTATAATAGAGAATCCGTTCTGTGGTGGTAGTCTTTCCGGCATCAATATGCGCCATAATGCCGATGTTTCTCATGGATTTAAGTGTCATCTTAGGGTCTCCCAATTAAATTTCATTATGATTGTAACGTAAAAAGGGGACCTGATGCAATGAATATATAGATAAGTATACCATTGATTTTCTTAAGCCAGGATAAAAAGCCTCCGCAGGGCAAGCAAGCCCCGCGGTATCTTTAGCGATGGGCCGTATCCAGCGGAAGCCCGCTGGATAGGAAATTTATTAAACCATATCTCCGAATCAACAACACGCCGCAAGCAGCGGGATAAGTTGATTCTGTTAGGTAAGGATTATATGCAGATTCATATGAATAAAAAGCCAAGGGCTAAATAAAATCAGCCAGGTTTTTCCTGAGCCCAAGGGCATCCTCAAAATGATGAACCCTAAGCCCCAGCTTAGCCGCGGCATCAACATTTTCCTCAAAATCGTCGGTGAAAAACGCTTCCCCGGGTTCAACATTTTCCTTATCCAGGATCTGCAGCCAGAACTCAGGGGCGGGTTTAATTACCCCCATGAAATTCGAAGCGTACACTTTGTCAAAACAGGAATAGTCCCCTCTTCTTTCATGGGAATGATAATGGGCATCCAGGGTATTGGTTCCGCAAACCACCCGGTACCCCGCATTTTTCAGGTCACTGATAATCCGGTAGGTCTCCGGATCCTGGATTGGTTCAAAATAAATACCCCAGGGATCACCCTCAACCTTTATCCCGGTCCGGCGGGTAAAATTTTCCCAGAATTGTTCAGTGGTCATGGTGCCCCGCATAAGATCGGCAATATCACCAATGTGGTAAGGGGATGTATGGATAACCGAAGGATCCGAACCTGCCCCCCGGAAAAAATCATCTTCACTCATGCCAAAACCTTCGGCAATTTTAGGAATAACCGCCACGTTGTGGGTTACCACGCCGCCCATATCAAAGATAAATAATTTCATAAATTCATAGTAATACTTTTATCCACAACTTGCTAGCAGTGCCATTCATGGCATCATTTAATGGGTACCTCTAAAGAACTGAAGTATTCAGAAGCCCCCTGATGCTAATTAGTTAATTTGTTGACTAAATCAACTAATTGGTACGAATTTGCTGTACAATTTAAAATTTATGTGTGATAATAATTTCAGGAGGATCATAATGAAAAAATTCTTTTTTGATTCTAATCTCGGAAAAAAAAGTTTTCTGGCATTCGGCCTCATCGTTCTTATGCTGATTCCCGTTTTTGCAGGCCCCGGAAAAGACAGCGGTTCCGCACAGGGAAAGGCTGTGCTAACTATGGGTTCCTGGAGAGCAGATGATGTTGCCCAGGTAAACAAACTCCTTGCTGAATATCAGAAATTAAATCCCGATGTTCAGATCAATTACAGGCCCACTAATCCCCACGATTATAATTCTACTTTGCGTCTTCAGCTTGAAGGTGGGACCGGCCCGGATTTGCTGTACGCCCGTTCCTATGCAACAGGACAGGAGCTTTTCAATGCGGGGTTTATCTACGATTGTACAAGTATTCCCGGTTTGATGAGCAACTTCACCAAGGCCAACCTGGCGCCATGGCAGATGGCCGACGGCAAAATGTTTGCCGTACCCTTTGCTGCGGTCTCCCATGCGGTTTATTACAACAAGACCGTCTTTGCTAAAGAAGGCCTCTCGATTCCCCAGACCTGGGAAGATTTCCTTAAGCTCTGCGCTACCCTGCAGGCAAAGGGCTACACCCCTCTGGCGAACGGTGTTGCGGATGAATGGGATACCCTGGAATGCCTTTTCCTGCCCATGCTTCCTAACTTCATCGGCGGCGCCTCAGAAAGGGTAAAGTATGAAAGCGGCGAAAAGAAAATGAATGATGCCAATTTTGTGGCAGCATACAAAGCAGTCGGAGACCTGGCAAAGTATCTTCCCAAGGGATTCGAAGCCGTGACTTACAATGATTCACAGGTTCTTTTCAACACCCAGAAAGCCGTTATGTTCTTTGACGGGTCCTGGACCATGGAAGTCTATAAGGATGCCACATTTGACTGGGGAGTCTTTGCTGTTCCCGCACCCGCCGGAAGGAAAGCTATTGTAGTATTCCACCCGGATATGGCAATCACCATGAACTCAAAAACCAAGTATCCCGATCAGTCAAAGGCATTCCTGGCATGGCTTTGCACAAGTGAAGGTGCAACCACCGCTTCGGCAAACCTTCCCCTGGGATTCTTCCCCATGATCAATTTCCCCATCAAACTTACGGATGCCCATGCAAACGAATTCCTTGCCCTGAATAACGGCAAAGAAACCGATGCCCGTTTTGTATGGCCAAAACTCATGGACCTGTATGCCCCAATGAATCAGGCAGTAATAAAGGTTCTGAAGGGTGAAATGACACCCCAGCAGGCGGCTAATGCAACAGAAGCTGCCCGGACTAAATAAGTTATGGGCACCTCTAAGGAAAACTTCTAAAAAACTGAAGTTTTTAGAAGTTCCCTTATAGTTCTGATTTTTTAGAAAAGGAGGTACAAACCGGAACTTTATTTGCCGTCGGTAATAAAAGGTTCCCCGGGGTACCTCCTTTTAATTTATGCTTTAGTTTTCCTGTGAAGAAATATTCCGTTGATTGTGCTTACCCGCAGGATTTTTATTGAGATAAAATTCCGGTTGCGCCGGGACTTTTAGTAATTTATACTAACATAAGAAATCGTTCGTCTCTAATTACTAGATCAATTGTTCACAGATCTGGTTCGGATGCCGGTTACATACCGGTTCTTTACATGCAGTTCAGAACCTATTTTTGGCAGTGAATTCTGAAAAACTGTTCCCGGTATATTATGACGGAACAGTCTCTTGCAGATAAATTGAGGGGGATTTTCATGAAAAGAAAAACCAAAGGGCTTGTAATGGGGAGAAAAGGTCCCGCGACATTCTTCCAATGGTCGCTTTACCTGCTTCCGGCACTTTTATTCTACGTAATTTTTATGGCCTGGCCGCTGCTGGATTCCATGCGATTAAGCCTTTATACGGGCGCCACCGGGCAGCCTAAGACATTTGTTGGATTGCAGAATTTTGTAAATCTTTTTACGGTTCAGCAGTATTCGGAAAGGTATTGGGGTGCCTTTGGGCATACCTGGTATTTCTTTTTTATTCACATGCTGGTTCAAAACTGCCTGGGAATACTTTTTGCCGTCATATTAACCGGCAAAAATATGACCAAGCGGGGATTTTACCAGACTGTAATTTTTATTCCCGTAACCCTGGCCGTTCTGATAACAGGTTATCTCTGGAAGCTCCTTTTAAACCCCGTGTGGAGCGGCCCCTTCCTGGAACAAATCGGGCTTGGTTTTCTGGCCAGGCCCTGGTTGGGGGAAAAGTCCACCGCATTGACCGTGGTGTCCCTGGTTTCCTGCTGGCAGTGGATCGGTATACCTACCATGATGTTTGTGGCGGCCCTCAGGAATATCAGTGATGACCTTTTTGAGGCTGCCGACATTGACGGCGCCACCCCCTGGCAGGTTTTCTGGAAGATAAAGCTTCCCATGATAAAACCGGTGGTCGGCATGATTGGCATTCTTACCTTTGTCAATAACTTCAATGCTTTCGATATTGTGTTCGCCATGGAAACCGTTAATGGGGCGCCGGGTTATGCTACAGATTTAATAGGTACCCTCTTCTACCGGATAGGTATTGCAGGCCAGCATCCTGTGGGTATTCCCGACCCGGGGATGGGTACCGCCATAGCCACCGTTACGTTCCTGGTGCTTTGTATTGGGGTTATTCCAACCCTGTATGCCACCCAGGGGAAGGAGTAGAGTATGCAGAAACATGGGTCGCTAAAACTGAGGAATAAAAATATTCCTTCTCATATTGTTTTAATTATCTGGTCTATCATTGTTATCTTTCCCCTTTGGATCATGGTAATAAATTCCTTTAAAGACCGTTTATCTATTTACACCAGCCCCTTCGGATTGCCAAGGAAATGGCATATTTCCAATTATACGGCAATCCTTGGGGACGGAGATTTTCTCATCTATTTCAGGAACAGTATTATTGTGGTGGTTCTTTCATTACTCCTGGTGGTAATTGTGGGAACCCTGGCGAGCTACGCCCTGGCATTCTGGAGAAACAAAATATCCAAGGGGATATACTTTTTCTGCATCGCCGGGATGATGCTTCCCATCAAAATAGCTTCCATCAAATTGCTGGAAATAATCCGCAATCTGGGATTATTGAATACGATCTGGTCACTGGTTCCCATATATGTCGCCATGGGGGTTCCCGTCGCAGTTTTCGTCCTGACCCAATTTATCAGGGAAATTCCCTATGAGCTTACCGAAGCTGGTATCATCGATGGTGCCGGACGGTTGGGAATTTTAACAAGAATTATTGTGCCCATGCTGCGGCCTGCCCTGGCAACGGTGGCCATATATAACCTGGTTCCATTCTGGAATGACCTTTGGTTCCCCCTCATTTTCATAACTGATGACAGCGCCAAAACGGTTCTTCTGGGGGTAACCCGGCTTTTCGGGCAATACCAAACCGACTGGTCAAAGGTCCTGGCGGTCCTGACATTATCGGCCATTCCGGTCATTACCCTTTATTTAATGATGAGTAAACAATTCATCAAGGGCCTGACCGCCGGTGCGGTAAAGGGCTGATAAATACTTCCTATTGTACGGGGAAAAACCCCGGGGTTGCCAAAGGCGGCCTGGGGTTTTTTATTTGCGTGCAGCTTTATAATCGATGAGATAGATAATTCGACAATAGAAATATCCCCGGTGGTTGAAGCCCTCGAAACCACCTGCGGGATATAAAGCCTTTCCTTCACGGGGCCCTTCGAGAGCCTCAGGGACCGAAAAATCCGGTGGTTAAGGCTCCCGAAACCACCCGCTGCGGAAGCTTCTCTTCTCAAGTCCCTTCGAGAGCTTCAGGGACCGTCACGGTAAATTAAACACTGCCCAGGGAAAAATCCCCGATAATTTTAAACTTTGGGCCGTCCCGGACAACCTTAAGATCCCTCTGGGGAAAATAGATGGGCAGCCGTTCGGCTATGAGTTTTGCGGATTCTTCCATAAAGCTTTCATATATTTCGGGAGGAACCTTGTCCAGGGTGGCTACCCGGAGGGATACAAGATAACCCCGGCCTTTCTCGGAATTTATTCCTACCGTAAAGTCCGGGGCTATTTCAAAAAGACCGTCCATCTCGGGATTGCTGGTGGTTCCCCGTTTAGGACGGTTGGGATGGAGGGGAAACGAATTTCCCCAGTGATCCTCGAGGATTTCATCCACTTCCCTGAAAAGGGCCTCCAATTCATCATTAAACCGGGCTAGTTTAGGATGAATATACAAAGGACCTCCTTTCTACGGCAGCGCTATGGCCAAAACCTCTTCGAACCGGGATACCGGGTGAAACTGAATACCGTTTTTTATGTAATCGGGTATTTCATCCAAATCCCGCAGATTCTGTTTCGGGATGATGATCTGCCTGCAGTTGTTTCTCCGGGCGGCGATGGTTTTTTCCTTCAGCCCGCCGATGGGAAGCACCTGTCCAGTTAAACTTAATTCCCCGGTCATGGCAAGACGGTTGACTATGGTTTTATTCCTGATCAGGGAAATCAGCGCCGTAGCCATGGTTATTCCCGCGGAAGGACCGTCCTTGGGGGTGGCGCCTTCGGGGATGTGCAGGTGGATATGGTTTTTTACGAACCAATCCTTATCCACCCCATATTTCTCTATGGCAAGTTTCCTGGCATAGGTCATGGCAATGGTGGCGGATTCCTTCATGGTATCGCCCATCTTTCCGGTCAGGGTAAGTCCTTCCTGTCCCGGCAGGGATATGGCCTCAATCACCAGGGTGTCCCCGCCAAGGCTGGTCCAGGCCAGGCCAACACTCATACCAGGCCGGTCCGCCAGTTTCACTTCCTCCTCGGGGAACCTGGGCTGGCCCAGGTATTTTTCTACCAGGGGTTTGTCGATGGAAAACTTTTCTTCCTGGACAGCTTTTTTCTCCTGGTCCTTTTTTTCAGATTTTGCATCCCCAGCCTTTGTCTTGGGTTTCAGCAGGCCCTTAATTTTTTTGCCCTTGCCCTCTTCTTTTGCTGTTACAGCAGTTTCCAGGGCTTCCAGGTTATCTATCACCTGTTTAGCCAGTTTCCGGTGGATCTTGTCCAGGTTTTTTTCAAAATTACGGACCCCCGCTTCCCGGGCATACCCGTTGGCAATATAGAGAAGCGATTCCTTGTTGTACTTGACCTGGTTTTTTTTCAGGCCGTTTTTCTCAAGGCTCTTGGGGATAAGATACCGTTTGGCAATCTCGAGTTTTTCCGTATCAATATACCCCGGGAGCTGGATTACCTCCATCCGGTCCAGAAGCGGCATGGGGATAGTATCCAGGGTGTTGGCCGTAACAATAAAGAAAATATGGGATACATCAAAGGGGAGATCCAGATAATGGTCCCGGAAGGTATAGTTCTGTTCCGGGTCCAGCACTTCCAGGAGCGCGCTGGAAGGATCACCCTGGAAACTGGAACCCATCTTGTCGATCTCATCAATCATAAAAACCGGATCCTTGGTTTTTACAATCTTGAGCCCCTGGATAATTTTTCCCGGCATGGCGCCGATATAGGTCCGGCGGTGCCCCTTGATTTCCGCTTCATCCCGCATACCCCCCACGGAGAACCGGAAAAATTCCTTTCCCAGGGCCCTGGCAATGGACTTGCCCACCGAGGTTTTTCCAACCCCCGGGGGCCCCACCAGGCACACGATGGATCCCTTGGTGTCCTTTCGTAATTTACGGACCGCCAGGTATTCCACAATCCGGTTTTTTACATCCTCCAACCCATAGTGGTCCTCTTCCAGGATCTCCTTGGCTTTTCTTAAATCCAGGTTTTCCGCGGGGGGGTCGTTCCAGGGCAGGCTGGTGATCATGTCCAGGTAATTCCTGGTAACAATAAATTCGCTGGAATTGGGATCCATGAGGCTGAATTTTTCCAGTTCCTGTTCCACCGCTTCCTTTATCTCGCCTTCAAACTTGAACTCCTCCACCTTTTCCTTGAAACGCTGATATTCCGAGCTTTTGGCATCGGTGGTCATCCCCAGTTCGGTTTTAATTGCCTTGAGTTCTTCCTTAAGAAAATAATCCCGCTGGGATTTTTCAATTTTTTCGTTGATTTCCTTTTGAATCTTCTTTTGGATTCTCAGGAGCTCCTGTTCCTTTTTAATAAACACCAGGACCTGCTCCATCCGTTTCCGGACATTAAGGATTTCCAGAATTTTCTGCTGGTCCGTTTTATCGATATTGAGGATACTGGCAATAAAGTCGGCAATTTTTCCGGGTTGATCAATATTGATCATATTGAGCCGCATTTCCTCGGAGAAAAGAGGGTTGTTCTCGGAAATCTGCTTCATTTCACTGATCAAAGCCCTGGTCAGGGCCTTTACTTCGTTGGTATCGGCGCCTTCATCTTCCAGGTATTCCACCGCTGCCACAATGGGGTTTGAGGCGTTCAGGGTTTTCTTTATCTGGAAACGCTTGAGGGTGGAAATAAAAATATTAACCCCGCCGTCTGGCAGATTGATCTTCTTTACGATCTTGGCAGCGGTTCCCACTTTATAAAGATCTTCGATAGCGGGTGTTTCGGTTTCGTTTTTAAGCATCACCAGCCCGATGAGACCGTCACCGGCCACCGCATCATCAATAACTTTTACATCATTGGGGTTGCCTATCATAATGGGCGTGAAAATTCCGGGAAAAATAGGCCTGCCCATGAGGGCTACCAGGGATAATTTGTTGGGTAAAAGCTGGTCAATAGGTACAACACTCTGATCGGACATATGCTCCGTCCTTTTTAAAAAAATTGAACCGTTTCCAGGTCTGGTTAATAACAGAAACGGCTTAGGAAAAACGGTATTAAAGCCAATTTTTCCTAAAATCTGAGGCAGCTGTTCAAAGCAGATTTTTCTGAACAGCCTCAATTATTGTTAATTGAATGCATAAGGGAAAAACTTAGACTCCAGCACCTTATTTTACAATAGTCTATTCGTCTAATAATTATACTAATTTAAAATATCGTAAATATTCCGGCGAAAAGCAATAGTTACCTGTCAGGTTATATAAATCATTTAGACCTTCACTTTTGTGCCGGAAACAAAAAACTAATTAAAGGAGATTTCCCCGGAAATAGTTGCACCGAAACAGGTATTAGGATATGATTCATAAATCGTTTCTATACAATAATACTGGAGGTTTTTTATTATGGATAAAAAATCAATTTCAGTAAGAACCGTTGCAGCTATTGGTATTGGATCGGCACTCATGTTTGTTTTAACATATTTTGTAGTACTGCCTTCGGGGGTGCCAAATACCATGCTTAGTCTGGCACCTGCTATTTTAACCCTTTTTGCCGCGGTGTTTGGTCCTGTAGCGGGGATGCTTATCGGGCTGATTGGTTCTGTCCTGGTTGAACTCACATGGGCCAACTTCTGGGGAGGGAGTTGGATTAATCATATATACCAGGGAAGTACGGTCCTTTTCTGGGAAAAATTTGTGTGGAGTTGGATTATTGCAAACGCCGCCTACGGTTTTTTTATCGGGCTTTTCAGAAAATTCTACAAAATAGAAGAAGGGGATTTCAAATTCAGGAATGCCCTGATTTTTAACATTATCCAGATCCTTTCCAATATTGTTGCCTGGGTTCTGATTGCACCTGTCCTGGATATTCTTATATACGGGGAACAGGCCAACATGGCATTCATCAATGGACTGACAGCGGCAGGGCTTAACTCGGAGGTAGTTCTGGTACTTGGAACCATCCTTGCCTTCGGGTATTCCAAAACAAGGACTAAAGCAGGCAATCTGCATGCCGACAATTGATCCTTAAATCAGTTTCCCGGGGAGCTTCATTTTTTCAGGAAACAGGGACAGGTTTGTGGTCCCTGCGGAATGTGACCTTCGCCAGCCCGGTTAAATCCCCATACAGGTTCCCACCGCCAGGGCGGTATCAATCATGTAGTGGTTTTCCGGGACGGTTTTTGTTTTATACGCGGGGACGCTTAAATCCACCGAGTTGATCCCGCTGCCGTCCAGACAGACCATCCGGCCGTACTTTCCCTGGGCCAGGAGGTCCGCCGCGGCGGTTCCCAAAGCAGTAGCCAGGACCCGGTCGGATGCGCTGGGAATACCCCCCCGCTGCATGTAGCCCAGGACGGTTGCCCTGGTTTCCATGCCGGTTTCATCTTCTATTTCGTTGGCAACCCGGTATGCAATGGACGGGACTGCGGTCTTTTCCCGGAACTTTTTCCGGTCCTTTTTTTCCATGGCTGCTTCCTCCACGGACAAGGCCCCTTCGGCAACCACCACAATGGAAAAACTTTTCCCGCTCTGGGAACGTTTAACAAGATGTCTCCCAATGGCTTTTATATCATAGGGGATTTCTGGAATGAGGATAACATCCCCGCCGCCGGCAACCCCCGCATGAAGGGCAAGCCAGCCCGCTTTGTGCCCCATGAGTTCTATCACCATCACCCGGTTATGACTTTGGGCTGTGGAATGGAGCCGGTCAATTGCTTCAGTCCCGATGGCCAGGGCTGAATGGAACCCAAAGGTCCGGTCGGTCCCGGCGATATCGTTATCAATTGTTTTTGGGAGCCCCACCACATTAAGGCCTTCCTGGGACAGAAGATACCCGGTGGTGTTGGTTCCGTTTCCGCCTAAAACCACCAGGCAGTCCAGGTTAAGATTTTTATAATTTTCCTTGATTATAGCTACTTTATCATCTTCCATGGGGTTTTCAAATTCACCGTGCTTGGGCTTAAAGGGTTTTTCCCGGCTGGCCCCCAAAATGGTTCCTCCCCTGGTAAGGATCCCGGAAAAATCCTCCGGCCGGAGAATCCGGAAATCCCCGTTGATCAGCCCCGAATATCCATTGGCAATCCCCACGGCGGTCATATCATATCGGTCATGGGCTGCCCGGCATACCCCGCGGATAGCCGCATTCAGGCCGGGACAATCCCCGCCGGCGGTTAATATCCCAAAGGTCTTGGTCTTACTTTCCTGCTTCACCTTATGCCTCTTTGTACTTTATTAATCCTTCCTTAATTGTAAATGATAAGGGGCGTTTTGTCAGAGGATATCAGGGGGGAATTGTTTATTTTTTGGTTAAAAGAATATTTATACTTATATGAACCGGGGTTATTCATTATCTAGATGTTTTGATAAAAACCGCCAAGCAGTATTTTACTGCTTGGCGGATAAGGCTATTTTAACTAATAAAAATGCTTGTGGATTCTACTTGATATCTATCAGCCACTTTAGATCACTAATACCAACAGAACCTACTGAATCTAATATTGAGTTCCAACCTTTTTGACCGTGAACATTTACGTGTATAAAAACTTCTCTATCCAAATCATCATCAAATACAGTTTTGGACCCGCTTATTGTGACAGATTCATCATAATACCAAAAAAAGACTTCAGCCCAAGAAAACATCCCTTTATCAGCAGACTCTAAATAAAGCTTTCCAACCCAATCATCTGAATCATCAATCAATTGGATTTCTCCAACAAAGAATCCTTTTCGTTCATCTGGAGAAATATTAACAAAATCAGGATATTTTGAATATCCTGGTTCTTTAAACCCTCCGGAACCTAAAACTCCAGATTCAATAAGAACATCAATATTCGGAAGATCCAAAGTCAATACACCGTCGGTAACAGTACCTGCTTCTATCATAGTACCATGAATACCAAATTTTATTGTCCCACTGCCATTATACAGCATACCACTGGTAATATCATAAATACTACCAACCTTTGTAAGACTATCCGGGAGTGTTACCTCCTTCTGGTTATATGTCAATGAGAGGTCATCTCCGCCTACACTACTATCGCACCCGGCAAACATCATCATCCCAATACCCAGCAACATAATCACTATTCCCGACATACTTTTTTTGTTTTTCATAATGTCCACTCCTTTTGATTATGCTTTTACGCATATTTATGCAGAAATACTATTTCTATCAATAGATATATCATTAAAAAATAAAATATCAATAAAATATAATTTTTACTTTTTATTCGCCGGCGGGATTGATCCCCTCTGTACGCTTTCGCGTAAGAGCTTTAGGCGGTTTTTTGAAGCAATAAAGAAATTGTTTTGCGTGTATGAAACCCGCATATAATCCTTTCCTTACTGAACCAACATACCCCGCTGCTTGCGCAGGGTATGTTGGTTGATTCTATTTATTATATAGGACCCACTTTAATTCATTAACATCGAAAGAGCCTGTTGATAAAAGTATCCGGTTCCAGCCGCTTTCACCGGTAATATTAACATTGATAAGTACTTTCTGGCCTTCGACTTCAATACTTGAAGACCCACTCATTGTAACGTGGCCATTGTAATACCAATAATGAATTTCGGCATAAGAATACATGTCCTCCTCGGTCTCTAAAGAAAGTTCTCCAATATCCACACCTATATAATTACACAACAATATTTTTTGAACACTGCATGCTCTTCTATTGATTGGAGAGACTGTAATACCACCGTAATTATCGGTTAAATAATTAAGGATACCTAAACCAGTATCAGGAAAGCTCAAGGATAATATGCCACTGGAAACTGTTCCTGCACCTATTCTGGTACCATTATCAAGAACGAATTTAATTGTTCCGGTGCCATTATACGGCTTGCCCGTTGAATAAACATAAATCGGACTATTGGTTTCAAGACTTTCCTGGAGGGTTACTGATTCCATATTAGCGATCAGGGTATCTCCTCCTCCGCCTCCGCCTGCAGGATTATCACACCCGGTAAACAACATAGCTCCAATAAAAAGCAAAACAATCACTATTCCCGACATACTTTTTTTGTTTTTCATAATGTCCACTCCTTTTGATTACACTTTTATGTTTATTTCTGCAGAAATAATTGAATTATTAATAGATATATCACTAATAATTAAAATATCTATAAAAATAAGAATTTTTTTATGTTGCATGGAAGAATTCATAGTTGGGAAGTGGATTTCAGAGAATAACAAAATTTGGATTGGGGTTTTCGAAGCATTGCTTCAATAAGGTACCTTATCTATTTCAGGACCGGGATATCCTCATATCTGCCGCTGTTGTTCCAGTAGGTAACCCCCGGGGAACCCGCATCCCTTACGCCTTTCAGTTCGCGGATGACGTATTCGGGATTGTAGTATTTTCTGTCATAGGCTACATTCAAATAAAATGCCTGGACGTAGGGCCTGACAATAATCTGTCCCCGGGCGATGTGCTCTGTTCTTTTGGTTCCCTGGTAGTATATCCGGTAGGGCCGTTCCTCCGGCGGGTCCTGGGCAAGGAAATCCTGCTCGAAGTGGCTGGGATAGTACATGGGGCAGATCACATCCACATAGGGGACGAGCATTTCCACTTCCTGGCCGGTCCGGGCGCCGGTCCGGTACCAGCCGTTGGCGCCGTAGATATCAATGGAAATTGGTGCATCGATATTCTTCCGGGCATGCCGGAGGAAACTGAGCATGGCGCTTTCCATGTCCATACCGGGTTCCTTCCAGCGGTATTTAGCATCGGGTAAATTATACCCGTCCGTGGGGAACCGGATATAATCAAACTGGATTTCATCAAAGCCCCGGGCAATCAGTTCCTTTGCCACGCTGGTGTTGTATTCCCAGACTTCCTCCGAATAGGGGTCAACCCAGCGTTCATCGTAATAGGTCCGGACAATTTCGTATTTAGGATCATCCGAGGCCCGGATTTCCTGGACCAGATTGCTGTTTTCATTGTTGACCCCGGGGTTGTCGGTCTTTTCCCGTTTGGTCTCGTAATACCCGGCCCAGGGGTGGTCATTTTCCGCATCCCAAACAGCATACTTGCCGTTATCTTTTTTCACCAGTTCCGGGTCTTTGAATACCACTATCCGGGCTACCATATATACGCCCCGGTCTTTCATGGTTTTTATCAGGCCGTCTATATCTACGGGCCAGAAAACCCTGCCTTTTTTGGTTAGGTCCGTATTGTTGGGGGTAAACCGCAGTCTGCCGTAATCATCCTTCATATCGATGACCACCATATTCAGGTTCCGGTCTTTTATAATATCCAGGTAGGGTTTAAGGGACTTTTGGTCCATCGCATGATTTACCGGAAGGTAGAGCCCCTCCTTTCCCGCAGCTTTGGCCAACCGGTCATCCTTATGAGCGCCGGACTGATTGAGAAGCCATAACTCGGAAAGGCAGATGGGGTCCGCCTGGTCCAAAAACGCAAAACATCCGGGCATAAAACCCAGGGTAACCGAAGCTTTCCGGATAGTATCAAACAGGTCCGTCCTGCGCCGGGTGAGGCCATTACCGAGTTGTTTTTCCAAAACAGCGCCTCCCGTAACAAACCGGATAACCCCTTTTCCGGCATCCAGGGAATCAACCGAACCAAAGCTGGTCTTTTCGGACCAGATCAGATTAAAGCTTTTCTTTTCCCAGTCCAGCTGATACAACCGGTGCCGGAAGGTCTGTCCGGCGTATACGGTCCTTACCGGATCCCCTTGGGAGTTTTTTTCCACAACGATTTTTATGTCGGACACCTCATCGGCATTCTCGGTGGTTTCCAGTTTTTCCAGCCCCTGGCTTAATTCCTGCCAGCCCTGGGAGGGTTTTTTCTCCGGCTGGAAATAATACACCCCGTAAATGCTATGGGAAACAAACACGGTTAATTCCGGCAAATTTCCCACCGCCACTGACTTAAGCCCGTTAGTCTGGTAGGGGGGCATCCCAAGATTGTTCCAGGTCAATCCCGCGTCCCTGGAAAGGAACACCGCATCCCTGGTGGCGGTAACCAGAATGTTGGGATTTTCAGGATGAACCTTCAGGTCCTTTAATTCCTGGATCATCCTTTCAAAGGATTTTTCCCCGTGATCGTAAACCTTGATGGTCTTTACCGGTAGTCCCCGGTTCCGGGCTTCCCAGTGGTATAAATCAGTTGAAACCAGAACCCCAAGATCCGTAAGGATTGCCCAGTAATTGGAGGTCCTGAGGATTTTCTTTACTTCCCCGCCGGTCCATAGGGCGGTAACCGCCCCGGTTTTGGACATCCCATGAAGCCCCTTTTCCGAACCGGCCAGGGAAGAAAAAACCAGGTTAACCCCTGAAAGATTCTGAGCAAAAAGTGAAAAAACCGGAAGGAAGAACAGTAAAAGGCAAATATATAAAACCGCAGCTACACGAAAATATGATCTATTATGCTGAAATAACATGGTTAACTGTATCTTATATCCCTGTTTTTGAGAAGTCCGGGTGGGGATATGTTTAATTTACTATCTTATAGATGTTTTTTTCAAAATTTCGAACACTTCAATATTAAAGATTCCCGAAGAGACCGGTTATGAAAAGCTTCTTCCTGCGGGTGGTTTCGAGAGCCTCAACCACCGTGAACCCCGGTCCCTGAGACTCTCGAAGGGTCCCGTGACGGAAAGCCTTTCCTCCGCAGGCGGTTTCGGGAGCCTCAACCACCGGAATCCTTTATCAATAGGCAATGGTTATTCCTTAAAAACCCCTTGATGAACATCCCCGGTGCGGGTATGCTAAGATCGTTCAGCGCCTCAATTTTTCAGGGCAGATTCTATTTTTGAACAAGGAAATAAGGATGAAATTTTCCCAGACCTTTGTCCCTACGTTACGGGAAGTCCCCGGCGATGCGGTAATCGTAAGCCACAGACTTATGCTCAGAGCTGCATTGATGCGCAGATTGGCCAACGGGCTTTTCGCTTATCTTCCCCTGGGACTCCGGGTCTTCCGGAAAACCGAACAGATTGTCCGGGAAGAAATGGACGCCACCGGAGCCCTGGAATTCAAGCCCCCCGTGGTGGTGCCCGGAGAAATATGGAAGGAATCCGGCCGGTGGGAAACCATGGGCGAAGGGATGCTCCGGTTTAAAAACCGGCTGAATGCGGACTTTGTGATTTCCCCCACCGCGGAAGAAGCCTTCACCGCCCTGGTCCGGGATGAAATATCCAGCTACCGGCAGCTTCCCCTGACGGTGTATCAGATTAATACTAAATACCGGGATGAAATCCGCCCCCGCTACGGGGTTATGCGGGGCCGGGAATTTACCATGAAAGATGCCTATTCCTACCATATAAATGAAGAAAGCCTGGATAAAACCTACCAGGACATGGGCAGGGCCTACCGCCGGATCTTTAAAAGATGCGGCCTTACGGTTATTCCTGTCCGGGCGGATACCGGCGCCATGGGGGGAACCGGTTCCGAGGAATTCATGGTGGAAAGTGAAATCGGCGACAATACCCTCATCCTCTGTAAAAACTGCGATTATGCGGCTAACGTGGAAAAGGCCGCGTGTAAGGATGATTTTAGCCGGGTTTCCCTGGAAGAAGCCAAAGCCGCAGCATCAAAAACCCCCGCCATTAAAAAGATCGATACCCCCGCGGTAAAAACTATAGATGAACTCTGCGGTTTCCTCAAAACCGATGCCAGGCAGTTTATCAAGACCCTCATCTACCGGGCTGAAAATGTGGAACTGGACCTGACCGGCGCCCCCGGATCATCAAAGCTTGAACGAAAAAGTCCCGCCCCGGATGCACCCAGGATGTATCCCGAAGCATTTTTTGCGGTTCTTATCCGGGGAGACCTGGATGTGAATGAAGTAAAACTTGCAGCCGCGGTCAAGGCATCCGAGACGGCTTTAGCTTCCGACGAGGATGTGATCCGCCTTACCGGAGCGCCCCTGGGTTTTGCAGGTCCCGTGGGACTGACCGGACTTCCCATCGTTATGGATTATTCCGTAACCGCCATCAGCGACGGCATTACCGGAGCCCTGGCAAAGGATCTCCACTACGGGCATGTGGCTTTTGGCAGGGATTTTGAACCCTTCATGATCACCGATGTCAGGACCGTAAAGGCCGGGGATGCCTGTGTGCACTGCGGCGGAGACCTCTACGAAAAGAAGGGAAACGAACTGGGGCACATCTTCAAACTGGGATATAAATATACTAAATCCATGAACGTTACCTTCCTTGATGAAGAAGGGAAAACCCAGATGCCCACCATGGGATGTTACGGCATTGGGGTGGACCGGACCATGGCTTCGGTGATTGAAGAACACCACGATGATGACGGGATCATATGGCCCATGACGGTAGCCCCTTTCCAAGTGACGGTGATTGCCATTAAGTACGAAGGGGCGGTAAAGGAATCCGCGGACCAGCTCGTATCCGAACTGGAAGCACTGGGAGTGGAGGTGCTCCTGGACGACCGGGATGAACGTCCCGGGGTTAAGTTCAAGGATGCGGACCTGATCGGCATTCCCCTCCGGGTGGTGGTGGGCGAAAAGAACCTGCCCAGGGTGGAGGTTAAACGGCGGGCCGAAAAGGAAAACCGCCTGATGGATATAAACACCGCTGCGGAGGAATTATCAAAAATCGTGAAGGTCGAGCTGGCGGAGTTGAACAGATAAGCCCTGTAATGATTAAGATAAAAAGGATATGTTCCCTCGGTTAAGCTTGTCCATGAAAGACTTGTTCTTGCCGGTGATTTCGAGAGCCTCAATCACCGGTTTTTTTTCCTTGGTGTTACTTATAACCGGTTTTACGGATCAAATTCTGCTTCCACGGGAATCCGGGCCATATTGACGAAGCCGCCGGGGTATCTGGTTTTAAATTTACTGAATGATGTTTCCGCGGCGCTCTCAAAACAGGCAACTTGAAAATCCCCGTATTCGTTGAAGTAAGGAACCAGCACTGCTATATGAAAAAACTGCCTCATCCGCGGGGCCGGTCCCATCTCATCATTCACCGCGGCAAGGTAGATATGACCCGGTTCATCTATGGCCAGCATATACAGCAATGAGTGAAGTCCTTCAATTCCGTACCCCGCGTTATGAAGGAACCCAGGGTAGGATCTTAGGGAGTATGTTCCATTACTGCGCATAATCACCGTGGCCAAATCCTGGTCCCGGACTTCAATTTCATCAAGAGCAGCAAACGACGGGGATCTCAAAACCGACCAGGCGGCGGCGGCCAGGTTTCTGGTCCAGTCAAGACCGAAAAAGGGATCCCGGGAAGCTTCATAGGGTTCCGTCATGGAGGATCCCCGGTCACCATAGGGGGCTTTCAGGGGAGCAACGGCCAGCCTTTTTCCCGTCAGGGGCTGCAGGATACCATCCACAATCCATTTGGCAAACCCGGAACAGTTGAGTCCCGGGTCGCTGCCGGTTTGGTGTTCCAGGTTACGGATATATACGTACCGGCCCTGCTCATCAATTGCACCGTCGTCCTTGAAATTCAGGGCGGGCAGTTTTTCCCGGACCGATGAAACAAAATTCCTCGTATCCTGGTAAACATCAATATAAGGATCGAAATATCTTTGGGGAAATTTATCGCCCATTGTCGCCAGTACATCCTCCAGGGACATATACACAACCCTGTCCAGGGGAAGCGGTACCGGGAGGGAGCGGACCGCATATCCTTCATAGAGAACCACATCCATCTGGCACCGGTCTTCCAGGAAAGGCCGGAACTGAATATACGTATAGGGATCGCTTCTTAAAAAAATCCTGACCCGGGTAATCTTTCCATCCCGGATGCTGCGGTTAATAATCCATGATCCCTGGATCCATCCGGGATATGCCCCCGACCTTTCCCGGGCAATGATGACCATCATTTCCTGCTGGGCAGCTTCAGCCCGGACCTGGATCAGTGTTCCGTCGGACAGTTTGAACAGGGCGGATTTCTGCCGTAAAACCCGGTCCGGGACTTCTATAAGCCAGGAATCTTTTATGGATACCCGGAGGGCCGCATCATTGGCTATATCCCTGACCGGAACATCCCGGGCATAGGCCGGGATAAGGGTAAAAAGGAATACTATCAATATGTGTATAAAACCGGGTTTACGTCTTTGAATGTACATATCCTTTAAAATTATCGGTGTATTTCCGGGAAGGGTTAATATTCCGGGAATCTTAATTATACAACCTGGAGGATTAGTTTTTAAACACAAAAAGGCCATTTCCTGGCAAGGTCCCTTAGGGAACCGCTGATAAAACCGGTCGCAACATGCGACCAATCAGCGGTTCCCTTTGCAATTCTTTGCTGCACAGAGTATTGCCTACATTAACGAATACACTGACTAATGCTCTGTGGGCACTAATCAGTGTATTCTTAGATGCTTCGGGAATCTCCGCACCATTAGCCCCGGGGACCGGGACACCCGGTGGCTGAGGTTCCCTGTCCTGGGCCTGCCGAAAAGTTGAAACCACCGGCGGCGGAAAGGTTTTTCGGGGTAATTATTTTTTCTTCCATGGCCTCATGGTTTAAAGGAATTCGCTTCTGACCTTTATCAACCTTCCGCCCTGGGTTCCCACAAAAAGGTTATCCCCCACCATAAGCGGACGGACTGTGACACTGTCGGGAATAGGGTTGGACTTCAGTATTCTTCCCGAGGCGGGGTCCGCCACCACCAGGGTTCCCCCCTTCCCGCCCCAGTAGAGTCTGCCGTTGGAAAGCAGAGGCGCGGATTCCACATTTTGTATGGGACTTCCAACGGGGTTTCCGTCCGCGGTGGACATTCTGATTAAGGTCCTGGCCGCGGTCCAGACATAGAGCCGTTCCGAATCCAGTTCCGGCTCAATGGAAAGGCCCGCGGCTAAATCCCTGTCCCAGAGCTTTTTCCCGGATTCCACCTCCACCGCCACGATCCTGCCGGATTTGTTAGCCATATAGATGCGCCCCTCCAAATACCGGGGGGTCAGTATGTCCGGACCAAGTCCAAGGGGAACCTCCAGCCTGATGGAACCTGCACTGATATTCATAATTATCAGATTTCCTGCTCCGTTGATTCCGGTCAGCTCCTTATCAGCCAGTACCAGGGTTGATATGATGCCCCCGGAAACGGGAATTTCCCGGAGAACCTGGGCATTGCTCTGCCGGCAGATAGTCACCCCCCTGGGGGTTGCCAGGGCAACCCCATCGGGAACCGGGACGGGCTTTGCATTGGGGACAGCCCCCCAGGTAAAGGCAAATTCTCCCCGGGCCGTCCCATTTGACCCGTCCAGCAGTACCATTTTTTCATTGGTAACCAGGGCTACCCCCTGATCCAGACCGATCATTCCGTTGGCCCGGTCATTGAATGTCCAAACCACCGAACCCTCATCATTAATGCCGGTTACTTTTCCGTCTTTATCGATTACCAAAAGGGTATCCCCGGTGCGGCTTATGGCATCCGCCAGGGGTACACTGGAAATCCGGGCTTCCCAGATCACTGCGGGAAAGGGATTAACCGGTTTTGCCGGGGTGGTCCCGGTTTTAGGATAGGCCCGGTTATCCTGGTACGCGGGGAAAAATTCCTGGGGTAATGCCGCGGGAATTGTCTCTGCAGCCGTACCGGGGTCCCGGAGATAATCCATATATTTCATTAAGAATGATGTATCTGGCCGGTAAGTTTCCGGGTTAAACCGGGACAATACATCCTTTAAAACCTCCCGGGATTCCCCGGAGGCGGCCCCTTCCAGGGTAATATCCGCATATGCAGCTTCAATCCGGATGAGATCTTTTTTCTCGGCCAGCCGGGCATCATCGCCCACGGCGCCGCCCAGCACTAGTTCCTGGCCCGCATCTGCCCTGGGCGCCAAATCAAACGCGGACATAAGCATTTCATTGGCAAAGCCGTCGTCCAGGCGGTTTTCGGCAAAACCGGATATAAGTTCCCCCCGGGGCAGCAGGGATACTTCCCCGTTCTTTACGGCCAGGGTGGTCCGGGCGGACCGGCCGTTATCCCTGCGGGGTTCCGGATTAACCGGCGGATCATAGGAGACCATGTACCTGGTTCCCCTGACCCGGGCTAGAGAATTAGGGGTACCGATAAGGAATTCATCCTCTGGATTGATTTTTTCAACACTGGCAAAAACAACACCCCGGATTAGGAGGATCATCACATCATACTTTTTCTGGGATTCCATAACATAAAGCTGCGTCAGTTCCAGTTCGGATTCGGGAAGCAGCCGGATGACCCCCAGGGAGCCAAATACCAGCTCAGCGGAACCATCCGCCCCGGTCCGGATCCGGTCACCCGGGCCAAGCCGGGTTTCCCGGTTTAAAGGGATATCCTTCCCGTCCCTGGTTATGTATACTCCCCCCTGGGAAAAGGTTACTTCCGCATTAAATTCTCTATATATATCGATAGTATTGTCCGGAAGAACCGGCGGGGTCCGGTTATTTCCATCCCCTTCATCGGCGGAACCGGTACGATCCCGGTTATTGCAGGCGCCTATCAGGATAAGCAGTAAAAAAAAGCCGGTTAAAAACGCTATTTTTTGTCTCATACCTATACCATATCACTTTTATAAGCAATTTTCACCAGGACAGAAAGATTCATGGCTTTCGTATACTTTCAATATTCCTTTTTTCATATTATAGTTGTAAAATATTACAGGAATGAGACTTTTTCAAAACTTCAGTTTTTGAAAAAGCAACCTTAGATATAGGGGAAAAACCGGCCTTTTAGACGGTTTTTCCAAAGCCATTTTCGAAACTAACCGAGTTTTGAAAATGGCTCGAATTTCAAAAAATGATTCACATATCAACCCTATTCGGGGTTCACAGATGAAGTATACCTTAAAGGAGCTTTCCGGTGAAATTATATAGTAAAGGCCAGCTGGTATTTTTTTCCGTGCTGAGCGCCCTCATTGTAATAATGTTTGCGGTCGGCATTGGTTTATTGAAATTTCCTTCGGATAAAACTGAACAGGCCGCCGCTGACAGCCAGGGAACCGTTACTGTGGGTGATCCCTTTGAAAAACTGGAGCTCCGGCAGTCGAATTATACTGATCCCAGGCTCCACGCGGTGGCGGAGCTGAGCTCTTTTACAGAGGATGAACGGGAAAATATTTCGGTTTACGAACAGTTGAACGAAGCGGTGGTTAACATCACCACCGAAACCGTGGCAATCAACTGGTTCCTTGAACCGGTTCCCCAGGAGGGCGGCTCCGGGTCGGGGTCCATTATCGATACCCGGGGATATGTACTGACCAACAATCATGTTATTGAAAATGCCTACAAGGTTTTTATCAACCTGGCCGACGGCAGCCAGTTTGAAGGACAGGTTATCGGCACCGATCCTGAAAATGACCTGGCGGTGCTCAAGTTCGAACCACCCAGGGGGATTCAGCTTAAGACGATTCCCTTCGGTGATTCCACTAATCTCCGGGTTGGACAGAAGGTGCTGGCCATCGGGAACCCCTTTGCGCTGGAACGGACCTTGACCGTGGGCATTGTGTCCGGCCTGGGCCGTCCCATCCAGACTTCCCGGCAGAACATCATCCGCAACATGATCCAGACCGATGCATCGATTAACCCGGGCAATTCCGGTGGCCCCCTCCTGGATTCCCACGGGAAAATGATCGGTATTAATACTATGATTTATTCACCCTCCGGGGGCAGTGTGGGAATCGGTTTTGCGGTTCCGGTGAACACGGCCAAACGGGTGGTGGCGGAACTGATCGAATTCGGCAAGGTCCGCCGGGGATGGATTGATGCTTCGGTGGTTCAGCTCTTCCCCGCGCTGGTCCGTTATGCCAAGCTTCCCGTTTCCCAGGGTCTGCTGGTTTCCAGGACCAAAAGGAACGGTTTTGCCGAACGGGCGGGAATCCGCCAGGGAACCGAACCTATCCGCTACGGTTCCAGCGTCATCTATATCGGCGGCGATGTGATCACCATGGTGGATGGGATTAAGGTAAACACCCTGGCGGATCTGTATTCCGCCCTGGAGGACAACAAACCCGGCGAACGGGTTGCGGTGGAAGTAAACCGCTCCGGAAAAATCGTCAGGCTGGACGTGATCCTGGCCGACCGGGAAGAGATACTGAGTCAATAAGCGGGGAAAAATTTTGAGCAGGACTTTGCAGGTCCTTTGTGCTGAGGCATCGAAGGGACCTGCAAAAAAGAGCTTTTGCCCCCGGTCCCTGAGGCTCTCGAAGGGACCTGCTAAAATGAGCCTTTTTGCCACTGGTGGTTTCGGGAGCCTCAACCACCGGGGGAAGCTCCGGTCCCTGAGGCTCTCGAAGGGACTTGCGAAGGAGAACCTTTTTGCCACTGGTGGTTTCGGGAGCCTCAACCACCGGGGGAAGGTTTCAGCAATATCATCCCTCAGATAACTTTCAGGAATTTTCCGGTTTTCTTAAAGGCATCCACACAGTGGTCTATCATTTCTTCCGTATGGGCTGCGGACAGCTGAACCCTGATCCTGGCCAATCCCTTGGGGACCACGGGGAAGCTGAAGGCCGTTACATAGATACCTTCTCTAAAAAGGGCCCCCGCCATGCGGACCGCCAGAACTTCATCCTTCAGCATCACCGGAACAATGGGATGGCTCCCCGGTCTGATATCAAACCCTGCGCTGGCCATGGCCCGGCGGAATCTTGTGGTGTTCGTATTCAGCCGGTCCCGGAGTTCCCCGGATTCCTTGACCATCCGGAGGGCTTCCCGGGTACCGCCTACTATGGCCGGGGGAATGGTGTTGCTGAACAGGTAGGGACGGGCCTTCTGCCTTAACCATTCGATCAGTTCCCGTCGGCCGGAAACGCAGCCCCCCGCAGCGCCTCCCAGGGCTTTCCCGAAGGTGGTGGTGATCAGGTCCACCCGGTCTATCACATTCCAGTACTCGTGGGTGCCCCTGCCGGTTTTGCCCACAAACCCCGTGGCATGGCTGTCATCCACCATAACCAGGGCATCGTACTTTTCCGCCAGGCCGCAGATATCCTGCAGGCTGGCAAGGTCCCCGTCCATGGAAAAAACCCCATCGGTTACAATGAGTTTATATTTTGCGGACAGGGCTTCCTTCAGTTTTATTTCCAGATCATCCATATCGTTGTGAAGATAGATATACCTGGCGGCTTTGCTTAACCGGATACCGTCAATAACCGAAGCATGGTTCAGGGCATCAGTAAAAATAGCGCATTCATTATCCAGGATAGCTTCAAAGACTCCCCCGTTGGCATCAAAACATGATGAAAAAAGGATGGTATCCTCGGTTCCCAAAAAAACCGATAATTCCTCCTCCAGCAATTTGTGGGGTTCCTGGGTGCCGCAGATAAAACGTACCGAAGAAAGGCCGTACCCCCATTTTTCCATAGCCCTGGTTGCGGCCATCACCAGTTCCGGCCTTCCGGCCAGTCCCAGGTAGTTGTTGGCGCAAAAATTAAGCGCCTCCTGGACCGTTCCGTCCTCTGTCCTGGCTTCGATCAATGCCCCCTGGGATGTCTGCAGGATCCTTTCCTGTTTATATAAACCTTCCTGCTTTAAAGTGCCAAGCCGTTTCGTCATGTCTTCTTTTATCAAGCCGTACATATCCGCCTCCTGAAAACCGGAAAATGATGTGCCGAATAAGTTCCCAAACTTTTCGGAAACCCTTTCCTTTTACTGAATAAACCCTATTCCAATCCCGCCGAATCCGCCCCAGGTACTGTCCTCATAGGAAACCCCGGCCATGGCGCTGAACACAAAAACCGAAGGCCCGGGGAAAAATTTTATTTCCCCCCCTATCAGCACAGGTCCCAGGCTGACCCGGTTTTCAAAAAGATATTCCGTCCTGAGGGACAACCCGGTATTGAATATGGCATGACGGTAGGAAAACCCCGCCGACAGAATACCGCCGGGAACCCCGCTGTCCGGGTATCCATCCGGTCCCGACCAGAGCAGCCCCGGAGTCAGAAAAGCCATAAACGAATTCCCAAAGGACCAGGAAACGGGAATGGAAATTTCCGGCCCGGTTCCCATGGCAAAGGGAGTCATGGGCCCTTCCTGGGCCCATCCGTAGGACAGTACCGCCGCAAGTCCCAGGGGGAGTTCCCGGGCTTTCATTATCTGCCACTTAACCGAACCGCCCACCCCTATAACGGAACTGCTCCCGAATTCGGGGGTGATATTCAGGGATACCGCGGCTTCCAGAAAACTCACCGGAGAAACCCTGAACGCAAAAGCCATGGGGAGATTGCTCCAGGCATCTTCCGTGGCCGGCGGTTTGCCGAAGAGCATCAACGCATCCAACTGAAAGGAACCCCTGGGCAGGATATCCGTTCCTGCGGCAAACAGCAGCCCCGACTTGGCGGAAGCCATGGTTTCAGGAAAAATAGAAATCGAAGAATCCACCACCACCGAAAGTGCAGCGCTTTGCTTAACCAGCGGCCGGTCATCCCAGGGGATGGATTCGGTATCGATATTGATGGTATAGGTTCCGTCGGGAACAATGGTGCCGTCCCGGGTTCTGCCGTTCCAGATTACGTTCTGGGACCAGGTTGTGAAGGGGCCCAGTTCCATGGAATAAACCTCAGCACCCTGGCTGTTCATTATCCTGAGCACGCCTTTTCCGGGAGCACTGACTTCAAAGGTACATTCGGTGGTCCCCAGGGACCCGGAATTTGCCGGATTAAACCGGGACCGCCGGATTCCCGCATTGCCGAGACTGTACAAAGCGGGCTTCATCTCCAGCTCAATCACTTCGGATGTTCCCTGCTGGACTGCTATGGTTTTGGACACATCGTCAAAACCAAAGGCCCTTACCCGGATGTTCCGGAAGCCCACATGTAATGCCAGGGCGCCCCCCTGCTGATACTCCCCGTCCACATAAATTTCAGGCTCAAAGGGCACCGAGGAAGGAACCCCCGGGGCTTTTTGGGGATGTATCATGACCATACCGGTGGCTCTTTCCATATCCAGGGAGATCACCACCCGTCCTTTCTGGGGAACCGTTACCATGACCTGGCGGTCCGCATAGGTTTCCTTAACAAGCCAAACCACATAGGAACCGGGCATCAGGTTCGGCAGGGACAAAGGGGTGTATCCCCGCTCAATTCCGTTGATATAAACCTTGGCATTTGAGGGCTCGCTCATAATTTCCAGGCCCGACCCTTCCCTTTCCTCGTAGGTATCCGCGGCGCCGGCCTGAAAAAGAGCTGCACATACTAACACTGCGATAAAAAATAATTTTCTATGCATGTAAATAATATATGCTACTTTTCCGATAAAATGAACTGTTTAAAGTGCCCAAATAGCTGCCCCGGAAAACATCACCAGCCATTTAACCTTTTACATCCGGGATTCCACCGCTTTTCCTGCGGATTTTAGATTCTGTCAATATTATTGATGATAAAAATCACTGCTGTCCGGTTAAACTAAAGAAAGCATAAAAAAGCTTGTATTTTTGGCCCTTACCAGGTATAAAGAAATCACTACAAATCAATATACCAAAAGGAAATACAAGCTATGACAAAGTATACCACAGTAATAGGAAATTTGTTAAGTCCTATAAGCAGATCTGATTTTCAAGCAGCGGTAAATCTCTACCAGGCGGATAAACGGACCAAGACCTTCACGACCTATGATTTATTCAAGTCCATGCTGTACGGCCAGCTCACTGGCTGTCTGAGCGTCCGGGACATTGAAAGCGCCCAAAGGGCAAACAGCAGACACCTGTATCATGCCGGCTTGAAACCGATAAAACGCTCAACCTTCTGTGATGCGATGGAACGCAGAGACCACCGGGTGTTTGAGGAAGTTTTCTTCACCGTAACTAACCTGGCGCGGAATCTAAACGGAAGACGGGGTAAGCGTTTTAACGATCCGTTGAAAATTATTGATGCGACCACGATTCCCCTGTGCCTTGAGAAATATGGCTGGGCTGTGTTCCGGCAAACAACGGGAGCAGTCAAACTTCACCTGCGCCTTGACGGAGACCGGTTACTTCCTGATGATGCATACTTGACTCCAGGAGCGGTACACGATGTGAATGGAATGGTGTACCTCTGTACTGAATCCGGTGTTATCTATGTGTTTGACCGAGGCTATATGAACTATAGTTCTTTATATCGTATACAGTTAGATAATTCTATCTTTGTAACCCGGATGAAATGCAACGGTACTTACAAACGGATACAGAATAACAAGCGGGACAAAGACGGACCGATTCGTTCTGATGTGATCATTAAGTTGACCGGTCCCTTGACGAAAAAGAACTATCCGGAACCCTTACGGAAGATTCGCTATTATGATAAGGAAACTGACCGAACCTATGAGTTCATCACCAATGACTTTGAACGGGATGCGCAGGAGATAGCGGAAATCTATAAGCAACGGTGGCAGGTAGAATTATTCTTCAAATGGATCAAACAGAATCTCCGGATCAAGACATTCTGGGGAACGAGCCAGAATGCGGTGTATACGCAGATTTGGACGGCTCTGATACTTTCAGTATTGTTGTGGATTCGACAGACCCTTGATGGACTCAGCGTTACGGCCCATCAGCTTATTCAGATGATGAAGACGACCCTGCTGACAAAGAACTCCGTTGCCGGACTTTGTTATGCTACACCACCTCCGAGAGAAAAACCCTCCGCTCAACTCGTTTTTAGGCATTTCCTTGGAAGTTAACCGGACAGCAGTGGATAAAAATGAAAAACCCGTAAACAGGTGATATATTCTTTTTAATGGCAGAAAATCTGTTTTTTCCCCTTTGACGGTTAATCCGGTCAGGGGAATTCCATCAGGGTGAAGTCTCCATGCATTGCTGGAAGCAGCTATAAGTATAAAACGGATACCATACCAAAAACACATTAAGGGGTTTGATGATGAAAAAAAATGTATTTTCCCTGCTGCTTGTTCTTTTTACACTGTTTTTTATCCTAACCGGATGTTCCAACCCCGCTGGGGGCGGTTCAACTCCGGGGGCCGATCTTTCCGGGGAGGAAACCATAAACTATGCCCCGGCATTACCCGACACGGTCTATGTAATAGCCGGCGGAAAAGGGAACAAAGACGGTTCTTCCTGGGAGAACGCGTATGCGGATGTCCAGACGGCTATAGATACGGCGGCGGGCACGGCCACCTTAGTTTCGCCAAAGTATGTGTTGATCCTGGGCGGACATACCTATTACCCCAATTCCAGTCCCAACATCCCTTCCCCGGCCTCAGACCGGGAGAAGCATTTTTCCCTGAAAACCAATGTAACCGTAATTGGGGGATTCAAGGGTGATGAAAGTGACCGGGTTCCCAGGGGGGAGTCGACGGTCTTATCCGGGGATATTGGTGTAAAAGATGATAAGAGTGATAATGTCTATCATGTGTTTTACCATTCCATAGTAACGAGTGTTAACAACACAGCGGTGCTGAAGAATGTGACCATAACAGGCGGGAATGCAAATGGAAGCGGTAACCACAGCAACGGCAGCGGGATGTACAATTACAGCAGCAGTCCCACAGTGGAAAACTGTACCTTCAGCGCCAACAGCGCCTACTACATAGGCGGTGGGATGTACAATGAAGAAAGCGATCCCACGGTGGTTAACTGTACCTTCAGCGGTAACAGCGCCTACTACCACGGCGGCGGGATGTACAATAAAGAAAGCGATCCCACGGTGGTTAACTGTACCTTCAGCGGTAACAGCGCCAACTACAGCGGCGGCGGGATGTCCAATGAAGAAAGCAATCCCACGGTGGTTAACTGTACCTTCAGCGGTAACAGCGCCAACGCCGTTGGCGGCGGGATGCTCAATAACGTCAACAGCAGTCCCACGGTGGAAAACTGTACCTTCAGCGGTAACAGCGCCAACTACAACGGCGGCGGGATGTCCAATGCCAACAGCAGTAGCCCTACAGTGGAAAACTGTACCTTCAGCGGTAATAATGCCTCCAATAGCGGAGGTGGGATGTGCAATGAAAATAGCGATCCCACGGTGGAAAACTGCACCTTCAGCGGAAACAACGCCACCGACCTCGGCGGCGGAATGTACAATAGGGACAGCAGCAGTCCCAAGGTCTATGGTAGTATCCTGGTCGGGAACTTTAAAACAGGAGATGGTTCTATAAACGAATTTTCCGGCAACGCCTTCAATGCCTTAAGCACAGCTAACCTTATCCGTGGTACTACGGCGAACCAACA
>JAVBPH010000010.1:0-8007 GCA_031549725.1 Treponemataceae bacterium
TTCCCGGCCGCTCATCATTTCCGCCGCCTCAATTGCAGCGGAAACGCTCCGGAGCGTAGCTTCAATATTGACGACCACACCCTTCCTCAACCCGGTAGAAGGACTTACCCCAACCCCGGTAATTTCGAGACTCCCGTTTTCGTTCCGTTCGCCGATTATGGCGCACACTTTTGTCGTTCCAATATCAAGGCCGACAACTAATCCATCGTTAGCCAGAGTGGGCCTCCTTTACTTGATAAGAAGCTGTTCCGGTCCGGAAGTCAATTTCATCAACCTCCACACCCTTACTGTGAAGAACAGCTATTACCAGCATCATATACTTTAGCATTTCTTCATTCAACACCGCCCCGGTTCTGACCTTAACATTACTGTTCGCGGGATACAGGACCAGCTCAAAGCCATCGTAGAGCTTTTTATGAATCCGGATCTCGGAAATTGATGAAAGCAGGACCGGATTATGCTTGCCGATCTGTTCAATATTCCCTAAAATTCCCTTAAACGATGCGGGAAGCCGGGTTCCCAGGGATGCGTTTTCAAAAACCAGCCCGGAAATAATCGGCAGGGTGGATGCCAAACCCTTTGATTCAGGATCGGATATTCCTATTTTACAAACCACCCCGTGTTTATCTATAAACAGGGGGGTCATTTTTCCGTCGATATAAGCCAGGGAAACCACCACCGGGGTCCTGGGATTCAGTTTGATCCGCAACGTATCGGGAAATTTCCTGGTAATTTCCGCGGATTCCACCATGGAAAGGTTTGCCAGGGCTTTTTCCATCCTCAGGGGGTTTGCGGAAATAAAGGATGTTTCACCGGTAATTCCCGCATGATGGACAATAAGTTCCTTATCTACGCCGGCAATTCCGCTTACTTCAATATTGGCCAGGGGCCTGCAGGGGGTGATCACAAACAACCAGCCCAGTTCAAGACCCAACACTATTCCCAGGGCCAGCAGAATCCGTTTCAGGACCTTATCCATCCTGGAATGGGATATGGCCTTTGGGATAGAAGCATCAGAAACAAGGGTATCATTAAAGGCAAAACTATCATGCGGCATAGGAAACCTCCAGCTTTCTTTTTTCCCGGGAAACATTCACAATAATTCCTGCTATCACCAAAGTGGTGGCCAGGGATGAACCCCCGGCTGAAAAAAACGGCAGGGGTATTCCCGTGGCAGGCAGAGAACCCGATACAACTCCAATATTCAGGATCATCTGGGAAACGATCATGGTGACCAGACCGCACACCAGGAGCCTCCTGAAAACATCCTCCGACTTCAGGGCAGCCTTGTATCCCCGGACAGCAAAAACAGTCACCAGGATACAAAAAAGCATTACCCCGAGGAATCCGAATTCCTCTGCGTAGGAAGCAAAAATAAAATCCGAATGAACCTCAGGAACACTGGCTATTTTTCTTGTCCCCTGGCCAATCCCCTTTCCCCAGAAACCACCCGAGGCGATGGTCAGTATGGATGAACGGACCTGGTAGCCCGCTCCTAAGGGATCCCAGTCGGGCCAGATAAAACTGATAATCCGTTTCAGCCGGTGTTCCCTGGTAAGAACCAGCAATGTTGAAACGGGAATCACAATAAAGCTGCAGATTACAAAGTACCGGAGCTTTACCCCCGCCAGAAAAAATATGATCAGCGCATTTACCGTGATAAACATGGCGGTGGAAAAATTGTTCTGCCGGAAAATCACGATAAAAAACAGGATGGTGATAATGGTCTGGGGAAAAACACCGGACCCAAAGGTTTCCATCCGTTCCTGTTTCTTGTCAAATATATGGGCCAGGTACAAGGGCAGCACCAGCTTAACCAGTTCCGAGGGCTGATATGTGGATGATCCAATTTTTATCCACCGGGAAGCCCCGTTTCTCATTACCCCGATCCCTGGGATAAACGTCAGCAGGCAAAGAATAAAAGTGATGATCACAATGGGCTGTATCCATTTCCTGAGCAAGTCCAGATTGAAGTATGATACCAGGAAAAACAGCACCAACCCGATCCCAGCAAACACCAGCTGGCGGAAAATAAAAAACATTCCATCATTGAAAAAATTATCCGCAAATCCGTAGGAAGCGGAATACAGGGTAACCAAACCCAGCCCGGTCAGTAGCAGAATAGAGGCGATTAAAATGTGATCCGCCCGGCGGTGAAGACCTGTGGGCTCAACGCTGATTTGGTTGTTCATTACTGGATCTTTAATGTGGAGAGGGCAATAATGGCGAACAGACCCCCCAATATCCAGAAACGGATAACCACCTTGGTTTCCGCCCATCCGGATAATTCAAAATGATGATGAAGCGGCGCCATTTTAAAAACCCGCTTCTTCCTGATCTTATACGACAGCACCTGGATAATTACCGATGCTGCTTCCAGTACAAACACACCCCCAATCACGAGGATAAGAATTTCCTTTTTAATGATCAGTGAAACCGTGGCAATCAGTCCGCCCAGGGACAGGCTTCCCACATCACCCATGAACACTTCCGCAGGATGGGCGTTAAACCACAGGAACCCGATGCATGCTCCGGTTACGGCCATACAGAAAACCGTCAGTTCCCCCGCGCCGGTAATGTAGGGAATTCCCAGGTATGCGGAAAAGTCCGCCCGGCCGGAGAGGTATGTCAGAATTGACAGGGTGATAAACACCAGCATCACCAGGCCAATCGCAAGTCCATCCAGACCGTCGGTAAGGTTGACCGCATTGGATTCCCCCACCATAAGAATCACCGCAAAGGGAATCCACCATACGCCCATGTGGATCACGGGATTTTTAAAGAAAGGAATGTACAGATCCGTCATTCCCTCATCCCCGAAGAAGTAGAGAATAAGTACCACCGTTATGGAAACCGCAAACTGTCCAATCAGCTTTGCCTTGGCGGAAATACCCTCCGAATTGTGCCGGGTCACCTTCAGATAATCATCCATAAACCCGATGGCCGCAAAACCGATAAAAGCTCCCAGGGTCAGCCAGACCTTAAAACTTCCAAAGTCCTGCCAGAGCAAAACCGCCGCCACCACCGCAGTCAGGATCAGTACGCCCCCCATGGTGGGGGTTCCGCCTTTCTTAAGATGAGTCTGGGGGCCATCGTCCCGGATGGACTGTCCAATCTTAAGTCTCCGCAGGGCTTCGATTATCTTCGGTCCAAACACAAAACAGATCAGCAGCGCCGTCAGGGCCGCATAGGCTCCCCGGAAAGTAAGATACTGGAATACGTTAAGGGGGGTAAAATATTTTACCAGGGGATAAATAAATTCCAAAAACACCTAGTTGCCTCCCCTTGTCTTAACATTTTCTCCGGAAATAATTAAAACATCAGTCAATTTTTCCAGGGCCGTTCCCCGGGATCCCTTTAAAAGCACAAAGTCCCCGGTCTGAACATATTCCGATACAGCCTGGGACAGGACTTCCATGTCGGCGGTATAAAAAACCGGGATCTTTCCCGACTCTTCCAATACCTTCAAAGCCGGCCGGGTCTCTTTGCCGAACAGAAAAATTTTCCCCGCCCGGGATGCGGCCAATGCTTCCCCGATTTTTTTATGGGACGGTTCGGAATACTCCCCCAGTTCCAGCATGGAACCAATGATGTAAACCTTTCTTCCTTCCCATGCCAGGGAATCGGAAAAATCGATTGCACCAAGGGTTGCTTCGGGATTGGCATTGTAGCAATCCCGAAGCACCGTCACAGGCCCCTTGATAATTTCTCCTCTTCCGAATAAAGGCCTGACCGATTCAAGACCGCTTTTAACCGCCCCGGCGCTGACCGGAACGGCCTGGGCTATGGCAGCCCCGGCCAGGGCATTCAGAAAATTGTAATGCCCCGGCAGTCCAAAACGGATGCGGTTCCCCTCCCAAATCAGTTCAGTACCTTCAATCCCCAAATCTTTATATCCCTCAAGGCTCTTCATTGAAGAAGGACCGAAAAACCGCACCTGTCCCTTTACACCCTCAGAAAGATATGATGCATAATCATCTTCCCCGGGGATAAGGGCAATTTCCTTTCCGGAAAACCGGGAGAAAATTGATTTTTTTTCCTCAGCTATTTTGTCTTTTGTACCGAGAATACCGATATGGGCAGTCCCAATATTTGTGATCAAAGCGATGTGAGGTTTAAGGACCGCAGCCAATTCGGCGATTTCCCCGGACCGGTTCATTCCCATTTCAAAAACCCCCACTTCGTGGTGGCTGCGGACCAAAAAAACCGCCAGGGGAAGCCCGGTTTCGGAATTAAAATTCCCGGGATTCATAACCACATTTTTTTCCCGGGAGATGATTGCCCCGGCGATTTCCTTGGTGGTGGTTTTTCCGGAAGAACCGGTAATCCCGATTTTTATAAGCTCCGGAAATTTTTCAAGGTAAATCCTGGCACCATCCTGCAAACCCTTCAGGGTATTTTTTACTACTATCAATAACCTGCCGGCTTTTTCAGCCGCATCTTTTATTCCAAACTGATTTGATCCATAGGCCTTTTCCGATACCATGGCAGCTGCTGCTCCGGCAGAAAAGGCCGCATCCACATACCCATGTCCGTCCTGGACGCTTCCGCCGAGGGCCACAAACAATGCGCCGGGTTTTACATCCCGGGAATCAATGCTGACGGAACTAAAGCCTTCCGGGTGCTGGTTAGAGAAAAAAACAGCTTCAGCTCCGATGCCCATAGCCAGGCTATCGAAGTCCATGAGGATTGGATTATCCATCGGTCCGGCTGGCTCCTTCTATTTTGATCTGCATTATTTCTTCGGGCTGTTTTTTGACCAGACCTAATTCTTTCCTGGCAATGTTTTCAATGCGTTCAGAAGAAGAAAGCACCGCAATACCCGCAATTAATCGTTTGTTGCTTTCAATCCACTCGGTCTGGGCTTTTTCCAGCTGCCGGATTTCCTTGGATACCCTGGCGTATTCCGCAGACTGCCATGCGTTAAATCCCAGAAAGAGAGGGATAGTAATTACTATTATGTACATCCATATGTTCTTCATGCTGCGCTTTCCTCATCCAAAATTTTTTCTATGACCCGCAATTTTGCACTCCGGGAGGGGGGATTATCTTTTATCTCCTCCGCCCCTGGGGATACCGCTTTTTTGGTCAGTAAATTTACCGCCCGCCGGCCCCCACATTTACATATCGGCGCTTCCGGGGGACAGGTACAGTCCCTGTTTTTATTCCGGAAGAAATTTTTTACAATCCTGTCTTCCAAAGAATGGAAGGTAATGACCCCCATCCTTCCACCTGGTTCCAGGGCTCCCAAAGCAGCTTCCAGAAGATCCTCCAGCCGGGAAAGTTCACCGTTAACGGCTATTCTCAGGGCCTGGAAGGTTCTTGTAGCAGGATGAATGGGCCCCCGGCGGTAAAAACCGGGAACCGCCTGCTCAACAATGTCCGCCAGAACCTTGGAACTCCCTATTTTCCCCTGGGATCTGGCGGAAACAATAGCCCTGGCTATCCGCCGGGAATATTTTTCCTCCGCATTGTAGTAAATCAGGTCCGCCAGGTCATTTTCCTTTATGGTGGCTATCAATTCTGCGGCACCGATTCCCCGGCTGGGATCAATCCGCATATCCAATACCTCATCTTTCCTGAAACTGAAACCCCGTTCAGATTTTTCGTAATGAAAAACGCTGATTCCCAGGTCTATCAAAATGGTATCCGGGCGCTTGATTTCCTTGGGCAATTCCGCAAAAAAATCATGGGACCAGCCGGTATAAAAATGAATCCGGTCCCCAAATTCCCTTAACCGTTCCCGGGCTACCGCCTGGATCACCGGGTCCGCATCGATCCCGATTATTTTTAAATCAGGAAATTCCGACAGAAAGGCGTAACTGTGGCCGCCCTCGCCCAGGGTTGCATCCACCATGAGTTCCCGCTTCCCCCGGGGAGCGAGATATTCCATTGTCTCGGCCAGCAGCACCGGCTTGTGGCTTATTTCCACGAAATATTCCTTATAAAACCACTGAACCCAATTCTTCAGCGGCCTGTTTAAATTCTTCCTCGTTGGTTTCCCAGTAGGCCCGGTACTTTTCGGCATCCCAAATTTCAATATATTTATCGATTCCAAGGATTATGCAATCCTTGGAAAGTCCCGCAAATTCCCGGAGGCTCTGGGGGATGGCAATCCGTCCGGCCTTATCAATTTCCACTTCCTGGGCAGGGGCAATAATACGCCGCTGAACCAGTCTGGACCGGGCCTGGAAAGGAGAGGTGGATTCCATCAGTTTCCTGGACAGATCCTTCCATTGTTCCGGAGGATACAGCCATAAACACTGGTCAACACCCTGGGTAAGAATAAGGATATTCCCGGGTAATCCGGTACGAAGACGGGAAGGAAGGCTTACTCGGCCCTTATCATCTAATGTGTTCTTAAATTCACCGGTTAATAAATCCATGTCCCACTATTTCCTATTTTTTCCCACTTTCTCCCACTTACCTACATTATTTACATATAAAATTCTCCCGTCAATAGAAGAACCACAGAAAAAATTATAAATAGTAAAAAAATATTTTTAATTCACTATACATTTGTTTACTCCAGGGGATTTAGAACGCTAATTTGGAAATTTGATGATTTTTGAGCACTTATTTACCATTTATCTTCAATAGTAAGAATGCCGTTCCAAGGAAAGAAACCTTGTATTATTGCCAAATCATGGGTATGCTGAAACCATGTTCATGAGCGAGAGTTTTATTGTGTTTCCCGAGGGAGATGTCCAGGAGATCCCCGGAAGGCTTTCTATTAATGATTTGGTTGACGTAAACGGATACCCGGTGGAACTGCCCCTCCCTACCCATAAAATGATTGTTTTCAGGGTTATGAGGATAAAGACGAATGAGTACCGGGGAAGCAGTGAAACCCTGTATTACCTGGAACAGATGTCCGCAGAGGAATTGCTGCCCTATGTCAGTAAGCGGTAAGAAAAACAATATAGGCATTTTCAGGGAAAGTTCCCTCCATGGAGCCCTGAAATCCCGGTATACCGGAAAGGACGGAAAAAATGAGGTGCCCCTGGGCGTCTATATCTGCGATGCGGTCCGGGAAAACGGGGAAATCATCGAAGTCCAGACCGGGAGTTTCGGACCGTTAAAGGAAAAGGTCCTGAATTTAGCACTGTATAATACGGTCAGGATTGTGCACCCCATTATTGTATCAAAAACGATAGAACTGTATGACCAGGATAATAACCTGATCCGCCGGAGGAAAAGTCCCCGGAAAGGCAGCCCCTGGGATCTCTTTAAGGCCCTGCTGTATGCCCCGGGATTAGCGGCCAATAAAAACATTATTATAGAATTAGCCCCTATTGATATCACCGAAATAAGAAAGGACGACGGCCGGGGATCATGGAGAAGAAAGGGAGCGAGCGTGGTGGACAAAAGGGTCGGCGCATTTCATCCATCCCTGGAATTCAAGGTCCCAACGGATTACCAGTTTTTTATCCCCTTCTGCCGGGATGAGACCTTTAGTTCATCGGATCTGTCGAAAAAGGCCGGGATCTCCCCTGCCCTGGCCACAAAAACCTTGTACGTGCTGAGAAAAACAGGACTGGTCACCCGGGTTGAAAAAAAGGGCCGGTCCTGGGTGTACAAACAATCGATACGGAATTAATTTGGTTGGTGTGAAGTAATCAAAACCACCATCAAACGGGTGGTTTGCACTGCGGCTGTAAGCCTTGGATACCAGCAGCGTCTAAAGTCGCTGGCTTTCACATAAATCAAAAACCTCGCCGCAGAGCAGCGCGGTTTGGTGGTTCTGTAAGGTATGGATTTTATGTGGGTTTAATACCCATACAATTTTGATTTACAAGATTTTTAGAACACCGCAGAGCCTCGCACGCGGGAGCGTGCAGAAGGTATTAAACCCACTTGCGAATAAAAATCAAAACCACCCGTCCAACGGGTGGTTTGCACTGCGGCTATAAGCCGAGGTTGCCAGCGGCGTCTCAAGACGCTGGCTTTCACTGACGTTCAAGCCCCACTGCTTTTGACACGTCGCTACCCGTGAAACGGGTATTT
>JAVBPH010000060.1:0-27080 GCA_031549725.1 Treponemataceae bacterium
GGCTTTTTCAAAATGTCAAATTTTGAAAAAGCAACCTTAGATGTAAGTGCAGAAAGAATACTATTTTATGTATGGGTAAGGAAATAGCATTCTTTCTGCAAAAGCCTTTTTCAAAACTAACCGAGTTTTGAAAAAGGCTCTGTAAATATGCTAATTATATTCTTTTACATAAATATGTAGTGTATTGCTATCAATAAATACAGCCTTGGCATCATGCTTCCATAAATCAAAAGATGCAGCATATGGTTCGCTGACCGCAGATTGTTTTGCCACCAGGGGCCAAAGAATATAATGTACCAAATCATAATTACATGCCATATAATAAAGACAATCACCATAACTGAGCAGCATAAACTCGCTATCCGATGTAAAATTTCTGAAATAATCTCCCAATATGGTATAAATCTCCCCGGATATATCGTTGTTGCGTAAATCCTCCGGGCATTCTCCCGGAATAACAAGTACAGTTACTTCATCTGAAAAAAGGGTGTTAGGTCCGCCCATATCATGCAGTATATCCCTTATGGACTGTATGTACCTGCTGCCCAGCCGTATCAGTTCCTCTTTAGTCATGATTTCCGGGTATTGTACAATAAAATACATATAATTTTCTTTGTTTTTTGATGTAGCATCGTATATTTTTTGAATTCGCTGAAAAATTTCATCGCCATAGGGATGTTTTTTAAAATAAGGTTCTAACCCGTTTCCGTCCGGGCGGAAATAATGGAAAAAATAGGGAGGGATGGGTTCATTTGAATCCCGGGATGCAAAGTCCTCGCTTAATTCTTTGTTGTCCTGGGATAGTTCACGCCAAAAGGATATTAAATCCGCACCCATTTGTTTACTCCTTTCCGTGTCAACAGTATATGATCACTTTAATGTTCACAAGTATTTAACAATCAAAACCCGCCGGGTTTAACATAAGCTGCATTGTTTTTTTGCTGATTCGAGCGTATAATGCCCTATACTTCTGTCTGCCCCTGGGTGATAAGACAAATTAATGAAGTTAAAAATTGTTCACACAAAAAGGTTTTATCAAATGGCAGACTTATTAAAGGATATGTACAATCACAGATCACTTCGTGAATTCGCTTTGGCTGTTCAATCAGTCTATAAGTCATTTCAGGCGGACAGTTTTCTGAAAGCGACCATGGACAACACCTGGGATGATTTAGCCTTAAAGGCAAGAGTCCGGCAGATCAGTATAAACCTGGGAAGATACCTGCCTGCGGATTATAAGGATGCCATCAGCATTATTGATAAAGTGTTAATAAACTACAAAGGTCCCGTCCAGTTTTGTTTTCCGGATTTTGTTGAGGTTTACGGACAGGATGAAATGAATTGGGATGTATCTATGAATGCCCTGGAAAGATATACCCCGTATGCATCTTCGGAATTTGCGGTAAGGCCATTTATCATTAACCATGAAGAACGGATGATGGCGCAGATGTATGCCTGGTCTAAACATGAAAATGAACACATCCGGCGGCTTGCCAGTGAAGGCTGCCGTCCCCGGCTGCCCTGGGGACAGGCATTGACCAAATATAAAAAAAATCCTAAACCTATTCTGCTCATATTGGAACAGCTAAAGAACGATCCCTCCCTGTATGTGCGAAGGAGTGTTGCCAATAATCTAAATGATATTTCAAAAACCCACCCCAATTTAGTTGCAAAGCTCGCAAAAAACTGGTACGGCAAAAATCAGCACACCAATTGGATAGTGAAGCATGGATGCAGAACATTACTTAAAAAAGGTAACCCGGATGTATTGGCTGTTTTTGGATACCATGATGGCGCTTCTATAAATATTGAAAACTTTGCCCAAAGTACATCATCTGTTTCTATTGGAGATGATATTGTTTTTTCATTTTCGGTTGAAGTAAAGGAATCTGTTAAGGTAAGACTGGAATATGGAATTGACTATGTGAAGGCCAACGGGAAAAGAAATAGAAAAATATTTCAAATCTCGGAAATTTCATTAAAAAAGAATGAGAAGAAGTTTTATACTAAGAATCATTCCTTCGCGAATTTAAGCACAAGGAAACACTACCCCGGAATCCATTCGGTTACGCTTATTGTCAATGGTGTGGAGCGGGGGAAGTTGGATTTTGAATTAAAATGAAAATGGGTTAAGGTATATAAATCCGGTATATTGCATGCATCATACCGGTGATATACAACGGTTTAACGGGATTTTTGTTGTTTTGAAATTGGCTCATTTCATTTAAAAAGTTCTTTGATGCCTAAAGAAGGTTTTTTTATATCAGAAATTTCAAAATTATAAATATGAATTTTATTATTTTCTCTTAGAAAATAAATATTCATCAATAGATTTGAAAAGTTTGGCATTGATCGTTGATTTGAACTAATTGGATAAGAAATATAATATCCCGCTGGGATTGCGTTTATTAATCTATTATCAGGTTTAATACAAAATCCTTTGATAAGAAGTTTTATTTCCGATTGAAAATAAGCAATCATATTTTTAAGATCGACGCCTCCGCGGGATAAAATAAAACCTATAATATTTCTTTCTGCGTCTTTATCTATAATAAAATCAGTATTTTTGAGTTGAGAAAGATATTGAATAAAATCGGAACGTATCTGTTCATCATGATCCGGGTTCAATCTTAAAATACACCCTAAAATAAGAATTAGTTGTCGATTTTTTACCTAAATCAGGAGTTGAATGCAATAGTCTTACCTGGTTCCAGTTCAGCTAGGTCTCGTACAATTTCCTTTCTTCTCTTTTCAATGCATTTTACTTCAACTTTAAAAGCTTCTGCTATTTCAATATCAGATTTGTCTTCCCATAAAAGAAATCGATCGATGGGTACCAAAAGATTAGCAGCAAAATAGTCCGCGGATTCTTCATTTGCTATATATAATAATGTTTCAGGCCGGATTAATCCGGTCTCCAAATCATTTTCTAAAAGTTTTAAAATTCCGCTATTGCCATGTCTAGCCGCTTTGTATTCTACACTAGTATCAATATGATCAAGTTTCAAATGTCCGATTTCATGGGCAATAGCAAATAATTGCTTTCCTTTTGGGTCTTCACGGTTTATTTTGAGAACTCCATTTTCAAAAATGGCATGTGTTCCCTCAACTTCTTCTGGAGGAACAGATTCAATCCTTTTGACTCCGCAATGCCTGGCTATTTTTTCAATATCAACTGAAGGATCAAGAGAGTATATTTTAGGTGTGTCATATTTTACCAGCAATTCCCCGATAATTGGAGAAATTTTAGCAAAATAGAGAATATTTCCAACCATTTTTACAGCCCTCCAATCAGCTGTATTATTGACTAAAAATTTGGCCTAATGGCAATGTTCCGTTTCATTAACGAAATATCCTACCCCTTCGGATAAAACAACTATTGGGCAAAATTGTAATGGTTAAATTTAGTATAAAACATTATGCCCCCAGTCTTAAAGGACTTTAAGACTGAACCCCGCAGGGGCTTTAGTTGAATAGATTTGCATTATAATGCAAATCATCTGTGCCTAATATATAGTATATACTTAATCAAAAAAGTCGTCAACAGTTTTGGTGTTATCTAGCAACTCTGGATAAATTACTGACTTTCCAGATTTAAAAAGTTCCAGAATGTGGGTGATTCCTGACCCAGGCACCAGAACCCAATAGCTTTTATCCCCAGGGATTTATACAATTCCATCCTGGCGGAAAGGGAAACATTATCCTCATAGTAAACCGTTATGGTTACAGGCATCTGGAATGAAAAATATGGAACCCCGTCAAGCCTGTCCACGGATCTGATATTATTCTCCTGTTTGATTCTTTGTATGCCCGAATGGAGATAGGCCTTATTGGTGGTAAAATCACCCCAGGTACGTCCATAAAATGGAAGACCCATAATGAGTTTATTGGGATCGATTACCCCGGCGGAATACCTGGCCACGGAATTGCACCAATTAATAGATGCTATGGGGCCGGGTTTGCTGTTTGACCAGTGTTCATCATAGGCCATGACCAGGATTTTATCCACCAGAGGGGCTATTTTTTCATAATCATATACATCGTCTTTTAAGGTTCTTATCCGGGCAGGGAGGGCAATGGTAAACATCTTGTTTTTCAGGCCGTTCCGCAGCTCCTGCAGGAATGACCTGAAGTTTTCGCCGTCCTTTTCTGGGACCAGTTCAAAATCGATCTGCAGACCGTCATAACGGCCTGCGGCGGCGATCAGGTCTTCAACGAGTTGTTTCCTGACTTTGCTCCCCGGTTCCAGGACAAAATGGGTAAGCGAACGGCTATTGCAGGTTACAACCATATGAATCCGGCCTTTAAAGCCGGTGATCTTTCCGGGATCCGGAACGCCAATAAGTTTTCCGTAGGTATCAACCTCCGCACCAAAATACCCCAGATCGGAAATGGGAAAGGAATCCTGGAAGGTGGTTTCCCTGCCGCTCAGAAGGTATGCCCAGATTTCACCGAAGGAAGAAACCGGCAGGTCTTCTATATCAATGGGGACTTCAACCTCCTCCAGTCTGTCCTTTACCTGTTCAAAATTTTCACGGATAACCTCATCATCCTTTACTGTTGATTCCCGGCTGGGAACGGAGGTACAGGATAATATTCCCAGGAACAAAAAGAAAAAAAGATATTTATAGTGTTTCATAATTTGGATTTCAGGCCTTTGGTTTAATATATGAATATTTATTTGGGGTTTTTTTGCTGTAACGAACCCCAATATCAAGCTGATACTGATATACCATGTCATACGGTTCAACGGTCTTATTATTCCCGAAATTGCCGCTGTCCAGGGACGCAATGCCATTTATAAGAATTGTCCAGCGCCGGGATACGGGCAGTTCAACCCCCACTAAAGCGGCTGCTCCGAGGTTTATATAATCCCATCTGTCCGCCGTCTGGTATAAAAAATGAAAGCCCGGGGAAATATTAAACCTGACATATTCCCACATGTTGAGCTCAAAATCCACCCCCGCAAAGAGATCTATTCCGTATTGAATGACCTTTACTTTTTGCTGGGGAAAATCGTTGAATGTGGATGTAAAAGGATAATATACAGCCAATCTTACCATGCTGTTCAGCGGCTGCATATTAACGGTTTTTAAACTGAAATATGCCCCGGCCAAAAAATCTTTGAACACAAAATTGCTCCGGTCTTCCTGGTATACGATCCTGGTCACCCATGCGGAAGCCAGCCCTTCGTTGAATACCACCGAAGGTTTTGATTTTATTTCCGGAAAATCCTTGTATATGTCCCCTTCTGTATCGGAACTGATGGATAACCTGGTTATATCACCCGCCTGGGAAAAACCGGGAACCGTGCAAAAAAGAGCAAAGGCTGTAATTATTAAAAGTCGTTTCATGTAAAGCCCTAATTTGATACTTTGTACAACGATAAGGGAATGGTATCCCCATCCGAATTGGTCCAGTTGATATAAAGGATATTTCCCCGGATATCCCATTCTGAGACAATCTGGGTTCCGTCGGACCAGTTGAAGGACAGGGAATTTAAAAGTACCACAAAATCGCCATTGTAAAAGGTAGACCCCAGCAGCGGGTCATTTATAGCCGCCACAAAGGTTCCGTCACTGGAAAAGGTTAACCGGTCTCCCCGGTTGTCCGCCCAGGTTCCGTAGAGAGGAACCGGCTGGTTGCAGGACATTAAAAAACCACCCAGCAGTAAAAACATCCCGCAAAATATTAAAAAAGTTCTTATGTTTTTTTTCATTTATCTGTTCCCCAATGTAAAACTGACTTCTGCCCGGCCAAAACCATCCGGTTCAACTCCGTAGGTACCGCCCGCGGCAACGCCGCCTTTAATTGAAATATTTCCGTAATATACTTTTCCAGGATACATCCCCGCGGCCGTCATGGTTCCGCTCATGGACCCGCTTTGATCCATGGAAGCACTGGTGTTGGTATTTCCGGAAACCGAAAAAGAAACACCCTTGGTGCTGTCTCCGTCGATATAAAAATCAGCGTAGTTGGTATATTCCATGGTGATTGCAGCCCCAAGACCTGAAATTTTTGCATTATAGTAAACGGTCCCGCCGATGGTTCCGCTTTTTGTTTCGGTACCCAGCTTGTCCGTGCTTCCCGATTTATTCATCAGGGTCAGCTTTTTATGGGAAGATTTTATGGTTTTGTTGTATTCCAGGTAGTACTGTTCATGGGTCAAAGCCCCATAACCGGCTTCACTGTTCGTGAAGGCATCCCCCTGGCCCAGGCTGTTAACCGATAACACCCGGTAATAATACATTTTCCCAACCTTGGCGGTATCATTTATATCAAAATAGGTGAACTGTCCCCCGGATCCGGCTGATGCGGGGACAGGGTCTTCGGTGATTTTTCTGAATCCCGAATCCTCACTGGTGGATCGGTATATATGGTATCCCGCGGGGTTGTCCGTGCTTGGTTTTGACCAGTTGATCCGTACGGGATACACCCCGGAACTGTTTGCGGTTTGTCCGGCCAGGTTCGCCGCCTTTGTCGCCTGCACAGATTCCGCCTTGTCCGGGGGAGCTGCCACGGGATCGCTGGGATTACTTTGAACCGTATCCTTTACGGTGATTATTTTGTAAAACTCATAATCACTGGAAATATTATTTGCATGGATATATCCGTCTGCTTCAACACTGGAACCGGCGCTGTCAAAGGGAGTGAACAATCCATTCAGATTATTGCTTCCGCAGATACTATATGAATAATGCAGTTGTTCTGTTTCGCTTCCAATGGCAGGAACCCAGATCAGGGATATGGAAAGATTCTCGTTCTTTTTTGCAAAAACTGTCATGGGAGGACTGAGGATAAACCCTTCCAGTTCATCCGAAAGCTGGCTTTTTTCTTCCACGTCCTGGTCGTTCTTTTTTATGGCCTGCACATAGTAATAGTAATATATACCTGGTTTAAGGCTGCTGTTGTCGGTATATGCAGGAGTGGAAGTATTACTGGTCAGTCTGGTCAGGGAAGAATCGGCGCTGCTTGACCGGAATACCGCATAGTATGTTTCGGCATCACCCGGATCCCATTCAATTTTGATTTCGGTGGTTGAGTCCCCCCGGCCGGAATTAGCGGCAAACCTGAGGTTTTCCGGTTTTGATGGAGCGCCGCTGGTCAGGGTATATCCCATGGCCCAGTTGCTGGAAACGCTTTTTGCCCCGCTGGAATTAACGGCTTCCACAAAATAATAGTACTCCTTTCCCTGGTCCCTGGCCGGGATGGTATTACTGTACTGTGTCATGTTGCCGGTTACCGTGGTCAGCGGGTTGCTGGGAAGGACCTCCGGGGAATCGGACCTGTATATATTGTACCTGTTTGCATAGTTGGTTTTGTTCCATTGAACCGTAATAACCGTGTCGGACATGCCCATGCTGGCCTTTACCATCTGGGGGCATCCTAAAAGGGTTCCCGGGAGAATGCCGGTGGGATCACTGGAATCATACCGTTTCCCGATATTCTCTGCGGTTACCCGGTAATAGTACCTGTAATTGTATTCCGGCGATGAGTATACCGGGGTGCTGCTCTTAAAGATGTTATCGGTATATTTTATTGAATAACAAAACTGTTCAATAACATCAAAATCCTCATCCCTGGGATTATCATAGGTGACCACTCCGCTGCCGGAAACAATGGGTTTCATCACCGCCCGTTCAATCAGGTAGGATGATGCCCCTTTAACACCGTCCCAGTTTAATACAATTAACGAGGATGAATATCCGTTGGAAACATAAAACTGGGTTGGGGCAGACAATTTTACAATTTCATCAGGTTTATAAAAGAGGTCTTCCAGGGAACCGTTCTGTTTTGTCGGCATGGCAACTTTTCCCTGAAAAAGATCGGAACAAGCCGTAAAGAACAGGGAGATAACCATAATGCTGCAAAGTAAATATCCGTTTCTTTTTTTCATATTAAACCTACTGCCAGTCGCCTTCATCATTCAAATACTCATAGCTGTAATAGGGGAACGGGGTAACCCCATTGCCGAATTGCTGTTCCGCTGCAGTGGAAGGATATTTCACGTACGCCCCTCCGGTGGATGTTTTGGTCAAGCCGTCGAATTTAATCAGACCGGAATACATACCCAGCCCCGAGGGACCGGTAACCGTAATATAGCTTCCGTTGTTGTTGTACCTTCTGGGATACTGGTTGGTCAGATTGGTTGCCGCCTTCAGGGTTCCATTGAGGGTCATCAATGTTACATTGGTGCCTCCCTTTGTGGCCAGGGGCGGTTTATAATTGGTAAACTTGAAGGTCCAGTCGGTAACACCAAAGTTGCTTTCCGCATAGATATTCCCTGATCCGGGTGAATCCGCATCCTTGTTCCTGGTGAAGAATCCCGTGTTCCAGGCTGTGCTGTTTATCTGTTTAAGCCCAATGCTCATAGCCAGAGAAGCGGCTTTGGCAAATTCTTCGGGGGTAATCTGCCTGGCTCCCCAGGTGATATAATCCGTGTCCATGCTGTCCTGCCAGGTATAACCTGGGAATTCACTGTAAATGATTGTTTCCCCGTCGTTCCTGTAATCCACGGCGTACGCCCTGATCCGGAAATAATGTTTATAATCCCTTAAAACCTTAAGCAGGTTATTGGTATTCGCCGCCTGGGCTTCAAAGTTGTACGCATCGTTGGCGGCGGTCATCGGCACCTGCATCAGGGTTATCCAGCTGCTGCCCAGGTTCTTGTTCAGTACCTGGATTTCATAGCCGCTTACACCCCGGTTGTGGGAGTTTCCCTCAACACCGGATGCATACCACTTAACCAGTTCATAGTATCCGCTGGAAGCATTCCCCAGTTCGGTCCGGGAGGCGGAGATAATCTTTGGGTTCTGCAGGATAAATCCCTTGTTCCTCGATTCGGAGGTATTATGATCATCCATGAAATTCCGGAGGGATGTCACATACCGTGCATTGTCATAGGGGTTAAGGGCGCTGCCGTTAAGAAGCATTTTAACCAGGTATTCATAGGCTATACCTTTTGCGGGGGGATTCTGGGTTCCGTTCTTATCAGCATAGAAGGTGTCTTCCAGGGGAACGCTGTTCAGTTTTATCCATGATCCGGTATCGCCGTCTTTTCTCCGGTAAATATCATAGGTTATCCCGGTGCCGGAAATGTGGGAAGGCCTGTTCCAGGTGATGTTTATAATATCATTGATGGGGAAGCCCTCCGCAGAACCGGATGATCCGGTCCCTTTGGTGGCGGAAATATCCACGGCAAAACCAGTGGTATATCCCTTACGTTCCAGGGTTGAATGGTTTCTGTAACTTATGGAGCTGGTTTTAATATACCCGCCGTCCAGGGACGGCCTGTGATCTTCGCTGAGCACCGGAATCACGTAATAATGATAGGGATTTCCCCAGGCCAGTTCGTTCTGTTCTTCAATATATGATGCGCTGTACCTGGTCTTCTGGGCATTAAATACGGTGTCGCTGACATAATTATCCGTCAGGGAGAATTTCCCTAAGGAATAGCTGAGGTCGGCAAATACTTCGTAGGTATCCACAGGAGTACCATAGCTGTCACTCATTAAATCCTTTCCCTTGACCTTGCTTAAATCATTGATGTCCACGTAGTAGAGAACCGGGTTTCCCATGATCGACGTATTGTTGGCCTTTTTTTCGTAACGCCGCAGAATATAGTATCCCGAAGCACCGGATACCTGGTCCCAGCTGAGGATAATTTTACTGGTTTCATAATTGGCATTTACCCTTGGGTTGGTCCGGGCGGGACCAACCAGGGATGCGATGATGGTGTTTGAGGTGGTCTTTACTTCCACATTGTCACCGTTGATAAGTTCCCTGGCCTTATTTAATGCATCAATCCTGATTGAAACTGGCGCGCCCGCTACCTGGGCGTTGTCATAATCATAGGGAGTAAATTTGTAGGAATACAGATCAAAACTGTTGGGGGACAGGGTGGATGCATCAATCATAATGGTCCGGGCATAGGCGGCGGTGGAGTAGGTGTATTCCACCCGGTAAAAATCGGCTTTTTCCACCGGGTTCCATTCAAGGGTTATCTCCTTATAGGAATCCGCACCGGAACCGGAAAGGGAAGGTACGGTCATGGATGATTTTTTATCCGTAACTACGGTGTCGCTGGTTTTTCCGATATCATTTTCCGCATAAATCGAGAAGTAGCCTGATACACCGTTTCCTGAAATGTGGGTGTATTTAAACGTACCGCCATTTGCCGAAGGATCAAAATCAAAGGTTTTAATATCCTGCCAGGGTGCACTCCCGGTGGATGAAAATTTGAGGAAGTATTTTTTATTTGAATCCCTGTCCCAGGAAATAATAAATTTGTCCGGGTATCCGTCCTCGACATTAAAGTTTTCCACTTTGACGGTTTCCGTATCCTCGGATATCAGTCTTGATCCGATAGTGTTTACCGTTTCTATTTCGCTGCCGTTCAGAAGAACCGTCAGCTGGTATGAGTAAAAACCTCTTCCCTTGGATGTTTGGGTTGTTTTCCGGGTCAAATCGATTTCCGCAGCATAATTGCTGACCCAGTTTCCATCTTTATTGGTGTAGGAATTGGTGATCTGGCCGTCCGGGTTATTTGCATGGGGATACGGAAGGGGGTCAATGGTTTCCGTGAGATTATAGGTATAATTAATCCCCTTGGTGTTATGGCTGAAGGTTAAGGGCAGGATGGCGCTGACGTATGCCGACTGGTCCCCGCTCAGGGTGTACCGGGTTGTCTGGAACCCAATCGACGGTTTTGACATGGCCCATCCTGTGGCATAGGCCACAGAAGAATTCGAAGAAATAATACGGTTTATGTTATCCACATAAGATTGAACTTTGTATTCGTATTCCACACCCCGGTTGGCGTCGGTGATGGTAGTATCCGACCAGGATACCATAGTCCCGGGGAAATAGGCCGCAAAGGTTTGAGCCTTTTCGCCCTTGGATGCGGCTTTTACGGAATCCACCCCGAAGTAGGGACATACAATTTCAAAGGAATCCTGGGTTCCGGCTTTTTTCCGGGAAATTTCAAAGTATATAGGATGCTGCTCATAGGTATTGTTGCCCACGGAAACATCGGTCATATCCGGCAGTATAAATGAAAGGGTTATGGAATTCTTATCGGTTCCCCTGCCGGCCTGAAGGTTGTATACGGCGCTGGGGCGCAGTCTTCTGGCGGTGGCAGCATCCATTTTTTCACTGATTGTGGCGGCATTCTGGTCGCTGACGTTATAAGCCTCAACCTGATAGGAATAATTAGTACTGGGGGATAAATTATAAAAAACAGCTTCGGTCTTTTCGGAAGCGGACCCGTCCACCAGCACCCGGGATTTTTCTGTATTACCTTCAAAACAGTAAACGGTGTACCGGACTTCCCTCTGGTATGTGGAAGTTTCCGCGTTATTCATATACCAGTATACCACAGCCGCCCCGATAACATCCTGGGATTCCTGGACATCACTGATTACCGGCTGGGCGAGGCTTGTACCCCGGACATAAAAACTCATGGGACTGGTTTCACCAATCCTGTTTACAGCCGCTACCTTATAATAAAGGCTGGTCCCGTCGGAAACACTGAAGGTGAATGAGGTGGAACTGTCCGCGGTTTCAGCGCACTGGACAAAGTCGGAAAGGGGCGAGTCGGATTTGTAAATCAGGTACCGTTCTGCATTTTTGACAGAATCCCAGGAAAGTGTAATTTTCCGCTTATACCCATGGCTGGCCTTGGGGTTTGCCGGAGCTCCCCATTGACCACTGCCGGATGGGGACCCTCCGCTGTCTCCGCCTGAACCGGATTTAATTACCGGGGAAGGGAGCAATGCATTGTTGCAGGAAAAGGATATAAAACAGACCAAAATACATAAAAATGGAATTACTTTTTTCATTTATTACTCGTAACGTAAGATTAAATGATAAACAAAAAATGGAAGTTTTTTGTTCCCCATGGTATCGAAATCACAAAATCCGGAATTTCTTAATTCCGGACCGGATAAATCTAACTAACCCCTTCAATTATTTTTTGATTCCCAGGAAGCGTTTTATGGAATAATATATAAAACACCCTCCAATGTATTAATTATACCCTAATTTTATTTTTTTTCCCGTCTCTTTTCAAAGTAAATCATAAATCCTGATGAAAATATACCGTTTTAGTCATTTTTTCAGGAATATTTTTGATTGGAGGGCTGTTGGGGTTCATACACGATACTAGGATCGGTTGATTTTTTAACGCCCTGGATGAAGGTTGAAACGTTTGTATGGGGAATGACCCTTCAGCCTGTATAATAATTTCCTCCACAACGAAGAATCCCGAGGCTCTGCCTCGTGTTCTTCATTTTAGACAGTTATTGCAAAGTTATGCGGAAAAAATGTATTATTATTAAAGTATCGTTAGTGGAGGGATTTAAAAAATACTTCCAGCTCTTACATCAAAAACCTTCTGCACGCTTTCACGTGCGAGGCAGAGCAGCGAGGTTTGTTGGTTCTGTAAGATATGGATGTTATATGGGTTTAATACCCATACAATTTTCAATTTACAGGATTTTAAGAACGCCGCAGGGCCTCGCACGCGGGAGCGTGCAGAAGGTATTAAACCCACTTGCGAATAAATCACTTAGGAAAAAATTATGTCTAAATCTAACCGTTCAATGAGTCTCAGTCTGCAGCTAATTATCCCTTTGCTTGTTATGTTTTTACTTTTTATTGGAATAATTATCGGGGCGGTAAATTTTTTCACCCTGATGACTTCCATGCGATCCTATGAAGGTGAATTGAAAGAGGACACCCGCAAGGTAACTGATATAATTGAGGATTATACCCAGCTTCTGGACCGGAAACTGATCTGGTTTTCCGAAGGACAGGGGGCTATTTCCATGTTTCTGGATCCCTGGTCTTTTACTACCCAGGACCAGGCGGGTTATTTATTAAACGCCCTGGATACGGACGGGATCATTCTTACCGATCCCCAGGGTGTTATCATCATAAATGAAAGCAGTGCAGCCACCAGTGCCGGCAACCATATTAGTACGTTTATTTCCCGGACCAGGGGAAGTGAAAGGGTCACCGGGATTTATTCATTGGACAAAACTATCGAAATTGTTGGGATAGCTCCGGTTTTTTATGAGGGTGATCTTCTTGGTTATGCCATGCTGAAATACAGCATGGCATCCCCCCGGGTTCTGGAAAATATAAAACGGATTACCCAGTGTGAAGTGGAAATCTACCAGGGTAACATCCGCCTGGGTACTACCATTACCGCACCGGCTGGGGTTGATGCATCTTCTTCGGCTTCCCTTTCCGGCCCTCCCCAGACCGGCAGTGATACCGTTTCGGGAGCTTCCGCTGCTCCCGGTGTTTCCGGAGAAGTCACCGCGGTCCCGGAGATTGCCGATACGGTCCTCGACCAGGGAAGGGATTTTGTGGGAAGGTATAAATCCTATGGTGAAGAGTACTATGCCATCCATACTCCTTTTTTTGACAGCCAGGAAAAAATCATAGGTATTCTCTCCTTGGGAATGCCCATATCTTCGGTGTACGAAATTGTGAATGTTCTCAACCGGGTTGTTATTCCTCTGCTGCTGGGGGGAATGGTACTGCTCTTCGGCGGGTTTGCTTTGATGTTCAGGAAAATTGTGATGGTTCCCCTGGATGCCGCTTCAAAGGCTACTAAAAACCTTATTTCCAATGAAGCTGATCTGACCTTCAGGATTCCCATAAAAAGGAAGGGGGATGAGCTGGGGGTGATAATCAACGATATCAATGTATTTATCGGTCTTCAGCGTGACCTGGTACTTAAGATAAAAGAAGCCCAGGCGGCGCTCCAGGAAATAGGGTTAAGCCTGAGCAGCCACGCCGAGGAATCCGTGGAAGCAAATTCGGGGATCATGACGGTTGCTACGGACATCCGGAACCAGACCGAAAGCCAGTCCCTTTCCCTTCAGCGGACCAATGATGTGCTGGGAAATGCGGTGGAAATCATTTCCAGGCTGGATGGGCTTATCCAGAACCAGTCCCGGTCAATCATCGATGCATCCGCAATGATCGAAGAAATGATAGGCAATATTGATTCGGTGACCCGGTCAATCCAGAAGATGAAAGGCCAGTTCCAGGAACTGGTGGATGTTACCGATTCGGGAATGGGGAAACAGGCTGCGGTGGATACCAAGGTTAAACACATCATGACCCAATCCGAACTTTTAATTGAAGCCAATAGTATCATTGCAAATATTGCCAACCAGACCAACCTGCTGGCCATGAATGCGGCCATTGAAGCTGCCCATGCGGGAAGCGCAGGATCGGGATTCTCCGTGGTGGCCGATGAGATCAGGAAGCTGGCTGAGAATTCCCGGGAACAATCCGTATCCATCAAAAAGGAATTAAAAGCCATTACCGAATCGATAAATGATACGGTTAAATCCTCATCCGAATCCCAGGAAGCATTTAAGAAGGTGTCCGCACAGATTTCCGTGACCGACCATCTTATTTCGGAAATTGATAGTGCCATGGAAGAACAGCGGTCCGCCTCAGGGCAAATACTGCAGTCCCTGTCGGTGATCAACGGTTCTTCCAAGGAAGTACAGGTTACTTCCACGGACCTGGGCGGCGGCATGAACCGGGTTAAGGCTGAGATGAACGAACTCACCGGAATCGTAACTGCCATTCAGGGTAAGATTGTTGTTATGGGGGACAATGCCAAGGAAGTAAATTCCGCAGCGGAGAATGTGCTTTCCCTGGCAAAGGAAACCCACAATAATATCCAGATTATGGAAAAAACCATAGGGTCATTTAAAGTATAGTTTTAGGGGCAATCCCGGTCCCTGATGCCCCTTGTTTGAGGCTCTCGAAGCATCGAAGGGACCAGTGAAAAGGGACTTTATTGTCGCAGGTGATTTCGGGAGCCTCAATCACCGGGGATCCCGGTCCCTGAGGCTCTCGAAGGGACCCGTGAAAAAGAATCTTTCTTCTGGAAACCCTTTAAAATTTAAATGAAACCATAAAACCCGTGGGCAGAGGGGTCAATGTTACGGAATCATCCTTTTTCCGTTCCCAGTGTAAAAGAGGAATTCCCCAGCCATACAATGAACCAATGGCTGCGCCGGCCAGCACATCCGTCACAAAGTGGCTGCCCGAAAAAATCCTCATGAGTCCCACCGCTGCCGCCAGGGTGTAGCTCCCGGCTACCACGGGAATTTTCCATTTTGAATCGGGATATTCCAGCAGGAATGTGGCGGATAAAAAACCCGCTCCGAGAAAGGCATAGGATGTATGCCCCGAGGGAAAACTTTTATAATAATCATCTCCCTCGCCTGAGGGTATTGGACCAAAATACGTATAGGGCCTGTCCCTGGGAATAAGATCCTTCAGCAGTTCCTTGGTGGACAGGGTAAGCAAAAAAGCTTCGGCGTACATCACACCATACGTGCCCAGGACTTTGAAATCCTTAATGTTGTCAATCACCGAAATCGCCGGCAGCACCAGCATTCCTATACCTATCACGGTGCTGGCCGTATCCAGGGGTTTATTCCAGTCATACATGAACCGCCGGTCCAGGGCGTTTATATCATCCTCGGGGGTGTGGGTTCCCGGGGAAGGGGACAGGATCAAGGATGGAATGGTCAGTCCCAGGGCCGCGGAACCTATAATGATATCCTTGGTAAGGTCCAACTTGAATACGCTGTCCGAAAATCCCGGAACAATGATAAAAATACAAATAATGATGATTAAAAAAAAACGCTTCATACTCATAACTTCCTGCCTATAAATATATCAAAATTCATTAATGAGAACTTCTAAAAACTGAAGTTTTTAGAAGTTTTCCCTAGATTTACCATGGAGAAACTTTTTATTTCGTTAAAGGATAAGGAAATAAAAATTTCTCCGGGGGCACCTCTAAAAATCTGACCGAGTTTTTAGAGGTGCCCTAATGTCTTAACACCACCCGTCGGGGATTTTGCACCACAAAAAACAAAAATACGGTAAAATCCCTGTACAATTTCGGCATACCAGGTTAATAATGGACTTGTTCGATAAATGTAACAGGAGATGATATGGAACCCAGGGAAATACTTAAACAATGGATTCAGGCCTTTAATGATGGTGATCCGGATACCCTGGCATCTTTATATGCGGGTGATGCGGTCAACCACCAGGTCGCCAATGAGCCGGTCCGGGGACAGGAAGCCATCCGTGAAATGTTCCGCCGGGAATTTGCCGCAGCCGAGATGGTCTGTATCCCGGAAAATATCTTCCAGGATGGTGAATGGGCTATCCTCGAATGGAAGGATCCCCTGGGACTGCGGGGCTGCGGTTTTTTCCACATTCAAAATGATAAAATAATGTTTCAGCGGGGATACTGGGATAAGCTGTCCTTCCTAAAACAGCATAATTTACCCATCGAATAACCCCTGGGAAAAATACAGAATGAAGAACCCCGGGGCAGCGCCTCGAGAGGTATCTTCGTTGTGATGTCAGCATCGTGTATGAACCCCAACAGCCTTCCAATCAGGAAAGGCCGAACCTTTGGGCAATTATATAACTTATAAGATTATACATTCCATGCCCCAGGGCTATTCCGTGGATACTCCCGCTTTTTATATACATATACGATAAAAACAGCCCCGCGAATCCTGCTGTCACCAGGCCCACCGGACCCTGGTACACATGGCAGATGCAGAATAATACACAGGAGGCTATAACCGCCGCATTCCTGGAAATACCCGAAAGGGTCAGATGTTTAAACAGGTAAACCCTGAAATAGCTTTCTTCCATATAGCCGGTGACGATACAGCTGACCCCAATGACCACCCAGGAAAATACGCCGGGAATAATAATCCCCTGGTTATCAAAATGAAAAATGGAATTAATAATAATACTGACCCCGGAACCGATAACCAGCAGCCCCAGAACAACCTTTGCTGCCTGAAAAAAATCTTTTTTATGGGGTTTTAATCCCGTTAATTCAGACCGGAGAGGTTCCTTTAATAAAAAGTACCAGATCAGGCAAAGGCCGGGGATATCGTGGATTATCACCCGGGACAATTCCTGGTTAAGATTAAAGGAATAAAATTGAATACCATTCCAGGACAAATTCGTCAGGGAATAGTAGACCCCCGGCAGGTAAACCACCATAAAGATAATCAGCGGTTCCATGAGTATTTTCATTATCAAATATCATACCATAAAAAGACTTGTTCGGTAATTAGCCGGAGTACCGGCTCTAGCTGGTTATCAAACAAGTCCCGCATTTTTGCAGTGCAGGCTGCAAAAGGTGCTTTCAATAGCGGAAATTGTACGGAATTTTGGGAATATATAAAAATGTGGCTATATTTTTATATATCGAGCCTTTTTCAAAACTCGGTTAGTTTTGAAAAAGGCTTTTGCAGAAAGAATGCTATTTCCTTACCCATAAATAAAATAGTATTTTTTCTGCACTTACATCTAAGGTTGCTTTTTCAAAATTTGACATTTTGAAAAAGCCTCTATCCACTTTTTTATATATTTTTGTTGTGTAGGATAGGGGGATTAGATTTTTTCCGATAATAATGTATAATATACGAGGTATTTTCAAAACTAACCGGGTTTTGAAAATGGTTCTGCCTAATTAAGTATTGGATTTGTAAAAATATCCCTTTTTGCGGAGGTACCGGAACAGTGTTTTTACCCATTTTATTAAGTACTGTACTGGTATTTGGGATATTTTTTTTAGTCATATTTTTATCTCAAAAACCAAAGGATACATCCAAAAAGTCTTCCTGGATTCAGTTTTTTGCCAAAGGCAAGGACGCGGGGTTTAGTTTCAGGGAAATTGAGCTGCTCCGGCAGCTGGCGGTAAAAAATAACCTGGAAGATCCTTCAATTCTTTTTTGGTCCCAGAATCAATTGGATAAATGTATCAGTACCCTCGTAAAAAATACCCGGATCTCCGGAGAGGATAAGCACCAGGGGACCCAGGATTTTATTTCCAAACTTTACGAATACCGGAAGAAAATTGAGTTTGAAAAACCCCAGTATAAAAAAGGCCTGACTTCCTCCCGGAATCTTGAGGAAGGCCAGCCTATCCGGATCCTGGCTGAAGGGACCGGCGTGTTTCCTTCCAGGGTAATCAAAAATACTTCCCAGTATATGACCATTTTAAGGCCCTCGGGAAATTTAATTCCCGCCAGTTTTACCTGGAACGGACTGAAGGTGTCAATTTATTTCTGGCGCAGGGACGATGCGGGGTATGTGTTTGACTCGATGGTGCTGGATGAGGTGTTTTCCCGGGGATACCATGCCCTGCAGATTTCCCACAGCGATTCCCTTTTCCGGACCCAGAAGCGGAATTCCATCAGGGTAAAAATGGAAAAGCCCGCCTTTTTGTACCTTCCCAAGGGCGGGGAGCTCAGCGACGGGCCGGAAAAGGTTCCCGGTTTAAAATGCGTCCTGTCGGACCTGTCGGAAAGCGGGTGTGCTATAATAGTCGGGGGAAAGGCAAAACCCGGGCTGCGGTTAAAAATACAGTTTGCCCTGGATGAGACCCCCATCAGTATGAACGGTACGGTCAAGTCGGTGGATTATACTGAGAATGAAAACCGGTCCACCCTTCATATCGAAGCGGACCCCCTTCCCCTGGCGGCAAGAAACCGGATTCTGGGGGAAGTTTTTGGAGTCCAGGAAAATCAGGATTATCTGGCTCCTTTCAGCGGACTGGATGATGAAGATTCCCATATTGACCCAAGCGAAATCAACGGCGATGCCTTACTACCTATAGGAGACAGACATGATTTATAAGAAAAGCCTTTTTTGTTTAATCTTATTAAGCCTTATCGGAATAAATATAGTATCTGCCCAGGACAAGGAACCCATCTTAACATCGTATAAACGGAATTTTGTCAGATCCAATCTGGCTTCCAAGGCGGGGATTTTAAGGGATGCTTCCACCGATGAAAAAGCATCCGATTTTATGGGGCCCCTTTATGAATTTGCCCTGACCTTTGTCCTTCAGTATGCGGATATCCTCCAGGATGATCCTGATATGATAAATCTGACGGTCATTGCATCCCGGGGGATTGGCCAGACCGGGTATAAATCCGGAACGGATCTGCTCTGGAAAATATTCCTCACCTATAAGGATTCGGTAACCAGGGTGGAAGCCCTGAAGGGACTGGCCGTTTTAGGAAAGGGCAGCCCGGTGGTGGTGGATAACCTGAACCAGTACCTGGCCAATCAGAATAACCTGTACCGTTCAGGGATGGTACCGGATTATCCAACCCTTTCAGCGGGCATATCCGCCCTGGGAAACCTTGGGGACGGCGGATCCTTTCCGGTTCTTTTTTCGGCCATGATTGCGGGGTATCCCGAATATATAACCCAGGAAGCCGCCAAAGCCATGTCTTCGCTTCAGGGTGATTACAAGATGTTCCTCATAACCGTAATAAAAAATAATCCTCCCAAGGAAAAACTGGCTGCTTTTAATGCGGGGCTCAGGACGGAAAAACTCAGCTCCGATGATTTAGGTGAACTGGCGGAAACTGCGCTCACGGTAACCATGGAACCATCATTTTTTAATACCGAGGGGGAAGCGGTCCTGACGGAACTGCGGTATGCCTCGGTCAGGCAGCTCACCAAGTTAAAATGGACCCGGGCGGTGGGTCTGGCCATAAAGAACTTTTACCGGGTCCAGGAGGATTATTCCTCCGGGAAAGCTCCCAAGGAACAGCTGGTGGAAGCCATAAAATGCCTGGGGGCCATGGCGAGTCCCGAGGCAGCGCAGAACCTGGCGCTGCAGCTGGGTCTTTTGAATTCCCAGATGGAAAGAACCGGCGATTTTGATGAAGCCATCACCATCGCAATCATAAATGCCCTGGGCGATACGGGGGACAAAATCTCCTTTGACTATCTGCTTTATGTGAGTTATTTATCATATCCTGAAACAGTACAGAATGCAGCCAGGGATGCTTTGAATAAGCTCAAATGGTAGACAAACCTTTTAAGGTTCCTGTCTTCGCGGCGGCCCTGGGCGCTGCATTTGGATTTTACTGTCTTTCCTTTGGGTTGCACCGGAATCCGGTTCCGTATGTTTCAGGGTTGATGTTCCTTATGGCAGGTTTGGTCTGTGCCGTTAACGGAGCCGTGTTTTTCAGAAAATTTATTTTTTCCTTCCGGGATATGGACCGCCCGCTGAAGGAATTCCGGATCATCCTTATTTCCCTGGTTATCGGTATTATTCTTGGAACCACTGCTTATAGTATTCAAATGAAAAAAACATCCCCGGGTATTCCCCCTGAAAAAGTAACCGGAGTAAGCGGAACCCTGGCGGATGATCCCCATCTGCTAGCCCGGGGCGGAGGGGCTTTTACCCTTTCATTAATTTCCGCCCGGGGGAAGGCCGGCCTTGGGGCGGATGCATCCGGTCCGGTACAGGTGTTTTTTCCGGAGGAATTATTCAACTCCCTAAAGGGACAGGGCAGGGGGACCAGGATTTTTGCGGATGGTTCTTTTATTGTTCCCACCGGCATGAACCAGCCGAATGATCCGGGTCTGCGTTTTAAAGCCCGGTCAATCCATGTGTATGAAAATTCCTCATGGCTTCATTCCGCCAGGACCAGGGTCAGGTTGGCGATTATTAATTCCTTTGAAGGGAAAAAATGGGGAGGCCTGGCACTGGCCCTGCTTTTAGGTGTCCGGGATTTTCTGGATACCCGGATTGCGGAGAATTATAAATTTGCCGGATGTTCCCATGTGCTGGCCCTTTCGGGGATGCACCTGGGAATTATATCTGCCCTGGTGGCATTTATTCTGAAAAAACCCCTGGGACTCATGGGCGCTACAGTATTAGGGGCGCTGCTGATTATTGGATATGTTTTCCTGGTGGGAGCCCAGGCTTCACTGCTCCGGGCAGCTATCATGTCTACCCTGGGAACACTGGTACTTCTCAGGGGCTACCCCCGGAATATGATTTCCCTGTTATCCCTGGCTTTCATCATTCAGATGGTTTTGTATCCCGCTTCGGCAAACACCGTTTCGTTTATGCTATCCTACCTTGCCCTGGGGGGAATCCTATTATTGGGACCGGTGTTCATGGAATTCCTGAAGGGATGGGTTCCGGACTTTCTGGCAAATCCCCTGTCCGCTTCCCTGGCGGCATTTTTGGTGACAACCCCGGTAACGGTAACTTTTTTTTCTATGATCAGACCCGTGGGAATTCTCGCCGGAATAGTAATTGTTCCTGTTTCAACCCTTTTTATGGTACTTTCCATAATCTGGTTTAGCCTCCAGCCGGTTCCCCTGGCAAATGGACTGATTGGAAAGATATTGGATTTCGTTTATGATATTCTTGACCTGTTGGTATCAGAGTCCGGGAAAGTTCCTGGGGTGGCCGTATCAAACAGCGGGTTATTGTGGATAACCTGTATTTTGACTTGCCTGATCCTTTTCCTGGTATACAAGAAAATCCGTAATGTGAGGACCCGTTTTGCCCCCTTCGCTTAATTATGATTCACCCGCCGAATTGAAAAAATATCTTGAAACCAGACACATGGGGATGCAGAAAAAATTCGGCCAGAATTTTCTGATCAACCCTAATGCAAGAAAGAAATTGACCGATTCCCTGGATGCATGTCCCGGGGATCCGGTATGGGAAATTGGCCCCGGTTTGGGGGCAATGACCGCGGAACTGCTCCGCCGGGATCTTTCCGTCAAAGCCTTTGAAATTGACCGGGGCTTTGTGGAGGCTCTGCAGGATCTGTTCCAGGATGAACCTAATCTGGAAATAATTGCCGGGGATGTACTTAAAACCTGGAAAAATGAACTCCCCGCCGCACCATACTTGCTGGGAAATCTGCCCTACAATATAGGCGCATCCATCATCGCGGATCTTATCGAGAAAAAATGCTTTTTTTCCAGAATGGTGGTTACGGTCCAGAAAGAGGTGGCCCAGAGGATGGCTGCGAAACCCGGTTCCGGGGATTATTCATCCTTTTCGGTACTCTGCGGCATGGCTTATACCGTAACTCCCCTGATGGTACTCCGGGGACCATCATTTTACCCGGTACCCCATGTGGATTCCCAGGGGGTCCGGTTCGACTTAAAAAAAGATATTGATTTTGATGCATATCCGGCCATATTAACACCCCTGGTGAGGGCTCTTTTTTCATCCCGGCGAAAAACTATCCGGAATAACCTGCAAACTTTTGTAGCTTCTGGTATAATAAAAATAAAGGGACATCCCCAGGATGCAGCCGCGGCGGTGCTGGATTCCTGCGGGATAAACCACATGGAAAGGGCCGAGCGGCTGACCCTGGATGAGTTTACCGCATTGGCCCGGAGCCTGGAGAAGTTAAGTGGCAATCCGTGAATCAATTTTAAAAGTCCGGGAAACTATTCATCAAACCTGTGCCAGGATCGGCAGGAATCCCGGTGAGATAAGCCTCATGGGGGTTTCAAAATTTCATTCCCCCGGGGAACTATCCGAAGCCTGGGAAGGCGGCATAAGGCTTTTCGGGGAAAACCGGGTCCAGGAAGCATCAGGAAAATTTCCCCCATTCATCCAAACCCATCCGGGAACGGAATTGCATTTAATTGGTTCCCTGCAGCGGAACAAGGTCAAACCGGCCCTGTCCCTTTTTGATTGTATCGAATCCGTTGACCGGGAGTCCCTTATCCTTGAATTGGGAAAAATAACCAGCGAAAGGGAAATACCCGCAAGGATACTTTTGGAGCTGCACACCGGGGAGGAATCCAAATCGGGATTTCCCGGCCTGGACCAGCTTTTTAAGGGGGTTGAATTAATTCTTCAATTCCCTCAATTAAAGATAGAAGGCCTCATGACCATGGCTCCATACACAACCGATGAAGAATTGATCCGCAGATCCTTCAGAACCCTGGTTCAGGCCCAGCAGGAAGCCCAGCGGCGCTTCCCGGACTGCGGCTGGTTTTGTCTTTCCATGGGCATGAGCAATGATTTTAAAATCGCCATAGAAGAGGGTTCAACCCTTCTCAGGATAGGAACCGCCATATTTGGAGAACGCAGGTTATGAAATTCCGGGTTCCAGGTTTATTGCTATTTTTCCTTCCCCTGGCGCTTCATGCCCAGACCCTGATTCCCCAGATCCAGCAGGTCCAGTATCCGGTGAATATATCCCAAACAGTGAACGAACTTTCGTCTTCTTCTATCCAGCCTACCAGGGAGGAATTTCCCCTCTGGGTGCAGGACCTGAGAAGGGGCGAGATTATCGCCTTTGGTTCCCTGCCGTTTACAATTCTTTTTTCCACTATCGCTGTGGATACATACCGGTGGGGTACCCATGGCTGGGATAACCGGTATGCCCCATGGCCTATCCGGTCCGCGGGGGCGGTGGAAATGTCGGTGGATCAGCGGCTTATGACATTGGGAATAGCCGCGGGAGCTTCAATTCTTATTGCCGTGACCGACCATATCATAATCCGGATTAAACGCTCAAATGAAGCCAAAAAAGCTGCGGCCCTGCCTCCGGGGGACCCCATTATTATCCGGAGACCCATCGATACACCGGAGGACCAAACCGAACCAGGACCCGATCCGGGAAATCCCGAAGAATGAATTCCTATACAGGAACCGTGGACAGCGGTGTTTCCCCGGATCTGCGTTTGGACAGGTATGTGGCTGAATACCTTAAACTGCTTAACCGTTCCCAGGTAAAATCCAGAAACCTCCGGGCCTGGATTAATGGCAAGCCGGTAAAACTGTCCCGGATGGTGAATCCCGGCGACTCAATCCAACTGGAATGGGATGAAACCATCGACACGGATTTGGTTCCCGAGGATATTCCCCTGAACATTATTTTTGAGAATGAAAGGGTAGTGGTAATTAATAAATCCCAGGGGATGGTGGTTCACCCCGGTGCAGGAAATTATCAGGGTACCCTGGCGAATGCCCTTTACTTCCGGCGCCTGGAAAAAGGGGAAAACCGGAAAGGACCGCGGCCGGGAATTGTCCACCGTCTGGATAAGGATACCTCCGGGGTTATCATTGCTGCCTATGATGATGAAACCCTGGATTACCTGGCGCAGCAATTCAAGCTGCGGAAAACCCGTAAAACCTATGCTGCCCTGGTCAAGGGAAAACTGCCCCGGGAAAAAGGAAAAATTGAAAGCTGCATTACCCGGGACCCCAGGGACAGGAAAAAGTTTACGGTTCACCAGGATAAGGGAAAATATGCCCTGACCTTTTACAGGGTTGTCAAAGAGTGGCCGGGATACTCCCTGGTTTTGCTCCGGCCAAAAACCGGGAGGACCCATCAGCTGAGGGTTCACCTGAAGCATATGGGACATCCCATCCTGGGCGACCCCTTGTACGGCGGAACCGACCCCGGATTCCCCGGGCTTACCCTGATGCTCCATGCCAAACGGCTTTCGCTTTCCCTACCGCCGGATGGATTATGGTATACCTTCAGGGCTCCCTTGCCGGTGCGTTTCCGGGATCTGATCCGGAAGATTGAGAAAAATCACCCGGCACTTCCCTAGGGATTGATAAAAGGAATTTCTAAAAACTTCAGTTTTTAGAAATTTTCCTTAGATATAAGATGGAGAAACTTTTTTATTTCGAGGCTTTTTCAAAATGTCAAATTTTGAAAAAGCAACCTTAGATGTAAGTGCAGAAAGAATACTATTTTATTTATGGGTAAGGAAATAGCATTCTTTCTGCAAAAACCTTTTTCAAAACTAACCGAGTTTTGAAAAAGGCTCTTTCATTAAAGAAATAGAAAAGTTTCTCCGGGGGAACCTCTAAAAATCTAACCAAGTTTTTAGAGATTCCCTATATTAGTATTGGCATTTTTCAGCTGTTTTGACAGGGTCTCAATAACCCACCTGTCCATGGTGGGATCATTTTTTAATATTTCATTAAACATGGCCGGAGGCATCTGCAGGGCAATTAAATTTTTTTTGGCAATAATCATGGCATTCCTTTTTTCATTCAAAAGAAATTCCATCTCCCCAAAAAAACCTCCCTGGTGTATGGTGGCAATTTGTTTTTCCGGGTCATCCAGGTATACCCCGGCTTCACCGGATACCACATAATAAACGTCCCTGCCTTTATCATCCTTCCGGAAAATGATATCCCCGGCTTTATAATGCCGGATATATTTTTTCAATGTACTCTTATCAAATGCCCTGATCATCCGTTCCCGGTTGTATTTTTTTGTCTTTTTTTCAAAGGTGTGGCACAGCTGGGAAAACATAAGAGCATCGTAGGAATTGATAACAAAGGAAAATTGGGCTCCATAAAAAAAGAAGATAAAGAAAAAATAAACATTTGCCAGAAGCATGATGAGGCTTCCCAATGCTCCATAAAGAAAATTGTAACGGCTGGGGTCCAGTATATACTGCAGAGCATAAGAAACCAGAGCAAAAAGCACCACCGAAATAACCGTCCCCTGGATAGCCGCTTTTTGTTTTGGAGGATGGGGAGGAATAATCCTGAACATTAAATACGTAATTATAGCCATACCCGCCAGGGGCAGGTATTTGCCGATCAATGCCAGGTTGTCAATAACCTTTGGATTAATTGAAAAACCGGTTACCAGGGTTTCATAAAACCTGAGGGCGAACTGTGAATTAAGAAGCCATACCAGCGCAAAAAGAATAACCCCCAGTTCAATGATAACTGTGATAAGCACATCCCTGAGGGGACTCACGGTGTTTGTATCGGCAAAAACAACTTTGATTCCCCGGAGCAGGGCCAGGGCAAAGACCCTGGCTGCCCAGAGAATACTGATAACCGAAATAACCCCGGAAATTCCGGGTTTGGATGATAAAAGGAATTGTTCGATCAAGCTTTTTGCGTCAAATGCCCCATTCATAAAATCAATATTGGAAATAAGGTCTATCGCGGTTTCCGGTGAAGACCTGAGAATCCGGGACAGAAAAAATGAAATGATTAATAAAGCCGGCGCTGACGACAGAAGAAATCCGTACGCCCCGGCCGCCGCATGATTGGCCATACCGTTCAGGCTGAACATCTGGGTGGTAATAAAAAACCTGTTAAAAATTCCGGAGAAAAAATAGGGTATATCCCGTTTGTAGGGCCGCTTTTCTTTTTTCATTATATTTTTATTATCTGTTTATTTTTAATAAAGGCAAGGCTTGGTTTGCCAACTTTGAAAACATATTCTTTTTTGATACAATCCGGTTATGGAAATTCCCCTGCTGGTGAAGGAAGACAGGAACTATATTATCCTTTATAAACCCGGAAACATGCACTCCGCTCCTTTACGGCAGGGTGAACCGGGAACATTATTGGATTTCTGCGGACAGCAATACCCCGAGGTATTAATCCCCCGGGGGAAAAAAACCTTGGAAGGGGGCCTGGTCCACCGCCTTGATTTTGAAACCGAAGGGCTGGTGCTCTTTGCCAGAAACCAGGAAAGCCTGGATCATTTTCTCCGGCAGCAGGATCAGGGAAAATTCTTAAAAAGATACGATGCCCTTGCATCAAAAACCGGCATATCCCTGGAGGGATTTCCCTTCCCTCCGGAAATGGGAACTCCTCCCTTTGAAATAAAAAGTGCGTTCCGCCCCTATGCCCAGGGCAGAAAAGCCGTGAGGCCGGTGCTGATGGATTTTATTCCCCGGCATAAGGATGTGGCATTTGATGATGGCGGACCGTATGTCACAAAAATTCTTGAATGGGAATCCACCATGGATCACATGATAAACGTAAAAGCCCAGCTTAGCCGGGGTTTCAGGCACCAGATCCGCTGCCATCTGGCATGGCTGGGTTTCCCCATTGTAAATGACCATCTCTACGGAGGACAGGAAATTCCCGGCTTTGGCCTGGCACTGAAGGCGGTATCATTGTGTTTTAACGACCCGGAAACCGGACAGCCCCTGGAAGTGGCTGTACCAGAAATCCATAGTTGAGTAGAACTCATTTCATAAATACTTATTTTTTTTCACAGATGCTTCAAAGGCCTCAGCACAAGTAGCCCCAGGGACCGGGATCCCCGGTGATTGAGGCTCCCGAAATCACCTGCGACAATGAAGTTTCCTATTCACAGGGCCCTTCGAGGACCTCAGGGACCGGGATCCCTGGTGATTGAGGCTCCCGAAATCACCTGCGACAATGAAGTTTCCTATTCACAGGGCCCTTCGAGGACCTCAGGGACCGA
>JAVBPH010000009.1:0-44736 GCA_031549725.1 Treponemataceae bacterium
TTCAAAACTCGGTTAGTTTTGAAAAAGGCTTTTGCAGAAAGAATGCTATTTCCTTACCCATAAATAAAATAGTATTCTTTCTGCACTTACATCTAAGGTTGCTTTTTCAAAATTTGACATTTTGAAAAAGCCTCTACTGTTTATTTATAACATAACTATAATACACAGCATTTTAAAGATAATTTTTTAAAAAAATTCCCTCCGGGGACAGCCCCCGGATAATGATTCTTGTTGATTAAACCATGGGATGAGAGGTGATTATTAGGGGCATTTCATAAATACTTATTTCTTCTCAGATCCTTTCGAAGCTTCGAGGGCCTCAATACAAGTAGCCCCAGGGACCGGAGATTCCCGGTGGTTAAGGCTGCTCGCCCTGAGCCTGCCGAAGGGGCGAAACCACCGGCGGGGGAAAATAGGTTTTGGTAAACTATATATGAAACGAATTTAGAAAATATCATAGATTGATAAAAGGGCATGGCGGGATAGATTTGGGCATCATCACCTGCGGGAATATCCCGTCCCTGGGGCAGGGATATTCCTAAGCAAACCGAAAATAACATGGCTAATAAAGTTTAATGCCGCTGAGCCGTTTTACCGTTTCCGGATCGTTATGGGAGAAAAAGGTACTTTTCCTTGTATCCAGTCCGGCAATTTTTGCCATGTCCCCGGAACTGATTTCAAAATCGAAAACCTGGAAATTTTCTATAATCCTTTCCTTGTGAACAGACTTGGGAATCACCACCACATCCCGCTGGATAAGCCAGCGCAGGACTATTTGGGCGGTGGTTTTATGGTATTTCTGCGCCAGGGTTTTCAGGGTTTCATTTTGGAAAAGATCATTTTTCCCTTCCGCAAAGGGAGCCCAGGATTCGATCTGTACATGGGATTCCTTCATTACCCGGGCGCTTTCTGCCTGCTGATTAAAGGGATTGGTTTCTATCTGGTTTACCGCGGGGCATACCTTATTATGGATAATCAGATCAACCAGGCGGTCCATCTGGAAATTGCTCACCCCGATAGCCCGGATCATCCCTTCCTGATACATTTCTTCCATAGCCCGCCACGCGGCATATATGTCGCCAAAGGGCTGATGGATTAAATAGAGATCCGCATAATCCAGCTGCAGTTTCCTCAGGGATTCCCTGTAGGCCATTCTGGCACTTTCATATCCCGCATCCTGGATCCAGAGTTTGGTGGTAATAAAAAGCTCTTTTCTGGGTACACCACTCCGTTTGATTGCCTTGCCCACCGCCTCTTCATTCATATATAAAGCGGCGGTATCGATGGACCGGTAACCTGCCAAAAGGGCATCATACACAGCCTGTTCGCACTCACCCGCATCCTTAATCTGATAAACCCCAAATCCAAGGATGGGCATTTCAACACCATTGTTTAATGTTACGGTTTTCATAACAGTTCTCCTGCATACATTTTGAGATTGTTTTCTTAATTAACTATAATTCAAATTGCCGGATTTTAAAAATTTGCCGGATTTTATAACTTGGTATATTTATATTCCTTATCATCAGTTGTTTTGGTAAATTTTCCGGTCGTTTCATCATATGAAGTAATGACTGGCTTTATGGTTATCGCATCATTATCAAGACTATACCGGAATAGAATTCTTCCTTCTTTCATAAGAAAAGTATTGTAAATACTGCCATTGTTGTACACAAAATCCGAATATGTTTTATCTTTTGTATTTTTGAATATTACTATTCCATCTTTAAAAAATTCTATTTCATCATAAACCAGGCCGGAATTATTTTTCCATTTCCCGGAGATACCCGTATTAGGGACCTTTTTTAATTCGGCAACCACATCATTTTTTTTATTACCTAAACCAATATAATCTTTAAGCTCTACCGATAATTGACTGCTTTTAATATCGTAGCTGGTCTTTCCATAAAAGGAATAAATGGTACCATTATAATATACCGAAGGAAATAAACCGCCCAAACGGAAATAATTTTCTGCAACGAAACCGTTGTTTGAAAAATAATAATAGAAATCCTCATCGCTTTCGGATCTCCAAAAACCTTCAGTGTTGGTTTTTTTCTGATTAATCTTTTTGACGTATTCCTTTTCCTGGCCATCAGCGGATATCCTTAATAATCCGTTATCAATACTGTATTGGCATTCCCCGAAGGTCATATCAAAAATCTTGTCTTTCGAATATGCAAAACACCGGCCTGTCTTCTCAAAGACAAAGGTCTCATTATTAAAATAAAAACCTATTCCATTTCTTAAAAACAGGTAATTGTCATTCTTGCCTGTCCATTCGCCGATAATATTGGTATTTATGTTTTGCCCGGGCAATTTCTTATATACTGTTTTATAACCCTTGTTGGTATCCAGGGTTAATATATTCCCGTCAATTTTATAAGAAAAAGTTTTCCGGCTGACATATAAATTATTTGAAGAGTATTTTCCGCAGGTATTGATGTTTTCTCCCTCGGACAAAAAGTATATGGTACTGTCGTCCAGGAAACGGATGATACTGCTGCCATCCAGTTCCTGCCACATTTCAGTTTTTGTATTCCCCGGGCATCCTGCCAGGAAAATAAATACCGCCGGCAGTAATAAAAATTTCCAGTATATACGTTTCATTTTTTCCTCCAGAATTTACTATGTTTATGATGCATGGGAAAACCCTGTCTAAAATCCCCCGGGCATCATCAAATTTATACAGGTATCATTATACATGGTGCCTTTGTACACTTCGAGAATTTCTATTTCAATTTTCCTGGGGATGTTTTTAAAATCAAGATAGAAGTCCTGGTAGTTTGGGGTATCATCAATTTCCACATCCTGATATTCATTATACCCCACATTGTAAACCCGGATTTTCCTGATTCTGTTATTGTTCCTGTATAAGTAAGGTTTTTGGTAATCCACAAAACCGTTGGATATGATTAATGTCAGCCCCGGGAAGGATAAGTCATATTTCGGGGTAAATGTTATTTTTTCACCAATGCCGTCGTTATGACTGGCTTCCACCCAGGGGATTAACCTGTTGGTGTCCGTCATGTTTTGTGCTTTGTATGATACATTTCCTTCTTTTAGTTCAGAAGTTGCCTTCACATCAAAATCGAGCATCATGGTATATTTAAAACCGAATATGCTGTACACCAGGGTGTTGGTTTCATCGTACATATTAATAAATGCATTGCCATATAGAACCAGATATTTTTTTAAACCATGGGGTATGTTATACCCGGAGTGGAGATAAATATTTTCCCCGGTATAATTGAATTTAATGTATGATAGCTTTCCCGCATATTCCCATGTAATATCATATTCCTCGGACCCGTTGAAATCATCTTCCAATACCATTTTTGTATCCGTTAATGATGCGGATTTTCCATAATCATAGATGGTGATATTCACGGAAAATACTGCGCTGGTTAATAGAATTGAAAAATACGTTAAACAAACTATTCTTTTATTCATGGTACACCGCCGTATCAGGATATGGTATTCTGCCGGTTATATCAATTTCCATTTTTCCTTTTTTGTTATTCACCCAGTCATCATAATACATGGTAATCTTAGCCTCTTCCTTCTCTATATAATAATTGATATAAGGCCAAAATGAGGTCATCCGATGGTTTCTTCTATGATTGTATTGGTTTATCAATAGATTGGTTTTTATATCATACAATTCAAAATCCTGTTCTCCCCAGATTAGCAGAACTTTATAATCAGGATCGTAATATACCGGAAAATCATATCTGTCCGATAGTATTCCTTTTTCAAAATCATAAAAATATGAATGGGTAAATGGCGAACCGGTGGGAATACATATTTCAACAGTATACCCGTCATGCCAGATTATCCTGGGGCCATAGCGGATATGCGTTTCCAGAATGATTGTTTTCCTTCCGCCATCGTTTATCCAAAATATTCCAGGCCCCCGGTAATTGGCCCCGGTGTAATAAATTTCATTTCCTGAAACGGAATTTTTAAATACCTTCTCCGTAATTATATCAGCGTCATATTCATTGAAATAGGTTGGTTCTTCATCTCGTTTTAAGACTATCCCTTTGTCGGCAGCCCTGAACATTTTATTGTGGACTTCAAATTTGCTTTCATCAAATATTTCATATGTCTTTGCATTATCTTTGTTAATAATTAAATAATAGTCGTCTGTACCTCTAGAGTCTTTTTCAAAAGATTCCGGACTCAAGGTTGTCATATCCAGCAATACCTCTCCTTTTTCATTTTTAATAGTAAATTCCTGGTAAATATTTTTAAATTGTTCATAAGGCCCCAGGGATTTAAACCAAAGCTGTACGCTATAATATTGATTGAACCAGTAACAAATTTGTTGTTTCATCGGCTTAATTCCAATTTGTCGATCATCCCCTAAATAATATAGAGAAATATCAAGATTTTCACATATTGACTCAAATGAAAATGTTTTTATTCCATTTACTTCCACCTCTAATTCTGGACGTACTACAAAATCAAGATATATCGATTCATCCCTTTTGTTCCAAATAAAGACTCTATAGGAGGGAGTTGATAATGCCATAAGTTCCATAGTGCAAAATGCTATGGTTGATAGAATTAAAAAGGCAGTTTTCTTGTTCACCTTGTATCACCTCCACGTAAGGACACCCACTATCGCTGAACTATTCATACTCATAGCCTTCAATATAATTTCCTATAAACATAACCTGTCTAATGATTATGGAAAATCTCTTAATCGACGAATTTCCACTAATTCTGGTATATTACCTTACCCCTTTATATTTAAGGTTGTTGTTCCGGGAAGATAAAAAACAATTGCTGCAGGTAATAATCAGAAAAAATATTATTACCCGGTTTTTCAGCATAGGACCCCTTCAATGTATATTTTGATTATAACAGATTTTTCCCGTATAAACACTTATCTTTATAGTATAATTAAGGAGGAATAATATGAAGTTAATTGGAGTATTTACATATGATCAAGCCGGATAAGAATATGACTATTTTTACCATAAAAAAATACTTTTTTCTTATGGTGATATTTTTTTCCGGAGTGCATATCTTTTGCCAGGATTTCTACCGGGTCCTGGAAGTTAAAAATAACAGAATGTACGGAAACGATATCATTGCATTGCAGCAAAAATTAATAAGTTACGGGTTTAATGAAATAGACGAGGCCGACGGTTACTATGGCCCTTTGACGGAAGGGGCAATTAAAACATTACAGTATTTTTTAGGGTTTGATCAGGACGGCAAAGTAAGCGGAAAATTATGGGAATCGATATTTAATGATTCAAATAAAAACCTCATAAGAAATATCAATACCGTATCAAAGTATAAAATTGAAGATTTTGAGAAAGTGACGGAAAGCCGTATGGGGTATTCCACCGAAGGCGGGTATTTCGACAAATATCTTTTAAACAATAAAGTCAAGAAAATTGATTTGGTTTTGTTCGGTGAAATGGGAAAGGCCGAATACTATTTTTATTATCTTGATGATACTTATTACTTCCTTGTTATAAAGGATTACCGCTATCATATGCCGGAAACTGACGCAGAACTTGAGGGGTATGATTCCTTTTATGATTATTTATTTTCCGAGGAAAATTTAAAGAAAACAAAAATTGAGTATAGTGCATATTTAAAAAACGGAAATCAATTTCACGGAATCCTGGAAGGTTCTTTAGTACAAACAGATTTTGACATAAACGGGCTGATATATCTTTTAGAGCACAGTAATGATTAGTGGTGTAATATAAGATGATTATTGTACACCGGATGTTTCTGTTAGCAGTAAGTACCGATGGGTTTGAAATGAGATTTAGTACCAGCCTTGGCAATTTTCTCTTTTACCAGGATTTTTGGGGTATTTTTTACATCTATCCGTTTGACAAAAATGCGGACATAGAAAAAATTGAAATGATCCTAAGAAATGACCCAAGATTTGTTAAAGAAGAAGTTGTTATTCCATAAGCGCAAATTTTTTATAACGGGAATATTTTTTTGTATAATCCATGGTAATAGTAGCCTCAAGGGATGAGTCCTCAAAGACCGGTTCACGCGTAGGTTAATATTATAAATATATGGATAAAAAAAGCGGCTTCTGCTATAATTAGATAAACCTGATTCTATAATCATTTGCCCAAAATTTTAAGTACATAAATACCTGTGGAGGTCTGTCGTGAAGAGCCTTAGGACCAGATTTTTGCTTTTTTTCATCGGCTTGGGAGTTATTGTATCCTTTGGCGTTGGGATAACCATGTACAGCCAATACAACAATTATATTAACTATACTTTAAAAGATTCCCTGTCCAGGGTATCGGAAATGATTAATAAGCAATATCCTGTTCTCGGGGATTTGGATTTTTTTGAACAGGGTGTGAAAACGAAACCTGATGATCTGTGGGAATTCCTCGGGGATATGCAGGATATTGCGGATTCTTTTGATTTAGCTTACATATATCTTCTTGAAAAATCACCCGAGGGATACCGCTTTATTTTTGACACGTATTTTGTGGAAATAAAAAATTTTAGTACCTACCTGCAATTGTATGAAGATGGTCCCAAAGCAATTGAAATATCCTATAATTCCAAAGAATTTACATTAGCTGATAAACCATACACCGATGATTGGGGGACTTTTTTGTCTGCCTATTTACCGGTGGTTAGGGATAATAAAGTAGTCAGTATTTTGGGACTTGATTATGATATTTCTTTTGTAAAAAATCTCCGGAACAGGGCATGGATTGCTTTGATTATTTCCCTCCTGCTGGCGGTGTTATTGGCGGCGGTACTGGCAATCCAGGTGTCTTCATTTTTGTTAAAACCGATTAACGAGGTTCTCCGGATATCCGGCGCGCTGGCGGATATGAATTTTGAAGTGGAAATAACCAGGTTCAGCAAGGATGAAATAGGAAGCGTTCAGCGTGCGTTAATGATAATCCGGGATAATTTCCGGAAAGGGATCCGTGATCTTAATGGCCATCTTTCAAAACTAACCAATATAGGAAAAACCCTGGATAATGCCATGTCCAAATCTACGGATGGACTGGCGGTCATAAATCAGAATATGGATTTCGTACAGAGCCAGTCAAATCTCCAGCTGGAATCGGTGCAGCAAACTTCGGATTCCGTGGAAACCATTGTTCAGAACATCAATTCCCTTAACAGGGCAGTGCAAATCCAGTCGGAAAATATCATTGAGTCATCCGCAGCAATAGAAGAGATGGTAGCCAACATCCAATCAATCCGGTCTGTGGTAAATAAGGTAAGCGTTACCGCAGGTACCCTCGCGAAATCCTCGGAGCTTGGCCAGGGTAAGATGTCCCAGCTGGTGGGTAAGCTGCAGCAGGTATCGGAACAGTCAAAAGCCCTGCAGGAAGCGAACAGGACCATATCAAATATAACCAGCCAGACAAATATTCTGGCGATGAATGCGGCCATAGAAGCAGCCCATGCCGGTGAGGCCGGGAAAGGATTTGCAGTAGTAGCAGGGGAAATACGGAAACTTGCGGAAATGTCCGATAAGGAATCGGTTTCCATATCCAATGAAATCAAGAAAATGGAAGAAATAATAAAAGAGATAGAATTAGCTTCCGGTGAGACCTCCAAGTCCATCAATGTGATGTTTAATGAAGTGAACAATATGGAAACCGCCTTTGAGACGGTTAACAATGCGGTGGAAGAACAGGCCCTGGGCGGGAAGCAGATACTGGAATCACTAAAAAATATAGAAGAAACAACCCGGGAAGTAAGCAATGAATCGGGAAAGATACAGGATGTAAGCAGCTTGATATATGAGGAGATTGATAAACTTAAATCAATATCCAAAGAAGTGAATGAAAGTGTGCAGGGAGTCCGGGAGGCCAATAAGTCCATATCTGAAGTACTGCAGGATGCCCAGAAGATATCCGCGGAAACCTCCAGCTATTCTGCCTCCGCAACATAACCATTTTGTTGTACTGATTGATTGAAAAGGTTTTTTCCTGAGAAACCTCCGGCAAGTTTTCCGGGCTTCCCGGACGTTTTTTAGGGGTACCTATTCCAAAAAATTGATGTGGATTTTCCTTATCTATCCAAACCTCATCATCCTTGATACAACGTAATTATCACCTGTATGAATGTCAGAACAAACGCACCATAGCGGTCTTGACACTTTATGGTCAGTTCGTTGAAATATACGATTGTGATCTTGTGGAAAATTCCGGTGAATTTCTGGGAAAGAACCGCCGGATACTTAAATTTGTCATCAGACCCTATGAAATTAAAGTATTCAGGATGAAATATGGAACCAAAGAACCCGGAACAAATTCCTAATCCGGATCAAAGTAAGGACGGTTACCGGGACCTGCATATTGAAGGCCGGAATACGGCCCGGATCGTTAAGGCCCTGTCCAATGAATTCCGCATCCAAATTCTGGAGCTGCTGGAAAACCGGGAAATGAATATCAATTCTATCCGTAAGCACCTGGGGATTTCCAAGACCACGGTATTGATGCATCTCAAAGTCCTGGAGGAAGCGGGATTTATTTCTACCTTTTATGTTCCCGGTTCCGTGGGACATCAGAAGCTATGTAAAAAAGAGTATGACCGGCTTATCTTCAACTTTACCCCCGGAAAGGGCATCAACCGGGAACCGACTAATTATTATGAACTGAATATTGCCCCGGGGAACTACTTTAATTTTGAGATCTACCCTCCCTGCGGCTTGGCGGTAAAAGAGAGTATTATTATCCGCTGGGATGATCCGTCGGTATTTTTTTCCGCCGAGCGGATTAATGCATCCATTCTCTGGGGTACCTTTGGGTTTGTGGAATACCTGGTCCCCCTGAATATTCCCTGCGAAGATCTGGGGTTTTCCAAAATTGAAATAACCATGGAACTCTCCGCCCGGGGGAATGTTGTGGGCAACCGTATGCTCATTCTTCCCGAAGGAATGGATAAGGACCGGCTGACCGATGGAGTAAGCGACATTGCTTTCTGGCTGAACGGCATTGAAATTGCGGAACACCAGGTAATGGATGAAACGAAAGCCGATGAGCATAACATGGGCAAGCTGACACCCCACTGGTGGCGGGGAACCCAATATGGAGAGCTGGTCAAAATTGAAATAGATCATACCGGTACCTTTATTAATGGGGTGCAGAAAAGCGCCGTTTCCCTGGATAATATCCTGCCCCGGGAGGTGCTGCAGCGGAATCTGCAGATGAAACGGCTTCTTACCTCCGGGGACAGCATGAGGTTCCGGGTGGGAATCAAGGAAGATGCGGCCCATATCAGCGGATTTAACATTTTCGGGAAGGATTTTGGAAATTATCCGACCGATATTTCCGTGCGGTTTTATAAATAGTTAGGTACAATTTGGGCACAAATGATAAAAATATTAAATATGGAAAAATTATTCCCGCCGTATTACTTGCCCTTATAATTTTTTCATCTTGTATCAATAAGAATACCGGTGAAGAAACAATAATTAATGATAATAAAGACTATTTTATAGAAGATGAGCAAAACAGTGCCGAAGAAAGCAATCTGAATAATAACGACTTTTCACAATCAATGGATTTCCCAAGAGTAATGTATGTAAATAGTCCGGAGGGGTTAAGAATACGGAAAGCCCCTTCCCTTGACAGCGCTAAAATAGGAATATATTTATATGGAGGAAGAGTAATAGTATATAAACAAAACGATGTTCCGGCGACCATTGATGGACTCACTGAATATTGGTATCAAACATCCCATGGCTATTTTGAAGGTAAGTATTATGATTCAGCTTGGGTTTTTGGCGGATATTTATCAGAAGATCTGCCATTGGACGTTCCTGTTATTTTTGGTTTATGGGAAGAAGAAAACAATAATAGCATTATTTATTATTTTAGCCCGGATAATAATTATCAAGAAGGTCTTAAAGAATCCGAATGGTTTAATATTGGCAAATGGGAATTAAATGGCGACAAACTTACACTAGTAACGGAATCCGGTCCTTATGAAAAGCTTCATAGTCCTGAAATTGAGGAAGCTAAGATTTTTATTCTTAATAGGAATAATATTCAATTAAAATTTTCGGATGGAACACAAGTTAATTTAGTAAGAAGTGAAGATCCTTATATTTCTTATTAATTTAAAAAATAGTATATGGTTCCTAAATTTTGTTTAAACCCGAACGTTAGACCCAATGCGCTGTCTTTTGTGAAAACATATTCGTTTTTTATACTAAAATACTTTATTGTTTATTACAAGATGTACAACTTGACCAGTATTAAAAATAGATGTATTATTAAGTTATGAAAACATTACCTATTGCAGAAGCACGGAAAAATTTTTCTTCAATCATAAAAGAAGTTGAATCAGGAAATGAAGTAGCGATTTCATATGGAAAAAAGAAAGAAACAATAGCTGTAATTATTCCATATGAGAATTGGAAAAAATCAAAGAAAAGGGAATTGGGAACATTAAAAAATAAGGCAAAAGTATCATTTTCGAAAGACTTCAAAATGAGCGAAGAAGAATTAATAAAATCATGAGATATTTAGTAGATACGCACATTTTATTGTGGTCATTTTTCGAGCCAGAGAAACTATCAGAAAATATTCAGCTCAAATTATTAGATGAAGAGAATGAGATTTATTATAGCCCAATAAATTTATGGGAAATATCGATTAAATATGGATTAAAGAAGCTGAGTTTAAAAGGATTAACTCCTGAAGAGTTCTTTGATGAATTAGAAAATAGTTTTTATGATTGTAAAACAATAGAAAACAAAGGGATAATTATAAATTATAAATTGCCTTATTATCATAAAGATCCATTTGATAGATTTTTGATATGGGAATGTATGCAGAATAATTTGATATTAATGACTGTAGATAGAACAATCGAAAAATATAAGAAAGAAGGATTAAACATAGAATATTAAATATGAGCAAAGCGCACTGCACCTAAAGCTTCGTTAAGCGAAATGCCATAAGGATTTTTTACTTGTAATAATACAAATCAAGTGAGGAAATAATGAAAGTTAGATTAACTATAGTTTTACTGTTAGTTGTAAATAGTATCTGTTTGTTTTGTGATGAGATAACTCCAACTGTGTTTTATAGTATAGGTGAAAAAGATATACTAAAATTTGATGATTCCTATTCATTATTAATATATGATGATAATGCTATAAGAATTAGATTAATCTATCATGGACCTCGATTTTTTATAGCTTGTAGTAAAAAGAATGAAACAACTGCGATAGAAAATGAAATAGAATATTATCAGTTTATACTAAGATATGAGCTCAAAAATTTTGATGGAGGCAGTCCATATAAAGTAGAGAATTCTAAATATTGTTTGTTTAAAGATTATGGATACAATGAAAAAACAGGCGAATGGTATTATCCCGATTTTATTGATTTCTTGACGACTATTGAGAAAGAATATCCATTTCATTATTGCGCTTATATTGGTACTTCTGTTCCAAGCAGATATGATGATACTATTTATGAAATTTATAGAGATGAATATTATTATGAAAGTGAGGAAATTCATCCAGATAAATATAAAAAAGGAAAAAATATATTTTTCAATGAAGATAACTTGGATTTTTATTATGATCATAAATCTCAGAAAATTATTTTTAATATTGAAAATACTGAAAAATTAAATAGCTTCGAAATTGTTGTTCCTGTAAATAATCGAATGAATGAATACCGATTATTTATTTTCAATAATGAAGATGATATCAATATTATTAAACGAATGTTTGTCCTTGCTAGGGAAGAAGGCATAAAGTAGCATATGGCACTCCGCCTGACAGCGTGTATCCGCGGGCGCTCCCGATGGTCGCTGGCCTGAGTTCGGTTAGGTCATATACGGCCTTCGGCCTATTCCCATGCCTCGCACCGGCACATTGGACAGCAGCGGCCTTGCTTCGCAAGCTCTTATAAGCTGCTGTCCAACGTCGGATACACCCGGGACGTTAGGTGCAATACCATCACCTAATACTCAATAAAAATAATGTGGTGATAAGGAGGAACAAAGTGAAATTTATAAGACATATTGCAACATCATTTAATGGCAAGAATGTTGCATTTGCTGAATTCACAAAAACTGTACAAATATTAGATATAGAAAAAAATAATGTAATTTCTGATTTTGAGACTATTTTGGATTTTGGTGGTAGGCGGATTATTATTTCTGAAGATGGAAATATATGTGTTTGTGGCTGCTGGGAACGGTATGGAATTTGTGGTTACGATACAAAATCAGGTAAAAAAATATGGGAACGAAATGATTTAAAAAAAGTTCAAATTATGCAATTAATACGTTTTAACAGTAATATTTTTTTTGCAAATTTTGAAGATAAATCAAGTGAATTAATTGAAATAAATAGTGGTAAAACCAAAGAGAAAATAAGGGGAGGAATTAAAGGATATTATGAAAGTAAATTTCATTCAGTAAATGTTATGGATTATAATGCTAAAATCAATGTTATAGATAGAGATATGAATAAAAAATTATTTAGTATTTCCAGACAGTCCTTTGCCACGTTAGATATATCATTTTCCTATGATAGTATTTTAATTTCCGAGAGCGGAAGTCCTTTAAGTTGTTATGATATTAGTAATGGTAAATTATTATGGAGAACCAAGGAAATAGATGGCGAACATTTTTTAAGGTTATCATATAATGAAAAGATTAATTTATATGTTGGTATTTCTTGGCAATATATAGAAGGTGGTAATAAACAGATAAAATATATAAATAGTAAGTCTGGAAAAATCGAAAATGAAATATTTATTGGTAACCCATCGGAGACAGAATTTGCTTTTGATGGAAAGTATCTAATTACATCTGAGAGGGAAATAATAGAAATAGGAAATGGTAAAAAAATAAAATTATTATAATATTGTGCACCTAACGTTCGGGTTTATACAACATCTTCGGCCGCGGCCTTTGCTGCGCAAAGTCCTATTAAGCCGCCGCAAAACGTCGTATACACCCGGACGTTATATACCATATCATCGATAATCATGCTTTAAGGGATTGCTTGGTACACAAAGATACCATATAATCAAAAACATGAGAAATATTAAATTGATGTTAAAATTAAAAGGTTTTTTTGTTTTCTCTTTATTACTCAGTGCATGCAGTTTATTTGCCTATGAAGAGAGCGTACTGGTTGAATATGAAATAACGGGACCAACAGCGGTAGCCAGTGTAAATTATTTAAGCGGCTGGTATGGTGACAATAACCGTACTGGAGACGTTAAAGTAATTCCGTGGAAATATGAACACACGGTGGAACCTCGTACACGTGCGTCTATTGGTTTTTTCGCAACTATCTATGATGAGGATTTTGACGAATTATATCAAGATGGTACTTTTACCGGTAAAATATTTGTGAATGGGGAAGAAGTCTTTTCAAAAATTACTACAAATAGTGTACTGGATATGATATATGGCGATTATCAATACCCTGATGGGCCAATGAGCCATTAAATCCCTCTAATAATAGAGACTTTTTCAAAATTACGGACCTTGCATTCAATGAAAAATATTCGGGGTCCTTGCTTTTGCAAGGACCCCGAAGTAATCGTTAATCCTTAGATGTCAAACCAGGCAGCTGGTATGTGGATTATTCCCACTTACCCGCATTCCTGTACTGCTGAGCGTTTGCGCTTGTGATGATTGGTGAATCCATGATGTTGATTTTGTTAAAGGACTCACCCGCGAGGATCCGGGCCATAACGGCAATGCCCTCGGCACCGATTACATTTGCATCGTTGTGGCCAGTGGCTTTGTAGTTTCCGCCTTCAAGGATTGCCAGAATGGCCGGGTTTGCACCGTCAATCCCGGTGAAGAACATCTGATTGGAACGACCCGCATCTTTAGCCGCAGACTGGGCTCCGAAGCTCATAGAGTCATTTTCGCAGAATACGACGTCAATCTTCGGGAACCTGGCAAGCATGTTCTCCATGGCCGCCTTGCCGCCATCGGTGGACCAGTTACCAAAGTCAGGTGATACCTGAATGGTAAAGTTACCGGCAGCCGTGAGGGCCTTGGTGACACCCTTGGTGCGGTTGATGCCGATGGTATTCTCCGCCGGACCGCCGCGGATAATCACCGCGGTACCGCCTTTGGGCAATTGCGAGACGATGTACTTGCCGATCTGTTCACCCATGAACTCATTGTCCGGTCCTACCCAGGCGGTGAAGTTCTGGGAATCGAACATACGGTCCACGAGCACCACGGGGATTTTCGCCTTTTCCGCGGCATTCAGCGCTGCCGGAATGTCGTTGAACCATGCACCCGAGATGATGATGCCATCCACGCCCTGGGCGATGAAGTTTTCGACATCAGCCACAAGCTTGGCATCGTCGCCATCTGCATTCGTAGCATTGACCGTCCAGCCCCGCTGCTCACCCGCTGCAACAACCGCGTTGCGCATGCCGGTGAAATAATCACCCAAGGCAAGGTTGGCCATACCAATAGTGATTTTCTTCTCGGTTGGTTTTTTGGCTGAACAACCGAACATGATACCGATGGCTCCGAGAACCAGCAGACCTGCGGTGGCCAGGGCCACCCAATTTCTTTTTTTCATTACTTCCTCCTAATACTTGTTATTGCGTTATATATATCGACTATGGTTTGAATGATACCACATTCCCCATCTGATACTATTTTTATCCCCGTTTTTGTGAGCGTGAGTGGAGCAGGACCACCGCAATAATAATCACTCCCTTGAGGACCGACTGCCAATAGGATTCCACATTACGCAGTGACAACAGGTTGTTCATGACCGCCAGGATCAAGACCCCTATGATCGTCCCCTGGACGGTACCTTTGCCTCCGGCGAGGTTTGCCCCGCCGATTACGCAGGCGGCTATGGCGTCGAGTTCGAATCCATTTCCCAGGGATGGCTGAATGTTGCCCAGCCGTGAAGCAAGCAAAACACCGCCGGTCCCGGCGCAGACCCCGGAGATGACGTATGCGGTAACGATGCCCTTCACCACGGAAATCCCGGCCAGCCGCACGGTCTCGCGGTTTCCGCCGATGGCTATGGTGCTGCGCCCGAGGGGGGTGCGGTTCAGGAACACCGCACCGAGAATGAAGAATGCCACCATGATCATCGTTGATATGGGAATGCCGAAGGCTACCGCCGAACCCAGTACGGTGAAGCTGGGAACAGTGCGGGCGCTTATCGCAATTTCGGAATAGACATAGGTCAAACCGCGGATGGTCGTCATCATGGCCAGGGTGACCACGAAGGGTGCCAGCCTGAACCATGCTACAAGGGATCCGCTGATGAGACCCCAAACCGCACCGGCGGCGATGCCCAGCAGGAACGACACCCAGACCGGCAAGCCCCAGTGCACCGAAGCGCCGGCCGCGAAGATGGCTGAGAAAGCAACGACCGATCCAACCGACAGGTCTATTCCTCCGGTCAGAATTACGAAGAGCATCCCCAGCGACAGCAGCCCGGTGGTTGTCATCTGCCGCATTAGGTTGGTGAGGTTGTTGGCGGTGAAAAATACATTTTTGGTCAGCGGGTTAGCAATGACGATGAGTACGACCGCCACCAGCCCGAGGAAAACCGACATGGTCACATCTTTACCAGCGACCACCAACCGGAATCGCCCCGCAGGTCTGCCTTCTTTCATTCTTTGCCTCCAATCGCATATGCCAGGACTTCGTCCTCGCTGGTTTTTGCCGCATCCAGTTCTTTCAGTACCCGCCCGTTCCGCATCACCAGTACCCGGTCGGCCATTGAGACCGCCTCGGTCAGGTCGGACGAGACCATCAGGATTGATATGCCGGCAGAGGCGAGTTCATCGATCTTCTGATAGATATCCACCCGGGTGGCCATATCCACACCCCGGGTCGGTTCGTCCAGAATCAGAATTGACGGGTTTGTCAGCAGCCATTTGGCGATCACCGCCTTCTGTTGGTTGCCGCCGGATAGGTGTCCCGCTTCCATGTTCCTGCAGTGATCAGGTTTGATCGACAGTTCATTGATCATCAGTTCCGCATCGGAACGGCGCTTTGCCATGGAGAGCAGCAGCCCATGCATGGTTGCCATGTTGATGTTCTCACCAACCTTAAGCCCCAGCACCAGTCCGGTGTGCTGCCGGTCCTCCGTTACCAGGGCAAGGCCTGCTTTGATTGCATCAGCAGGGGTGCGGAAACGTTTGGCGCCGCCGCCGATTGAGATTGAACCGCTGTCCGGTTGGCGGGCTCCAAAGATCGTTTCGACGAGCTCGCTGCGCCCTGAGCCAACAAGACCGAAGACCGACAGAATTTCGCCTGCGCGCAATTGGAAACTAACATTTTCAAACTCGCCGTCCCTGGTTAATCCCTCAACAGACAGAGTCGATGCCCCGAAAGACTTACGCCGGTCGGGGTAGATTGCTCCTATCTTACGTCCGGCCATCAGGGTAATCATGTCATCCTCGGTGGCTTTCTTTGGGTCGAGTTCAGCGACGAAGCGGCCGTCCTTCATGACGACGATCCGGTCAGCCAGATTAAGAACTTCCTGAAGCCGGTGCGAGACGTATAAGACAAGGGTTCCCTCATCGCGTAGTTTACCCACCAGGGCGTAGAGGGAATCCAGATCGGAGCCGGACAACACCGCCGACGGTTCATCGAGCACCAGGATCTTTGGTTTGGAAACCAGGGCTTTTGCGATCTCGACCATCTGCTGCTTGGCAATCGGCAAATCGCAGATTTTCGCCGCCGGATCGATTGCGCCGAAGCCTATCGACGTGAGAATCTCCTTTGCCCGTGACCGGGCAGCACGCCAATCGATCAGCCCCCGGCGTTTGGGCAGAACACCCATCAGGAGGTTCTCCGCAACCGACAACTCCGGCACCAAAGACAGCTCCTGGTAAACCGTGCAGATTCCCTGCCGAATGGCGTCCCGGGGCCCTTTCAGGTCCAGCGGTTGGCCAACTAATTCGAGGTTACCCGAGTCTTTGGGAACCGCGCCTGCCAGGATTTTGATCAGGGTGGATTTGCCGGCGCCGTTTGCTCCTACAATCGCCACCACTTGGCCAAACCCAGCCTCAAGGCTGACACCGTGCAGAACCAGGGTGCTTCCGTATGACTTGCGTACTTCCCGCAGTGCTAAACCCATCAAAGAACTCCAATGGCCACAATTGTCTTTTGCCGGGTGAAATCCAGAACCGTATCATGCAAACCCTCGCGGTAGCCGCCGGTCATGCCGCAGCCTCCAAAGGGCAGGTTCTCCGCACGCAGCGCCGTGGTACCGTTAATCATGACAGAGCCGGCGTTGATGCGGGCAGCCGCCCGGAATGCGTAATTGATATTCCGGGTGAAGATCGCAGCCTGGAGACCATAGGGGGAGTCGTTGGCCATGTCGATAGCCTGTTCCAGGCTTTCCACCTTGACCAAAGGTACGACCGGACCGAAAATTTCCTCGGCTATCGTCGGTGAACCCGCCGGTACATTGACCAGAACCGCCGGGTTTATGAAAGCCCCCTGACGTTCACCGCCGATCATCAGTTTGGCGCCTTCTGTCACGAGTTTGGCGATCTCTCCTTCGACCTTGACCGCGTCGGCCTCGGCAATCAGCGGACCCACATCGGTTGCTTCGTTGAGTTGATCACCAACAATTAATTCGCGTGTCTTGGCGACCAGACGCTGCGCCAACTGGTCATAGATTCCCGCGGTGGCGTAAACCCGTTTGACCGCGCAGCAGATCTGGCCGTTGCCCCGGGCCAGGCGCCCGTACACAATTGCGTCGACCGCCTTATCGAGGTCCGCATCATCCAAAATAATAAGCGGGTCATTGCCGCCGAGTTCCAGGAAAACCTTGGCGAAGCGTCGGGCGCCCCGCTCGGCGACATTACGCCCGGCCTCGGTGCCGCCGGTCAAGGTCAGCGCGGCGATATCCGGGTGGTCAGCCAGGGCTTCGACAACCTTCCGGTTGCCCACCAGCACCTGGTGGGCAAACTCGGGGAAACCCGCCTCGGCGTAATATTCATGAATCCGGAACAGGGTAAGAGGGCAGCGGGTGGGTGGTTTGGTGATCACCGCATTACCCGCGGCCAGTGCTGCTGCGGCTTTGTGCGAATACAGTTCAACCGGGTAGTTGAACGGAATTAAAGCGGCGACCAAACCAAGGGGTTCCCGGATTGTAACTGCTAAGTTTTTCTCCAGCCCCGGAACGGCATCCATAGGGATTTGGCGGCCGAAAATGCGGGTGGCCTCGCCCGCATATCCCCGGAAAATGCGGATGGCGGCCTCAACCTCGCCCCGGGTCTGTTGAATAGGCTTGCCGTTCTCCGCGGCATCGAGTTGGGCCAGACTCTCGGCATCCCGCTCAATCAGGTCGGCCAGCTTCAGCAGCATGGCTTGACGGCGGTAAGCCGGGGTGGCGGACATGGCGGCTTGGCCCTGCAAACCTTGAGCCACGATGGTGGCCACATCAGCAACGCTTGCCTCCGGCACCTTACTGATGAGTGAACCGGTGGCGGGATTACAAACTTCGATAAATGATTGGGACATCGCACAAACTCCTTAGGCGGTTGGCTGGCAAACACCTTTGTTTCCATTTGTTTATTCGCCGGCGGCGGATATGGTCAAATTACATCAGGTTTAGAACAAGTTAAGTCACGCATTTCAATCCTGGAATGGCATTGATTGGGATTAACCGGAAACCTGATCGGATGTAATACTCCCAGCGAATTTTTATAATTAATGATAGCATCAATTCCGTATTTGTAAAGTACGCACTTTTTTGTGAGACGGTTACAATTTTGTTATGTAAAACTTAGGGGTTTTATGAATAGCCAAATATTTTTTTTATGATATACTTTTATGAAAAAAAATCAATATGGAGTATGCCATGCATAAAATTCTTGAGGATATAGGTAAAATTGGTATTGTTCCGGTAATAAAGATTGATGACCCGGAAAAAGCTGTTCCCCTTGCGCAGGCACTTAAAACCGGCGGGATTCCTGTGGCGGAAATAACCTTCAGGACGGCCCAGGGTGAAGATGCAATCCGGCGTATCAGTAAGGAAGTTCCGGATATCATACTTGGTGCGGGTACGGTGTTAAGTACCGAACAGGTTGACCGGGCTATAGACAGCGGCGCCCAATTCATCGTTAGTCCCGGGTTTAATCCCAAGGTAGTCAACTATGCAATTAAAAAGGGTATTCCCATAATACCGGGATGTTCCAATCCTTCGGATATCGAGCAAGCTTTGGAAGCGGGGCTGGAAGTGGTAAAATTCTTTCCGGCGGAACAATCCGGCGGACTTGAATATATTAAAGCAGTATCAGCTCCCTATGGTTCAGTCAAGTTTATACCTACCGGGGGGATCAATGCGAATAATCTTGGGAAGTACGCCGCTTTTGACAGGATACTTGCCTGCGGCGGTTCATGGATGGTCGCTTCTGATTTAATCAACCCGGGGAACTTCGGAAAAATTACCGCTTTGTGCAAAGAAGCCATGTTGAATATGCTGGGGTTTTCTATGGTGCATTTAGGTATCAATACGGAGAATGCCGGGGCTGCGGAAAAAGCCGCGAATTGTTTTTCCTCTCTTTTTGGTTTTCCTTTACGGGAAGGAACAAATTCCTTTTTTGCAGGTGACTTTATCGAGATAATGAGACAAACCGGGTTAGGCGCCAGGGGGCATATAGCCATAGGCACCAACAGCGTTGTCAAAGCCGCGTCTTACCTGGAGCGGCAAGGTATTTCCCTCAATACGGATAGCATAAGAAAAGATGACAGCGGAAATATGACATTTGTATATTTAAAAGAAGAGATTGCCGGATTTGCGGTTCATCTGGTTCAGAAAAAACAGGAGGCTCTAACATGGGAAAAATCGTAACCTTTGGAGAAATCATGCTCAGGCTTGAACCGGAAGGGTATTACCGCTTTGTACAAGCTGTTTCGCTGGGTGCAACCTATGGCGGCGGAGAAGCGAATGTGGCGGTTTCTCTGGCCAATTTTGGATTGGATGCGGCCTATGTGACTAAATTACCCGCCCATGAAATAGGGCAGGCGGCAATAAACAAACTCCGGGAATTCGGTGTGGATACCTCAAAAATCATCAGGGGCGGAAAACGGGTGGGGATATATTTTCTGGAAAAAGGCGCGTCCCAGCGTCCTTCAAAGGTAATCTACGACCGCTCCGGTTCTTCCATAGCCGAATCGACTCCTGCGGATTTTGACTGGAATACCATATTCAACGATGTTTCGTGGTTTCACTTTACCGGCATTACTCCGGCCTTAGGAGATTCGGTGGCGGCGGTTTGCCTTGAAGCGGTTAAAACCGCAAAAGAAAAGGGTATCACCGTATCATGTGATCTCAATTACCGTAAAAATCTCTGGTCAAAAGAAAAAGCCCGGGAGGTCATGGCAGCTCTTATGCCTTATGTGGATCTTTGTATAGCAAATGAAGAGGATGCTGCGGATGTGTTCGGAATTCATGCAAAGGATTCCAATGTCACCTCCGGTAAGATAAGCCATGACGCTTACAAAGAAGTAGCCAAGACACTGGCTGATAAATTTGGTTTTAAGCAGGTAGCGATCACCCTGCGGGAATCCATATCCGCAAACGATAATAACTGGGCGGCGATGCTTTATAATGGAAAAGAATATTACTTTTCGAAGAAATACCCGGTCCATATTGTAGATAGAGTCGGCGGCGGAGACAGCTTTGGGGCGGGGCTGATTTATGGCACCATGAAAGGGTTCCTGCCCCAGGAGACCCTCGAATTTGCGGTTGCCGCAAGCTGTTTAAAGCATTCCATTGAGGGAGACTTTAATCTTATTTCAGTGGATGAAGCAAAAAAGCTAGCCGGCGGCGACAGTTCAGGACGGGTCCAGCGCTGAACCTGGGCTTATCGAGCCTTGGATATAAGTAATCTTCTGGGTTTTATTTCTTTCTTTTCTTCGTTGGCCGCAGGGGTTTTCGGTGAATTTGTCTTAGCGGCGCTTTCAGCTTTTAAAGCCGTGATCCTGTCTTTTTCCAGGAATTTTTCATAGTAGAATTTCATGTTTACCCTGCCCCAGCTCCACATAGCGTCCACAATGGGCAGAATCGTTTTCCCTAAATCCGTCAGACGGTATTCCACTTTGGGCGGTACCACAGGGAATACTTCCCTTTCCACAATATCGTCATGTTCAAGTTCTCTTAGCTGCTTTGTCAGAATACGATCACTTATCCCGGGAAAGAGCTTAAAAATCTGCCCATACCGCAGCGGTCCTTCATGTCCCAAATGCCAAATTATTACTACCTTATATTTTCCGCTGATGATTGACATGGTTAATTCTTTTTCACAGACAAAACCATTTTTTCTGAAGCGCTGTTCAATTTCCTGACGTAATTGTATGGCCATGTATTTTCCTCCGCAGTTTTTAATTCAATTCTACCAGCAGCTCAATTTCCACAGGGGCATTCCCGGGTAATGCGTTTACGCCGATTGCCGACCTGGCGCCCCTGCCGGCCTCTTCCCCAAAGATATCGACTAAAAGTTCACTTGCCCCATTTGCCACTTTGGGCTGCTCATAGAAACTATCTGTTCCGGCTACAAAGGTGAGCATTTTTACTATACGTTTTACCCTGTCCAAACTGCCATATTTTGCTTTCAAAATTGCCAAAAGGTTAAGGGCGCAGAACCGGGCCGCTTCCTGGCCTTGTTCGATGTCCAGGTCCCTGCCAAGTTTTCCGGTCCAGCGGATTTCTCCATTAAAAGTAGGGGTGCAGCCTGAAAGGTAACAAAAATTCGGGCCAAATTCCTTTACCTGTTCGTAAATTCCGCCCTTTGCAGGGGGATTCGGCATGGTAAGCCCGTGCTTTTTTAAGGATTCTTCCAAATTAATCATACATTACCCCGGATAGATATAATTCAGGGTATTCCGGTTTATGCGAGGTGTCAAGTCCTCGGGTTGCCCCGGTTACTCTAATCCATAAGAATACTATTTGTGAATTGACCTGCGGAAATAAACATGAAATGATCAGATCGATTCCTTCTATGGTGCGGCCCGGGTGCGGATAGCCCGGTTCCCTTATGTATTAAAGTAATAAGGCTTAACAAAAAATTATATTTTTCTTCCCGGGTCCCATTAATGTTATGATGACCCCAGGTACGGGAATCATCAGGGGCCGGAACGTATATCTTTTCAATTCCATCAATCAGAATTATAATTTTCTTTAGGGGATAAAATTGCCCTTCAAAAGTGTTCAATCTCTATGGGCTATTATCAGCCTTGGATGTCTTACAGGATTATCTTTTGTATTGGAATATTATTTGCCGCTGCCTCCGGTTCCTGTAATGTAACATTTCATAAACAGATAACAAGGAGTTATTACATGGATTTACTAGATGCGATAAAGGCCCGTCATTCCGTCAGGAGTTTTACCGGGGCAAAGATTGAAGGTGAAACGGAAAAGCAGCTGCGCCTGGCTGTGGAAGAATGCAACCGAGACAGCGGCTTAAACATCCAGCTTTGCCTGAACGAACCCAGGGCATTTGACAGTATGATGGCCCGGTACGGTAAATTCAAAAATGTGAAAAACTACGTGGCCCTGGTGGGCAAGCCCGGCGAGGGTTTTGAAGAAAAATGCGGCTATTACGGTGAAAAGATAGTACTCCGGGCAATGCAGCTGGGCCTGAATTCCTGCTGGGTTGCCATGAGTTACAGCAAAGGAAAAAGCGCCGCCGTAGTGGGCAATGGGGAAAAGCTCCTCATGGTTATTGCCCTGGGATACGGCGATACATCCGGGGCGTCCCATGAAACAAAAACACTGGAAACTCTGTGCCGGGTTAAAGGTACTATGCCGGAATGGTTCCGCAGCGGAATGATGGCAGCCATGATGGCCCCCACCGCCATGAACCAGCAGAAGTTCCTGTTCACCCTGGAAGGAAATACGGTATCCCCGGAAGCTTTATCCGGATTTTATACCAAGACGGATTTGGGCATTGTCAAATACCACTTTGAGATCGGAGCTGGCGCGGGCGATTGGAAGTGGAAGGGTTGAAATTCTTAAAAGAACAGAATTATAGCCGTATAATTCAAATCGTAGATTTAGGATTTCCTGTCAATTCTGGTTATTTTGCTTGGAAATATTTTGATGAACATACAAGTTATTATTATCCCCATGCTGCATTATTCGGAAACGATATTCCCATGATAAGGTTGTTTTTGGGATATGCCGAAGAATTAAGTGAGGATGAAGAAAATGATCTGAAGGAAATTTCAGGGAGTTTATATCTTTCATATAGGAAGATAAAAAGTAAAATTATCCAAGGATAAATTGTTATAATATATATCTGATGTTATAATCATCGAAATACGGATACACGGTAATGGGGGGGGCGGTCTTAGGTGAATCTTATTCTGAAATACTTCTGGTCAATCGGGGCGGTAGCTGGCTTGGTAAACGCAAGGATTTCCAAAAAACGGCTGAAAAAAGAATTTACAGAGCCCGATGAAGCAACAAGTACTGAGATAGATAGATTTATCAAATGGTGCAATATTTGTTTTACCGTACCGTATTTCCTTCTTCAAATATTCCAGTTGCTCGGGGGATACCGCAATTGTTTTTATCTGCTCCAGTCTGATTTTTCCAATGTTTTTTATATCCTGGGGATACTTACCATTGCTCTGTACTGGAGCTTAATGGTCTATCTGGTGGTGGTCAAAGGCGGGGCAGAACTGATAGCCAAATACGGACAGGGGTTCTACAATATTCTGAATAATCCGCGGACAATAAAAATTCTTGTTATCCTTATGGTCATTGCCGGATGTATAGCATTTATATTACGGTATTTCTTTTTTCAGGACATGCTTATGCAGTTTTCTTTCCTGGATTTTTAAGGGCATTATAATAAAAAACATTTTTTCCAACAGAAAACCCCATTCATACGTATAATTATATATGATGCTGCAAATTGACGGGGAAAGGATCCGGGCAAAAGCCCTTGAGGGCGGTGACAGGGCGAGGGAAGCCTTCTCCGAATTATGGCACTATTTTTATCCCCGGTTGCTGCATTTTGCCTCTTCCTTCCGGAAGCTGCCTGTTTCGGAATATGATGATCAGGTATCGGATATCCTTATTAAGGCTTTCCGGAATATTGAGCGGTATAATCCGGCCTATTCCCTATCGACCTGGATATATAAAATTGCAGAAAATCATTTCACCGATATCCTCAGAAAGGTAAAAAGGAATTCATTAATTTCTATAGATGATCTGGAAAGGGCAATCCCGCAGCGGGATACCCCGGATTCCGCAATAGCCGATAAAGCTGCGGACCGGGATCTGCTGGAACGGTGCAAAAAAGCAATCCGAATGCTGGAGGGGGATGATAAAAGAATTGCTTTCCTTAAATTTTATGAGTCCATGTCATCCTCTGAAATCGGCAGGGTTTTAAGAATTCCCCCGGGAACTGTCCGGTGGAGAATATCCCTGATCAGGTCTTTTATTGAAAAAACAATAGGAGGTTTCCATGGGGACTGATGAAATTATCCGGGCCGCATTTCAGGAGGAGATGGAAAGCCAAAAGGTCCGGGAACCCGGCTGCGGCGAAATTGAGGAAGCCCTGAATCAGTGCCGGGTTGTCCCCGGGAGAAGGCAGCTGTTCCCGTTGCTGCTGGCAGCGGTATGCCTGGGCTGCTTTGTACTGGCTTTTATGGTTTCCTGGTCCTTCAGCAGCATTTCCATGAGACCCCTGGCAAAATCCATTGTCCAGGGCCTTCCGGCAAATCCGGAGGAACCGGTGTATTCGTTCCTGTATTCACTGAAATCTGGAATGCATCCCGGGGAATAGTTCTTCCGGTATTTCCCGGGAAGGATATCATATTTGTTCATATTATATTAAGGAGATTACAATGAAACTGAGATTTTTATGTTCCATGATTGTGGCCGCATTGATATTTGTCCTGACGGTATTCGTTTCCGGCGGGAATCCGCTTTTCTACATCGATTTACCTACTTTCCTGATTGTTGGAATTGCACCACTGGTGTATCAGCTGGCATCGTTTGGATTTGCCAAATTCGGGAATGCTTTTTCATCGCCCCTCAAAAAGAACAGTTCCATGGCGGAGATCACCCAAGCCCTGGCATTTTTTAAAACATACAATAAATCGACCTGGGCATTTACCCTGATGGCGGTGGGGGTAAGCTTTATTGAGATCCTTACCAACCTGATGGAACCGGAGAAGCTCGGCCCCAATATGGCGGTGGCAATCCTTTCGGTGTTGTATGCGGCGCTGATCAACCTGCTCCTGATACTCCCCTATACAGCTGTGTCCAAGCAGCGTTTGGCTGAAACTGATTTTGAAATGTAAAGGGAATAGGAATTCCCCCGGAGGGATAACCCCGGGGTTGTCCCTCCGGGGTCGATTATCATTTTACATTAAATATTTTCCTAAATGGTAACATCTTCAACGCATCCGGGGGTTATATTATTATAAGGGAGGTTTTAATGAGATTGGTAAAAGTATGCTCACTGGTGGTTTTGCAGCTTCTGTGTTTTATCTCCTTCGCTGCTGCCCAGGAATCACAGGGAGTGCTGGAAATTTCGTTTGACTATAAACGGCAGGGCGGGACAGGATCAAACCAGTTTGCGGTCTGGATAGAAGATGCATCGGGAAACGTGGTGAAAACCCTTTATGCCACCCGGTTTACCGCCCAGGGGGGATGGAAAAAACGGGCCGAGTCAATTCCCCAGTGGGTAGCCAAATCGGGTATTAAAAATATGAAGAAAGATGAATACGATGTTTTAACCGGTTCCACTCCCAGGGCGGGAAACCTGAAATATACCTGGGACGGTACGAACCAGGCAGGGCAGCCCGCAGCGCCGGGGGTTTATACTGTCTGCGTGGAGGGGAGTCTCCGGTTTGCCAATCGTGTTTTATACACCGGGACGGTAACCCTGGGAGGTCCCGCATCAGAATCGCAGGCAGCTTCCCGGTATTGGGGGGACAGTACCGCCGAACGGAACATGATAGGTCCGGTATTGCTTACGTATAAACCAAAGAAGTAAGCCGCCCTTTATGTTACCTGTTGTTCCGGGGCGTTCAAAAATCTTGTAAATGAACATTGTATGGGTATTAAACCTGCATAAAATCCATACCATACAGAACCAACCAACCCCGCTGCTATGCGGCGAGGTTGGTGATTTTTCTGCCGGAACTTAGGATATCTCAATAGGATATTGCCCCCACATCCAAAGCAAAGAACGCGGTAGATTCCTGCTGGTTGGTATTCTGATTAATCCCGAATCTTATGGCTATACCAAAAGCGTCATTTATCCTGAGACCGGCCCCAAAGGAAGTGTTCCAGTGAAATATGTTATTCAATTCTATGGAATCGGTATCCTGAAGTACCATGCCTATGTTGCCGTAAAACAGTAAAAAGAGCGGGAAGGTTATCCCCTTGTTTCGCCAGTTAAGCTGGTAATTTATTCCTATCCCGGCACCTGCCGCATGGCTTCCAATTTTTTCCTGCAGCTGCAGGGTCCCGGGGAACATCCAGTGGGAGTTGAGATTCGGCAGGTAATAAAATGGAGCTTCATTAAAATAGGGGCTGAAGGAGAAATCGGTTCCTCCTGTCCACTGCAGGGACAGGGATACCGGGGCAGCCAGGGGGATTGCCGCATGACCCTTTAATTCCAGGGTTTGGAAATAATCACTGGACCAATAATTGCCGATGGAAGTCTGGTACTTGATAGAACCCGCTATTCCCCGGGAACTAAAAATAGGGGAGTCTGTTTTATCCATAAGAAAGAATGTCTTGAGCATATAATTGCCCGCATAATTATCATCCCCGCTGTCGGGGAATTCGGTTTTCACATAGTCGTAGCTAAGGGAAAATCCGGTTTCCATTCCTCCGGCGGGGAAAACCCCCAGGTTGACTCCCCCTGTTACAAAGAAGGTGTTATACAGATATCCTATATTGGTACTGGTAAAATTGATAGATGAATCCTGTAACGCGGAAAAGAACAGTCCTAACCTGACATAGGATCCTGCGGGCTGGATAAAAGTTAAGCCAATCCCCGGTGCATCAATTATTTCAAGATCCGCCAGCAGCTGAGAATCTTCCGTGGTTAACCCGTTTATAACCAACGCCGGTACCAGATCAATTTTTATTTCCGTCCAGGTTGATATGGAAGTCTGGAAATCAAAATAAAGCCTTACCGCATTTTTATCCTTTGGTTTTGGCGTCAGGGCTGCCACCAGGGGATTTCCTTCCCCGGATGAATCCCGGTATAACCTTACCGTCTGATAACGTCCTGTACTTTCTATTTCCTTCGTGATTATATCCAGGGGATCCTCTTTGCCGCTCTTTCTTTTCAGGGTTTTGCGGATTCTCTCTTCCAGTCCACTGTCCGCGGGGAGTTCGCCGGTAATGGTAAAATTGTTCCCTTCCTCAAGGCTGAGCTGGGCCATGGGGTAGGGGCTTACCGCATTATCACTCTCCGCAGGAAATCTGCTGCGTATTTCCAGGAGCTGTTCCATGCATAATCTGGCGGCGGCTTCTCCCAGGGCTGCCAGTTCTCTGGTTTTATCAAAATCAGTAGGCAGAAAATGTTCTACATCCACCGTGATAAGCAAATCCGCTTTTTCCAGTTTCTCTATATCATCATTTATAAAAATAATATCCGCCAGTTGATTGATGGCCAGAATAATATTTTGACTTTTATTTTCATCGGTGGAATATTCCTTGAACAGGTCAATTGCGATAATAATATCCGCACCCAGTTCCGCCGCCACATCTATAGGAAGATTATCCACCACGCCGCCGTCGATATAGTATTTTCCGTCCACCTGCCAGGGGACAAAAAATCCCGGTATGCTCATGCTTGCCCGGATGGCATCGGCCAGGGAACCTTCGGAAAAAACAGTCCTGTTCCCAGTGGTCAGCTCGGCTGCCACAGCCCGGAATTCCCTGGGCAGAGAATCAAAATTAACCGGGGAGGGCACATTAAGCAAATTCATATCCAGGAGCCAGAGGACATTATCACCCGACAGGAGACCCCTGTTTACATGAAACCCCTTTTTGTCAAAAGGAATGGTTGCGGAATAACGGGAGGTTTCCCGCAAATTATAGTAGGGTTCATTCCGGGATTTTTTATTGCTGAGGATGATGTTGCTCCAATCCTGGGTTCCAAACATTTCCTCCATTTGGGAAGCACCGTACCCTGCAGCGTAGAGACCGCCCACAATGGACCCCATACTGGTACCCACCACCATATCCACGGGGATCCCTAATTCTTCAATAACCCGGATAACCCCAATATGGGCTAGTCCCCAGGCGCTTCCTCCGGCTAAAACCAGGGCTACCTTCGGACGCTGGGGATTCTGTTCCTGGGCAGTTCCATGGGGAAGCTGATAAAAAAATAGAATACATAGGGATAACCAGAAAAATCTTTTTTTCATACTATTATTTGAACTACCTGTTTCTCCATGATTTGATAATCATTTATCCTAAAACTATACAGGAAAAAACGGTCCGGGATCAATAAACATTTTATCTAAGAAAAATAACTTTTTGTTATATGAGGCTTTTTCAAAATCCACCGGACCGCAAGGTCCGTAATTTTGAAAAAGCCTCATATTATAAGATTGATCAACTGGAAGGGTTTAGGCTACTTATTGGGCTATCCTAATAGACCATTGACGAAATGCTATTCATCGTTCAGTATGATATACTATATGATCAACAACAAAAGAAAAAATGTCCGCTTTCCTGCACATGCCAGGGTCCGCATTCCTAAGGTGTTTGAGGGCGAAGCACTGTTGAAAGACCTTAGTATAACGGGATGCGGAATTGAATGTACCATGTTTGTTGATGTAAAACCCGGAGCCCAGTTTTCCATGGAGATCATTCCTGAAGTTATGTCAAATATTGATAAATTCGATATTCAGGTTGAATCCCGGTGGATCCGGACCGGGGACTATTCCTGTGAAATCGGTTTTTCTATTATTGCATCACCCAGGGGTAAACATTTCCAGCGTTATGTGGATTACCTGAGTTTCCGCTCCCAAACTGAATGATTACAAATCTGCCGGGCCGGATCTACCAGCCGGCGGCTGGGTTTGAAGGCCATCTTGAAAAGGAATTATCCGCCGGAAATCCACCGGCCTCAATTACCAACCTGGGCCCGTATTATTATACTGATACAAACCCTCTTAATGGGGTTTTCTGGGTTCAAAATATTTGGCTTGAACCAATAACCTTCAAATTTGATTCGATCTCCGAAGCCGCTCATACACTTAAATCCATTCAGAGAAACTGGGCTCCATCCTGGTTTACCCAATTCCGGCGGGGAGCCTTGATCCAGGAAAAGCTTCCGTCGGTTTCCTCCAGGGCGAAACAATTTCCCTGGCTTCTGCCGGAAAGCCCCATGGGCAGCTGGACCTTGCTGGATGCCCATACCATGGTCGCATCTCCCCGCTGTTCCAGTCCTTTTCCCGGAGGGATAATCACCTTTGAGGAAGATAAAATAAATCCTCCCAGCAGGGCCTATCTCAAACTCCAGGAAGCCCTGGTCAGGGCCAGGAAATGGCCCGTCCAGGGACATAGGTGCCTGGATGCCGGAGCCTGTCCCGGAGGCTGGACCTGGGTACTGGCGAATCTGGGGGCGGAAGTAATTGCGGTGGACAGGTCCCCCCTGGACGAAAGGCTTATGGCAAGGCCGGGTATCAATTTTATAAAACACGATGCATTCACGTTAAAACCTGAAGATATAGGCCCTATAGACTGGTTTTTTTCAGATGTTGTCTGCTACCCTACTAAGCTGTACCAGTGGATTGAAAAGTGGCTGGAGTCGGGACTCTGTAAAAACTTTGTTTGTACAATAAAAATGCAGGGCGAACCGGATTTTGACACAACCCGGCGTTTTGCGGATATTCCGGATTCATCGGTGGTACATCTATGCTATAATAAGCACGAATTAACCTGGATAAAGATAAACAGCGGTACATAAACCATGGGGTATTCTTTGAAAATCCGGGGACAGCCCCGGGGCTGTCCCCGATAAAGGAGTTTACCTTGAATAAAGAGAAGCTTATCCGGAACGAGCTGTCCCGGTGGAAAGATGAAAACCTTATTTCCGGGGATCAGTACGCGGAGCTGAGCGCCCGGTATCCGGTAAAAGATGGAACGTCCCTGGTGCTGCTGTTTTCAATCCTGGGATCGCTTTTTGTCGGCGGGGGAATTATCCTGCTTCTGGCGTGGAACTGGTCCATTCTGCCGCTGGCCGGTCAAAGTATAATATCATTCCTGCCCATGGCTCTTTCCCAGGTGATTTGTATATTCGTTTTTAGAAGGAAATACGAATCACCCGCCTGGCGTGAGGGGGCCGCGCTTTTTAATGTCCTGAGTATCTATACTTCATTAGCTCTTATAGGCAGAATATTCCATTTGCCCTCCGAGATAGATATGTATTTTATGGTCTGTGCCTTTTTGGGACTCCCGGTAATATACATTTTCAAAGCCAGTTCTCCGGTCCTGGTATATATGGGTTCAATTGTTGCTGCCTACATTATCATGTATGACCCGTCACTGTTTTTTACCATCCTGCTCTGGGCTCCAATATTACCTTTTGTGTTTTACAAAGTGATAAAACAGCGGGATACCCCTTCGGGAATATATATTGGTTGGATCTTTGGGATCAGCTTAATAGTGTTCAGTTTAATTTTTTTAGGCAGCCACCATTCGCATTTAGATCTCAGCGTATCCACCTTATGTATTATCTGTTTTTCGGTTTTATACTGTCTGGACCTATGGTTTTATCCCAGCGTCGGTGATTACAAGAAGCGGCCTTTTCTGGTGTTGTCCATCATAGGGATGCTCATCCTGCTGGAAATGACAACCGTATATAACTTTGATATATTCGAGTCTGAAAAAGTATGGGATGTTGGTATTGTAGTGGGGGAATTAATCCTTTTTTCTTTACCCCTTTGGATAAGGAAAATAAAGGATTTTCTGCGTTTATCCGGGGCTCTTATCATTTTTCTGTTTAGCGCGCTGATTCTTTGCGCTCAAATTTTTCATTTTGATGATACTTTTTCCTGGGTTAGTATATTCCTGCTTTTATACATTTCGGTGGTGTTTATCGTTCAGGGAATTACCCGGTCATCCTATGCCCTTAGTAATCTGGGAATGTTTATCATAGTGCTTACCGGGGTAATTCAATTTTTCAGCGGGGATTACAGTTTTATATTAAAAGGCCTGGCGTTTATTGCCACGGGAACCGGTTTTTTTGTGGTGAATATATTAGTGAAAAAACAAAGGCGGCTGAACCGTGAAAATCAATAAACATCTCCTTTTTATCATTCTTATCGCCTGTTTTCTGGTACAGTGGTTTGTACCGTTAAAATCCATGGTTAATTATCTTTATGCAAAATCCGCCGGTGAATCTTTTCTTTTCCGGGTGGCGCCGCTGGACCCCTATGATCCCTTTAAGGGCAGATACGTGCTGCTCCGGATGATTGATCTGGATCTTGATTGTATTAATCCGGGGGATGACGCGGTTTATGCGGTGGTAGAAAACCAGGGAAAGTACGCCCAAATTGTCAGCAAAAGCACAAAAAAGCCCGCTTCCAGCAATTATATTAAAGCCACCACCAGGCACAGCAAACTGATCCTTCCTTTTGACAGGTATTATCTGAACGAAAAGATCGCCCCCAGGGTGGAAGATGCCATGAATAAAAAAGAAGGGGAATTCCACATTAAAGTACATATTAAGGATGGAGATGCGGTTATAACCGGCCTTTATATTTTTGATATTCCGGTGGAGGAGTATTTTAATTATTAGTAATTGACTTAAGAATTATTATTGATTAAATTTTATCATTATCACGTCATAAGAAAGGAGATCCATATGATAAATAAGGATGTTGCGGAACTGCTCAATGATCAGATTACCAATGAATTTTATGCTGCTTTCCTATATCTTTCCATGGCAGCCCAGGCGGAGGAAATGAACCTGTCGGGATTAGCCAACTGGTTTTATGTCCAGCATCAGGAAGAGCATACCCATGCGATGAAGATTTTCAAGTACCTGGTTGAACAGGATGTTAAGGTTACCCTGAAGGAAATCAAGGCCCCGAAAACTGAATGGAAAACCCCCCTGGAAATGGTGAAGGATGCATTAAAACACGAACAGCTGGTTACCTCCATGTTTGTCAAAATTATGGATGCGGCATATAAAACAAAGGATTATGCATCAATTTCCTTTGCCAATTGGTATGTGGATGAACAGGTTGAAGAAGAAGCCAATGCAAAGGAATTAATCAGTAAGTATGAAAGTGCGGAAAACAGGGCAGCCATAATGTTTATTGATGCCCAGCTTGCGGCAAGAACCTTCAGGCCTTCCTTACCGGTAAAGGCAACGCCGGTTCAGCTGGCATAACGCTGAAGGCCCCGTTTAAAAAGCGGGGCTTTTTTATTCGCAGGCGGGTTTCATATCCCGCACTTTAGGGCGATACTTTGAAGCAACAAAGAAATTGTTGTGCGGGGTATGAAACCCGCATATAATCCTTACCTTACAGAACCAACAACCCCGCTGCTTGCGGCGGGGTTGTTGATTCGGAAGTCTGGTGTAATACATTTTCTGTCGAACGAGCCTCCATCGGATACGGTTCACCGCTAAAGATACCCCAGGCTTGCCCCGGGGAAGCTCTTTGCAGGAAAATCAATTCAGCGGGCAATCCTTGTTTTGATGCCGGTTTTTTGAAATCCCCTTGGTTTTTTATTATGTTTAGGATATATCCATATAAAAGGAATCTATGCAAAACGATAATGGCCAGCAGATTCAAATTAAAAAGCTCCAGCCTGAACATTTGGAGCAGTACAATGATCTTCTCCGCTATGCGTTCCAGGTAACCGAAAAGGAACTTATGGAAACCGGGTGGGAAAATGATGATATTCGCCAGTCTAAATTTCCTGTTCTGGAAAGGGCCAATGTCCTGGGAGCTTTTGTCGGAGACAGCCTGGCTTCCCAGTTTGCGGTGTATCCCCTGAAGATGAATATTCATGGCGCTGTCTGTGATGTAGGTTTTGTAACCAGCGTGGCTACCTACCCCGAGTACACCGGAAAGGGGCTTATGTCCAAACTGATGAGGCAGAGTTTGACGGATATGCGGACCCAGGGGCAGAGCATGGCCCTTCTGTATCCCTATTCCATACCCCTGTACCGGCACAAAGGCTGGGAAGTCATATCGGACAAGATGAGTTTTCATATCAAGGATACCCAGCTCCCGGACAACATCGATGTCCCGGGTTTTGTCCGGCGGGTTGATGAAGACAGTCCCGACCTGATTACACTCCATAACCGTTTTGCCCTGAAAACCCATGGATGTATTTTCCGCAATGACCTGGCTTGGGAAGAATACTGGCGCTGGGATTCGGATGATACGGAAATTGCCATTTATTACGATGAAATGAGCGAACCCAGGGGATACATGGTATATCTGTTAAAGGACGATATCATGTCGATTAAAGAGATGGTGTACATAGACATGGAAGCCTGGAAGGGCCTGTGGAAGTACATTATCGCCCACGATTCGATGATCGAAGCTGTCCAGGGAAACAACTATTCCAACGAGCCCATATCTTTCTGGTTTGAAGACAGCGAAATTAAGGAAACCATCTGGCCCTACATCATGGGCCGGATTATTGATGTGGAACAATTCCTGAACCAATACCGGTTCCGTAATATTGACCGGAATGATGCCCTTACATTTGTGGTATCGGACCCTGTTTTGGAATGGAATAACCGGAATTTTACCGTCCGGTTCGGCCGGGAAGGTCATCCGAAAATTGATGATGGTGTTTCCGATAATATGGTCGGTATAAATATTGCGACCCTAACGGCCATGCTTATGGGTTATAAGAGACCCGCCTATATGCAGAAAATAGAGCGTATTGATGTGGAACCCAGGGTTCTGGCTATTCTGGAAAATATTATTCCGCTGGAAAAGGCCCATCTATCGGATTATATATAAAAAACAGGGACAGCCCCGGGGCTGTCCCTCATTATAATAAAGCGCTATCTCACTTATTTTTTTCCAGTAGCTTTTGTCGTTCAACCTCAACTTTATTGTGCATCACTTCCAGTTCAGCCATCATTGCATCAACCACCGCCTGTTTTTTATCTTCAATTCCTTCTGCATCGGCCTTTGCCCGGTGGCTTTCCCGGAATTCGGCGGTGGAAATAACAGGGCCCGCGGTGTACTGCAGTATATCCGGGGAAATAAAATCATCCATCATCTTGCTGCCCTCTTCCCGGACATGGAGCAGTTCCCCGTTGACCGCAATAAGGCACATATAATCAAAGGATTTAATATAAGAATCGATTTCCCGGACTCCCCGCTTCGTGGAGGGATCCCAGGGTCTGTACCTGGTTCCGGCGGGAAAAACCAATATCAGTTTTCCCTGTTTTTTTATCTCATTCAGAGCCTTCATGGATGCCCGGTTAATACCGTTGCTTCTGATTATTTCGTCCCGGTCCTTTACAGGATCCAGATGGGCCAGGGAACGGGAAGGGTAAATCACCAGCCGGCTGTAGGCTGCAATAAAAGCAGCAACCACAGGATCGGCATTCAGTTTCATCCCCGCGATGGCCACCACCGCCTCTTCTATTTCTTTGCCGCCGTTAGGTTCCTGGCGCAGCAGATAAATGAAAGCCGGCAGGTCAAAATTACTGTAATGTTCCAGGAGAAGAAGGCAGGACGCCCCTTCCTGGGCTTTTTTCAATAATGCATTAAGGTTTTCCATGCCGTATACACCCGAACCGGGCAGGGCAATGTCCTCAAACATTTTATCTATCAGCGGTAATAGTTCCTTGTTTCCTTTTTGGTATACGTTGTGTTCATTTACAGACATATCCTGGGACTTTGACAGGATCGCCACCTGATTTATTATTTCTTTGAAAGCTTCACTTAATATATCCATGACCGTAGTATAACCACCCCTATAATAAAAATCAATAAAAAAGGTTTAAATGATCATTTCAGTACAGGATGATACCCTTCATCCTCAATGAGTCTCTGGATTACCGAATTGGGTTCATCACTTTCCACAACTACTGTTTTTGAATCCAGGTCAACCGACCAGGAGGAAGCCTGGCCCGAGTTTTTCAGCGCATTCTCAATGTGCATCTTGCAGTGACCGCAGCTCATATCCGGAACTTTAAAAGTATATTTCATAGGTTACTCCTTAAACGTAAAAGTAAAGTAGGGAATATATACCAACAGTATGTTAGCTCCCTCTTTAAGAATAATATAAAAAGCGGAACCTGTCGAATACTTTTATACCCGATCCGGGACAAATAATTTAAGAGAAATATTTATTCGGAAGTCTGGTTTAATACCCCGCAGCGAGGTTTATTATCCAGGGATGGAAATAGATGATTAAACCATGTCCAGGCTGAACAGAGTTGATACTTAATTACAGATTGATTTTATTTCATCTTAAAAAGGAAAAGCGGTCCTGGGACCGCTTTTTTTACCGTTGGTGGGATAATTCTGAAAGGGCTATCGGTTTGGGTGAATCATTCTCACCTTCAACCTTGGAAAGCTCTTCCATCAGTTCTTTGCCTTTTTTTGAGAGTTTGACCGGGACCTGCACAATTACCTTGATATACATGTTACCCCGGCGCCCTCCGGAGGGAACACCCTCATCTCTTATCCGGAGCATCTTTCCGTTTTGTATACCCGCAGGGATTTTCACCTTTATCTTTTTATCATCCAAAGTACTTACAAAAAGATCTGCCCCCAGGCTTGCCTGGGTTACGGAAATCGGAACGGCGCAGTAAAGATCAAGGCCTTCCCGTTCAAAATATTCATGGGGTTTCACCCGGATAAACACATATAAATCACCCGGGGGGCCGCCGTTCGGGCCGGCATCACCCTGCTTGGGGATAACCACCCGCTTGCCGTTTTCAACGCCCGCGGGGATAGTAACCACCAATTTCTGGTATTTTTTCTGCAAACCGGAACCATTACAATCCTTACAGGGATTCTCGATAATAAAACCTTCACCGCCGCAGGTTGGGCATGGGGAAGTCATGGAGAAAAAACCTTGGCTCCGGCGGATTTGGCCGGTCCCTTGACAGGTACCGCATACTTTCCGTCCGCCGCTGGAAGAGGCTCCTGAACCGCTGCAGGTTTTACAGGCTTCTTCATGGGAAAATTGAATTTCTACTTTTGTTCCAAATACTGCTTCTTTGAAGGGAATTTCTATATCATACCGGAGATTGGCACCTTGCCTGACACCACCCGTGCCGCCTGAGGAACGCCGGGCGCTACCCCCGCCGAAAAAGGTATCAAAAATACCTGAAAAATCCCCAAAAATGTCCTCAAAACCATGGAAAGCCGACGATGAGAAGCCCTGGTTACCGCCCATACCTTCCACTCCAGCAAAGCCAAACTGGTCGTAGGCGGACCTCTTCTGATCATCATACAATATTTCGTATGCTTCGGTGGCTTCTTTAAACTTTTCTTCGGCTTCCTTGTTTCCGGGGTTTTTGTCAGGATGATACTGCACTGCCAGCTTCCGGTAAGCTTTTTTTATATCTTCTTTAGATGCTCCCTTCTGCAGCCCCAGAACTTCATAATAATCACGTTTTGCCACATTGGCATCCTTGTCGGAAAAGTTTAAGGAAGTTTTAAAAGCCGGAACTAATCAACAACCCCGCCGCAAGCAACGGGGTATGTTGGTTCCGTAAGGTAAGGATTTTATGCGGGTTTAATACCCCGCACAACAATTTCTTTGTTGTTCCAAAGAATCGCCCTAAAGAACGGGGTATTAAACCCGCCTGCGAATAAAACTTCCTTATTAATATTAAAATACTATAAAAAACAAATAATTTATAGGGGTTTACGATATATATAAAATACACCCCTATAAATATTATTTATCGTCGTCGACTACCTCGTAATCCACATCTTCAGCACCTTTTGTGTTGCTGTTGTCTCCGCTGGTCTGGTCATGCCCGGCAGCAGTACCCTGGTCCGCTCCTGGCTGGGCACCGGTGTGCTTGTAGACTTCTTCGGCAATTTTGTAGGCAATCTGCTTCAAAGCTTCGGTTTTCTCCTTAACTGTCTTAACATCCCCGCTTTCCATGACCTGCCTCAGTTCCGCAATGGCGGCTTCGGCCTTGGATTTGTCTTCGGCGCTGACCTTATCACCCAGGTCCTTGATGTTCTTTTCGGTACTGTAGATAAGGGTATCCGCTTCGTTATGGGCTTCTGCCCGTTCTCGTTCGCGTTTATCCTCTTCCGCATGGAGTTCCGCTTCCTTGACCATCCGTTCAATATCGGATTCGTTCAGGCCGGAGGAACTCTCAATCCGGATCTTTTGCTCCTTCCCGGTTCCCAGGTCCTTGGCGGATACATGGACAATACCGTTGGCATCAATATCGAAGGTAACTTCAATCTGGGGCACACCCCGGGGTGAAGGCGGAATACCTACCAGATCAAACCGTCCCAGGGTCCGGTTCTGGCTGGCCATTTCCCGTTCTCCCTGAAGTACCTGGATGGATACTGCGGTCTGGTTATCCGCAGCGGTGGAGAAAATCTGGCTTTTCCGGGTGGGAATGGTGGTATTCCTGGGAATAAGCTTGGTCATTACACCGCCCAAAGTCTCAATCCCCAGTGAAAGGGGAGTAACGTCCAGGAGGAGGACGTCCTTCACATCGCCGCCCAGGATACCGCCCTGGATAGCTGCGCCTATGGCCACCGCTTCATCCGGGTTTACTCCCTTGTTGGGTTCCTTCTTGAAGAGATCCTTAACGATCTGCTGAACCGCGGGAATCCGGGTGGACCCGCCTACGAGGATAACCTCATCAATCTGTTCCGCGGTTATTCCCGCATCCGACAGGGCTTTCTTACAGGGACTCTTGGACCGTTCCAGCAGATCCGAAACCATCTGTTCAAACTTTGCCCTGGTAAGGGATTTTTGCAGATGTTTGGGACCGGATTGGTCGGCGGTGATAAATGGAAGATTTATTTCAGTCTGCTGGGTGGCGGACAGCTCAATTTTTGCCTTTTCAGCGGCTTCCCGGAGTCTCTGCAGGGCCATCCGGTCCTTACTCAGGTCGATGCCGGAATCCTTTTTAAAGTCATCGATCAGCCATTCCATAATGCGGCGGTCAAAATCGTCCCCGCCGAGGTGGGTATCACCATTGGTGGATTTTACTTCAAATACGCCTTCCCCTAATTCAAGGATGGAAATATCAAAGGTTCCGCCTCCGAGGTCGTATACCGCAATGGTGCGTTCCTTTTTCTGGTCCTTGTTAAAACCAAAAGCCAGGGACGCGGCGGTGGGTTCGTTGATTATACGTTTTACTTCAAGGCCGGCAATTTTCCCCGCATCCTTGGTGGCCTGGCGCTGAGCATCGTTAAAATAAGCCGGTACCGTGATAACCGCCTCGGAAACCGTTTCTCCCAGGTAGTCTTCGGCGGTTTTTTTCATTTTTTGCAGAATAAAAGCGGAAATTTCCTGGGGGGTATACAATTTTCCTTCAATATCTACCCTTACATCATCTGCCTGGTCCACCACCTTGTATGGCATGAGCTTCATTTCATCGGACACTTCGGAAAACCGGCGTCCCATGAAACGCTTTATAGAATATACGGTATTTTCCGGATTCGTGATCATCTGGTTTTTTGCCGGCTGGCCCACAACCCGTTCACCCTTACTGGTAAAACCTACTATTGAAGGGGTAGTTCTGCCGCCTTCTGCATTCTGGATGACTACCGGTTCTCCTCCCTCCAGAACAGCCACACATGAGTTGGTGGTTCCCAAGTCAATTCCAATAATTTTTCCCATATCAAACTCCTTCATCGCATCCGGTATTTCAAAAAACCGCTGCCTTCAATATAAATAATAATACAAAAATTTTTTTAAAGGGGATTAATCAAAAATCCCCTTTTAGTTACTAATTATTTGCCTGATCCTTTTCAGGACCGGCGGATTCACCGTCCGGAACATCAGGACCGGCTCCATCGGCTTTCTTATCCTGGGGCATCAGCACCTTAACCTTGGCACTCCGGACAACCCTGTCCTTCAGGAGATATCCCTTAAGGAAATCCTCTTCCACGGTGGGCTCGCTCACATCGGCGGATTTGTCCATCATAATGGCTTCATGAATTTCCGGATTAAATGGCTGGTTGGCCGATTCATACCGTTTCAGGCCCCATTTGGTTTCAAGCTGGGATACAAGCCGTTTTTCAATCATGGAAACACCCTCATAAAAGCTGGAAAAATCCTTGGAGGTTTCAGCCGACTTGATTGCCCTCTCAAAATCATCAATTATAGGAATAATATCCAGTAAAAGGCTTTGATTTGCATAATCTATGGCTTCCTGTTTCTCCCGGGCCATCCTTTTCCGGAAATTTTCAAATTCCGCCGCTTTCCGCAGGTATTGATCCTTCATTTCCGTTAATTCTGCCTCTAATGCAGCGGTTTTATCCGCCGGCCCATCCTTTTCTCCTGTTTTGGAAGATTGATTTTCCTCTGCAGCGGATCCCTGTTTCATCTGATCCTGTTCGTCCTGCACTTTTTCCATTTTTTCGTGGGAAGAATGTTCTTCATCATGCTTCTTCTCATGAGATGTATGCTTTGACATGAAAACTTCCTAAAATTATATAATTAAATAACCCTGTCCGGATTATCCTCATTGAAACTATTTTCAGTAAAAAGATACTTAATACGAGCTATAATAGTCAAGGAATTTCTTTTCTTAAAACTAATACAATTAGGTAAAAAAGTGAATAGTTCTAAAAGAAATTTTTCCTATATATATTATGGTAGAATTTACACCGGAAAATATGGATTTCCTATCAAAAAAGTATTTTTACGCGGATATTTCCTCTGCGGCATGACAAATGTAACAGAAATGATAGCCGCTGTATATTTTAGTCGTACCTATACCCCACACCCTGAACTGTTTGGATAATTACCGGATTTTTGGGATCCGCCTCTATTTTCTTTCTTAGGGCTGCGATGTGCTGGTCCAGGGTTCGGCTTAATGGGGCTGATTCATAATTCCAGCAAAACCGGAAAAAGTCTTCCCGGCGGACCACTTCCCCCGGGTGCTGATGCAAAAGCAGCAGGATGAGGGTTTCCCGCTGGCTTAAATCGATAAAAGTACGGTGTTCATTGTTTAAATAGGCCCTTAGTTCCCTGGGCTTAATTGTCCAGGGACCAAAACCAAAATCATTCTGTCCGGCCAGATGTACCGGCTGGGCATCTTCCGGGGCGTCCGTTTCCCTAGCTGAACGCCTGAGCACGGACCTGATCCTGGCGGTCAGTTCCCTGATCCCAAAGGGTTTTATGATGAAATCATCCGCCCCAAGTTCCAGCCCCAGGACCGTATCTATTTCCTCGGATTTGGCACTGATAAAAAGGATAGCCGCGTTTGTATCGATCCGGCGGATTTCCCGGCATGCATCGTAACCGGAAAGGACCGGCATCATCACATCCAGGCAGACCAGGTCCGGACGGAATTCCCGGAAAATATCCAGGGCGCTGCGGCCGTCCGAGGCGGATTTTACCGAGAATCCTTCTCCCTGCAGTATTTCCACCAGGGCTTTTTTTGTGTAGGGATCATCCTCTGCTACCAGGGCTTTCATGATATTCCTTCTATAATTAATTGATTAATGGCGCATTAATAGTAAGACAGAAAACGCAGCCGCCTTCGGAATCTTCCAGAACCAGGTCGCCGCCGTGTTTCCGGGCCAAATCCCTGCTGATAACCAGACCCAATCCGGTTCCGCCGGCGGCATCGGTGACAGCCGTGTGCAGCCTGACAAAGGGTTTAAACAGCTGGCCGCGGAGATGCCCGGGAATTCCCTTGCCCCAATCCCTCACTGTAATGGAAACGGTATTACCATCCTGATGGCTTTCAACTTCGATTTTCCTGCCGCTGCCGGCATATTTTCCGGCATTGGACAGCAGATTGCCCATGATCTGATCCAGGCAATCTGGATCAAATAGGGCAGGGGATGATGCATGCAATAGCAAAGAAATTTCGATGCCCTGTTCCCGGAAAGAAGGAGCAAAGGCTGTGACGGTTTCTTTTATGGCATCATCGATGCAGCCGGGCCTGGGGGTTATATTCTGGGGTTTTTCCGATCCGGTCCGTCCAAAGGTCAGGACATTGTTGATGAGCCTTGATAATTTTTCCGTTTCACGCTGAAGAATATGCACATATTCGGATGTATCATTGTTTTTTAGACGGGCTGCCTTAGATCCGCCGGATTCTTTCTTTTCGTTAAGTTTCCTCTCCAGTAAATCCGTATAAAGCCGGATATTGGTGAGGGGCGTTTTCAGTTCATGGGAAACCTGGTTTACAAAACTGATACGCTGCCCGGCAAGTTTCAGCTCGCTGTTTACCGATACATACAGATACCGTATGGTCACCAGCATCACCACCAGCAGTGACAGAATGACCGTTCCCAGGATAAGCAGGGAAAACCGGGACTGGTTTGTAAACAATTCGGGGACTGCGAAGTACCGTAATTCCCACCCATTCAGATTACTGCTGAGACTTATCCGGGCCAGGGCAGAATCCGGGGAAGACGGAGAATAACCACCCCACTGCATAAAGGCATGATTCAAATCATCATATAAAATAACCGACTGTTGATTGAATACATCCTGGGGAATCTGCGGCCCCGATACGGATCCGGCCAATTCACTGAGCAGGGCATATTTATTTATATCAAATCCAAGATAATACGGACCTTTCTGCTGCCAGTACACCCACTGGGAACCTTCGCGCCAGTACCAGACCAGCCAGGCATTTGAGGTGCTGCTGCTGTCCGCCTGATCCGCCGCGGCAGCCCTGGGGAGCCTGCCCGAATTAATCAGTGTTTCACTTCTGTATAGAAAATCCTGCTCATTGGTACTTGCATTTTCCTGTACCGGGTACACCAGAATACCCCGGGCATCCAGTAAAAAAGCCTGCCTGATCCAGGGATGTCCCATGGATAGTGCATATAAACTTTCAGCATCCGTATCGGTCTGGATTAACAATGTCTCAAGCTGATGGTTCCATTCTTCCTGGATTGCGGCGATTTCCTGGGCGGTATTTTTTAGCCTGAGAGAAAATAATTCCGCGGTACGGAGCTTGCTTCTTTCTTCCTCGTCCTGGAACATCCGGATTCCCAAAAACAAAACAAGAAACAGCGGAATAATAATAATGATAAAAAGGGCAATCACATACCGTTTTTTCATCGAAATCCTGTTAAGGAATAGTATATCCTATGGTCCGGCATTTGTCAGGAAAGCTTCCATCAAAAATATCCGACGGAAAGAAATCAACAACCCCGACGCAAGCAGCAGGGTATTAAACCCGCCTGCGAATAAAACCATAAACGGACAGGGATAATACTTCGGTGAAGTTCCATTTATGATCACCGGATATCCGGTGATGAAAGCCCGCATTAGCCGGCAGCAAACTATCTTCACCTGTGATCATTCAGCCCGATTATGGTTTTTAATTTCCCGTTTATATCAAACTATTTTTCAATACGATTGCTGATTTCTATTTTCGTATTGTTTTTCACGCATAGCTTTGCGCTGGACATTCCATTCACTGTCATCGGTAATTTTATCGGCTTCCATTGCATTTGCTTCGGCATATTCTTCAAGCACAGAACTGCCGCCGTAAGCAGCACTTGCCGCTTTAAGTGTTTCGGAGTTTTGTTTTAATAAAGCCTGGGCCTCAGCGGTTTTTCCTTCATCCCTCAAACGCAATGCCTCTTCATTTTTTTCCGTGGCAAGCTGAAGCACAACCTGTTCCTTTACATCAGGTTGGGCACTTCTTTGGAGCAAAGCCTGATCGGATGTGTATTCAGCCCTTACCATGGGCTGTTTTATTTCTGACCGTACATTGGCAAGAGTCCTGTATGTGGCCGTGGCGGAAACGATATCACGGCTGGTTCCGCTGGTTCCCGGAGGTACTTCAAGTTCAATAAGCGCATATTTTTCCTGCATATTTAAAATCTGGTTAAGGTTGATTGTTATTGTATTTCCCCGGATATCCCCTTCCCGGTTAAGAATCCTGATGGGCCGGACACCGGGGCCGCAGGTAATAGTAATATGGATATCCAGAGCTGCCACGGAAAGTACATCCTTGAATTCGGATTCAAAAATCCTGGTCAGGTCCCGGGGGTTTTCCGCAAAGGCATGATTCCCGTCGCTGGTAAGAGCCAGCCGGGACATGAGGTCTTCATTGTATCCGTCTCCTAACCCAATAGTGGTTACACTGATTCCTTCCCTCCGCAGTTTTGATCCCAGTTCGCCCAGGGCAGCAGGGGAATCCGGGCCGACGTTTGCCTGGCCGTCGGAAAGCAGAATGACCCGGTTCACCCGGTTGGATGCATAGAATTTTCTCACTTCCTGGGCGCCTTTACTGACACCGGCAAACAGGGCTGTGCTGCCCCCTGACCTAAGACGATTCAGGGCACGGTAGAAGATTTCAGGTTCGGTGACTCTTGTGGCGGGTATCAGCACATCCACGGTGGAATCGTATACGACCAAGGAAAGGTAATCCTGGGAACCCATCATCCCCACTGCCTTTATTGCCGCATCAATGGCGTGGTTGAGTTTTTCTCCCTGCATGGAACCGGAACGATCCAGTACCAGGGACAGGTTCAGCACCGGCCGGGTGGCCTGGATATCACCACTGCCGATTAATCCCACTTTGACATATGCCGTCGAAGTATTGCCGGCCTGCATTCTGGTCTGGTCAAGGTTAACGTTCAGGGTGACTTCCCCGGCAGACACGGACTGCCAGGCTATGCAGAACTGGACTAATATAGCAAATAGAACAGCTGTTGGTTTTTTCATTATTTACCTCCGCTTTATTCGCCGGCGGGTTTAATACACGCACTTTAGGGCGATTCTTTGAAGCAACAAAGAAATTGTTGTGCGGGGTATTAAACCCGCATATAATCCTTACCTTACAGAACCAACATACCCCGTTGCTTGCGGCGGGGTTGTTGATTAAGAATATGTTCTAATCCTAGCCTGGTTTAGACAAAGGGGAATGAAAAACCTGCAAAAAGATTGTAAAAAAGTTGTAAAAAAGAATAAGTTATATCGTTGTTTCTATTCTATAAGCGATATCATATCCAAAGCTGCCTGAATAGATTTTATTTCCGTCAATTCTATATGCAATGTTATATCCATAACTGCCGGAGTATATTTTGTTCCCATCTATTCTATAAGCAATATCATACCCATAACTGCCTGAGTAGATTTTATTTCCATCTATTCTATATGCAATATCGTATCCATAACTGCCTGAATAAACTTTGTTCCCATCTACTCTAAAGGCAATATTATACCCATAACTGCCTGAATAGATTTTCAGATTATTACTTTCAGAAGAATAGTAATCGCTGCACCCTATATTAACGGCTGCAAAAATAAGCAATATGGTTAAACAATATGCAGTTTTATACATATGCTATGCCTCATAATAAAAACATAACACTTATTGCCTTTAAATTCATATTTTTTAAGATTGATTCTGCCTCAATTTGTACATGGCGTTCCGGATATTTTATCTATATTTTCATAACAATTAATACATGTTTTTTTTAATGTACGTTTCTTCCGTAATCAATCTTAAATTGTTTCTATGTATTATTTCGAGCTTTTTTCAAAACTCGGTTAGTTTTGAAAAAAGCTTCAGAAAAACCGTCAAAAAGCCGGTTTTTCCCCTAAATCTAAGGTTGCTTTTTCAAAATCTGACATTTTGAAAAAGCCTC
>JAVBPH010000036.1:0-41069 GCA_031549725.1 Treponemataceae bacterium
TTAATGTTAATGAAAATACTGAAAGATTTATCAAATAAATATCCTGATTGGAGTACTAATGTTGTATTTGTTTAATAAGTTATCCTTTGTTTCAATTCCTAAGAGGATATAAAGTATCCGGGTGCCAATGGGCAGGGAAAACCAATACAAGGAACAGGTGCATCCGGTAATAGAGGAGATGCTGAGGGGAAACAAGGACAGCCGGGGATTTGGGAAGATGCTGTCCGGGACTCTCGGGAGACGGAACGACGTGGCGTATAACCTGGGGAGCAGCCTTGGGCTGAACAGTTATATGGGGACCGGCGTTTTCCATGGATCCGGAATGAGCGCCGGGGATCTGATGGGATATATTAGCCGGGTTCAAGGCAATAAGAACATGGCCGGTCCGGTGTATGCAAGGAATATACATCCGGGAACATTCCCCAGGCTGGATCAGGTATACGGAAACCTGGGTTATCCTTCCGACATGGATATTTCTCCTATAGGGAGAAGTAATCCTGGAGATGGATTGGACATGAGCCAAAACATATCCGTGCCGGGACAGGAAGGGAAGATATACCAGTCATTAAGTAGCATGATGCAAAGCGGCGGACCTGCAGAAGGACCGGCGAATACGAATGTGAATATCCCGGCCCAGAGCAATATAGAAGCGCCACGACCGGTATCGGAAATGCCAACTCAAGATGCAGAGATGGACCGGCTGAGAAGGATTGAGGCCAACTATGAACGGGACAAGGCAGCGTTGGCAAGGGAAAAGCAGCCCGTATTGGCCCGGAGTGCCAGCCATGACGTGGGCCATGCGGAGGGAACCATTACGGACCGGGAAGCGGATAAACCGGAAAAGATCGGAAAGCTTCTAAGCGATGAGCTTAAAAAGAACCTATCGGAGCATATGCCATGAAATACAAACTGGACCAAGCAATATATGTAATACGGTTTGCCCTGACAGCCATGACCAAATTAGACATGGAAATAACAAAAGGTCAGGGAAAACGAAAGGAAGAAGGGTATTATAGCGGAGCCTGGGCAGAAAAGGATGAAGCCATAGAGCGGACCCAGAAACTGGAAGACACCCTGCAGTTCCGGTATGAACAGCTGTTAGGGCAGCAATTGCCGGAGGTGACCATTCATATGGGTGGACCGGTACAGGAAGGCCTGCGAGAATCTGGGGCTGTGGCTATGGCCCGGGGAAATGATGTATATATCCGGGAAGAAGCATACCAGGAAGGAAGTACCCTGACCGATGCGATCATGCTGCATGAATTGACCCATGTTCTGCAGGCCCAGGAAGACCGCCGGATTATGAGCTATGAAGAGCGGGAAACCGCTGAGATTGCCGCAGCAAGGAACGAAGCGTTGGCATCCCCCGTAGAGAACGGATATTACTATGCGAAGATCGGGGATCACCTGTGTTACATGAATGACAGGATAGCAGAAGAAGCGATCCGGTATGCGACGGAACTCATGAAGGAAGAGGTGAAGAAAGCGACAGCGGAAGGGGATGCGGAACAACTGATCCGGATAGCCCGGGCGCTGAGGAGCAGGGTATGAGCATCGAAGTCCAGCGGGAACGGGTGGTAAAGTTATTCAACCGGTTAGTGGATTACAGCGCCCGGAATATGAGTACCTATACCGGGAAGATCCAGAAGCAGAAAGACCTGGGGATCTGGGGTGTAAGCCGAAACCAGGGGCACCTGAATGAACTAAGGAATGTGATAGACCAGCGAAATGATTTGGTCCTGCAGGTAGGGGATTATGAGGAATATCAGTTAGCCCAGATGGAACAGGACATGCTCGTCACCCTGATGCAGGTGGGATATTTCCGGGAATATCCCGGGTTATATGATGAGCTTAAGGAACTGACCGAAAGTGAACAGCATGGATTGTATGTAGAGTTCAAGGAGCTGCTGAAGATAGAGGGGTACCAGGTATTAGAAGATAATGAAAAGCAGGTAAAGGAGCTGAGGACAAAGTACTGGGAAATGGGGGTTGAGGAATGGGAACTGGTACTGGCAGCCCGGGAGGAACATGACCGGCTGGAAAGTAATTATTCAGCATATGCATATACCGTGGCGAATAATCAGCACCTGCCATTGAAAGAACAGAAACAGCAGCAGGAACTGTTGCAGGAAAAACGGGAAGAGATCAATAAACTGATAAATATGATGCCCATACTGCGTGCATTACCCTGGAATTATAAAGGAAAAACAGCTGCGGAGTTGCGGGACAATGAAAAAGTGAGGGAGTCAGTAGATAAGGTCTTTGAGGAAATATTGGAAGCGAATATGAGTGTAAGGGGAGGGCTGGCAAGCGGGAGGATAGCGGCATATAAAATCGACCGGCTGATGGAGGGAGTGTTAGCGAGGAAGCAATACAGTGATGAGGAGCTGCGGCAAATTGGGGAATGTCTCCGGAATGAAAGGCAGAGGGATGAGATTATCAGCATTACGATAAAGAGTATCGGTATAGTGCTGGCGATAGGGTCATTTTTCGTAGGAGGAACGCTGCTTGGGATAGCGCTGAAGGCAGGAATGGCGCTGGGCTCAACCGCGGTGGGTATTCTGGACAGCGGAATGGAGGTAATGAAGAGCCTTGAGCGGAAGGAGATGGTGTATGCAGGGTTATATGGGAGAAAGATCACGGATGCAGAGCTGAAAGAAGCGGAATGGGGACTGGTGGGGAGCGTGTTGTTATTTGCGCTGGACCTGGTGGCGTTATATGATGCGGTGGAATCGTTCCGGTTATTGAATAAGCTGGGGAGGTTGTCGAAACCGGCAAGGGAAGCCTTGGCGAATATGCCCGATGGATTGAAACTGTTACAGACGCTGGAAATTGATGACTTGACTAGGATAACAGGAGATATAGATAATATCAGCTTAGTTAGAGTAAATTACATCGGGAAAGAAGCTAGTCCTCGTTTATCAACTAAGGCATTTTCTGCAAAAGATGATTTGATAGAAGTATATGGAAGAGGTCGAATCACAGGAAATATTGCGGTTGCTGAGATTGATGTACCTGGGGTATCAATTGAACTGAAGTCTTTTAGTGGTACAAAGATTAATCCTCAAGGATTTGTTGATGCAAAAACGCAAAATAGAATTTTTAAAACATTGAGTATTGATAGACATGGTCTTTCAAATACCCCAGCATCTTGGGATAGATATGTAGATACGGAAGCAAGAATTCTTGAACAAATTGCCGATAATCTTGGAAGTAATACTCAAACGGTAGGAACCATCAATTTATATACAATTTTAGAACCTTGCGAAAGTTGCAGATATGTAATAAAACAATTTATAGAGAAATATAAAAATATAACAATAAATATTTTTTGGGACTAAAACCATTTTATGGAGGGAGTTATGGAAACAAAACAATTTTTAATAATGTTTCCTTCAGATTGGACATGGGATGTGGTACATGAAATGGCAAGTTTTATGAATATCCCAATTGATGATCAATTATTTGAGAAAGCATTGTTTGAGGAAGATCCCCAAAGTGTAAATAATATTGCTAAATTTTACGATCCGAATAATAAAGAAAACCTTATTGTTGTTTGTTGTTTTAATGACGATATTTTTCATCATTTGATAGTTAGGGTTGAAGATTCTCAATCTGAAAGAATTAAGAAAAAGTTGTTAGAAATTGATACTCAAATTAGAGAACCTGTTGGGCAAAAAATTCAATATGATTTGGATGACTACACTAATGATCTAGACCATGGCTTAAATCTTTTAGAAAAAAGATTTGGAATATTATTCTGATGGAATATGATTTTAGTAAGTATAGTGAAAAACAATTAGTTGATTTTATAACAGATATATTTGATATAGAAACGGTCCCTGCAGCAATTAGAGAATTACGCGATAGGAATAGTGAATTAGCAATGCAGTTAAGTAAAAATATTTTAGAAAATGATATAGGAGATCGATATCTTCAAGCTTCTGTTATTGACTCAATTTTTGATAGAGATAATCAATATGTACTTAATTTCTTTTTAAAAAACATAAATCACTTAGATTATTATGTATTTGGAGAAATTATAGAATGTTTTTCTATAGAAGTTTATCAACCGTTTGGTCAACTAATAACGAAAGATATAGTTGAGAAAGTCGAAGAAAAATATAATAATTATTCTCCTGAAGAAGGAAAAAAGATTGAAGATCAATTTCAAGAGTTTGAAAAATCATTTAAAACAAGCTTGTTAAAATAATTAATAAGCCGGATTTTCATTCTGGTCAAAACCAGGAGAATATACTGCGCCCTTTTGTCAACACAAAAATAAAATAACTTAAGGTGGTAGTTTATTATGCGGCCCGAGGGTTCCCCCGAGGCTGCCCATTGTTAAAGACTGAAAAGTACTGGTCATCCGGAGTGAGGTAATCAAGGGACGCATGAAAACGTTCACCATTGTAGAAGGCAAAGTACCGTTTCAGCCCGGGAGCGTATCCGAAATTTTGTGTAAATGCCAAAATATCATAAGAACGGAACCCGCTCTTTTCCAAATTCAATGGCAAACTGGTTTAAGGCTTGCCCCCCCAATCCCTAATAGGCGAATGAGATTAACCTCAGCATATTTTGCGAAGGCGGAGTTCGACTACCTACAGAAATGATGGTGGAGCTTATAGTGGATTCGAGAGCCTCAACCACCGGACACTCCCCGTCCCTGAAGCCCCTTGTTCTAAGGTTCTCGAAACATCCAAGGGAGCGGTGAAGAGAAGTCATATCCTTACAGGTGGTTTCGAATCCTTTTCAGGGCAATATCCTCCTCAAAGGGACAGTGACCCTGGCACAGCTTCTTTAAATCCTTCCAATCCGTTTTCTGGCTTCTTCCGGGGTAATCCCTTTCCGGGTCGCCCAGTTTTTGAGCTGGTCCGCCGCAACAGCGCCAACACCAAAATAGAAAGCCCCGGGATTGGCAAAATACATTCCGCAGACCGATGAAGCGGGGACTATCATGGCCGATTCGGTAAGGGAAAGGCCTATCCTTTTTTGCACATCCAGAATTTCAAACACGGTTTTCTTGTCCTGATGGTCCGGGCACGACGGGTACCCAAAGGCCGGCCTTATTCCGCCGGCCCCTGATGTTTCCGCCGAATATCCCCAAATATCAGTCTGAACCTGAAGGTGAAGTTTGGCGGAAAAGGCTTCCGCCAGATGATCCGTTACCGAAGTCAGAAGTAATGTTTTATATGCATCATTTTTATACTGATGCAGTACATCCTCCAGGCCAAACCCGGTACCAAGGGCAAAAAAGCCTATCCAGTCATTCCAGGGACTGTCCCCGGGGGCAATAAAATCAGCCAGGGACGGATTGGAACCGTTCCTGTTTTCTTCCTGGTTCCGGAGAAAACAAAACCGGTATGATGTTTTTTTATCAATATTGATAATAATATCTTCATTTTCGGAATAAGCCGGGAAAATTCCCAGAACAGCCCTGGGGATAAGCCAGTTGTTTTTCCGGATAAGTTCAAGCATGGCTTCAGCATCCCGGCGTAAATCCCTGGTTTCCCCTTCAAATCCGGCGTTATCACTTTTTATGCTCCAGGTCTGGAAGAAACCGTCCCAGTCAAAATGCGGGATGATATTTTCCAGGGGATAATGGTCATATTGGGTTATTCCCGGCTGCCGGGGGACAGACACTTTTAAAGTATCCCAATTTATGGCGGGTTTATGTTTTCTGGCTTCTTCCAGGGTAATAAGTTTTTGGTTCGAAGCAATTGTTTCATGAAGTTTTCTGGCTTTGGTATATTCTTCCTCAAGCTTTTTGAGAAACCGGGGTTTTTCCGCAGGGGAGAGGAGGGCTGATGCTGTTTCAGCGGAACGGCTGGCATCCGGGACGTACACCACGGGACCGCTGTACTCCGGGGCAATCCGGACCGCCGTGTGGGCAAGGCTTGTGGTGGCACCGCCGATCATAAGGGGGACAGTGAACCCGCGCTTTTCCATTTCCCTGGCACAGCCGATCATTTCTTCCAGGGAAGGGGTTATCAGCCCCGACAGGCCGATCATGTCGGCGCCTTCTTTTTCGGCGGCATCCAGGATATCGCCGGACGGGACCATGACACCCAGGTCGATGATTTCATAACCGTTGCAGCCCAGGACAACTCCGACAATATTTTTTCCGATGTCATGAACATCACCTTTTACGGTGGCCAGGACAATTTTTGCCCGGCTGCCTTTACCGCCGGATTTTTCTTCTTCAATATAGGGCTCCAGGGCGGCAACCGCTTTTTTCATCACCCTGGCGCTGCGGATGACCTGGGGCAGGAACATATTTCCCTGGCCAAAACGTTCCCCGACTTCCTTCATCCCTTCCATCAAGGGACCTTCCACCAGTTCCAGGGATTTGGAATACCTTGGCCGGAGTTCCAGCACATCCGCTTCAATATATTCGTCCATCCCTTTTATAAGGGCATGGATAATTCTGTCTTTGACATCCAGTTCCCGCCAGGAATGAGCCGCCGCGGATGTCCTGGTTTCCGGACTGCCCGCCTCTTTTATTTTCAGGGCAAGTTCCAGGAGTTTGTCGTTTGCCCGGGTTCCCCTGCAAAGGATAACATCCTCCACGGCATTCCGCAGTTCCGGATCGATGTCATTATATGAAATAAGCCCGGCGGGATTTACAATTGCCATGGCAAGCCCGTTTTCTACGGCATATTTCAGAAAAACCGAATGCATAGCCTCCCGGACCGTATCATTCCCCCGGAAACTGAAGGAAAGGTTCGATATTCCCCCGGAAATATGCGCCAGGGGACAGTGATCTGTTATCCACCGGCAGGCTTCGATAAAATCCAGGGCATACCGGTCGTGGCTTGAAATGCCGGTGGAAATGGAAAGCACATTGGGATCAAAAACAATATCCTCCGGGGGAAAATGATTCTGCACAAGCAAATCGTAGGACCTTTTTGCTACATCGATTTTCCGGCTGAAATCGGAGGCCTGTCCCTCTTCATCAAACAGCATCACCACCACCGCAGCGCCGTAACGCCTGGCTAAATCTGCCCGGCGGCGGAATTCCTCTTCCCCTTCTTTCAGGCTGATCGAATTAACCAGACCCTTTCCCTGGATACACTTGAGGGCCTCTTCAATCACCTCCCAGCGGGAAGAATCGGCCATGATGGGCACCCGGGCGATTTCCGGATCCGACAATGCAAGGCTGATAAAACGTACCATGGCGGTTTTTGCGTCCAGCATGGGATCATCCATGCAAATATCGATGATGGCGGCTCCCTGGTTTATCATTTCCCTGGCAATGACCAGGGCTTCATCGTATTTCTGTTCTTTTATGAGCCGGAGGAATTTCCTGCTGCCGGCCACATTGGTCCGTTCTCCGATATCGATAAGCCCCTTGGTCTGATCTATTAAAAGGGGTTCAAACCCAGCGAGGTAACTTTTTTTCTCCCTGGGCGGGAGAATCCGGGGTTTATAATTTTTTGCCCTGTCAGCAATTGCCCTGATATGATCAGGGGTGGAACCGCAGCAGCCTCCAGCAATATTAATCAGCCCGGCCTGCATAAATTCTTCTATAAATGACGCCATGGAATCGGGGGTTTCATCGTATTCCCCCATCTGGTTCGGCATGCCCGCATTGGGATGAGCACTCACCAGGCAGGGCGAAAAAGCGGAAAGGGTCCTGATATGGGGAAGCATTTTTTCCGCACCCAGCGAACAGTTAAGCCCCAAAGACCAGGGTTTGGCGTGAAGCAGGGATACACAGAAAGCTTCCAGGGTCTGTCCGGAAAGAATCCGTCCGGAAGCATCCGCGACGGTGCCGGAAATCATCACCGGAAGGGACTGTCCCCGTTCTTCAAAGATTTTTGACAAGGCAAAAACCGCTGCCTTTGCATTCAGGGTGTCAAAGATGGTTTCCACCATAAAAAGATCCGCCCCGCCGTCAAAAAGACCCCGGGCATTATCGTAATATGCCTGGACCAGTTCATCCCAGTAAATAGCCCTGGCACCGGGGTCGTTCACATCCGGGGATATGCTGGCGCTTTTTGTGGTGGGTCCCAGAATTCCCACTACAAACCGGGGATAATCCCCGGTTGAAAATTCCAGGGCTGCGGCCTTGGCAATTTCCGCAGAAGCCCGGCTGATTTCATATGAATACTGTTCCAGGCCAAAATCCGCCAGGGATACCGAAGTGGAACTAAAGGAACAGGTACTTAACAGGTGTGCCCCGGCTTTTAAATATTCCCTGTGGATTGATGCAATCGCATCGGGTTTGGTAAGACAAAGCAGGTCATAAGCTCCTGCCAGGGAAGTGCCGTAATCCTTAAACCGGGTCCCCCGGTAATCCTCTTCATTAAGATGGAGACTTTGGAGCATGGAACCCATGGCTCCATCGAGGATAATTATTTGTTTTTTTGCCAATGCATCAAGCTTCTGCAGGGTAGTCATATACCTATAATTGTATCAATTTTTCTGAATATGAATACACCGGGGAATAAAAAAACAGCGGGAACCCCTGAAAATTGATGCTTTTAATGATTAGTGATCATTTATGGATGATTATAATGTTACCGTATCGGATTGCTTGTGGAATTGCTCCGGATCCGATGGTGTGGACATACTGGAATAGCTGGCTTTTTTCATCTCCCTCTTTTTAGTATACATTCTTTCATCCGCGGCAATAAATACTTCGTGGATGTCTTTATTGATTCTTTTATCAAAGCTTGCGATACCATAGGCAATGGAGAAAAATCCCTGGCCATTGATTTTGATGATTTCCCGGTGTTTAAAAAGATCATTGCTGAAATCCTGTTCCAGGATACTCAAAAGTTTTTCTTCATCATTATCCACGGAAACGACACAGAATTCATCGCCCCCAATCCGGTAGGTAATGCCAAAGGGACCGAAATGCTTTTCAATTAACTGACCGGCCATGATGATATAGGTGTCACCCTTATGATGGCCCAGGGTATCGTTGACCTGTTTCAGGTTATTTAAGTCAAACATGATCATGGATATATTGGAATAAGCTAACAAAGCGCGGTTTATCCTCCGTTTATCCAGTTCGAAGGCGGTTCTGTTATTGATCCCTGTCAGTACATCCGTGTAGGCAATATGCTTATGGAACGGCCGGGTAATTCCTTTAAAAAGGAAAGAAAAAATGATATTTAAAACGACAATAATAATCACTAAGCCGATCACACTTCGCAGCATAGTTTTGCCGCCCAGGGTAACCAGCAATGTGGCATCGTATTCCAGGCCCAATGCGCCAACCACCTGGCCGTTTTTATCCTTGTAGGGCCAATAACTGGCGTAGATATACCCATGATCCGTCTTTTTTATACGGTCTGCCAGGACAATCTGTCCATTCAGGGCTTTATTAACATCATCCAGAATTGTCCGGTCCACCGGAGCCCCGGGGCTGCAGTAATCCTCTGAATCACTTAAAAGGCCATCTATATGATAAACCGGCTTTCCCTCGGCATTTCGTTTGATGGTGTACAAATAACGCATGTTTGAAATTCTGCGGGTAATGTTTAACCGTCTTTGGGCATCCTTGAAAATGGTTTTTTCAGCATCTTCATATGAATTAACTTCGTTAAACAGCTCATCCGACAAAAATTGACTGGCATGTTGAAAAATCGATTCCGCATTATACTGTAGGTTGGATATTTTAGCCTTTTCATCTTCCTTAACAACGGAAAAAAATACACAAATCGCACTTACCAGGGAAGTAAGCACAATGATAAATATTATTTTTGTTTCAAAACGATCAAGGAATCTCGGTTTTTTTTTGTCAAAAATAACTGCCCTGTCCAAATATAACCTCTTTACGGAACCAATCCGCAGGAACCTGCCCTGGGGCTCAATTCTCCGCTAAATTTGAAACAAACCGATGATGTATAATCGTTTTTGGTGAGAACCGCCCTAATTCCCGGTTATTATTATCAGCACACGTTTATGATTATAAAACACAAAACCTAAAGGGTAGAATTCCGTACCGTTGTACCGTAAACATTATATCCTATGAAAACTGATTTAGCAATTCTTTGGGATGCCCTGTAAAACGTGAAATCAAAAAAAAGTTCTCAAAAATAAAAATTCACCCTCAAATATAGTCTTTTTTGGGGATAAGGTATCCTGAATTCACAGTGTGCCGGTCCCTGTCCCCCTGCTGTGCAAGGTCCCTGTCCCCCGTTGTGCAAGGTCTCTGTCCCCGTTGTGCCGGTCCCTGTCCCTCTGCTGTGCAAGGTCCCTGTCCCTCTGCTGTGCAAGGTCCCTGTCCCTCTGCTGTGCAAGGTCTCTGTCCCCCTGCTGTGCAAGGTCTCTGTCCCTCTGCTGTGCAAGGTCCCTGTCCCCCTGCTGTACAGGTCTCTGTCCCCATAATTTTCTGCGAAAAAGGTATATTGTCTCTATCTACTTAAAAAATCCTATGAATCGGCACAAGGAATCTAACTGTCCAGCATCAGGGCATATCCGGGGCTGTCTATCCGGTATTTGCCGGATTTCAGGCTTGTTTTGAGGTCCATGGAATCTTTTATCCGGTGGTCAAAGATCATTGCCGCCCGGCCGGCATCCTCTGTTCTATGGGCATCGGATGCGCCGATCCGGATAAATCCCGGTTTCTGTTCCGCCGCCAGTTTGAGGGCCAATTCATTATGGTTTTCATGGCGCTGGTTGCAGTTGACTACCTCCAGCCCGTGGAGACACCCTGGCTGCAGATCAACACCGCCCCGGTAGGGATGGGCCTGGATAATCAGTACCTGGTCCTTGAATGCATGATAAAAAGCACAGATATTAGTTCTGAACATGTATGGGTGGGACCGCAAAAAATCCTCATCGAACCCGTAAACCAGGTAATCGTTGCTGTTTTCGGTAAGGCGGAGTTCCATCCCAAGGATAACATCAAAATCCAGGGTTGCTGCGGTTTCTTTGGCCAGGCGGTACCCCGCCAGATAGGCACTGACGCATTTATCCCAGTCGTTCTTAAAAGGCAGCGTATTGGTATAATCCTCATGGAGATGGTCCGTAATTACAATACCGCTGTATCCCAGGGCTTTATACGATTTTACCATGTCGGCGGCTGAAACATGCCCGCATCTGCTGGTTTCCCGGGTGTGGACATGTAAATCATAACGGAATTCGGCCATGGATATACTCCTTCATGTATCATTCAGCAGATCCCCGTACGCTGCTTTTGCGGGGACAGGGGATTTTTTCTGCAGGTGTTGGGTTTAATCAGATTTGTACTGGAATCCGGTATATCCGGCCGGAGGCCGGGGTTTCAGTTTTTTCTATAAATTATCGAACCCTATTGTTATATCTTTCCTGGTGCACGGTTGCCCGGGGCATTACCGCCGGTCATTAACATATTCTATCAGGAAATTCGGGTTAGGTATATCGGGAACATACTGGAGAACACATTTCATTCTATAATAATACTTGGAATGATAAAATCAGGAGCAGCAGGATTCAGAAAAGATATATAGCACCGTCCGGGTTTGGCCGGACGGGCTTACAAAAGATTACTTAAGAATTTCGTTTATTGCTGCCGCTGCCTTCCGGCCTTCGCCCATGGCGAGAATCACCGTGGCGGCGCCCAGAACAATGTCCCCCCCGGCGTACACCTTTTCCAGGGAAGTCTGCTGTTCTTCATCAACAATGATCCGGCCTTTCCTGTCCACATTGAGGTTTTCCGTGGTTTTTACCAGAAGGGGATTAGATTCATTGCCCAGGGCAACAATTACCGTATCACAGTCAAAGGTATATTCCGAATTGGGAATACCCACGGGGCTTCTGCGGCCCGATGCATCGGGTTCGCCCAGCTCAAACTTCTGAAGTTCAATACCGGTAACTCTGCCCTGTTCATTTCCCAGGATACGGGTGGGATTCCGGAGGAAGTTGAAGACAATTCCCTCTTCCATGGCATGTTCCACCTCTTCTCCCCGGGCGGGCATCTCGTCCCTGGTACGGCGGTATATTACGTGGACCGTCTCTGCGCCGAGCCGCAGTGCCATCCTGGCAGCATCCATAGCAACGTTTCCGCCGCCGATGACACAGACAATTTTTGACCGGAACATAGGGGTGGCGGCCTTGCTGGAATCATAGGCCTTCATCAGGTTTGATCTGGTTAAATACTCATTGGCACTGAACACACCCACCAGGTTTTCCCCGGGGATGCCCATAAACTTGGGAAGCCCCGCCCCGACACCGATAAATACCGCATCAAAACCATCAATTTCCATCAGTTCTTTTATGGTTCTTGTCCGGCCAATCAGGAAGTTTGTGTTTATGGTAACACCCATCTTGGTAAGCTGGTTGACCTCCGCCTGGACAATGGCTTTAGGGAGCCTGAATTCGGGAATACCGTACACCATAACCCCCCCGGGTTTATGGAAGGCTTCAAATATGGTGACCGAATGGCCTTCCCTGGCACAGTCGGCAGCCACGGTAAGTCCCGCCGGACCTGAACCAATAACAGCTACCTTTTTCCCGGTCCCGGATTTTACCACCGGAGGTGTTACCTTGTTGTTGTTTCTTTCCCAATCCGATACATACCGTTCCAGCCTGCCGATGGCCACGGCTCTATCAACGCTTTTGAGGCTTTTCCCTACGGTACAGGGCAGCTGGCATTGCTTTTCCTGGGGACAGACCCTTCCGCACACCGCAGGAAGCAGGTTGGTTTCCTTAATGACATCCACCGCAGCTTTAAAGTCACCCTTTTGTATTTCCGCGATAAACCGGGGAATTGGTACCCGGACGGGGCAGCCGTTTACACAGGGCTCATTTTTGCAGCCCAGACAGCGTTCAGCCTCCAGCCGGGCCTGGGTTTCGGTATAACCCAGGGCTACTTCGGATACATTTTTTCCCCGTTCTATGGGGTCCTGGGCGGGCATTTCCTGGGTAGGGATGGCCAGGCGGTCCTTGGGGCTTATGGTTTCACCCCGGGTTTTCCGGTCCTGGATTTGCTTCAAAAGGGGCTTTGCTTCGCTGTCCAGCTGCTCAATAGTTGTATGTTCACTCATGCCTTGTCCCCCTTCTGCTGCAGGCCAATATTGCAGGCATGGTTGTCCTCATCTTCCTTGTCTTTGTAGGCCCGCAGGCGGAGCATCATGTTTTCAAAATCCACCTGATGGCCGTCAAATTCGGGGCCGTCCACACAGACAAACTTGGTTTCTCCCCCCACATTAACCCGGCAGCCGCCGCACATGCCGGTCCCGTCAATCATAATTGTATTCAGGGATACGATGGTGGGTACATCAAATTCCTTGGTGGTTTGGACACAAAATTTCATCATAATAGGCGGTCCTATGGCAACCACCATGTCCGGTTTGGGATCCCGGGAACAGTATTCTTTAAGAGGTTCGGTTACCAGGGCTTTTCTTCCATAGGAACCATCATCGGTAACCACCGTAACTTCATCCGCCAGGGCCTTCATCCGGTCTTCGAAAATCACCAGGTCCTTATTCCGGGCCCCGATAATTACCTTTACGGTGTTTCCCGCATTTTTTAAAGCCTGCACGATGGGATACAGGGGAGCCACCCCTATCCCGCCGCCGACACAAATCACGGTACCGAATTTTTCGATATGGGTAGGGTTGCCCAGGGGGCCCAGGACGTTTTCCACCGAATCGCCGGCTTCTTTCAGGGCCAATTTTTTCGTACTGGCGCCCACAGCCTGGAATACCATGGTGATGGTACCCTTTTTAGGGTCCGCATCGGCTATGGTCAGCGGAATCCGTTCGCCCCACTCGGTATCAATCTGCACAATAATAAATTGTCCGGCCTTTCTTGATTGGGCAATATAAGGGGCCTCAATTACCATTTCAAACACTTGTTCGGACAATTGCTTTTTTTCGAGAATCCTATTCATCCTCTTTCTGTCCTCCAGGGAAAATCAGGATATCCCGATATTCCAAAAATAGATTTTAACCATTTCAAAGAAAAGTAAGAAGTTTTCTCTGACTTTATAATTATTTTACCATAAGTCTAGTATGATTTAAAAGATACTACAAAAAAATAGAGAAAAAACCGCGGGGGTATTGAAAACCTGAGGGCAGTTTGGGGTACGGATTTCTGCATAATAAACTCCCTTATGGGGACAGAGACCTGTACAGCGGGGACAGTGACCTGGTGGACTTGGTGGGCCCGAAGAAATTATCTATGGGATAACCCTAAACACATACATTACCGAATCATCGTCATCCGGAATAAAATAGGCGGCGATAATTCCGTCCTGTTCTTCCATCCAGAAGGGATTGTTGGTCTAGTCCGGATATATGTTTGTCATGCTATATGTGAAGAGATTAAACTTTTTGTTGACAAATGTAAGACCTATACTAAAATGGAAAACATATCGGTTTAATGATTAATTTGTTTTTGGAGAAATTAATATTATTATCTATAGTACGGAGGAAAAGAGATGAAAAGAACAAGCGTAATCGGATTTTTAGCTGCATCTATGTTTTTGCTATCTATCGGATTTCTCGGTGCCCAATCAAATTCAGTAACAGTTTACACTGCCCTGCCTGAATCAGAAAACCCTGTGTATTTTAATGCATTTCAGAAAGCTACCGGCATCAGGGTTAATTTTGTCCGGCTTTCTGCAGGAGAAATGGTTACCCGCATAATGGCTGAGAAAAATAATCCCCTGGCGTCCGTCATGATGGGCGGATCGATCGAAAATTATATTGCCGCGGCAAAGGATGGCCTTTTGGCAAAATACCAGTCTCCGGAACTGCGGAACATTCCCAGACAATACTATGATCCCCAGGGAATTTATAATCCCTTCTATGTGGGGGCCATATCCTTTGCCTGCAACAGTGATTGGTTTAAAGCAAAAAAACTGGCCTACCCCACATCCTGGCAGGACCTGCTGAAACCGGAATTCAAGGGGCAGATTTCCATGGCGCATCCCTCGTCATCCGGCACATCATACACCATATTGGCGTCCCTTATTGCTTTAATGGGTGAAAACCAGGCTTTTGACTATTTCAAGAAGCTGAACCAGAATGTCCGCCAGTATACCAAGGCCGGCGCGGCTCCGCCCATGGAGGTTGGGCTGGGTGAAGCGGCCATTGCCATCACCTTCTCCCACGATGCTCTGCAGATTACCAATCAGGGATACCCGGTGGTTCTTTCCTTCCCGAAAGAAGGGACAGGTTCCGAAATTGGCGGTATTGCCCTGATAAATAACGGTATCAAAGGCGAGCAGGAAAATGCCAAAAAACTGATTGATTTTATGCTCTCAAAACAGGGACAGGAATTATTTATTACCGCCAAGAGTAACCGGGTTCCCCTTAACTCCACCGCAGCCATATCCCCGGGGCTCATCAAGATTGATACCCTCAAGATAATTTCCTTTGATCCCGTATGGGCCGGAAATAACAAAAAAGTATTTGTTCAGAAATTCATAGATGAGGTTGATTCGGCGAGGAACTTGAAATAAGAATCCTCATAAGGGCCTATCCGGAAAGTCCCGGGCTATGCTATTGCCCGGGGTTGGATAGGCTCTGTGTCTGTGTATCGTTTTTACATTGATGCACAGATACTGCACTAAAAAGATGTGCAAATAAGATTTCGGCCTTTTTTGGACATCCTTTTGTTTGATCAAAGGAGTTCTCCCTGTGAATCAGCAATCCCTGCGAAGAAAAATTACCGCCAGAAGCGGAAACAATGACATGGCCATGCTGCTGAAGCAGCCGCTTCTGCTGCTGGTGATTATCTGCATATTTGTCCTGCTTTTTCTTTTTATCCTGCTTCCGCTGTTCAATATTTTCAAATTCAGTTTTACCACCCCCGAAGGAAAATTTTCCCTGGCCGCTTTCCGGGAAATTGTTTTTTCCAAACGGTATATGACAACATTTATGGGAAGTATGCAGTTGGGTGTTATCTCCGCTGTGCTGGCAACAATTGTAGGGTATGTTTTTGCCTTTGCCCTGACACGGACGGAAATGAGATGGAAGAAATTTTTCCGGGCAATCGCCACCTTGCCGATTATTTCCCCGCCGTTTATTTTGTCCCTGTCCATGATTTTTTTATTCGGCCGGCAGGGAATAATTACCAAGGGTCTTTTCGGCATAACCGATTCTGATGTGTACGGCCTCAGGAGCCTGGTAATTATCCAGGTAATATCCTTTTTTCCGGTAGCGTTTTTAACGCTGACGGGTATCCTGGAATCCATTGATACCTCCGTGGAGGATGCCGCTTATAACCTGGGAGCATCCCGGTGGCATATTTTCAGGACCGTAACCCTGCCCCTGTCCGCACCGGGTATTGTCAGTGCCCTGCTGCTGGTGTTTATCCAGTCCCTGGAAGATTTTTCTAACCCCGCGGTAATAGCCGGGTCATTTTCCACCCTGGCGGTGGAGGCCTACCGGCAGATCACCGGCATGTTTGATATTACCGGCGGGTCGGTCATGGCCCTGCTGCTTCTTTTTCCTACCCTCTGTGCATTCCTGCTTCAGAAATACTGGCTTAAAGGAAAAAGCTTTGTTACAGTCAGCGGGAAACCAAGCCAGGAACGGAGGAAACTCCACGAACCATATATTGTGTGGCCCCTCTTTGCGTTTTGTATGATTATTGCCGTGGTAATTATTGTCCTTTATGGGACTGTTCTGTTAGGAGCCTTTGTGAAAACCTGGGGGATTAATTATTCCCTTACTTTAGACCACTTCACCTATGCCTGGTCCGTCGGAAAAAATTCCCTTCAGAGCAGTATGACCCTGGCGGCCATCGCGGCGCCCCTGGGCGGAATTTTAGGCATGGTTATAGCTTACCTTCTTGTACGGAAACGTTTCCTTGGCCGGAAATTGATGGAGGTTACCTCCATGCTTACCTTTGCCATTCCCGGGACTGTTCTGGGGTTGGCTTATATCACCACCTTTAATACGCCTATTTCGTGGCTGGCGGATACATGGTTCGGGGGTCTTTATGCCAATATCTTCGGGAAACCCCCATTTCTGCTCACCGGTACGGCGGTTATACTGATTGCCGCGTTTATGTTCAGGAATCTTCCGGTGGCTATTGAAGCTGGGACTGCCACATTGCTTCAGATAGACCGGTCAATTGAAGAAGCCTCCACCATTCTTGGGGCCAACAGCGGGGTTACCTTCAGGAAGGTCATACTGCCCCTGTTAAGACAGGCTTTTTTCTCGGGACTGGTTTATGAATTTGTAAAAGCCATTACCGCGGTGAGTGCTATTATCTTCCTGGTGTCCCCCAGGTGGGACCTGGTAACCCGGCAGATCTTCGGGCTGTTCGAAAGCAGCAAATACAGTGATGCGGCGGCACTGGTTTTGATGATGATTGTGGTGATTCTGGTGGGTATAGGAATTATCAACATCCTGGTAAATGTGCTGCTGAACTACCGGTTAATGAAACAGATCGTGATAAAGCTGAAGAAAAAGAGAGGTCCTAAATGAGCAAGGTTGATAAAAATGATGACCTGAAAGAGTTTGCCCAGGGAAGCAGCAATGTGGAACTCAAGGGAGTATCAAAATTATTTCCCAATCATGAAGGACTGGGAGAAACCATCGCGGTAAATAATATCGATCTTGAAATTCATGAGGGGGAACTGGTTACGCTTTTGGGACCCTCCGGCTGCGGTAAGACCACCACCCTGCGGATGATATCCGGCTTTGAATATCCTTCCAGCGGGGATATTTTTATCGGCGGCGAATCGGTTCTCAATGTGCCTCCCAATAAGCGGAACATTTCCATGGTATTTCAAAGTTATGCCCTGTTCCCGCATTTAACTATTTGGGACAATATTGCCTACGGATTAAAGGTCCACAAGCTTCCCAGAAAAGAAGTGGAAGACAAAACCAGAAAGGTGGTGGACCTGATGCAGCTGAACGGGATGGAAAACCGTTTCCCGAATCAGCTTTCCGGGGGACAGCAGCAGCGGGTAGCCCTGGCCCGGGCAATTGTTATTGAACCGAAGGTTCTGCTTTTTGATGAACCCCTTTCCAACCTGGATGCAAAACTCCGGGAACACATGCGGGATGAACTAAGGTCCCTGCAGAAACGCCTGGGAATTACCAGCCTTTATGTAACCCACGACCAGGCGGAAGCCATGGCTATCTCGGATAAAATCGTTATTATGAATAACGGTATTATTTCCCAGATGGGATCGCCCCAGGAAATATACGATTATCCCCAGTCCCGGTTTATCGCCAATTTTATCGGGAAAGCAAACTTTATCAACGGGGAATTTAAAGAAAGGAATTCCTCGGGAGCACTGGTTAAAATAGGGAATGACATCTTCACCATTACCAATCCGGGAAAGGTTGAGCTTAGTCCGGGGCAGAAATGCTGCATCTCCGCCCGGCCTGAAACCATCAGCCTTTCCAGTAAGGGTGACGGTATTCCGGGAAAGGTGGTGCGGGCAACATACTTCGGCACTAAAATCGAATATGAGGTGGACCTGCCGGAAAATACCCTGGTGGTGGAAATATACAACCCCCAGCGTTCAGAAATATTCCATGAAGGGGAATCCGTAAAAGCGGTTCTTGCGCTGGACTGTGTCCGGGTGTTGGGATTGGATAGCAATTAGGATTAATAACCCCCACAGTTTTTGCGGGTCCCGTTGATGTTTCGGGAGCCCCAGCGACCGGAGTTATCCCCGGTGGTGAGGCCCTCGAAACCACCTGTGATGGTGAGGTGAAGCTTTTTCATCACGGGTCCCTTCGGGAGCCTCAGGGACCGGAGATGATCCATATAATCCGCGGTGTATCATAACATATTAAAACCAGAAACAGCCCATGTTTAATTAATCCGGCATATAAAAAATAGTGTATATTTGTAGAGGATAATAAAAGAGGTTTACCATGGCAGTAATAGGAATAAACACTGCAGGGATCAACAATATAGAATCGCTGGTCCATGCTATCCGGGAACATAAGGAAAATGGCTTTGACCTCGTGGAAATAGCCCTGGATATTTGCCCCCTTATCATCGGCGGGAACATAAATTCTTCTTATGTACATTATTTTCATCAGCAGATTAAAAGCTGCGGTTTATTGTATTCTGCCCATATCGGCACGGGACTGAATATCCGGAGCCGTGATCAGTTTGAAGTACATAAGAATGCATTATTTGCTTCAATTGATGTATGCTCCGGGGCGGAGATTCCGGCGCTGGTTCTTCACTTTGAAGAGGAATCACCCTACAGTTATATTGAAGACCGGTTTTACGAAACCCATTACAAAGCCGCAGAACATGCCGCCAAACGGGGAGTAACCCTGTTTATGGAAAATATCGAGGTGGAAAACTACAGACCGGTGCTGGAAATGGTTAAGACTTTTAATCATCCCCATTTTAAAATGAACCTGGATTTTGGGCATTTATATCTTTCGGCGCAGCACTTCGGGTATTCCTTTGAAGATGCAGTCCGGGATTGCGCTCCCTTTGTGGGGCACTGCCACCTGAATGATAATCCCGGCATGTTTGATCCCATGAGGCTCAGCAATTTTGATTTATACCGGACGAAACCCATGGGCATGCGGATCAGCTTCGGTGAGGGGGATATCCACATGCCTCCCTTTTCCTGCAATGTTCCGTTGGAGTTTGGGATTCAGGAGCTTAAGAAACATAATTATCACGGTATTTATGTGTGCGAATATTATAACCACATGTTTAAACCCTTTAACAGGGAAATTCAGGAACAGGTCCGGAACAAGATTGATACCCTGTAATTAATGCGGGGTATGAAATGCCAAGCCGCATTTTAATTATGGTTTGATATTCTTAAACCCTGAAGTAAGATGGCATCCGTTTATGATTCCCCTGAATATACCGCTGTCATTAAGGTACGTGCTGTATACGGCTATACGGTTTTCATAAGGACTTTTGAAAAAACCAATTAAAAAGTAAAAAGGATCGTAAATCTCGCCTTCCGGATTGGCGGCAATTATTTTTGTATCAGGATATGGATTGATACTTTCCACCACAAGATTCCAGCGGCGGGACTTCTGTTCATATCCTCCAACTTGTTTTTTGATTAAATAAAAATCAAAGTACGCATTGTACTGTATGCCCCTGTGGTAAAGGGGAAATTGATACAAGTCCGTTCCCGGGCCGGGGTTTTGAATGGTTCCGTTTATTCCGTGTTTTTTAGCCAGTTCATTCCAATCTTTATACTGGTTTTCTATTTTTTCAGTTTCAGAAGCACTTATAAAAAGGTTTCCCGATTCCATCACTTGATCGCTTACCGTATCCACCAATTTAAAAACAGCATGAAATCTATCATCCCATTCGGCAACCATCAGAAAGGCAAAATATCCTTTTTCGGACCAGCCAATTGGTTTTATTTGCTCTTTACATTTTTCTGCAAAGGATAAAGCCTGGGAATCACTTTCAGCCTTATCCTCCGGCCACCAGCCTGTGGAATCGGTCGCTATGTACCAGTTTTTTTCCGCGAATACGGATATCATAACAAGGAAGATTAATCCTATCGGTATAATGAATCGTTTCATGGTTTTTCCTTTTAGGTAGTTTTACGTAGGGGTCTCTAAAAACTAAGAAACTCCGATATATTCTTTATGCGGATGATAAATGCGGGTTTATAAAACCTCAAATATTTCAACCGAAACTTCCCTGTGTTTATTGTCCGGGCTAAACCAGATCTTATTCCAATCCGGCTGACTCCGTTCAAAGGCTGTTCTCACATTGTAATCCTCAACCGACCGGTAATAAATATCGAGTACGATGTAAGTATAATCTCCGTCGACCCGCCTGAAACGTTCGATTTTAATATTTCCAGGTTCAGATTTGAATTTCGGATCAACGGATTGCCTGAATTTGTCCATAAGCTCCTGTAAATCAGCCGTTTTTGTTCTGTAGGTAAATACTACTTTGATCATCTGTTATTCTCCTTTTTTAAATACGGGGGATCTTTAAATATTTCAGTTTTTGCAGGTTCCCTTACATAATTTATATACCATTTATTCAAATATGAAAACTTCCTGTTGGCATTTTGTATTGACAATAGCCATCATATGTATAGTATAGACTGTACCAATCAGATAATTTCCTGAATTACAATTTTCATGCCAGGTTTTTATTCGGGAGTCTGGTTTAATACCCCGCGGCTCAAAGGGCTCATAGCTTACAGGTTATGGTATTCTCAGGCCGCGGGAGCGGCTATAAAATTACTTCCTTAATGAACCAACCAAAGGTTGATTAAACCAGATGGTATTATGCGGACTTCGTCCGCGTTCTGTGAGGAAAGGATAATATGCGGGGTATTCACCCCGCATGCGAATACATTTCCCTTCGAACGACCCTCCCCGCGGGGAGGTTCATTCATTGCAAAAAATTGCGGAGTTTTGTGTTTTTTATGAAGAAAGATATCATTGGCCCCTGGAGTTTCTACCGTGAAGCTCTTGCAATCGCCGTACCGGTAATGACCCAGCAGCTGATCATGAGTATGGTTTCCCTGATTGACAACTTTATGGTTGCCGGATTAGGGGACGTGAGCATGGCCGCGGTAAACGTGGCGAACCAGCTTAACTTTATCTGTATTGTTCTCATCAACACCATGTGTGCCGCCGGCGGAATTTATCTGGCCCAGTTTAACGGAGCAAAAAATCCCGAAGGGATGAAACATGCCCTGCGGTTCAAAGTGATTTTTGCATTCCTCATGGCATCCATATACTTTGTGCTTTGCTGGACTATCCCTGAACAGATGGTCGCCATGATGACCCGGGGAAACGCCGCCCAGGGAGAAATTATTCCCATTGCCGCCAGGTACCTTAAACTTGTATCGTTTACTTTTTTGTTTCAGGCCATATCCACTGCCATCGGGACATCCTACCGGGAAATCAGCAAACCGAGTGTTCCCCTGGTTATTTCAGCAATTGCAACGCTGGTAAATACGGTGGGGAATTACTTTCTTATTTACGGAAATTTCGGGGCTCCCCGGCTTGAAGTGTCCGGGGCGGCAATTGCAACAATTATTGCCAGGGTTTTCGAGATGGTATGTTTTATCATTTACGTCTATAAAACCAAACCGGCTTTCTTTGTGCGCCTCCGGGATATTATTTTTGTGAATCTGAAACTGGTAAAGGAAATTTTATCCCGGTCCGCGATGATGTTTGTTTCCGAAATTTCCTGGGTCAGTTCCGAAACGATCATTACTGCCCTGTACAACAGCCGGGGCGGAGCGGAAGTGGTGGCGGGTATGGCCGCCGGCTGGACCATAGCCAATATTTTCTTCCTCATATTTAACGGTATCTTCACCGCGTCCACGGTTATTATCGGCGGAACCCTGGGAGCAGGAAAACTTGATGAGGCCCGCAAAAAAGCGCGCTGGATTGGTTCCGGGTCGGTTATTTCCGGAACGATTATAGCGGCCCTGGGTGCGCTGCTGTCTGTGGTGGTGATCCCGGTGGTGTTCTCCAATTTAACAGCCGAAGCTAAATCCATAACCACCGGGCTGGTGGTGGTGATTCTTCTGTATATGCCCATCTGGTCCTGGATTAATTCGCAGTTTGCCATTTCCCGGGCCGGCGGTGACACCGCCATGGGGATGATTGCCGACGTGAGCGTGAATACACTGATCTTTGTACCCGGCGCTTTTATTCTCACCTTTGCCACCGGTATTGGCCCTGTGGCGATGTATGCAATTTTAAAATTGAGTGATTTTATTAAAATTGCCATCTGCCATAAACTCATGAAAAAAGAAAAATGGGTAAAAAACCTGGCCACCGAAAGTATTGTGTAATGAATCGCCCCCGGGGAATGTGTTCTTGGTTTATACCAATAAACTAAGAACACATTCCGGCCTTGAATTCACCAACCCAAAATTCGGAGCCGGTATTCTTCCCCAATTCGCTTAAGGGCTTCCGCAAGGGTTTCATCCGTTGATTTTTTATCATTCAAATCTATTGTGAACTGGTTCATGGAAAAATGCCGGTATATAAAAATTTTGTTCCTGAGGCGATCAGTTTTTGGATACAGCATTTTTAATGTATCCGTGTATATTTCAAAGAGCCCCTTCTTTTTCATTTCCGAGTAACCTATAATCCAGACGGGAATTCCTCCCAGGGCTTTCTGGAATTTGTAAAGCAGCTCCGCCATTTCCCTTTGGGAATCCGCCAGGGCCTTCTCCACACCGGGGCCGCCCAGTTCAATAAGTTTTTTCAGTTCTATAGTCCGGGCCGTATGGATAGGCGTTTTATTCAGGATGATGACATTCTTCCGGAAATCAATTCCCAGGTCCGGATTTTTTTTGAAAAACCCATCCGCAATTTTTCCCGAGGCACCCACCAGGTACCGCTGGTTTTTTGATTCCTGTTCACGCCGGCCCGGGTTATCCGCCACCAGAATAAGTTTGATGCTGTCCTTTGGGCCAAGATCATCCAGAGCTTTATTAAAAACGATAGGGGTTTCCAGGGGATAGCTTCCCCCTTCCCGCCCGGACAGCAGTTTCTCCTGGGCCTTTTTAAGTTCCGGTACCCGGGGGATCAGCGAATCCGTATAAGACCGGTATTCTTCCCTAACGCTGCAGAAACTGGTCCAGATTTTTTCCGTCATGTGGACAGTGTATCCATAAAGATCATTAGTTTATAGGGTTAGGGACTGTATTTGAGCCTATGGTTGAATTTTATCTTCAGATTTCCTTTTGGATTATACCTTGTTAAGCGGTGTTCTCATTGATGGCCGATTATTTTTTATCCACGCCAATATGTTCTGCATAAGTTGTCCAGGGTACTATATGATAATGCATTCTTTTTTTGGTCAAAAACTGTTATATAATCACATCCGATTTTTAATATTCCGCCGGAAAATAATTCCGGATAGCTACGGGTATAGCTGAATACTCCTATGTGATTTTCCATTATCTTGCCCGACATTATTTCCAAATGCAGCGTAAACAGTTTATCATATCCTGTTATCTTCTCATCTTTTTCCTGCTGTATATACCAGGGTTCAAAAAATATTTCATGTATATTTATTAATTTTATATAGAACAATTCGTAATCTTTGTTTATCAATTCGGCCAGATATATACAACTGACTTCTAATTCTAACCCGTCTTCAAGTTCAGCCCAATTAATAATACTTCCATCATGAAAAATTGAAAAAACATCCGCGATCTCATCTATTTTTCTTATTTTATATTCCAAAATAAAATTTTCCTCTTAGTATATATTAAAAGATATGATTTGAAATTCCGTTCTTTCAATTTATAACTGAAATTATTTTATTAATAAATAGTTAAAACCGGAACAAATAAGTATTGGCGGGTTTTTATAAAAACAACACTGGAAAATGAAAAATCCTGATCAGGCAAAAAGCAGAATTTATTGTATGCTTTTTATTTGATATACATAAAAAAGAGATTTATAATTAAAGTCCGCAGGGGTAATACACGTCTGTAAGCGGTGAAATTTATGATATCTTGAACAAAAAACTAGGGTATGCTAAATAATTCTATACAGAGGTAATTGAATTAGTATGAAATATTCCTGTGAGATATGCACAGTATTACTTGTAATTCTAATATCAACAGGGTGCAGCCAAAAGGTTAAGGAAGTTGAAATAAAAAACGAATCCCGAAAGGAGGTGGTTCATCCAGATAATGAATCAACCGGAGAGGTGGACGGTATATATTATTCAATAAATCAAAAACAAAATGCTGAAAAGGAATTAAAAGACTTCGCTAATCGATATGGAGGTGAATTTAGCGGAGGCATAATAAATGCATTGATAATAGGCGAGAAAGATATGTTCACCCATTTGGATGAATTATCTGATCTTTGTTTTGAAGAATTAAAAAGTATTTCAAAATCATCGATTAGTGGAAGTAAATTACAGGTGATACCTAAATTAGATCCTCGTCTTAATCTTAACTCTTTGCATTTTGTTGGCATAGGGGTGGAAAATATCGATGCATTAGCAGAGGTTAGGGTAAAATGGCTTAATTTGGCGATAAATCCGATAAGGACGATAGCCGCATTAGGAAGCAATCCCTATATAGAACGGTTATCCCTGTCCGGCTGTAGTTATCTAAAGAATTTGCCGAATATGTCCGGGATGGAAAGCTTATCAGTATTAGATGTACAAGCTACCGGGATAGAAACATTAAATAATATAGATACGATACCTCACCCATTTGACATATATTTATTTGATTGCATGGAAATAAAAGATATTGATTCGTTAAGACGGTCAAATGTGAGAAAGCTTTTTGTTGATAGGAAAGGGTATAGTGTAACAGGAGGGACTTCGGATAAGGAAGGATTATATGACCGATTTCAGGATTGGTTTGAAAAAAACCTCCCTGAATTAGAACAAAAGAAAGGATTTGAATTGTGGTATAGATATGACAAATTGGAATAAATATACGGGATTATGTGTGCTGGGTTATAGTACAAGGATTACTGTAAATGGGTAAACAAAAAAATATTAGGATAGTGTGTATAATAATGCTTGCTCTGCATTGTCTCTTCTCGTGTGCTGGAAAGGAAATCCCTCCTCCCTGGGAGCTTAAGCCGTTTTACTAGGCAATATTGAGTGATGACATGGTTACGGTTAAAGAATATATGAAGAAAAACAAACATATAGCCTGTGCTGACATAGTAATTACCTGACAGTGACCCCCGAATGAAACCGAAAACATAAAATGAATTCTAATATGCTGTCAGTGAAACCTGCTGATTTCCGGCATCAAGCCTCATGTTGCATCCTATCGGCATGGTGAGCATTGGTTTTGTGTGGCTGCAGTCAAAATCAGCAAGGATCGGTATTTTGCTTTTTCCCATGACCTCAAGCAATACCTCGTAATATTTCCTGCCGCTTTTTTTATCATCGAAGGATTCGGGTTTCCCGATAATGAGCCCTCCGATTTTATCAAAAACGCCATTTATTTTTAAATGGGAAAAACTCCTTTCCACATCGGCAATATCCTTTTCGGAATCCTCAATTAAAAGAATATCCCCTTCCGCAATTTCCGGCATATAAATGCTTCCCCATATACCGCCCAGGGTATTCAGGTTGCCGCCGATAAAACGGCCTTCCGCAATGCCGGAATTCAGGGTGACCAGTTTATTCGGCTTTTCAATTTTTGTTTTTTCATCCTTACCGAATGGGACAAATTCATCGGTCCATATGTTTGGCGTTGGAAAAACATGCGGAAATTTTATTTCATCCACAAGAATTTGCCTGAAGTATTCATATGTTAAATCCAGGAAAGGATTCTGTTCTCCGAATGAAGGTACCATTGCGGGCCCATAAAATGTATGTATTCCTGTTTTTGCATAAACAGCAAAAAGGATTGCCGTAACATCCGAATAGCCAATAATTATTTTCGGTGTTTTTATCAGTTGTTCATAATCAATGTAGGGCAGGAGCGAGTTTGAATTCATCCCGCCGATGGACGATATAATACATTTGACCCCGGGATTTCTGATGAGGTTATTCAGTTCATCCGCCCGTTCCCGGATTGAACCGGAACGGTAAAAATCATTTTTTCCTGTCAGGGATCCATCGATAATTCGGAACCCCTTTCCGCTTAAATATTTTTTGGCCCGTTCATACCGGAACGAACCAAATACGGTTCCAGGAGATGAAGGGGAAAACACCCCGATAGTATCCCCTGGTTTCAATGTATCCGGAAACATGTTGCTGCCTCCCTTTGATGAATCATAGTTATTCCTATATCAATTATACTATTTTAGTTAGGAAAAAAATAAATAGATAAAGGGATTAATTGTTCTATGGATTTCGGCGAAATTGGCTTCGATTTATTAATAAATGCTGATCCTGATTATTTAGCTAATCATAGCATCGTAGTTTTTTGGCATTCCATCAAACAGGGACCGGAAATTCCCGGTGGTTGAGGCCCTCGAAACCACCTGTGAGGGAAGATATGCTTTGATAAACTATTTATAAAATGAATTCTAATAATACCATTTTGCGGATATCCCCTTGGTCTATCTGCAACATCTGGCAGTATCTTCTGTTTTAATATATATTATTAATTACGGGTTTCATCGCAGACCCTATTCGCATGCGGAGCTGCTTATTATGGCGGGATTATCGGTAAAAGGAAGAGCATCGGTATTAATCGACGGTCAGGAACTTAAAGCGTTGCTGCAATTTATCCCTGATCCTGAGTTAACAGGCTTCGATTACGATGTCATCCTTAGACTTATCAGTGATAAACAATTAACTCCCTTGCCGCCGCCGAAAATGATAGAAGAATTTCTTTTAAAAGCCTCAAAATCCAAGGTACCCATCGAAATAATCATAAATGAAGGGGTTCCCCCGGAACAGCCCGTACCTGAAACGGTGGAATGGGAAGAATTGCCTTTTCCGGATGATATTGTTCCCTTTGTCGAAGAAACCCTAGCCAATGCAAAGCCTCCGGAACTGTATAAAACCAAAGTTGAAAAGGTAAAACGGGAAAGTCTGGTAAAAGTGCCCTCTAAAATACCTTTTATGCCGTCTAAAGAAGAGATTGTCGTTAACTGGGATAAAAAAGAAACCAAGGAACCGGTCACGGTGGATCCCGGTTCTGCGGAACGGCGGTATGCGCTGAAGGAAACACGGCTGGGTATTTTTCATCCCCAAAAACCCGGAAAGCCGGGGAAAAATGTTTTTGGGAGACCTATCCAGCCAAAGGTCCTGGAGGAAGCCGCGTTTCTCCTGGGGGAAGGGCTTTACCGGGAAAGAAACGAAATTAAATCATCCTTATCCGGAATTATCCGGATTGGAAAGAATTGGGCGGATGTGGTTCCCCTGGCAAAACCCGCCTGGGAAGTGGCCAAAGGTTCAGATGGGGTAACCCTGTTCCTCCGTTTTGAGCCCGGGGATTCCCGGTTTCAGGCGCCCACGGGAAACGATATTATTGCCAAGGCAAAAGAACTGGGCGCTCCGGAGGAAAACCTGATTCCATCGGAAATGATTGAAAATGAAATCAGGAAGGCTGTTTCGGGTCATGAGGATCTGGAGGTGTTGCCCCTGTTCAAAACCCGGGAAGCCGAGGCCCGGGTGATTTTCTCCCCCCAGAATGTCAGGGCTGTCCTCTATTTAAGGAAGGGTGTTGCCGGGGCGCTGCCTCTGCAGATGAAAACCATATCCGAGGTTATCAGAAATTCCGGCGTCCAGGGCATGGATGCGGAAAAACTGAAAGCCGATATATCCGCTTTTATGAAAAGCCCCCAGGTGGAACTGAAGGATTATGTCCTGGCGGAAGGAAAGGATTCCACCAGGGGTGCGGATAAGGAAATCGTTTTTTCGGTGGAATTTTTCCGGGATGAAGAAAAAAATGAACATCTGAAGAAACTGAAACAGATTCCCCAATGGCATCTTGCGGCGGACTCCGGGGATCTATTCCCCCCGGCGGAGGCCACCGATGCTGCGGTGGTTGCACAGGATACAAAGGTTGCGGAAGTGACCAATTCGTCGCCGGGGGCGGACGGCAGGGATGTCTTTGGAAACGTCCTGCCGGGACAGCCCGGGAATGATCCCGAACTCCGGTTGTTCCAGGGGCTGCGCCAGCATGGTCGGGATATTATTGCTGAAAAACCGGGTTTGCTTCTGGTAAAACAGGAAGGCAGTTCCCTGCAAATGGAAATCCTGGATTACCGGGATGGCCTGGTGATGGTCCATATATCGGATGACAAAATGGAAGTCAGGGTGGAATTGCTCAGGGAAATTGGACCCGGGAAACCCCTTAAGTTTGACATGATTGCCCTAAAGCTGGCGGAAGCAGGGGTTATCCGGGGCATCAGTAAAGATGCCATGGAAAAGGCCTATGAAATTGTTCTGGGCCAGGGTCAAGGCCATTGTCCACCCTACCTGGTGGCAAAGGGTGAGGCACCCGTATCCGGCGGCGGTTCTTCGGTAAAATGGCTTGTTCCGTACAAGAAGGGCAGCAAAGAAAGCCAGCTCCAGTTTGCTCCGGTTAAGGAAGGGACAGCCCTGGCGGAAATCCAGGTTGAGGGCGAGGAAGGCAGGCCGGGGTTTGATGTTCTGGGGACAGTGCTTTCCCCTGAACAAGGTACATCGGTATCCCTGGAACATAATAATACGATTAAGGAAGAGCCCTTTGGCAGGGGAATCCGGCTTATCGCGGCCGGTTCCGGGGAATTAAGTTTAAAGGGAAAACAGTTAAGCATACTATCGATGAGATCGGTTAAGGGTAATGTGGGACCGGAAACGGGCAACATTACCTTCTCCGGGGAAATCAGGATAGCCGGGGATGTGATGCCCGGTTTCCAGGTAATTGGTAACCAGGATGTGCTCATTGGCGGAATAGTCGAGGCGGCTCTGGTATCCGCCGGCGGAAAGGTGATTATTTCCCAGGGGGTAATTGGAGCGGGGAAAGGTGTAATCCGGGCCAGGAAAAATATTGATGCAAGTTTTATTGAACAGGCTACCCTTCTGGCGGTGGAGGATATCCGGATACAGAATGGCTGTGTAGGGTGCAGCGTCAAAACCAACGGGAAATTGTTTCTGGTAGGCGAAAAAGGAAATCTGACCGGGGGAATCTGCAAAGCCCGGCATGGGGTTAATGCGGCCAGTATCGGCAGCGAACAGGGCAGGACCACGGAAATCTCCTTTGGACAGGACTATCTTGTAAAGGATCAGATTGAAGGGACCGAACGGGAAATAGAAAAGGTGAAAGCCGCCATTATCATGGCTGACAGAAAAATAAACCAGGCCGAGGGGATTGAAACCGCCCTGGCCGCAGCCAGGACCGAAAAGGTAAAACTGATGAAACTGCTGGAGCAGCTTGGGTTCCGGCTGTTTACCCTCAGGGAAAAATTTGAGGAACACCATGAATCCGAAATCCGGGTCAGGGGAATTATTTTCCCGGGGGTGGTCATGGAGAGCCATGACAGGTATTATGAAGTTAAGCAAAAACGAAGTCAGGTTATTTTTTATTTTGACAGGGAAACGGGCCGGATAAAGGAACGCCCCCTGGAAGCTTCGTCTAAATAATCTGGGTTCACCCAACGGGAAGTCTTCAAAACAGTCCGGGGTTTCCGGAATAATTATAGCGAACCCCTAAAAACTTTAGTTTTTAGGGGTATTCCGTTTCGTTGTGCTGCAGGGAAAAAAATATTTTCCGGGGCTCCGGGAAAACGATCAGAGTTTTTCAAGGCGCCCTATATAAGGGGTTTTCATGTTATTGGCGGTTAATTTTCCTTCATGGCTAAAGCCTGAAATCATTCCGAACCTGCCCTTCCGCTGGTACGGTTTAATGTACATAATTGCATTTGGCCTTGCCTATCTTTTGTTCAGAAAGCAGGTAAAGGAACGCAACTTTCCGATGAATGAAGATGAGGTGCTGAACCTCTTTTTTTGGGGAATTATCGGACTTATCCTGGGGGCCAGGATTTTTTATATGTTCGTATATACCGGGACCAATGAATATCTTCTGAAGCCATGGCTTATTTTCTGGCCGTTCGAGGGTAAACAATTCGTGGGCCTCCAGGGCATGAGTTACCACGGCGGCGTGATCGGCTGCCTTGCGGGTGTTGTTATCTACACCATACGGAAAAAGTTTGATTTCAGGGAAATCGGCGATATGGTGGCGGTGTCCATTCCCCTGGGATACACCTTTGGCAGGCTGGGCAATTTTATTAATGGTGAATTGTATGGCCGGGTTACCGCAGGTCCCTTTGGGATGATTTTTCCCCATGCGAAACCTTATTCCGCCCGTCTGGAATGGGTCCGGGATATTGCGGATAAAACTGGTATCCCTATACCCACTCCCAATGCCATGATAAATCTGCCCCGGCATCCATCCCAATTGTATGAAGCGCTTTTTGAGGGAATCGTCCTCTTTCTTATCCTCTGGCTTCTGCGGAAGCATAAACCCTTTAAGGGTTTTTTGATTGGCATGTATCTTATAAGTTACGGGTTCTTCCGGTTTATTATTGAATACTTCAGGGAACCCGATGCGAATTTGGGATACCGGATTGAGCTGGTTCCTTCAAATACTCCTATAGCCCTTTTTTCTTCGGTGTTTAACTTTTCCACAGGACAGATACTCTGTTTCCTTATGATTGCCGGAGGGATTATCTGGATGATTATAGCATCCCACCTGCGGGATCCAAAACCTGTTATGGTGTATCCCGGGGAAACCAAAAAAGAGGAAGAGCCGGAACAAAAGGAAAAGAAGAAAGATAAAAACCCGAACAAAGACAAGGACAACCAATGAAGTATTTCAGTACCAGAAACCGGTCCGGGGCTGTCGGGTTTGGTCAGGCTGCCCTTACCGGGCTTGCTCCGGATGGCGGCTTATTTATCCCGGAAGAAATACCCCAATTCCCGCCGGCGGTGATCCAATCCCTGGGGTCAATGGATTTCCGGGATGTGGCGGTGGAAACGATCCGCCCTTATGTAAAGGATGATATTCCGGATGGTGTTCTGGAGGATTTGGCGGTTTCCGCCTATCCCTTCTCCGCCCCTTTGATTCCTGCGGGTGACCGGCTGATGCTGGAACTTTTCCACGGACCCACCGCCGCCTTTAAGGATTTCGGCGCCCGTTTTATGGCCCGGGCGTTTTCATACCTCCGAAGGGGAGAAGACAGACCCCTGCATATTCTGGTAGCTACCTCGGGTGATACCGGCGGTGCCGTGGCGGACGGTTTTTTCAATATTGAAGGAATCCATGTGACTGTCCTGTATCCTAAAGGAAGGGTTACCCCCCTGCAGGAACGGCAAATTGCAGGCCTGGGCGGGAATATCTCCGCCATAGAAGTGGAAGGCAGTTTTGATGACTGCCAGGCCCTGGTAAAAGCTGCCTTTGCAGACCAGGAGCTCAAAAAGAAGCTGGACCTTTCTTCAGCAAATTCGATCAATGTTTCCCGGTTGATTCCCCAGGCCGTTTATTATGCTGCGGCTGCGGGAACCGCCTTTGCGGGTAAAACAAATCCCGACGGGGAAGCTAGCCCCCGGAAATCATCCGCTGGAATAAATCTTCCCCTGGACCGGCCTTTTGCAGCGGCACCGGGGAAGCCCATCATGTTTTGTGTCCCCAGCGGAAATTTCGGAAATCTTACCGCGGGGTTGTATGCTATGCAGATGGGAGCCCCCATCCGGGGCTTTATTGCGGCCACCAATATCAATAAGACCGTGCCGGATTATCTGGAAAACGGAATCTATGAGGCCAGAGAATCCAAGGCTACCCTTTCCAATGCTATGGATGTGGGTGCCCCCAGCAACTTTGAACGGATGAAAACCCAGTGGTCCTATGGAGAACTGAAAAGCATGATCCGCGGGGCCTTTGTTACCGATGATGAAACCCGTTCCTGCATAGACCGGGTCTATAAACAATTCGGCTATTACCTTGATCCCCATGGCGCAGTAGGCTGGGATGCGGCGGACCAGCTTGTGAAAAAGGACCCCGCCATTAAGGGGCCCCTGGCAGTTCTGGGAACCGCCCATCCGTCCAAATTTGCGGAAACGGTGGAACCCATCACCGGTGAAATTCCGGTACATCCCGCTTTAAAGGATGTGATGAAACGGAAAGTCATGGCAAAAACTATACCGGTAAACCTGGATTCGCTGAAAGCAGAACTGATTTAGGGAAATGGATTCCCGCAGGCTGGCCCCCTGGGGCTTGTCCATTTTCTGCGGCCATGTAATATAACGCCCATTATTAAAACCATACCCAAGCCGTACAAACAAGGCTCAGGCCAGCCAAATCCCGGCCGTTTATGCGGGTACAGTACGGGTCCCTTGCGGACACAGCGGAATTTGGCTATGGGAGGGGGCATTTTAGTGTTGACAATTTGGCGCAGTATAATCAAAGAAATATTCAGGTAACAACACGGTATTTTCATTCTATAAAAATCGACCTAAGAGGTGAGAAATGAGTGATGAATATAGATTGATGACAGATAAAGAAGAAATCAAAAAACATGCGCGACTTTATTTAACTTATATACGAGACAGTAATTTGGTGAGAGCAATGGAAGAATTTTCCAATCTTGAGGGGTTTGGAGAAGAATTTATTGGAGTTCTCTTTAAAAAAAATTTTGATGCATCCATGCCGGAATATTTTGTAATCAAGGATAATGAAGTATTTGTATCATTAGATGAACCTGCAGTGAAAGAGAATGTGGGAGGATATCTGGCATTTGAAGATTTTTACGAAGTGCTAAAGGAACAGGTTGACAAAGTTGCCCCCAAACATCCGGAGAAATGGGGATCTTTATATACCAATTTATGTAAAGTAAAAGCGGCCTTTGGATTGTGATTATTGGTGCCGGGATGGTGTGTATAGGGATACTAATTACCTTGCGCCTGCCTCCAAATGATACCAAAGGATATACCCGAAATAGATTTTTCTAACCAATTTGATAAAAAGGATTCATTAGCAGGGATAGATATTAATAACCATGAAAAATTAGTATAAAATGTACATAAAGAGAGGAATATGATGAAAAAAACCGATGCTGAAATAAATGCCCTCCGAATGCGGTACGACAAATTGGGCCCCAGGCTGGTGGAGGCGCTTAAAAAACGGCAATTTGATGCCTGGTACATTCCGGATGCTGACGGTGCTTTGACAAAGTTGATCAGCCTTATCCCAAAGGATGACAGTATTTCCTGGGGCGGGTCCATGACTATGGATGCCCTGGGGACAGGGGAAAAACTGACCAGAATGGGTTTCAACGTAATCGACCGGGATACCGCTAAGAGTCCCGAGGAACGGCATGAATTAATGCGCCGGGCCCTGACCTGCGGTACTTTTATTACAGGCACAAATGCTATAAGCGAAGACGGCGAGCTGGTGAATATTGACGGTGTGGGAAACCGGGTTGCCGCCATGTGTTATGGCCCCAAACAGGTGATTCTCCTCATAGGAATGAATAAGGTGGTTAAAACCCTGGAGGATGCCATAAGCCGGGCCAGAAACACCGCGGCGCCGGTAAATGTCCAGCGTTTCCCGGACAGGAAAACACCCTGCAATATCACCGGCTCCTGTGCGGACTGCAAGGGAGAGGGATCGGTTTGTACCTATATTGTAATTACCCGGCAATCCAAGCCCCTGGGCCGGATTAAGATCATCCTGATTGGGGAAGATATAGGATTCTGATTCCTTTGGGAATCCGGAACTTAATCGCATAAAAAACCGGAGTTCCCTGGGGAACTCCGGTTCATAACCTCTTGTTAACCTAAAAGGCAACGCGCTTTATTTGGTTTCAATCTGGATCGTCCGTTTTTTCGCTTCCGGAAGTTTTTTTACATCCAGGGTAAGAATACCATTTTTAAATTTTGCACTGATTGATTCATAATCAGCATCCTCGGGAAGCGTGAAGCTCCGGCTGAAGCAGGCGTCCTTCCGTTCCTTAAGAACAAAGTTTTCCTTTTTCTCTTCAGTGGATTCTTCCTGTTTGGATTCCACCGTAATATCCTTGCCGTTTACATGGACTTCGATGTTCTTTTCATCAAACCCGGGAAGTTCCATTTCCACAGCATAGGCGTCACCGGTTTCCCGGATATCCATTGCGGGAAGACGGCCAAAATTCCTGGCTGCAGGGGCGAGAAGGCTGTCGCCGAAGAAAGACTGCATGTAGCGGTCAAAATCGTTCATAGCCCTTTCAATTGATACAGGACGATACAAAGTAACAGATTTCATATGATACCTCCGTGGTTCATTAATATAAATATATTTGTGGTGCCGGGGATTCACTCCTTTTTACATCCACGGTTATATAATAGCAAAATTCGTGCCAAGATTGGGATTAAAGCAAAAGGCTGCATAAAGCATTAGCTAAATCATTGTAATATAATCATTTATGATCACAGGAAACGGTTTCTCCCTGAAAATCTTTGTGAAAATCGGTTTCATTGGTTTCTTTTTATAAAGATAAATTGTATCAAAATGATACTTGTGTATCAAAATGGCCTAAATAAGGGTCAAAATGACACTATTTGGATCGGCCTTTAAAAAATCCGTGTTCCCGGATGGCGGGTTTGTTCATTGGGGAGGGGCCATTTTTTGTTTTCTAATGTCTAAAATGAGGCCCCTTTCTACAGAAGAACCGTGATTGTTTCATATCTTTTCTCCATAACCGTAATAAAAACCCTGAAAACCTAACAACCCCCAGAAGCTCGCAGGCGAAAGCATACAGAGGGTATGTTGGTTCTGTAAGGTATAAACCTGCATGCGAATAAAAGATTCCGCAATTTAAAAAACAATAATTCCGGTGTTTTAGATTAAATCGCATTTCCCCTTGATATCCCCCCTGTTTCAAGGCATATTATTAGGTAGATGACTGTTATTCAGGAAGATGCTTTATACGAATTTCTCGAAAGTGCTACCGATGCGTTTTCTTTGGATGAAATTGTGTCTTTTATCAGGCTGGTGGATCCCATAGGGGGGATGAAACGACTGGCTGAAGAGGTAAAATCATTCATGAGTTCCAGGAATTTGGCTTTTCACCTGGAAAAGAAAACATATATTTCCCGGAGGGGATGTTTTGAACCGGTCAGTTTTGTGATTAATCCCAGCAGGCTGGAGATTATGAATGGGATTCTTATTCCGGGGCACCGGTGCATTCCCTTTGCAAACCCGGCAATCCTGCCCCATGAATACTCTTTTTTCTGGCGGGGTGAACCCATTCCGGTGACCACCACCGAAGGTGCGCCGGAAGAATTTTATCCTTACTATACCCTTTTTGGGGAGGAATATGCTCCCCAGTATGTGGCCAGGGACAACCCGGAAAATGAGGTAGCCTTTAACAATAATCCCTATGATGATCCGCCGGAGGTATCCATCCGGACTTTGGATATGAGCGCAATTTTCAGGGAAAGCGGTTTTGTTCCCGGGGATATTTTTGTGGTTAAAAGCCTGGACTGGAGAAACGCTGTTTTTGAACTTGAACGGGTTCCCGCGGGTTCATGGTCCAAGAAGGAACTTTATTCCTGGGTGGAAGAAGCGGAAGCCGCTTTTCAGGATGTTTTTTCCATAAATGGTCCCTGCAATTCTATTGAAGAACAAATTTCCTATGCCTATTGGTACGGCGGAAAGCGGATACGGGATATCCCGGCGTATGCCCTGGATGATTTTTTATATAACCAGACGGAACAGATAGAAATAGTTTCCTATGGAATAGAAACCCGGTTCTGGTATGTAGGAAAGGAAATCCCCGACCTGGAGGACCTGCGGGCAAACCAGGGGCCGCCGGACCGGACTTTAATTGAGGAAATCCTCTATGAACAGGGGATCCCCATTTCGGAATATGTTATCCAGTCCTATGTGAGGGATGCGCTTTACAGGAATGAACAGGATATTGAAAAGATTGTGGACCGGGTTGTTCCTCCTGTTTCCGGGTTTTGTCCAAATCAGCGTAAATTTATCGTCGGGTATGTGGAGGAAGTCTACGAGGATTTCTCAAAACAGTATTCCCTTTTTGCGGATAAAACCATGGGCCCCATCAGGCAGCGGGTATGCGAGCTCCATACAGCGGTGATTGACCAGGTTGCCAGGATAAAAAAGGCTGATATAGACAAGAGCTGGTTTCCCAGGCATACTTTCGTAATATTTTCGCAGATCCAGGGACATGCGGCCAGCGTCCTGGAAGACCTGGATACGGATGAGCCCCCGGAACCGGTTGAGCTTGAAGCCATGGACGGATCGTCGGACAGCATGCTGGAAACCTACGAAGAAATGAAAAACCTGATCGAGCAGTCCATTGAAAGTTTCAGGCGCTACAAACTTTCGGTGGTCCGGGATCCGGGAAAATCTGCCCTGTCCGGGGAATGGCTAACCTTCCAGGCGAGTCTGGGGGGAACTGATATATGGCGCCGTTTTGTGGTTCCTGCTGCCGCAAATTTGCATGATCTTCACCGGATCATCCAGATCCTGTTTGGATGGAAGGAAGAGTATCTGTACCAGTTTGTCCTGGAGGAGATGCGTCTGGATGAAAAATCGAATGAAGATTCATTTTACCAGACGGTCAAGCTGGAAAAGTTGAATTCCAAAGGCAAAATGGAATTTGTTTATGAATACGGAACCCACTGGACTGTAAAATTGATGTTCCTCCTGAATGATATGGATACCCCCAATTCGGGAAACTACTGTATCGCCGGAGCGGGGACCGCCCCGCCGGAGACCATAGAAGGGCCGCTGCAGTTCCGCCGGTATGCCAGCGCCCTGAAGAAGGGGCTGGGACATGATAAGAAATTTGCCTTCCAGGTCCTGGGGCAGGAATTTGACCTTTACCGGTTTAATGTGGATGATGTGAACAGAAAACTATCGGACTTTTATGCGAAAATAATATAAAGGTCACAGACAAAAGGAAGATTTTCCATGGACGATAACAGGCTGATTACCCTCCTTGAGCGGGGCGGGGTTTTTTATGATATACCGGGAACTACCGTAAAAGATATGCTGGGTAATTTTATCAATATGATTGACCTACCGACCGAATTGGACAGGACTAAATTACTCCAGGCCGTTCTGGAACGGGAAAACCTGATGTCCACTGGGCTTGGAAACGGCATCGCATTGCCGCACCCAAGGAATCCTCCGGTGGAGAAACCGGAAAACCAGAGCATTTCCATTGGGTTCCCGAAAGCAGCGGTTGACTGGAAGGCATTGGACGGGAAACCGGTCCATACGGTGATTCTGATTGTGTCGGCATCCCCAAAACTGCATCTCCATACCCTGTCCAGGGTAAGCTTTTTGTGCCGGCAGGAACCGTTTTTGCAGCTGCTGCAGGCCCGCTCCCCGGCGGAAGTGCTGAAGAAAGCAATCCGGGAAGCCGAGGCTGCCTGGAATTAGGTAGGGTATTATGGAACGACTGCCAAGAGAAATACGGCTGGAACAGCGGAAAAATAAAGTAATCGAAGAATTATCAAATCAATTTTCCCAAAATGAACTTCCCATGGAAGAGTATGAACGGCTGGTGGAATATATCAATAAAGCAGAGACCGAACGGGAAATCGCAATCATAGAAAAAATATCCCGGGAAAACAGCTTGTATGCCGGAGGAAGCCCCGATGAGGACCGGGATGAAAAACCTGACCGGTCCGGCAGAAAAACAGCATCAGGGGATGATAAATCCAGTGTGGCTTTGCTTTCCACCCGGCATCTTTCGGGTGAATATTTTACCGGCAGGAACCATTTTCTTTATAATGTGCTGGGGTCCCATGTAATTGAAATTGATGAGGACGAGCTGCCCGGGGGCCGGACAGAGATAACGGTGATTTCCCTGTTAGGTGAAGTTAAAGTCAGGGTTCCGCCCAATGTAAGGGTAAAGATAAATGCAATTCCTATTCTGGGTGAAGCAAAGGTTTCCCGGGGCATCGAATCGATAAATGAAAACAGTCCGGAACTGGTTATTCATGGGACGGCTATTTTGAGTTCCATCAAAGTAAAATATTCAAGAAAGAAATGGTTTTAAACTAAATGCCTTTTTAGGGCTAGCATACCAATTGCTGTCCAGGGTATACCCGGTTGCAGAGTGTTTTAGGATTTGAAATGAAAAACAACGAAAGGTTAATTACATTGGAAGGAGCCTATAATCTGCGTGATGTAGGCGGATATAAAACCCGGCAGGGGAGTACCGTAAAATGGGGCATGATGTACCGGGGCGGCGAACTCCATACATTAACCCCGGGGGATGTAAAAATAATGGAATCCCGGAATATCAGGACCATCATTGATTTCAGATCCGATCATGAAAGAGCGGAATACCCCGATGCGGCTATTCCGACGGTGGTTAACCAGGTGGAACTGCCTATCAATGCCGGAAATATGATTGAGATGCAGAACCTTCCTGTAATCAACGACGGCCGGGAGATAATGAAGGAACTCGGCAGGCTTTTAGTGCGTTACAGCACGGATGTTTACACCGCGTTTTTTGAGGTTCTCTCGGATAAAAAAAATGCTCCGGTACTGTTCCATTGCTCCGCAGGAAAGGACCGGACCGGTTTTGGGGCAGCCCTGTTTCTTGCTGCCCTTGGGGTGGATAGGGAAACAATAATAGAAGATTATATGCTTTCTGCGGAATATCTCCAGGGGAAGTATGATGATATTATTGCGGCAGACCCCTTTATGGCACCCATGATGACGGTTAGGCCGGAATACCTTGAAGCTTCCCTGGGTGTGGTTGATACGGAATTCGGGGGCATGGAAACATATTTGAAGAAAACCCTGGGGGTTGATATGGATTTGCTGAAGAGTATATATACAGAGTAGGAACTATGAACATATTAAAAAAAATAAGCCAGGTTTTTTTTCTTTTCCTGGTGATATCGCTTTTTGCGGCTTGCAGCAAAGCTCCGGACAGTCAATCCGAATTTGTTTTAGGTACTATTTGTTCGGTAAATCTGTTTGAAAAAGGTACCCCTGGGGTATACCGGGCCATATTCAGCCGGCTCAGAGAAATCGAAGACCATATGAGTGCCAATAAGGCCGGTACCGATATAGACAGGATTAATCAGAATGCGGGAATCGCCCCTGTTCAGGTTCATGATGATGTGCTGCTGGTTATTCAAAGGGCCTTGTACTATGCGGAATTAACCGGCGGCGCCTTTGATCCTTCTATTGGACCTTTGGTTTCCCTTTGGGGAATCGGGTTTGATAATCCCAGGGTTCCCCGGGAAGATGAGTTAAAAGAAGCCCTGTCCCTGGTTAACTGGCGGGATGTGGTGGTTGATACATCCAATAAAACGGTATACCTGCCCCGGAAGGGGATGAAACTTGATCTTGGGGGGATAGCCAAGGGATATGCCGCGGATGAAGTTTCCCGGATTGTCCGGGACGCAAAAATCAGCCGGGCAATAATTGATCTTGGCGGTAATGTCATGGTTATCGGATCAAAAGACGGCAGAAAACCCTGGCGGGTGGGAATTCAAAACCCACTGGAATGCCGGGGCGAGTACCTGGGGGTTTTGAATGTTACAGGGAAAACCCTGGTAACCTCCGGAGTATATGAACGGTATTTCGAGCAGGACGGTAACCACTACCATCATATCCTGTCAACTAAAGACGGATACCCCGTGAACAATGGCCTGTTATCGGTAACGGTTATTGCGGACAGTTCAATCGATGCGGATGCACTTTCAACTTCCCTTTTCGCTCTGGGGTATGAAAAGGGATACGCCCTGGCAGAATCTTTACCCGGTGTGGACGCTATATTTGTCTTTGATGATGAAACCCTGAGGGGAACCCCCGGGATTTTCAAGGATTTTGATTTGACGGACAAACAGTTCCGCATTGAAGATTGATAAGATGGTCCTATTGTTGTTTCAAGAATTTTAATCGCCGGGATTCCCGGTCCCTGAGGTTCTTGAAGGGACTTGTGAAGAAGCCTCTTTTTCACAGGTGATTTCGAGGGCCTCAATCACCGGGGGTCTTATCGATGCTCCAAATACTTCGTCCCATAGAAGTAGTACAGCCCGGTCTCCGTCATACTAAAGGCATCCTTCCCTAAATTGACTATATAGAGTTGCCATACCTCCACCGGTTCGTAGAGTAATTTCTTAAAGCTGCTTACTGATGGTCATATCGTTGAGCATATCGGTCAAGTACTTCATTAATCATTGTCTGGTACTTCACTTGCTGTTTCTTCGCCTGTCTCTTAAAAAACTCCACACTCCGGCTGTTCAAGCTGATCGTGATCTTCACCTTTCCCTGTTTGGTTATCAGCTTATCAGGGGGCGGCAGAAAATCTTCCACCTCCTCCGCCTCGGCAAGGGCCTTCCTTATCGCCTTGGGTGCTTCAGTATAATCCGTTTTTTTCTTCATATTTTTCCCTTCCTTCACGCCAGTACCCAGCGCCGATGATCCGTATCGATTCGTTTCTCCGGGTAAACCGGACCGTTGCTATCCCGTTCCCGGTATCGCCAATACAGAAGTACCGCTTTTCATTCCGGGAGTGTTTTTTGTCCAGCAGAATAATCCGCCTCGGATCTAAGAACGCATGCTGGGCTTCTTAGAATGAGACATGGTGCTTGTCCTTTTTCAAATTCTTCATGAAAAGCTTTACGCTGTTTATTCGCAAGTGGGTTTAATACCTTCTGCACGCTCCCGCGTGCGAGGCTCTGGGGCGTTCTAAAAATCTTGTAAATCAAAATTGTATGGGTATTAAACCCACATAAAATCCATACCTTACAGAACCAACAAACCTCGC
>JAVBPH010000105.1:0-31357 GCA_031549725.1 Treponemataceae bacterium
TCCCGAAATCACCAGCATCGGGTGGCTCTTATTTCCCGCGTCCCTTCGAGGGCCTCAGGGACCGGAGTTCCCGGCGATTGAGGCTCCCGAAATCACCAGCAGCGGTGGCTCTTATTTCCCGCGTCCCTTCGAGGGCCTCAGGGACCGGAGTTCCCGGTGATTGAGGCTCCCGAAATCACCAGCAGCGGTGACTCTTCTTTCCCTATGTTCTTTCAAGAACCCCAGGGACTAAAAAATCTAAGCCTTATCTTTATACAAATACCGCTTAATTTTTTTCTGGGCATTTTTTTCAAATTCTTCCTGGACCAGCCGGAAGTCGGAAATCTTTTTATATCCCGTAAGACTACGGTTTATCCTTTCAATTTCTTTCTTCACCAAATCATACACGAATTTTTCATCCAGGTTTTGGCCGGGATAATCCTCTCCCAGGGCCTCATGATTTGGGTACACCAGGGCATACACCTCTTCGCCGTTGGATTCATCCTTCTTTGCGGTTACCAGCATTTCACCGACCACCCGGGAACCTTCAAAGCAGGCCTCTATTTCTTCGGGATAAATATTTTTACCCCCGGCGCTGACAATAAGATTTTTCTTGCGGCCATTGATAAAGATGAACCCCTTGCTGTCGATGTAACCCAGGTCACCGCTTTTGAGGAATCCATCATCGTCAAATACTTCCTTGGTGGCTTCGGCATTTTCGTAGTAGCCCACCATGAGGGATGGGGATTTGTAGGCTATCTCCCCTACCCCTTCCTCATTTTTATCGGTGATCTTTACTTCGGTGTATTTTACCGCCAGACCTACGGATACATTATTTTTATGCCAGGGAGTATTTACACTGATCAGGGGACTGTTCTCGCTCATGCCGTATCCATGGACCATGCAGAATCCCAGGGAGTCAAAAAAATCCGCCGTGGCCGGATTAAGGGGACCTCCGCCGGCCACCATAATCCGTACGGTCTGAAGCCCCATCCGTTTCCTGACAAATTTCAGTGTTACCTTGCCAAACTGGGGAAATCCATGTTTGGAAAAAAAGAGTGCCATGGAACGGAGGATGCCCAGGAAAAACTGGGCAATGCCGGAAAGTTCCCGCATGGTCGCCTTAACCCCGGCCATAACCTTATCGTACAAAAGGGGTACCGCAATAAGGAAGGTTCCCTTCCCTTCACGGATATCGTCCAGCACCACCTTGCCGACCAGCTTCTCCACAATAATAGTCCCCGCCCCCACCGAAAGGGGCGCCAGGAACGAACAGGTGGTAGGATAGGTATGATGCAGGGGAAGCACATTGATAAACATATCCCAGTCATAAGCCCGGAGGGAAAGAATTGCGGCGCTGACATTGGCGATGATTCCCTTGTGGTGCAGGGTCACACCCTTAGCCACCCCGGTGGTTCCGGATGTAAAAATGATGGAAACCGGATCATGGCTGTCAATGGATGAAGCATCCGGCAGCGGCTGATTTATATCATCCTTCCCGAAATTCCAGTAGCTGTCCGGGGTTTCTTCATTAAAACTTACCAGACAATCAATCTCTGTTTTTCCGGTTTTGAGCCGGTCCGCAAATTCCTGCTTCCTCACGGAATGAAAAAAGGCCCTGGGTTTAGTAAATGTAAGGATGTTTAAACATTCCTTTTCGTTGACCGTAAAATCGATGGGAACAATAATTAATCCGGAAACAGCGGCCCCCAGCCAGACGGCCATCCATTCGGGACGGTTTTCCATCCAAAGGGCAACCCGGTCACCTTTTTTAAAGCCCCGGGCTAAAAGTCCCCGGGCAATACGGCGGGATTCCGCAGCCAGCTTTGTATAAGTCCAGATGTCAAAGTCCTTCTGCTTTCCCGTCCTGTACAAAACAGCCTTGTGATCAGGCCATTTTTTCTCAACCCCGTGAAGCCATTCAATAAAGTTTGAATAAGGCAAATCCGGCCAATCGGCTAAATACTGTTCTGGTTTCAACATCATACACACAGAATAGCTCATATCATCTATTTTATGCAAGTTTTTATCAAAAAAATGCAACTTTTTAATAATCCATGTGTCTAAATGAGGTTTTGGCTTGTCGCTAAAATATGGAACCCTTCAATTTTGCAGGGCATTTCTAGAAATCTGGTTTTCTGTCCCTTCTACAAGGGGAAATGAAGAATCCCGAGGCAGAACCTCGGGGTATCTTCGTTGTAGAGGAAATTATTATACAGGCCGAGGGTTCATACCACATACAAACATTTCAACCTTCATCCAGGGCGTTAAAAAATCAACCGATGCCAGCATCGTGTATGAACCCCCAACAGCCTTCCAATCAACAACCCTGCGAAACAATTTCTTTGTTGCTTCAAAGAACCGCCCTAAAGCTTGTACGCGAAAGCGTACAGAGGGTATGAAACCCCCATGCGAATCAAAAACCTTCTGCACGCTTTCCCGTGCGAGGCAGAACAGCGAGGTTTGTTGGTTTTGTAAGGTATGGATGTTATGTGGGTTTAATACCCATACAATGTTCATTTACAAGATTTTTAGAACGCCCCGGAGTGTCGCACCCGGAGCGTGCAGAAGGTATTAATCCCACTTGCGAATACAGTCAAAGGATTTCAATACAGTTCTATCCTTTAAATCTCTTAAGCCTCAGCGCATTGGTTAACACCGAAATACTGCTCAGTGACATGGCTCCCGCGGCAATCATGGGATTCATCAGGGGACCGCCAAAGAGGTACAGCAGACCCGCAGCAACAGGAATACCCAGGACGTTATAACCAAAGGCCCAGAATAGATTCTGCTTGATTATTCTGATGGTCTTTTTTGAGAGGGCCATGGCGGTAACCACATCGGTAAGGTTGTTTTTCATCAAAACGATATCCGCACTTTCCATGGCCACATCCGTGCCTGAGGCAACCGCAATACCGATATTGGCCTGGGCCAGGGCCGGGGCGTCATTGATACCATCCCCCACCATGGCACAGTTTTTTCCTTCCTGCTGGAGCTCTTTTATCTTCTCAGCTTTATGCTGGGGCAGAACCTCCGCCAGGATTTCATCAATCCCTGCTTTTTGGGCAATGGCCATGGCGGTGACCCGGTTATCCCCGGTAATCATCACCGGGGAGATATTCATTTCTTTTAAAGCTTTCACCACCTTTGGGCTGGAGGTTTTAATAGTGTCCGCAGCGGCAAAAGCGGCGGCATAATTTCCATCCACCGCCATGTACATAATAGTTGCCCCTTCATGGAGCAGGGTTTGGATTTCATTATCTTCATGAAAATTTTTCACCCCCTGCTCCTCCATCAGCAATTTATTTCCAAAAAGAATTTTCTTTTGATCCACCTCGGCCTCAATTCCCCGGCCCGATAAAGCCTTGAACTGATCCGGTACTTTGACGGTAATTTGCTCCGCCTCAGCTGCTTTGACGATGGCTTCCGCCAGGGGATGTTCCGATGCTTTCTCCGCGGATGCGGCCAATCCTAAAATGGTTTCCCTGGTATATCCGTCCTCCGCAACCACGGAAATTAGTTTTGGCTTGCCTTCGGTTAAAGTTCCGGTTTTATCAAAAACCATGGTATCTATCCGGTGGGCCTGTTCCAGGGCTTCCCCGGATTTGAAGAGAATCCCCAGCTCCGCCCCTTTGCCGGTTCCTACCATAATAGCCGTGGGCGTGGCCAGACCTAATGCACAGGGACAGGCAATAACCAGCACGCTGATAAATATATTCAGGACAAACTCCGCGGACTGACCTGAAACGGCCCAGGCAACGGCGGCGAGAATGGCAATGATAAAAACGATGGGCACAAAATACCCGGAGACCACATCCGCCAGTTTTGCAATGGGGGCCTTAGATCCCTGGGCATCCTCCACCAGTTTAATAATCTGGGCCAGGGTGGTATCCGCGCCGACCCGGGATGCCCTGAAGGTAAAGGAACCATTTTTATTGAGACTGGCCCCTACTACAGCAGAGCCGGGTCCCTTCTCGACGGGAATACTTTCTCCGGTCAGCATGGATTCATCCACCGAACTTGTTCCGGAAATAATTTCTCCATCCACTGGAATAGTTTCGCCGGGCCGGACCAGGATGATATCCCCAATCTCCACTTCCTCCACGGGAATATCCTTTTCAATTTCCCCCTGGATAACCCGGGCCGTTTTTGGAGCCAGGTTCATCAGGGTTTTTATGGCTGCGGAGGTCCGGCCTTTGGAAATGGTTTCCATGGTTTTCCCCAGCAGGATGAGGGTAATGATGATCCCCGCAGATTCAAAATATAAATGATGAGCCGCTTCCGCATCACCCCGGATAATTTTAAATACCGAATAAAGGCTGTACAGAAGGGCTGCACTGCTTCCCATGGCTACCAGGGAATCCATATTCGGGCTCCCCAGGAAAATAGCCCTGAACCCGTGGGTAAAAAATTTATACCCCGCGGCAACAATGGGAATTACCAAAATCAATTGAACCAGGGCATACCACAAAGGAAAATGATGGGGGTCCGCAAAACCCGGTACGGGCAATCCTATCATGGGTCCCATGGCAACATACAAAAGGGGAACCGCAAAAATTGCGGCCAGGATGGTTTTACGTTTCTGAATTAAAATATCCCGTTCCTTTGCCTGGGCATGGGCATCCTTCTGCTGATCGGTTTCAATGGTCAGCGCCTGGTACCCTGCTTTTTCAATGGCCTGTTTCAACTCCGAAACACGGACCTGCGCAGGGGAATAGCGCACCGTAGCTTTTTCAGTGGCCAGGTTCACCGAAGCAGCCTGTACCCCCGGCACTTTCTGCAGAGCCCGCTCTACCCGGCTGGAACATGCCGCACAGGTCATGCCTCCCACAGGAATGGTAACGGTCTTATCATCCTTCTCTTCACCGGCACCGTACCCGGCCCTTTCCACCGCTTTGATAATTTCTTCGGATGAGGGGCCATTTTCACCGGCGTGAACAGTAAGTTTTTCCGTGGAATAATTAACGGAAGACTCCTCCACACCGGGTAGTTTTTTAACCGTGGTTTCTATCCGCCTGGCGCAGGCCGCACAGGTCATACCATTTATAGTAAAAGTGCTTTTTCTCACAATGTTAGTCCTTTCTAATTTTAATATATTCGTTAATCCGAAACTTGGCAATATGCCGGGCTTCCCGGGTAAAGATAAAATTGCTTTCATTAAATTCCGGAGACATGGGAAGTTTTTTCAAAACTAACCGGGTTTTAAAAATAGCTCATGAAACAAAAGGTTTTCTGCAGAACCTTTTATCCTATTGAACGAAATCATTATACAGGAATAAAAAAGATGGGAACAATATTTTTTATTCCTGTACTATACAACAACCCCGGCGCAAACAGCAGGATTGTTGGTTCCGGAAGGTAAGGAATATATCCGGTTTTTATACACGCAAAACAATTTCTTTGCTGCTTCAAAGAATCGCCCTAAAGAGCTGGGTACCCGCAGGCCGCGTGAGCGGCCAAACAATCACTTCTTTGCAGAGCCCAGCCGCAGGCTGGATTAAACCCGCCGGCGAATAAAACTTTATCCGGGAACAGAATTACGCAAACATCTAAAAACTGAAGTTTTTAGATGTTCCCTTATTTTTCTTCGTCCCCGTCTTCCTCCTGATCCCTGGAGGATTTTTCAAATTGTCTAATCCGGTAATATCCGTAGAGTTCCTTTCCGTATTCACTCAGTTCCCAAAGTTCCTCATTTTCCTCTTCCCCGGCGGGCTGGATAATTTTAAAAGCCCGGAAATCGGCCATGATTTTCTTAACCGTATTTGAGGGGGTGGGAAAATCCTTTCTCAGAACCCGGCTTAAATCGGGGTTGAGGATATTTCCCAGGAACCGGGAAATATCCGGGATACTCTTGGGAACATACAATTCCGGCGCAAGATGTCTGAATAACCGGATATACCTGAAGTTCCTGGTATTCTCCCAATTTTCGCTGCGGGTATAGTAAAAACTCAGGGGTTCCTTATTTTCAAAAAGCAGATGCAGGGTGTACCTCATTTTACTGCGGATCCGCCGCATGATTTCCGGATTTTCCGTTTTAAGCTGCCGCTTAAGTTCCGAGTTCTCATAACTCAGCCGGCCCAGTTCATTGGCCACCACCGGATCCGCAATCCGATCCGCCCTGACCCAGCCGTCGGCGGGATGCAGGAATATCTGCCTGACCAGCATCAGCTGGGCCTTCTGGATTAGTTCACCCGAATTTGACCAAAAAGCATGGGGATGATTTTTCAGCTGCTCCTTATGGGCATCTAACTGTTTTATCACTTTAGGATCGCTTTCTTTTTTAGATGCTTTCCAACGGGCGGTATCACTGATAATTAATGATAATACGGGAACTCCTCTTTTCAGGGCATGGATATATTCTTTTTCTATCAGGGAAGTTTTATCTTCCCGGGGATTGTATTTATGGGCTACCAGGGCAAGAAAATAATCGGAACCTTCGATATTTTTTTTGATCAATTCCCAGTCCTCTTCATTGGAGGAATCAAACAAATCCATGGTAACCGGAATATGTCCCAGTTCATAGATAAGCCTGGAAAGTTCCTGGCGTTCAGTTTTTAAATCATCCAGGGTGGAACTGATATATATATGATATTTTTTCTGCATTTTTTTCTCCATGATAAATTCAGTAAATAAGTATTCTTTATAAAGATAAGGCGATATATCAGAAAAATCAACTCATCCCATATCGATTTAATAACGGGACACTCTAAAACTGAAGTTTTAAGAAATTCCTTAATATAAAAAACCTACTTTTCTTTTTTCCGGAAGAAATTAACTATCCTGTCCTGGTACCGGATTCCCAGAATTCCGGTGAGAGCGGTTAATACAAAAATCAGCAGAAAGATATACCAGTGTCCCCGGATCATGGTATCCCCCATCATGGTGGCAACCAGAATTGCAGGAATCCGGGCAAAGTTGGCAATGACCATAAAACGAAGCATACCTATCCGGCTAAGGCCGGCAGCGTAGGTAAGCATATCCTTGGGAGTTCCGGGAATAAGGAATAATATGAATGTCACCTGTTCAATCTTTTTAGTATCCTTCAGGAATTCATATTTATCCAGGCTTTCTTTTTTGAAAAACCGTTCCACCAGGGATGCGCCGAATCTCCGGACCACCGCAAAAATAAGGGTAGAAGCAATAATGCTGCCGATCAGGCAGATCAAAAGTCCTCCAAAAGTTCCATAGGCTGCTCCGGCAGCTAATTCTATGGGACCGCCGGGAATAAAAGCCACCACAATCTGTACAAACTGAATCCCCAGGAGAATCAGAATTCCCCTTAAACCCAGGGATTCAATCCAACCGGTAAAACGCCGGCGGGTTTCCGGATCGTTCAGCTGCCGGATATACGGCCATGCCATGATGGTCAGCACCGTCATAACGAGTACCACCGCAGCCGCGGCAATAATAAATTTCCTCCAGCTCTTTTTTTCCGGTTCGTCCATGGATTCTCCTGATATAAATATACTATGTATTTGATATGCCTGCACTCCGAAAGAAGATGGGAACATCCCGGATGTTCCTGAAAAATGGTATGGGCTTAATCCGGATTCTCTTGTTTTATTTAATCCATGAATTATAATTTTAGAAAAATACAGTTACCGAGGTAAAAAAATGAAAATTAATGGCGTTTTAATGCAATACTTTGAATGGTATTTGAAAAGCGGAATCCTTTGGAATCAAATAAAAGAAGAAGCCGAAAGTCTGGCGGAAAACGGCATTACCGCACTCTGGATTCCCCCGGCCTATAAAGGCGCCGGGGGAGTAAAAGATGTGGGTTATGCGGTGTACGATCTGTACGATCTAGGAGAATTCGACCAGAAAGGAACCGTTCCTACAAAATACGGAACCAAGGAAGAACTGATCAGTGCCGTCAAGGCGGCCCATAAACATGAACTTCAGATTTATGCGGATGTTGTCCTGGACCATAAAATGGGGGCCGACGGAAAAGAAAAGACCTTCGCCAAGGAATACAACCCGGACAACAGAAATGAGCCGGAGGGAAAAAGCGAGGAGATTACCGTCTGGACCTATTTTAATTTTCCGGGAAGAAAGAAAAAATATTCCGATTTTGAATGGCACTGGAACCATTTTGTCGCCATTGATCTGGATGTCAAAACAAAGAGAAAGGGAATCTTCAAATTCCGGGGAAAAGACTGGGATGAGGATGTGGATAAGGAAAACGGCAACTTCGATTATCTCATGGGTGCCGATATCGACCTGAACAATCCGGATGTAACCGAGGAACTCAAAAATTGGGGAACCTGGTTCGTAAAAACCACCGATGTGGACGGGTTCCGTCTGGATGCGGTAAAGCACATGGAATTTACTTTCTATGCCGACTGGCTTAATACTCTGCGGAAAACCGCCAAGGAAGAATTATTTACCGTAGGGGAATACTGGAACGGCGATCTGGATACTTTGAAAAATTATATGGAAACCACCGAAGAGGCGCTGTCACTTTTTGATGTCCCCCTGCACTTCAAATTCTTTGATGCATCCAATGGCCTCAATACCTTTGATATGAGTAAGATCTTTGACGGAACCCTGACCCTGTATAAACCAACCAAGGCCGTGACCTTTGTGGACAACCACGATACCCAGCCGGGACAATCCCTTCAGTCATGGATCCAGCCATGGTTCAAACCCCTGGCCTATGCGCTTATCCTGCTCCGGGGCGAAGGATATCCCTGTGTTTTCTACGGCGATTATTACGGCATTCCCCACGATTCAATTCCTTCCATTAAGGATCAGCTCCTGCCGCTTCTTAAGGCAAGGCAGGAAGCCGCCTATGGGGAACAGCACGATTACTTTGACCATCCGAATACCATCGGGTGGACCCGGGAAGGTGACAAGGCGCACCCCGATTCAGGACTGGCGGTTATTATGACCAACGGAAGCAAGGGCGAAAAAACCATGTTTGTGGGGAAGCAGTTTGCCGGACAGCAATTCTATGACTGTACGGGAAACCGCAAGGAAATAATTACGATTAACGATGAGGGCAATGCAAATTTCCTGGTCAACGACGGCTCAGTTTCGGTATGGCGGAAACAGCTAACACCGGAAAAACCAGAGACAAAAGAAAAAGGGAAGGCCTGAAAAACTGCTCCGGATAATTTGATAAACCATCAATACTATTCATGATAAATCCCCGGCGGGTGAATTGCCGGGGATTTATTTTTATCCGGCCCCGGAAACCGGAGCATTTTATTCGCAAGTGGGTTTAATGCGGACTCCGTCCGCGTTCTGTAGGGAATAGATTGAATCGCCGCTCATGCGGCGTGCGAATACCTTCTGCACGCTCCCGTGTGTGAGGCTTTGCGTCGTTCTTAAAATCTTGTAAATGAAAATTGTATGGGTATTAAACCCACATAAAATCCATACCTTACAGAACCAACAAACCTCGCTGCTCTGCTGCGAGGTTTTTGATTGATACCCAATCTTTCAAAAAATCCAGGGAAATACCTGGACTTCTCTTTTATAATTCCGTATAGTATTTACCATGATTGGTTTTCTGATAAAAAAGACTTTTTTTGATCTTTGGGATAATCTTTTCCGGATAGCCCTGCTTAACCTGGGTTTTATTATTTCCCTGGCTATACCCATATTGATTCCCAGTTTATTGGTAGATATACCGGCTTTATTTTATCCCGTGGTCCTGATTGGCATTCTGTGGTGCTTTGTATATCTTTCAGCAGCGGCAATAAGCCTGAAATCCCTTTCGGACTATAAAACCTTCGGATTTGCGGACTTTTTTACAAACCTAAAAACCGCCTGGCCCGCGGGGCTGGTTCTGGGTTTTATTGTTTTTGCCATGTTTCTTATGGTTACCGTGGTGATGCGGTTTTACCTCAGCATGGAATCCATGATCGGGCTCCTCCTGGCGGCGGTGATTTTCTGGACATTGGTGGTGGCAATTCTATCTTTTCAGTTCTTTTTTGCAGTCCGGGCCAGACTGGATACGAAGCCCATGAAAATTATTAAAAAATGTTTCATTTTATTTTTTGATAATCCCGGGCTTTGCATCTTCTCGTTTTTTCACAACCTAGTAATATTGATAATTTCTTTATTCCTGGCTTTGCTTTTTCCAGGACCCGCGGGGATTCTCCTCTATCTGGATGAAGCATTAAGGCTGCGCCTGTTAAAGTACGATTACCTGGAAGCAAACCCGGATGCCAACCGCAGAAAAATTCCCTGGGATGCACTCCTGATCGATGAACGGGAAAAGACCGGTACCAGGTCGCTGAAGAATTTTATTTTCCCCTGGAAGGATTAAGAGGACTTCTAAAAACCCTGGTTGGGGTTTCAGAAATTCCCTTGATTTTTCCGGAGAATTATTTTCCCTTAGGAATTCCGGAAAACCTTTTATCCGGGGGAATGCTGAATTCCATCAATTTCCCGGTTACAGGATGATGAAATTTTAAAGTTTCCGCGTGAAGCGCCAGCCGTTTCAGGGGATCCTTTCCCGACCCATACTTTATATCCCCCGCCAGGGGAAAACCAAGCCAGGCAAAGTGGGCCCTGATCTGGTTTCTCCTTCCTGTTTCAAGGTCTACTTCCAAAAATGAAAATCCCCTTCCCTTTCCGGAACATTTCCACCGGGTAACCGAAGGAAGACCTTTTTCTGTTACTATTATTTTACCCCGGTCATCTTCGCCCAATGGCTGATTAATAATTCCTTCATCCTCCGGAACTTCACCTTCCACCAGGGCCGCATACTTCCGCTCGGTCACCAGTTCTTCCCACCGGGTCATCAGGGTCCGTTTCACCTGTTCGGATTTTGCAAAAAGCATAACCCCCGAGGTATCCCTGTCCAGGCGGTGAACCACCGCGGCTCTTCTTTTTTCACCTTTCTTGCGGAGATACTCCGATAAAACCCAGTGGGCCGTTCTGTTTTTCTCCGATGCGGTGGCAATGGAAAGCAGTCCCGCGGGCTTATCCACCACAATAATATCCCGGTCTTCATAGAGAATAGTTAATCCGAAAGAAAGCCTTCTTCCGGAATGTTTTGTCCCTTCCGGTTTATACGCTTTCTGATGGTCCGCATTATTCTGATTTACTTTCAACAAGGACCGGTCAGGACGGGAATTATTCTGCCGGTTTTTATTATGTTTCACGGCGTTTTTCCAAAATGACTTCAGCGATCTCCGCGAAACCGTCACCGCATTCCCGGGAAGCCACAAAAGCGGGAAAATGCCGGATCAATCCATGGTAATGCGTTACATTAGAAACACCCGCAGCCAGGGGAAACCGCTTAAACATGGGTTCATCGTTCGGAGAATCTCCGCAGAAAACCACTTCGGACAATCCTGTTTCAGGATTCCAGTTAAAACGGTTTTTTAAAAAACGTTCAGTCATGGTCAGTTTATCGTAATTGCCCATCCAAACATTCACATGGATGGAAGAAACCTTAGCTATGGCGCCATGTTTCTCCGCAATCCCTTTTACCTTTTCAGCATCCTCCAGGCTCAGCACCGGTTCTTCCTCTGCAAAATCCAGGGCAATATCAAAGATCCGGGCAAACTGGTCCTTCGCTATCCGCAGTCCCGGAATAGTTCTAAGGGATTCTTCCTTAACTTTTAATAACACCGGATGATCATTCCTGATGGCTCCGGGGAAAAAATCCTGTTTCAGGAAGGGCCGCCGGTTTTCCCCGGCTTCTTCCCAGAATGCCAAAGCTCCATTTTCCCCTACGACCCCATCCACAGGCCATTCCCGGGCAATAAGATCACACCAGCCCGCAGGCCGTCCTGTAACCGGGATAACCCTCAGTCCGGCTTCCTTGAGTTTCCATAAAGCCGAATACGCTGGGGCAAGGAGCTTGCCGTCCTTTGTAAGGGTATCGTCAATATCCATAAGAACAAAACGGACTCCCAAGGCTTCAGCCCTGGTCATTTCATGTATTGATTTCATTTCAGAAAAATCATACTCCATAGATTTTTTTCCCGGAAAATCCGTAATGCGGATTTCCGGTATTTGAATGGGATTGTCCGGGGACTGCTGTTATATGCAGCTTGGGTATCGAAACAATTCCATTAAGCTGGAAATACTATATCAAATAGATACTAAAAAAACTATGGAAGAACCACAAAGATATACAGCGCTTGAAATACCTGAACCGGAAATCCATGTATAAACAATCCCCGGGCAGAAAATATGCCCGGGGATTAAACCCAATGTTTATCGTTTCATGGGATACAGAGTCAAATATATGCGGGAAACTAATATTTTAAAGAGGGATTAAATTTCCTTATGTTCGGTAAAGGTAATAGCATAACCGTCGTTATCCGCAACAGTAAATTCCTTGGCTCCGTAAAATGTGGTATGCACATCATAGAGAACCCTCTTCTTTGCCTTAAGTTCCGAATACAACTGTTCGAAATTATCTACCATGATGTAAAGGCTTGCCGATGGGTGTACCTTCGGGGTATCCAGAATAGGATAATCCGCAATCAAACTGGTCCTATCCTGGAGCATAAGATTCAGTTTATCCTTTTCTAAAATCGCAAATTGCATGGCACCCTTATCGTTGGGCACCGAAGCAATCACTGAAAAACCCAGGATATCCCTATAAAAAGTCAGGGAGTCGTCCACACTTTCCACCATCAAATTAGCATCCAATTTTGTATACATAGTTATTCCTCCAATGGGTTGAATTATAATGTATGCAGGAAAAAAGTATTGTAAAAATGCGTCATGTTCTGTATTTGGCAATCAGCTCCAAAGGGGTAATACCCATGTTCCGTTTAAAATCATTGTTAAAATGAGACTGGTCGTAGTAATGGGTAATTTCCAGAACATCCGCGGGGCGGGCTTTTCCGGAAGTCAGGATCTCCAGGCATTTCTGAAACCGGATGATGGACAGGACCATCTTCGGCGGTATACCGAAATGTTTTTCAAAAAGACGCTGGCATTGCCGGGGGCTGTAATGGAGTTGTTCATATAAATCCGATGTGGTTTCAGGGGGATGTTCAGCCAGCAGATTAAACAGTGAAGTAAACCGGTCCGGGATTTTTCCTGCGGTGATCCGGTGAAAATAATCATGAAAATAACCCCTGGCCTGGTTCATGGGCATGGAAAAAAAGACATTCTGATCAAAGCTCTTGTCCACCGCCTCCAGGGGCAGAAAGGTATCCATAACGGTATTGGCGGGCAAACCCGTTAACTGCCGGAAAGCACCGGGCATGAGCCTGGCCCCGATAAACTGTCCCGGCAGTTCCAGGGAAAAATGAAAATTGGTTTTACTCATACCCGCAAAACCGATTTTCTTTTCATTGAGTCCTGCCACCAGATCTATGCATCCATCCGCCGCAATGATGTTTTCCACGGTTTTTGATTTTTCCGACAGGGGCTGCATTTCCCAAAAACAGATAACAAATCCGGACAGGGATTCAATAACCTGTTCGGAATACTGAATACTGTCGGCAAATTCCTGACTTATAAGATATGGCAGCTGAACTGGATAATACAAATTTGTTGTTCTCACTTTTAAATGAATATGGCAAATCTCTGAAAAATATTTTTTCAGAGATTTCTACTGGGTTTATCATCCATAGGATTTTGATTTTTACAGCGGCCGGCGGTTTTGGTTTTCAGTTTCCCATTCTCTGTTTTACCTGGTCCGCATCTTTTACCATAGAAATAGATTCAAAAATTTCCTTTGACCGGGAATAGGCATCCTGGGCTTTTTGGGTATCACCCATTTTCTTATACACATCTCCCAGGGCCATCCAGTCGCATCCTAAGCCATAGGAATTTTCCGCCCGGCGGTCAAGGGAGACGGCGTTCATCAGCGCATCCACCGCGGTGCCGTATTTGCCTGACATGGACCGGACCGATGCAATCAGGTACCAATCATAGGCTGCCTGTTCAAGGTAGACATTCTTCTCATGGATCTGCAAAGCATTGGCAAAGGATTTTTCCGCCTTATCCCAGACGCTCTGCTCCTTTTCCGCCAGACCCGCCACGGTCCAGGCCAGGGCAATATAAAGCTGTTCATTTTTTAACTTGCCCATTTCATTCAGTACGGAAGACTCCACTTCCCCTGCCAGAGCAGGGGACGATGTACCCCCGGCGATGGCTTTCAGGAGTCGGCCCCGGGCGATATGGATTTTAGCAGCCGCAGCAAGTTCATCTTTTTTATCCGCCTCGGCTTCAGCCAGGGCAGCCTGCCAGTCCTGTTCTGCGGCAGTATCATTTCCCAGGTACAGATAGGTATTTCCCCGGGTCAGCCGGACCTTAATCCGGAGCTCAGGATCATCCGCCCGGACCGCATGGTTCCAGGCATCGTTGAGGTACAGCATTGCATTATCGTAATTTCCCTGATCGATTTGATGGTTGGCCAGCTGAAGCTGGGTCTTGCCGATTCCCCGGACCGTGGTAATCTCCGCCGGTTTTTTGGGTGCGGAAGAACAGGAGACCAGGCTTAACACCGTCAATATCATGCATATGTTTCCTGCGATATTTTTCATAGAATATCCTTAGTATCCGAGCCTATTTCAAAACTCGGTTAGTTTTGAAATAGGCTTTTGCAGAAAGAATACTATTCCTTATCCATAAATAAAAAAGTATTTTCTTTCTGCACTTACATCTAATGTTGTTTTTTCAAAATTGACATTTTGAAAAAACCTCATCCTTTAGAAGGAAATGTTCCTGGGGCTGTTTCCCCCTGATTCGGTGGCTGCCTTATCGGTAAAGCCCTTTTTCAAAAGAGGGTTGTTCTTGAGGGATTCCAGCACATCCTCCGCGGATTTTATGGTTACCCGCAGGTCCTCTATAAGTCCGCTGACCTGGGGCATCTCGGCCGGAAGCATGCCCGTGGTCTTTTCAATGTTGTTCAAGGTCCCTGAAAGGGATTTCAGGGAGTTTTCCAGTTCCTTAAACATGGCGCCGTCCGCATCCAGCAGTGATGAAACCATACCATCGGGATCATTCAATTTTACATTTAAAGTTGTAATCATGTTCTGGACTTCCTGAAGTATGGGGGGTAAGCTGGCAACAGCGACCTGGGCTTCCGACAATATGGGATCCAACTTGGAATCGATCCCTGCCAGGGTTGTTTCGGCGCTGCCGATCATACGTCCCAGCGCAGTGGTATCGGTTCCGATGATGGCGTCGCCGGCTTCAGCCAGTACAATATTGATGCTTTCCAGAAATTCATTAGCCCGGATAACCAGGGTAGAAAGGTTATCCTCCCCGCTGGTTATCTGACTTAGTCCCTGGGACATCAACTGCCGTCCTTCATAGGAATCTACCAGGGGAATCAATGTATCCTCAGCCAAAAGCTCCCCAAGACCGGCATAAAAATAAAACTGGTTCCCCAGGCCGATGGGGCTGACAATAACATCCACCAGGGCACCTTCCCGGACCTTATCAATGTACTCATCAAAAATATGGAATTTTACTTCCACCACATCATCTTCGTTAAGCCTGATGGTGTCCACGGTGCCCACGTTAAATCCCTTATACTGGATTGCCATATTTTCATTTACCCCCGAAGCCGACTGGAGGATTGTAAAAAATGTATATTTTTTTGAGAACCAACGCTGTTTGCTTCCAAGGAAAAATATGACCACCACCAGGAATACCACCGCAACAAGACTAAGGATTCCCACTATTTTATCTGCATGCCGGATTTTAAATTTCATAATGCAATTTCCTTTTCAATGATCCTTGCTATGGCATCATCTTCCGTAATTTGTTCTTTAGTCAAGGTTAACGAAAGCCTGCCGTTGATGATCAGTAATATATAATCAGCCAGGTTTTTTATGATCCTGAGATCATGGCTGACAAATAAAATTGTATTATTTTTTTCTTTCATCCGCTGAACAATACCCACCAGCCGTTTAGCGGCATCATCATCTAGGGATTCGGTCCATTCATCCAAAAACAGCACCGAGGGAGAACAGAGCAAAGCCCTGGCAAAGGCGATAAGTTTCTGCTCCCCCATGGAAAGGGCCGCGGGCCGGATATCCGTATTCCTTTTGTATCCCACCTGGGTCAGTACTTCCTTGATGCGCTTTTCCCGGTCCTTGTCGGATTGTTCGGGAAAATGAATTTTCAGGGGAAGTTCCAGGATTTGGTAGATGTTCTGGTTTGCCCAAAGTGCCGAATCCTGGAAAACCATGGCCGATTCCTTCCGGAACGCCAGGTTCTGCTGCCCGTTCATGTTGGCAATATTCTGCCCTTTGAACAGTACTGATCCCTGGGTGGGCAGCAGCAGCCCGGCACTCAGTTTCAGCATCATACTTTTGCCGCTGCCCGAGGGACCGATCAGGGCGGTGGTTGTTCCTTCTTCATACGCATAAGAAACGGTCCTGAGTACATCCACTTCCTGGGTGGAAAAAGATACATCCCTTAATTCAATAATTGTATTTCCCATAAAACCTTACACCAATGCCGTATAATACAATGCTGATAACACCACATCCACCACAATACACCAGGCAAAGGCATTGCTCACCGCCTTGAGTCCCGCCACGGGAATTTCCGTACTGGCCCGTTCCACGGAAAACCCGCTGGTCAGGGCAATAATGGAAATAATCATTCCAAAAACGATACTTTTTATGAGGGAAATAAGGATATCGCTCAGGGTCAACGCATGAAGCAGGTTATCAAAATAAAGCGAAGCATTAAACATGGGCATAAAAAAATGGGCCAGGGCAAATGAGCCTACCAGGCCAAAGAGGGAAAAATAGATATTAAGCAGAAACATGGAAATGGTAACCCCTAAAAACCGGGGAACCGCCAGGTGTTCTATGGGATCAACCCCCACGGAAATATATGCCTCCACTTCATGGGAAATGACCATGCTGGCAATTTCCGTGGCTATCGCCGTGGCGGACCGGGCAATAATAATAAACGCCGCCAGGAGGGGCCCCAGCTCCCGGGTGATAATCGTTATCAGCAGAGGATAAATAAACGATTCCATGGAAATGCTTCTTAAGAAGGGAATCCCGATCACATCCACCGCTGCCCCAATAGCCAGGGCCAGGAGAGCGGAAATCCCCAGGGCTTCCACAAAGGTAAAAAGGATCTGCATCACTAAAATTTTAAATGAAGCCTGACGGCGGACAATAAATCTTCCGCTTCCCCTTAAGGTTTTAATAAAAAAACCTACATTGTATAAAAATGAATCAATAGGCCGAATTTTTATCAGGGATTTAGTCATAAAATAATCGTACCACAGATTAAAAAAAAAGCAAATATCATACCCAAAGGGGGAAGTCTCCCCCCCGCTCCAGCCCTGCGGGCTTCCGCTCCCCCCTCTGCAGGGGCGGCCTGTATCCGAGTATGCCCCCGCAACGCCCCCGGAAAAACCTCTTCCGGTGATTTCGAGGGCCTCAATCACCGGAGCTTCCGGTCCCCGAGGCCCCCGAAGGGACCCGCGGAAAATAAATCACCATATTTCCCCAGCAAATCAATATCTTATAATATCTGTTCCTCAATTGATTTGCCGCCGGGAACCATGGGAAGTACATGTTCATCCTTATCAATCACCGCATTGATAATTGCGGTTTTCCCCGAGGCATTATCCTTCAACCCCTTTGCCAGGGCTTCCCTGAAGGATACCTCATCGGTTGCGGTATACCCCGAAAGGCCATAGGCTTCCGCAAGTTTGATAAAATCCGGGGGGCGGTCCAGGTTGGTTTCGGAATAGCGGGAATCGTAAAACAATGTCTGCCATTGGCGGACCATGCCCAGTACACCGTTGTTGAAGATCACCACCAGCAGGGGGATTTTGTAATTACTGATCGCCGCCAGTTCACCGCAGTTCATCCGGAAACAGCCGTCCCCGGTAAAGAGTATCACCTGACGGTCAGGATTTCCGAATTTGGCGCCTTCGGCAGCTCCCAACCCGAAACCCATGGTTCCCAGGCCCCCGGAGGTCAAAAAGGTCCTGGGTTTTTTAAAGGGATAAAACTGACCGGTCCACATCTGGTGCTGACCCACATCGGTAACGATGATGGCATCATCCCCAACGGCTTTGGCGGTCTCTTCCAGGATAAACTTGGGATGCAGCGCCGCCTGTTTCAGATGTGAAGTGGGAATCTTCTGTTTCCATTCGTTCACATCGCCGTTCCATTCACTGGCTGTCCTGGAAGGCAGGGCTTCCAGGACCTTCTTCAAACTTTCCTTCAGATTTCCGATCACCGCGGTTTCGGAACGGACGTTTTTGTTGATCTCCGCCGGGTCTATATCGAAATGAATCACCTTGGCGGAACGGGCAAAGTTATCCGCCTTGCTGATTACCCGGTCGGAGAAACGGGCACCCACGGCAATAACCACGTCAGCCTTCTGAACCGCACGGTTGGATGCTACAGATCCGTGCATCCCGATCATCCCCATATACAGGGGATGATCATGGGGAAAGGACCCAATACCCATCAGGCTCAGTGCCACCGGGGCATGGAGTTTTTCCGCCAGTTCCTTTAATTCAGATGCAGCATCGGAAATGACCACACCGCCGCCGGCATAGATCACCGGGCGCTTGGCCTGGCTGATCATTGATGCGGCCTTCGATATTTCATTCCCGGTAAACGACGGAAGGGAAATCCGCATATCCAGCCGCTGGGCCTGGGGACTCATTAAATGAGGATCCCGGAGGTTTGTCGGAACCCAGGTTCCCATGGCGGAGGTAACATCCTTGGGAATATCGATAAGGACCGGGCCGGGCCGGCCGGACCGGGCAATAACAAAGGCTTCCCGGACAATTTCCGCCAGTTCATCCACACTCCTGACGATCCAGTTATGCTTGACAATGGGCATGGTCACCCCGGTGATATCCACTTCCTGAAAACTGTCCTTACCCAGCAGGCTGGTCGAAACGTTTCCTGTAATGGCTACCATGGGAACCGAATCCATGTAGGCCGTGGCGATTCCCGTTACCAGATTGGTTGCCCCGGGGCCTGAGGTGGCCAGACAGACTCCGACCTTTCCGGTGGACCGGGCGTAACCATCCGCTGCATGGGCTGCATGCTGTTCGTGGCTGACCAGGATGTGCCTGATCCGGTCCCGCTGTTTGTAAAGTTCGTCATAAATAAAAAGGACGCTACCTCCGGGATAACCAAAAATAATTTCCACACCCTGTTCAATCAATGCTTCGATCAATATACGTGAACCGTTACATTCCATAATCTCATTCTCCTTAAGAAGCCCGGTGGACCCCTACTAAAGTTGTTCGACAACTTTAGTTTGTCGAACAGCTTCCGCTAAAAAATGCATATTCCCAACCCAAAGGCAGGGAAATTGCATAACTTGAACAATAACCAACCGGGTTATTGTTCAGTCTAATCCTTAAAAATAGCTCCGGTAGACGCGGAGGTCACCTGTTTTGCATAGCGGGCCAGATAGCCGGTGGTCACCTTCGGAGGCAGGGGTTTCCAGGTTTCCCTGCGTTTTGCTATCTCACCGTCATCCAATTTTACGTTTATTGAATACTTTTCAATATCAATGGCGATGGTATCCCCATCTTTTATCAATCCTATTAATCCGCCTTCCGCAGCTTCAGGGGACACATGCCCAATGGATGCTCCCCGGCTGGCCCCGGAAAAACGGCCGTCGGTAATCAGGGCAACCTTATCATCCAAACCCATGCCGGCCAGGGCTGCGGTGGGACCGAGCATTTCCTTCATGCCGGGACCACCCTTAGGACCTTCGTAGCGTATAACCAATACATCCCCGGGTTTTATCCTGCCGCCCATGATAGCTTCAAACGCATCATCCTCACTGTCGAAGACCCTGGCGGGTCCCTCATGTTTCATCATGGAAGGAGCCACGGCACTCCGCTTAACCACGGAACCGTCGGGGGCAATGTTTCCCTTCAGGGCAGCCAGACCGCCGGTCTTGGAATAGGGATTTTCGATAGTCCGGATTACCGAAGGATTTTTGTTTACCGCACCGGAAACAGCATCCGAAAGTTTTCCATACACCGTGAGCAGGGAGGTATCAACAAGATTCTGTTTTGCCAGTTCCGCATACACCGCAGGAATGCCCCCGGCAGCGTGGAGATCCACCACCGCATCCGGGCCCGCGGGGGACAGCTTGCATAAGTTGGGAGTCTTTTCACTGATGCGGTTCAGCAGTTCCAGATCCAGGGTAACCCCTGCTTCATGGGCAACCGCGGGAAGATGCAAAGCGGTATTGGTGGAACAACCCAGAGCCATATCCAGGGCCAGGGCGTTCAGGAATGATTTCTCGGTCATGATGGACCTGGGCCGGATATCCTTTTTCAAAATATCAACAATCAGGAAACCCGTCTTTTTTGCCAGCCGCAGCCGTTCAGCCATGACCGCCGGAATTGTACCGTTTCCGGGAAGGGCCATGCCCAGGCCCTCGGTGACGCAGTTCATGGAATTGGCGGTGAACATTCCCGCACAGGAACCGCAGGTGGGACAGGCGGCTTCTTCCAGGGCTGCCAGTTCTGCTTCATCCATCTTACCCGCACCAACCGCACCGACCGCTTCAAACATGGTGGTCAGCGTCAGGGTTTCACCGTTCCTCTTTCCCGGGAGCATGGGGCCTCCGGAAACAAACACGCTGGGAATATTAATCCGGGCTGCTGCCATAAGCATCCCCGGCACAATTTTATCGCAGTTGGGAATAAAGACCAGGGCATCAAAGGCGTGGGCCAATGCCATACATTCAATGCTGTCGGCGATCAGCTCCCTGGTTACCAGGGAATAACGCATTCCCTCGTGGCCCATGGCAATGCCGTCACAGACCCCTATCACCGGAAACTGTACCGGTACAGCTCCGGCAAGCCGGATTCCATCGCATACGTATTTGGCAATGGTATCCAGATGGATATGTCCGGGAACAATTTCGCTCTTGGCTACCACCACTCCGATAAGCGGCCGGTCGAATTCTTCTTCCACAAAACCCATGGCTTTGAAAAGAGACCGGTGGGGAGCTCTGGGGATTCCTTTCTTGACAGCATCACTTTTCATATATACTCCTCAAACATACTGTTTTTCTATTACAAAGAGCATTAGATTTTTTCGCCAGCCCGGTTGGCCGTTGAAAAATCTACAGCATCCCCCGGGATGTTTACTTTAAAGCTTCCAATACCTTCAGTACTTCATTGCCCATAGCTTTAGTCCCGACAATGTTTTCACCCTGCACATTATCCCGGCGGGCAATATCCCTGGTCCTGAAACCATTGTCCAGCACCTGGCCCACCGCGGTTTCCACCGCCCGGGCTTCCTTTTCCAAACCGAAGCTGTAACGGAGCATCATAGCCACGGATAATATGGTTGCCAGGGGATTAGCCACATCCTGGCCGGCAATATCCGGCGCTGAACCATGGATAGGTTCATACATGCCCATGACCTTTCCATCTTCCCCGGTACTGCCCAGGCTTGCGGAGGCCAGCATACCAATGGAACCGGTGAGCACCGACGCTTCATCCGACAGGATGTCTCCAAAAAGATTTGATGTAACAATCACATCAAACTGACCGGGAGCGCGGACCAGCTGCATAGCACAATTATCAACATACATATAACTTGTTTCAATATCAGGATACTCCTTTGCAATATCCTGGGCGACTTCCCGCCAGAGCCGGGATGATTCCAGAACGTTGGCCTTGTCCACCACACAGAGTTTTTTCCCCCGGGCCCCTGCTGCGGCATAACCTGAACGGAGAACCCGTTCAATTTCTTCTTTGGAATAGGTTTCGGTATCATAGGCGGAGTTCCCGTCTTCACTGCGGCCCCGCTTTCCAAAATAAAGGCCGCCGGTTAATTCCCGGACAATGAGAAGATCAAAGGTGGGTTTGCCCCCGGGATGGCTGGCCGCCAAAACGGAATCCTTCAGGGGACAGGCATCCTTGAGCTGGGGCAGCAGTGCCGCGGGCCGGAGGTTGGCAAAAACCCCAAGCCCCGCCCGGAGACCCAGCAGAGCCCGTTCCGGCCGGAGGTTACCGGGCAGGTCTTCCCACTGGGGGCCGCCCACTGCCCCCAGAAGAAGCGCATCACATTGTTTAGCTGTTTCCAGGGTTTCCTGGGGAAGAGGTTCCCCGGTGGAATCAATGGCGCAGCCCCCGGCTTCCAGTTCAACATAATTAAAGATGTGGCCGAATTTATCACCCACCATATCAAGGATTTCCAGGGACGGGGCCATCACCTCAGGACCAATACCGTCTCCGGGGACAACTGCTATGGAATAATTCATACTAACTCCCTATAGGGAACTTCTAAAAACTTCAGTTTTTAGAAGTTTTCCTTAGATGTAAGATGGAGAAACTTTTTTATTTCGGTATAAGATAAAGAAATAAAAATTTCTCCAAGGGTACCTCAAAAATCTAACCGAGTTTTTTGAGGTACCCTATATAAACTCTTTAAACCGGCGCTCAATATCCCTGATCAATTTGTATTCAATGGAATCCACCAGGGCGGCCCGGCTGGCCTCAATAATGTCCGCGGAAACCCCCACGGTGGTCCAGCTGTTTGATCCGTCGGTACTTTCAATGAGAACCCGGACTTTTGCCGCAGTGGCGTCCTTGCCGTCGATTACCCTGACCTTATAATCCGAAAGGCGGATGTGTTCCAGTTCAGGGTAAAAGTGTTTTAATGCCCGCCGCAGGGCCCCGTCCAGTGCATTCACCGGACCGTCCCCTTCGGCGGCGGCTATTTCGGTCTGCCCGTCGACCCAGACTTTAGCCCAGGCGTGGGAACACATCAGACCATCCCCTGTGGGGTGTTCGCTCACCACCCGGTACCCCTCAATTTTGAAAAGAGGTTTGTACTTCCGGAGTTCCCGCCTTACCAAAAGCTCGAAACTGGCGTCCGCCCCTTCAAACTGCCATCCCTCGGATTCCAGGGCCTTCAGCTGGGAAGCCAGGGCTGCGGTGGCAGGGTGGTCCTTGGTGATGGAATCGTCAAACTTCTTTATCCGTTCGGCAATAGCAGACCTGCCGCCGACTTCACTCATCAGGAAACGGCGGTCGTTGCCCACCAGGGACGGATCGATATGTTCAAAACTCTGGCGTATCTTCAGGATACCGTCGGCGTGCATACCGGCCTTATGGGCAAAAGCATGGGCCCCCACATAGGGCAGTCCGTCCGGGACAGCCACATTGGCAATTTCCGCAACCTTCCGGGTAAGTTCCGATACGTACTGAAGGTTTCCCTCGGGAAGACATTTCAGGCCTAGTTTCAGTTCAATGCTGGGAATCACCGCCGCGAGGGCCGTATTGCCGCAGCGTTCCCCGAATCCTACCAGGGTTCCCTGGACATGACGGCAGCCGGATTTAACGGCCATGATGGTATTGGCGGTAGCCATTCCGGAATCATCATGGGCGTGGATACCCACCATAGACGGGGAAAGTTTCAGGGTTCCGGCGAGTTTCATCACCTCCCCTACCCCGGCCTGGATGGTATCGGGGAAACAACCGCCATTTGTGTCGCATAGAACAACACGGTCAGCCCCGGCTTCCATGGCGGATTTTACCGTGGAAAGGGCATATTCGGGATTCGCCTTCCAGCCGTCAAAAAAATGTTCCGCATCATAGATCAGGGTTTTTCCGGCCTTTTTGAAAAAACTCACGGTTTCGGAAATCATGGCCAGATTTTCTTCCGGGCTTACCCGTAACACTTCGGTCACATGGAGATCCCAGCTTTTTCCGAAGATCACCACCCCGTCGGTACCAGCCTCAAGGAGACTCTTTACGTTGGTATCGTCCTCGGGCTTTATTCCTTTTTTCCGGGTAGCCCCGAAGGCGCAGAGCTTTGCATATTTAAGCTTCATATTTTTGGCCCGCTGGAAAAAATCCATGTCCTTGGGGTTACTCCCGGGATTTCCCGCTTCTATCCAGGAAACCCCCAGTTCATCCAGGGCTTCCACCACGGAAATTTTATCCTGTACTGAAAAGGTGATGCCTTCCCCCTGGGCTCCATCCCTGAGGGTGGTATCCAGGATTTCCACGTCCCTGTTAAAACCAAAATCCAGCCCGGACTCAGACCCCATGCAGCACCTCCTGTTTTACCCGGCTGGCTCCGGTGGCAGCCAGTTCCCACTCCATGGCGTTGATGGCGGCGATATATGCTTTTATGGTGGATTCCACCACGTCGGTGGATACCCCCCGGCCGTTCCAGGTCCGGCCTTCGTAACGGATTCTTACGCTGGCTTCACCCTGGGCATCTTCCCCCCCGGTGATAGCCGCTAGTTCATAGTTTTCCAGTTCCGGCTCTTTACCGATAATCCGGTCAATGGCTTTAAAAGCCGCATCAATGGGACCATCCCCGATGCAGGCTTCTTCGTATTCACTACCGTCCTTGTGGATCAGTTTGATTGTGCTGGTGGCGCTGAGGCTTGAACCGGAGTTTACCACCCAGCGGTCAAGTTTATAGGTTTCGGGTACCGAAACGGAGGAGCCCCGCACCAGGGCTTCAATATCCCTGTCGCTGACTACCTTTTTTTTATCCGCCAGAATTTTGAATTCCGCAAAGGCCTTTTCCAGGGCTTCATTGTCAATGGAAATTCCCAGATCCTTGATCCTATCCTCAAAGGCATGGCGGCCGGAATGTTTCCCTAACACCATCCGGTTTTTAGGGATACCAATTGATTCGGGGGTCATGATTTCATAGGTTTCCCGTTTGGCCATCACCCCGTGCTGATGGATTCCTGCTTCGTGGGCAAAGGCGTTTTCCCCCACAATAGCCTTGTTGGGCTGGACCTTAACCCCGGTTACCTGGGAAACCAGCCGGCTTGCGGAATAAATCTGGGCAGTATCAATCCGGCAGTCAATACCGAATATATCCTTCCTGGTCATAAGACCCATAACGGTTTCTTCCAGGGATGCATTCCCCGCCCGCTCGCCCAGACCGTTGATAGTACATTCCAGCTGATCCGCTCCGGCATAGGCGGCAGCTAAAGTATTGGCCACCGCAAGCCCGAGGTCATTATGGCAATGGACCGAAAGCCGGGCCTTATCAATATTGGAGCAGTGTTCCTTCACATAACGGATCAATCCGCCGAACTCCCCGGGCATGGCATAACCCACCGTATCCGGGACATTCACCACCGCAGCTCCCGCATCGATGACGGATTCAAAAACCCTGCAAAGAAAATCCCTGTCGCTCCTGGAGGCATCCTCCGCTGAAAACTCCACGCTGCTGCAGAATTTCTTCGCATACCTGACCGAGGATACGGCCCGTTCAATCACCTTTTCGGGACTCATTTTAAGTTTGTATTCCATGTGGATAGGGGAAGTTGCCAGGAAAATATGAATCCGGGGCGGCGCCACCGCATCCGATAATGCCTGCCAGGCCGCATCAATATCCTTTTCCAGGGACCGGCAAAGTCCCGCCACGGATGAATCCTTGATAATCCCTGCAATAGCCTTCACCGATTCCAGGTCCCCGGGGCTTGCCGCGGGAAATCCCGCTTCCATCACATCCACCCCAAGCTTCTCAAGCTGCCTGGCCACCTCAATCTTTTCCTGCAAATTCATGGAGCAGCCGGGGGCTTGTTCTCCATCCCGTAAGGTGGTATCAAAAAAATGTATTGTCCGAGCCATACTATAATTCCTTTTTCAAGGAATGTAGGAATGCAATCCCTACCCTAAGGATAAGTCCCTGGGGTAAGAGCTTCCGGGCATGGGGGTTGTCCCCCTTCCCGGTCCTACACTTCCGATTTTGGGAGCCAGCTCATCATAGAGCGTAACTCCTTACCCACTTGTTCTATGGGGTGCTGGGCTTCAATCGCCCTGGTTCTATTGAAGAAGGGGCGGTTGGTCTGATTTTCGCTGATCCAGTTTTTCGCGAAGGTACCGTTCTGGATTTCCTTCAGGACCTGCTTCATGGTGTTTTTGGTCTCCTCGGTGATAATCCTGTTTCCCGTCACGTAATCGCCGTACTCGGCGGTGTCGGAAATGGAGTATCTCATGTAGGATAGACCGCCCCGGTTGACCAGGTCGATGATTAACTTCATCTCGTGCATACATTCAAAGTAGGCACTTTCGGGCTGGTATCCTGCTTCCACCAGCACCTCAAACCCGGCCTTCATCAGAGCCGATACACCTCCGCATAATACCGCCTGTTCGCCGAACAGGTCGGTTTCGGTTTCTTCTTTAAAAGTTGTTTCCAGCACCCCCGCCCTGGCTCCGCCGATGGCGGCAGCATAGGCCAGGCCCAGCCTCTTGGCATCACCGGTGGCGTCCTGGTGGACAGCAATAAGACAGGGAACCCCGGCTCCGGCCTGGTACTGTTCCCGCACGGTATGGCCGGGTCCCTTGGGGGCGATCATCACCACGTTGATATCCTTGGGAGGAATGATCTGCCCAAAGTGAATATTAAAACCATGGGCAAAAGCCAGGGTTTTTCCGGGCTTCAGCACGGGCTTAATCGATTCTTCATATAATTTTGCCTGTTTTTCATCATTAATAAGAATCATGATAAAGTCTGCGGCGGCGGCGGCTTCTTTTGCAACCTTAACTTCGAATCCTGCTTTAGCTGCCCGGTCCCAGCTCTTTGAACCTTCATAAAGACCGATAATTACCTTCATCCCCGATTCCTTGGCGTTCAGCGCATGGGCATGTCCCTGGGAGCCATAACCAATAACCGCAATCGTTTTGCCCTTTAGGACACCTAGGTCACAATCTTTTTCGTAATACATAATCGCCATGTGTAATTCCTCCTTAACACGTTCGCCGTGCATCGTTTCCTGAAACCTTGGTTCCGGAAATTATCTGTAATATGCCGGTGTAATTACATTACTCCGGGGCCGCATGGAAATTCAATCAGATTTCCCGCGGTATTGTTGTGAACCCCCAAAAACTTGATTACAATTTTCAGAAGTTCCATATATCTATAGTAAACGAGCCTTTTTCAAAACTCGGTTAGTTTTGAAAAAGGCTTTTGCAGCAAGAATACTATTTCCTTATCCATAAATAAAATAGCATTCTTGCTGCACTCACATCTAATGTTGCTTTTTCAAAATCTAACATTTTGAAAAAGCCTCACACTTCTAAAAACTTCCGTTTTTAGAAGTTCATTTTTCGAGAATCGGCGCAAACATCAGGGGCGTCAGGTCCCGCCAGGGAACCCGCCTTCAATCTTTGCGCCGGTTAAATGCTAATGTCTAGGACTAGGGAACCCCGTTCCAGAGCGACAAGTCCGGTCCGGGCCAGTTCGAGAATGCCGTATGGGCGAAGGAGAAGGAGGAGACCCTCAAGCTTTTCTACATCGCCTGTGGCCTCGACGGTAATGGTGGTGGGGGAGACATCAATAATCCGGGCACGGAATATGGATGCGATTTCAATGACCGCGGGACGGGTCTGTTCATCTGCCTGGGTTTTAACCAGCATAAGTTCCCGGCGGATACACGATGCGGAATCCAGTTCCTTCACCGCAATGACATCCACCAGTTTGCTGAGTTGCTTCACTATCTGTTCCAGCACGGATTCATCCCCGCTGACAGCAATGGTCATCCGGGAAACCGAAGAATCCTCGGTTTCTCCCACTGTGAGGCCATCGATATTGAACCCCCGGCGGCTGAAAAGCCCGGCCACCCGGCTGAGGGTTCCGGAACGGTTTTCCACCAGGGCCGACACCACGTGTCGTTTCATAATTACCCACCCAAAACTGAATAAATTGGTTTAACAAACCTTTTAAGATAAAATACCAGTTCCGGCATTTTATCTTATTTCGTATAATACATTTTTTTTTAATATTATTCAAGTATTTTTATGCATTTTCATGCAAATTTTGTGGGATTTGATGTATTTTTTTTCACGATTAAAGAAGCTTTAGTAAAACTAAAGTCCTAACAAATGATTTTTGTTAAATGAACCTCCCCGCGGCGGGCCAAGGGAAGTTTCGTTCGAGAAGAAATATATTATACTCTCTGGTTTAATCAGTCTTTGGCTAGTTCATTATAGAAGTACTTTTACGGCTGCTCATGCTGCCTGAGAATACCATAACCTGTAAGTTTTGAGCCCTCTGAGACGCGGATTATTAAACCAGACTTCCGGATAAAAAAGGATATGTTACTTTTTCTTCCGGGCCGGATTTTCCGGAAACCAGCCCTTTTCCACCCGTCGGCGCTGCTCAAAAATTTCCTTGATACTCCAGAATGAGGTAAATGCCCCTACGCCGAGGATACAGCGTACAATGGTATTTCCCAAAATCACCGAAAGGATACCGGAAATAATTCCTAAAACCAGAAAGCATGGCCAAATTTTGATTCCGAAATAGTATTCAGCCTTGATTACTATGGGATGGAAGATACCAATAATTAAAAATGATGCAAGTCCGATGATTAAACCGTCTAAATTCATGACAACTCCTATGGTAAGTGTAGCCGGTGAGGATGATTTGTCCAGGGAACGTGATAGGTTTTTAAAAGAAAAGATTCCTGTCACTGGTGATTTCGAGAACCTCAATCACCGGGAGTTTCCGGCCCCTGAGGCTCTCGAAGGGACCTGCGAAAAAGAAATTTTATTGTTACCGGTTAATCATATACAAAAAAGAAAAACCAATTTATTAGAATCACTACACCGCGGCCCGGTAAATTCCCAGAAGACGGAAATCATCGCATTTCTTTTTCAGCGCTTCCAGGGTTTCGTCAAAAACATGATCCTTATCGGGCAGGCCCACATCGGCATAAAACATATACCGCCAGGGCTGGCCGGGGATGGGCCGGGATTCCAGCTTGGACAGGTTGATGCCCCGTTCGCTCAGCACCTTAAGACATTCAAAAAGGGCGCCGGGTTCATCATTGACACTGAAGATAAAGGATGCCTTGTTCATCCTTTCGGAACTCATACTCGGCGGAACAGGAGCTTTATCCCCTCCGTTCCGGCGGGCGATAATGACAAAACGGGTATAATTAAGGGGATTTGTCTCGATGCCTGTTTTCAGTACCTTAAGTCCGTGAATCTTTGCAGCGGCTTCACTGGCTATGGCGGCAACCCTGGTGGCCCCATCCCTTACAATGGAAACCACCGCGCTGGCGGTGTTATTCACCGGTTCCAGCTGCCATCCGGGATATTTATCCAGGAAATCCCTGCACTGGGCAAAACCCTGGGGATGACTGCGGACAATCTTAATGGAATCGATATCCGCCTTTTCATCCGCAATAAGACAATGGACTATTCTGAGTTTGATTTCCCCCACAATAGCAATATCGGGATAACGGATAAACAAGTCGTAGTTTTCATGGACCGATCCGGCCAGGCTGTTCTCCACCGGCACCATTCCGTAGCGGACCGTCCCGTCCAGGACAGCATCAAAAAGGGCGGAAAAGCTGGGGAAGGATAGCCGCTGGGTATCTTCGCCAAAGGCCCGGATGATGGCTTGCTCGGCAAAGGCACCGCTGTCCCCGGAGTAACCCGCTGCATCGGACCCCGGCTCATTGCAGGAAGCTATTTTACTGGAAAGTTCCGGCCCGGAAACGGATGGCCTGGGGGTCCGGAGCAGTTCCTTTCCCACCACCGGGGCCAGGGCTTCCACATCCCGCATCAGTTTCTCAAACTGGTCAGGATACAAGGACTGGGGCCCGTCGGATAAAGCCGCATCCGGATTCGGATGAACCTCCACGGTCAGACCGTCCGCACCGGCGGCAATGGCGGCCAGGGCTACCGGGCTCACCTTGGCCCGGATTCCCACGGCATGGCTGGGATCCACAATCACCGGCAGGTGGGATAATTTTTTCACCACCGGAATGGCGGATATGTCCAGGGTATTCCGGGTATAGGTTTCAAATGTCCGGATCCCCCGTTCACAGAGGACCACGTCCTTTGTCCCGGAAGCTAACAGGTATTCCGCCGAGAGAAGCCATTCTTCAATAGTTGCGGAGGGCCCCCGTTTTAAAAGGACCGCCTTCCCCAGGGACCCCACCTTCTTGAGCAATTCAAAATTCTGCATAGTCCTGGCGCCGATCTGGAACATATCGGTTAAATCATTCATGGCCATAGCCAGTTCCGGCGAAACCACTTCGGTTACAATGGGCATACCATAGGCTTCCCCGGCTTCCTTCATGTATTCCAATCCCTTAATTCCAAGCCCCTGGAATGCATAGGGGCTGGTCCTGGGTTTGAACGCCCCCCCCCGGAGGATGACCGCCCCGGATTCCCGGACCCGGGCGGCGGTTTCCATGATCTGCTCTTTGCTTTCCACTGCGCAGGGACCGGCAATAACTGAAATCCTGGAACCGCCAATCTTCACCGGTCCCAGGGATACAATGGTATCTTCACTTTTTGTTTCCCGGGATGCCAGTTCATAGGGCTTTGATGTGGCCGCTACCCGCTCAACCCCGGGGAGCAGGGCCAATTCCTTTTTATCAATCACACCCTTTCCAAAGGCACCAATAATTTCATCATCCCCAAAATGCTGATCCCGGACACTGAAACCCCGGTCCTTCAGATAAATGCGGATCATTTCCTTATTGTGCGGCGTCGCAGCCTTTGCAAGAATGACTATCATCTTATGCCTCCAAACGGACAAAGCCCGTTTCCTTATCCTACCTGAGATGATAAGGATTATTCAAGGGGATTTATGCAAGAAAATACACAAAGCGTATAATATATGCATGAATATACACTTCTAAAGATGCTTCATTATTATTAAAGTTTGAATAACCCAAGGTTACTAGCCCACAACAGGGATTTTAGTATGGTAATATACTCCTTCTTATTTCTTCAAAAACACTAGGAATCAACGTATCTTTATCAAGTTTCCTCATATCTCCCACTTTTAAGTATATTATTCCAAGTCTTTTGGGTCCCTAAAACACCAGTATTTATCAATTGGTCTGCTCGCTATCTTCTCTAAATCCTCCATTGTATAGAAGTAATCAGAACTCCAAAATAATGCCTGAGGATATGTTTTTATAAAGGGAAGAACAATTTTTATAAATATATCCCCATTTTCACGAAAAAATTCAAAACTAATCGCTGAAAAATATGATTTATTTATGGCATTGTATTCAAGTTGATACAATCTATATTCATAGGGTTCATCATAAATATTCAGACAAATTTGTCTGGAAAGATTTTCCTCTGTAAAGGGTATATTACTAATACATATATTTTCATATTTCAATTTTCCTGCTTCATCATATCTGTCTGATAAATGGCAATCATTAAAGAAAATATGTTCTTTTTCACATATTTCCTTTACCGTGGATGACAATTGTGAAATAGGAATACTTTTTCCTTCTTCAAATAAAATAAATGCCGCCGAACTCATGGTAATATACTCCTTCTTATTTCTTCCAATGAACTAGGAATTAATGCATCTTTACCAAGCTTCCACTGTTTTTTAAATACCAATTCATTTCATCATAAATTCTTAGGATCCTTATAGCACCAATTTTCATCGTACGGTCTATTGATGATTTTTTCCAAATCCTCAGATGTATAAAACCATTTATTTTC
>JAVBPH010000107.1:0-11478 GCA_031549725.1 Treponemataceae bacterium
CTTCTGCACGCTTTCGCGTGCGAGGCAGAGCGCGCGGGGGCGGCGAGGTTTGTTGGTTCTGTAAGGTATGGATTTTATGTGGGTTTAATACCCATACAATTTTGATTTACAAGATTTTTAGAACGCCCCAGAGCCTCGCACGCGGGAGCGTGCAGATGGTATTAAACCCACTTGCGAATAAAAGAAATCCCTATAATGTATCTAAGGAAACCCCCTAAAAACTGACGTTTTTAGGCGGTTTCCCTAATTATGTTTTATTCCAGGGAACCCCGGTATTGGAGCAGACCAAAATGATCCAGCCTCTTCTGGTGTACCGGCAGACGCTGGATAAAAGACTCAAAATTGCGTACCCCCCGGGGGCTCCAAAAGGATTCCGATGCAGCACATATCCGGGGGAACAGCATATATTCCGCCAACCTGTCAGCATAGATGAGTTCAGCCCAGAGATTGCATTGACCTCCCAGGACAAAACCCGCTTGTATATTGGTCATATCCGGGGTAACCGGATCCATATGATATAACTGGGAAACCGAAGAAATGCCGTACTGGCCGGGCTCCTCTGTGTTGTCGGTATGTTTAAAGTTCAGGTAACACCCCTCGGTTAAAGGGGTCATAATTACCCGGTGCCCCCGGCTGCTTGCACTAAAGCCCCCTTCCTGACCGCGCCAGGACATGACCACCAGTTCCTGGGGAAGTCCAAATTTTTCGGTTCCCTCAAGTACCTCATCCCAGCCTATGGCGATCCGGTTACGTTCCTGTAACATCCGGGCGAACCGGACGGTCATCCAGCTCTGGAGCTGGTTGATTTCTTCCAGACCCAGTTCGGTAAGCCGTTTCCGGCACTTAGGACAGGCGGTCCACCGGTTGAATTTGACTTCATCCCCTCCAATATGGACATAGGAAGAGGGAAACAGACGGACCAGCGTATCGAAAACAGTCCCGACAAAATCAAAAACCCGGTCGTTTCCTGCACACAGGGCTTCCTCAAAAATACCGTACCGGTCCTCCACCTGATAGGGGCCGCCGGTACAGCCCAGGTCGGGGTAGGATGCCAGAATAGCACTGGAATGTCCGGGCAGCTCAACCTCCGGAACAATTTCGATATGCCGCGCCTGGGCATAGGAAATAACATCCCGGATTTCGTCCTCTGTGTAGTGGCCTTCCACCACACTGCCCCATTCAGCCCGGATATCGGAACGTTTTGATCCTACATCGATTAATGCGGGCAATTCCGGTACCGGGAAACGCCAGCCCTGATCGTCGGTCAGATGCCAGTGGAAGACACTGAAATGATGAAGCGAAATCAAATCGATAATTTTTTTGATGAATCGGACCGTGTAGAAATGCCGGGAGGTATCCAGCATGAGGCCGCGCCAGCTAAACCGGGGATAGTCCTCAATTTCCGCACAGGGAATACGCAGATGGTTTTCCGAAAACCCCGAAAGGATAAGCTGCCGCAGGGTCTGCAGACCGTGGTACAAACCCGCCCCAGAGGAAGCTTCCACCTCGATTTTGTCCGGCCTGATGGACAAGCGGTATCCTTCTTTATGGGAAACCCCGGAATTTTCCCTGCAGATAACCACGGCCTTAACCCAATCCGTTCCGGGAAAATCCCCGGCAAGCTGTTCGGCGAATAAGGCAGATTCCTGAAAAAAGGGGCCATGGTGTTCAATCCCCGGCAGACCCGCACATTGAAAAACGCCGTCCCGGTCCCGTACTGAAACGGGCTGAGGAATTATGTGTATTGCCATAAAAAATCACTCCTGCTAATACCATACTCCAAGTTGCGGGATTTAAACAGAATTGAGTACCTTTTTTAAAACCCGGTTAATTTTGAAAAAGGCTTTTGCAGAAAGAAAGCTATTTCCTTATCCATACATAAAATAGCTTTCTTTCTGCACTCACAGCGAAGGTTGTTTTTTCAAAATCTGACATTTTAAAAAAACCTCTTGATTTATTTTTTTCTTGACAGAAATGCGGTGATTGGTGAATAGTAGCATTAGGACGCCTAAGAAAAACAACCAGTTTTTCCGGGACCCCCGTATTACCTACCTTGAGGAGCAGCATGATGCGTTACGGATACTTTGATAATGACAAGCGTGAATATGTGATCGACCGGGTGGACGTTCCTGTTTCCTGGACCAATTATATTGGTGTCCGGGATATGTGCGGTGTGCTTAACCACACCGCCGGGGGCTACCTGTTTTATAAATCTCCGGAATACCACCGGATTTCCCGGTTCAGACCAAACGGGGTACCCCTGGACAGGCCCGGCCATTATGTATATATCCGGGATGATGATTCCGGGGAATACTGGTCCCTTTCCTGGCAGCCGGTGGGCAAACCCCTGAACAAGGCAAAGTACTGCTGCCGACATGGATTGTCATACAGTACCTACCAGTGTGAATATAACGGAATCTCCGGTGAACAGACATTGTTTATCCCCATGGAAGATCCGGTAGAACTCTGGGACGTAAGATTAAAAAACGATACGGACCGGCCAAGGCGGCTGAGCATATTCAGCTATGTGGAATTCTCTTTTCACCACATCGATATGGATAACAAGAATTTCCAGATGAGTCTTTATTCTTCCGGATCATCCTATGCGGATGGAATAATTGAACTGGATCTGTTTTATGAAGCTGGGGCATTTCAGTTCTTTACCTCCAGCGAGACTCCGGATGGTTTTGATTGTCTCAGGGACCGGTTTATCGGGACGTACAACACGGAAACAAATCCCCTGGCGGTAAGCAATGGCGGATGCTCCGGTTCAAGTGAGCTCGGGGGGAATCACTGCGGGGCACTTCACAAAAAGATCACCCTAGGCCCCCGGGAAGACTACCGGATTATATTTATGCTGGGCGAAGGCAACCGGTCCCGGGGGACCGTTATCCGGGAACGGTATAAAAACAAACAGGCGGTGGATTCCGCATTCAAAGTCCTGGGAGATTTCTGGCAGGAAAAACTGGGCAAGCTCCAGGTATCAACCCCCAGCGAAGCCATGAACACCATGGTTAATACCTGGACCCTCTATCAGTCGGAAATAAATCTTATGTTTTCCCGGTTTGCTTCATTCATAGAAGTTGGCGGCAGGACCGGCCTGGGGTACCGGGATACGGCCCAGGATGCTATGACCATCCCCCACTCAAACCCTGAAAAATGCCGGAGCCGTATCGTGGAACTCCTCCGGGGTTTGACATCCCAGGGTTATGGGCTGCACCTGTTCCAGCCTGAATGGTTTAATGACCAGGAGAAACCCGCGTTCAAATCCCCAACGGTAGTACCTACCCCGGATAAATCCCAGATCATTCATGGTATTAAGGATGTATGTGCGGATGATGCATTGTGGTTAATTGCATCCATTGTCGAATACATCCGGGAAACCGGGGATTTCAGCCTTGCGGATGAAGTCTACAGTTACGCCGACGGCGGCCAGGGTACGGTATATGAGCATATGAAAAAAATTCTCGATTTTTCCGCGGAACAGGTAGGACAGAACGGAATATGCAAGGGCCTCAGAGCCGACTGGAATGACTGTCTCAACCTGGGGGGCGGTGAAAGCTCTATGGTATCCTTCCTGCATCATTGGGCCCTAATCTATTTTGTCCGTCTGGCAACCCGGCTGGGCCGGCAGGAAGATGCTGTAAAATATGCAGCCCTGGCGGAAAAAGTCAGGACCGTTTGCGAGGAAGTTCTCTGGGATGGTGAATGGTATACCCGGGGCATTACCGCATCGGGCAGGAAAATCGGCACCCGGGAAAACACCGAAGGCAAGGTGTTCATGGAATCCAATACCTGGGCGGTGCTTTCCGGCGTTGCATCGAAGGAGCGGGGACTCAAAGCAATGGATGCGGTGGATGAACACCTGTATACCCAATACGGGCTTATGCTCTGCGCTCCAGCCTATTCAGTACCGGATGATGAGATTGGTTTTGTGACCCGGGTGTATAAGGGAATCAAGGAAAACGCCGCTATTTTCAGCCATCCCAATCCCTGGGCCTGGTGCGCCGAGGCGATGCTTGGCAGGGGCGATAGGGCCATGAAATTCTATGACGCCCTCTGTCCTTATAACCAGAATGACATCATCGATATACGCCAGTCCGAACCCTATTCCTACTGCCAGTTTATCATGGGGCCGGATCATACTGCTTTCGGGCGGGCCCGGCATCCTTTCATGACCGGTTCCGGCGGATGGAGTTATTTTGCAGCTACCCGGTACATCCTGGGGATACGTCCGGATTTTGACGACCTGACCATAGACCCCTGCATTCCCCGGGAATGGAAAGGTTTTAAAGCCACCAGGATATGGCGGGGGACCGAATTCCAAATAACCGTGGAAAATCCCCACGGTGTGGAAAAGGGAGTAAAGGAAGTTTACCTGAACGGCAGCCCCGTACCGTCCTTGTCAATTCCCCTGCAGCCTGCCGGAAGCATTTGCAGCATAAAAGTAATCATGGGCTAAGCCCGGCTTTTTCCCCATGTCCCGCCAACCGGCGTGACATGGGGACTTTTCCGCAAACCAATTTTTATATAGCGTACAACACATTAAGATACAAATCTGCTCCTCCGGCGGGATTAACAATTTCACCCGGCCACATTCATATTTTTTCACATAGAGGAACTTCTAAAAACTTCAGGCTTTAGAAGTTCCGTTTAGATGTAAGATGGAGGACTTTTTTATTTTGTCACAAGATAAAGAAATGAAGATACCCCAAGGCATATCCTCGGGGTATCTTCTTTGCAGAGGAAATTATTATACAGGCGGAGGGTTCATACCACATACAAACGTTTCAACCTTGATGCAGGGCGTTAAAAAATCAACCGATGCCAGCATCGTGTATGTACCCCAACAGCCTTCCAGTCAAAAACCTAGCTGCAGAGCAGCGGGGTTTGTTGGTTTGTAAGGTATGGATTTTATGTTGGTTTAATACCAATACAATTTTCAGTTACAAGATTTTAAGAATACCCCGGAACCCCGCCCCCGGGAGCTTGCATAAGGTATTAACCCCACCTGCGAATAAAAATTTCTCCGGGATACCAAACGTAGCAGACACCTCAAAAAAACCGACCAGGTGTTCAGAGGTACACATAACTCTTTTTATTACAACGATTTATCCAAATTCACACACCCGGCCGGGAAATATCCGGGACCGCATAACCGGGCATGCAAATCATCGGGCAAACATCATTATACTGTAAACTTTTCTATTTCCCCGGAAAGCATATCTATGCTTTCCTTCGTTTCCTGGGTTACGGTGTTTACACTCTGGATGGCGGCACTTATATTCTCGAGGCTGGTACTCATCACATCCATAGAACTATCAACTTCCTGGGTAGTATCAATAACTTTCTGCATCTCCTTTAAAACCTCATCGCTTCCCGCCATCATGTTCCCGGAACCATCTTTTACCTTGGAGGTAATATCATTAATAGCCTTCATGGCTTCCAGAATTTGAGTGCTTCCCACACTTTGTTCTTCCATGGCATTCTTAATCACCGACTCATGTTCCTGTACCTCGATGAGCAGGTCAAAAATCTGGGCAAACTGGTGCCGGGCCTTACCAGAAACACCTACCGCTTCATTGATCCTTTGTCTCAGATTACTAAGTACCGCGGTGATTGATTTTCCCTGTTGCGATGAATTCTCCGCAAGCTTTCTGATTTCCCCTGCAACTACACCGAATCCTTTTCCCGCATCCCCCGCATGGGCTGCTTCTATAGCGGCATTCATCGAAAGGAGATTGGTCTGTTCCGCAATATTCTGAATCATATTGCTCGCTTCTATAAGACCCTCCGAATCGGATTCAATGGCTGTGATGATTTCAGTGACCTTTTGTATTTCCTGTTTCCCCATATTCGAAGCTTTAAGTAATGCCTCCATGGATGAAGCACTCTTATGGAGAATATCCGTTACGGACTTGATGTTAGCTACCATTTCTTCAATTGCCGTGGAGGATTGCACAATAGCTGTTGACTGATTGCTGATAAGAGTATTCAGATCATCTGTAATATTTTTTATTTCTTCCATAGTTTTATTCGTTCCATTTACAGAATCAGACTGATTCATGGCCTGTTGTTTTACTTTTTGAATATTTACCTCAATATGGGCCATGGATACTATGGTCTCATTCATTTTTTGAATGAGATCTCCGGACATGGCATCCAGTCTGCCTGTTGCATCCTTAGTGGTTGAAACGATCTGGGACAACCCATCGATAGACTGATTGAAGGTATCCGCAATGAGACCCAGTTCATCCTTCGAATCCACCTGGACCCTTTCGGTAAGATTTCCTTCGGCAACACTTTCCAGTACCGGCACCATAGTGGTAATTGGTTTGGAAATGGATTTGCCGATAACCAGGGCAATAATGATTCCCACCAGCAGGAATCCCAATGCTCCAAAGATGACAAAAGTAGCGAGGGTATATATGCCGGAAAGAAGCTCCTGTTTAGTCATGGTCACCGCATAGGTCCAGTCCATACCACTTATCGGCACAAACACGGTTACCACATCCGCCTCATTGAAATTGTAATCTACTACACCTTCATACTCATCAAGGATATAGGTAAAAGCTTCTGCAAGGGATCCCAGTGAAGGATCACTTTTTGCCGCCTCAATTGGGGCAAACTGGTTCATCACATAATCCCGGTTTCTGTGTGCAATAATAATCCCGTCCCTGTTAAGCATATACGTATACCCGGTTTCACCAAATCCCATGCTGTTGGTTATTTCACTGAGGGCATTTCCGTCTTTTCTTGCCACTAAAACCTGTTCCACCCGCCCGTTTACCCTGATAGGTGCAGCAAACATCATTACCGGTTTATTGATTACCCGGCTGATAATAACATCCGAAACGTTGGCGGTTCCCATGAGAGCCTTTCTGATATAGTCCCGGTCGCTGAGGTTTGTAGTCTCTTCCCCCAATACATAACGGACCGTACCATCGGGATCCATAACTCCAATATCGAGAAAGCCTGTCTGTTTAATACTTTCTATCAAGTTTGCCCATTGGGTTTCCCAATCAAGGCTTTTTATTTCAACATTGTTTGCAATGTCCTGCAATAAAACAAGTTCAGATCTAAGTTCCGCTTCAATAAGCTTCTTTCCTGTTGCTGCCTGGGTCACCAATGATTTCCGGGAAATATCATTAACGACAGTATAAGAAATTGCAATTGCGGTAATCCCGATTCCCAGACAGATAAAAAGTATCAGCATAACAATGGAAGATACAATTTTTGTTGAAAGTTTCATTCTTTACTCCTTAATTCAGTTGAAGCTGCAGAAAAAAATAGGGAACAAAATATATATATATTTTGTTCCCTATTTCTGCAGTATTCTTGCTACGTACTTCGATGTCCGGTTCAACCTGATTTTTTCCTGGGAATAAAGAAACTTACCCCTTAACATATATGCTGCCCCCACTCCCGGAAAATTTAATGTTGAACATCAGGTCACCACTGAAGCACTAGATCAACGACATCGTACCTGAAATAACTATTCTGTATTTAATACTTTTGTATCAATACTTTTTAAATTTACTGGGTTACTGGGTAAATGGTATAATATACCCCCCTTCGAATTATTTACTATTTTATTGCATCCAGCAAAAACAACTGGAAATTGTATCACCCTAAAGGATCAACAAAGCAACAGGTAGTACGTGTACTATCCTACTTAATTGTATACGAAATTCATAGTTGAATGCAATATTTTTTATAAAAATTATCATTGAGAATAGATGATTTCTTTGGTATAGTATATTAAAGAAAAAATAATATCTATTCCCATATGGAGGAAACAATGGGGGAAAAAAGCAATATCACCAGGGGAAAAATTCTCAGGCAATTCAATAATCTTGCCATGGATCAGGGGTACAGCAAAACCACCATTCGTCAGCTGAGCAGTATCTGCGGGATGAGTTTAGGGCACATCCGTTTCTACTTCAGTAAAAAAGCAGAATTAATTTGGTTTGTCTATCTGAATTTCTGCCGCAAAGTAAAGAAAGTAATCAGTAAAATGGATTTACCCAATGACCCCTTACTGGGGTTCTTCTTTTTCCAGCTGGTTAAATGCTTCATTTCATTTGAATATGAGCCTATTTCACGCTTACATACTGAGCTGTCCGAAAGTGCCAGTTATATAAATCAAAGAATAAAAACTTGTTTTGAAGAAACTAAATCGGTATTTCAGAAGATTGGACTTCAGGCTGATGATGAGGGTATTTTTATTGGCTCCCTGAGCGCCATACAAAGTATTTATGGTTTTAAAAATTTTTGTTATACCAACGATCTAACCTGTGATCATGAGCAGATTTTTCGTGTTTTTGTTAATGCCTTATTCATCCAAATTTCCTTTCCCCAAAAAGATGAATATATCGGGAAAACATTACAGTTATTTGAACAGCAGGATACCAATGTTTTATTAAATGATTTTAAGGACCTGAGCAGTTATTACTTTTGGGAAGCTGAAAGGAAATAGAAGTATTATTTTCTTAACTATAATCGATAAAGCTTTTTTGAATCCCGAATTCTGTCCGAATTATGGAAAAAAATCAGGATGAACATGATATTTTCTGTTCAAACTCCATAATCTGGAAAATTCCTCGAACTCTTTAATGGGCATTGGTTTGGCAAAAATATATCCCTGTACGGCGTTACATCCCATTTCGCGCAGCTGTTCAACCTGGTAACTTTCATCAACCCCTTCAGCCACGGTTTTCATGTTTAACGCCTGTGCCATGGCTATCACGTTTTTTACCAGTTCCCGGCCGCGGTCAGACTCATTATCATATCTGAAAAACAGACCGTCCAGTTTAAGAACATCCACATGAATTGATTTTAGTATATTAAGGGATGAATACCCGGCGCCAAAATCATCCAGGGAACAAAGAAAACCATTGAGCCTGCATTCATTCACAATGGACTGAAATAAGGTATGGTTCTCAATTACAAAGCTTTCGGTAAATTCCAGTTCAATAAAGCCATCGGGTATTCCATAAAACTCTTTGATAAACAGATAGGTCCGGATAAAATCAGACTGCATGAGTCCAATCCTTGAGACATTTACCGATAAAATATAAGGCGGTAAATCCTTATCGAGAATACTCTCTTTATAGTACCTGCAGGCTTCCTCAAAAATAAATCTGTCCAATTTAACAACAAACCCGTTCTTTTCAAATATTGAAATAAACCGGTTTGGAGGAATCAGCCCTTTTTCAGGGGATATCCACCGGACTAATGCTTCGGCCCCCATAATCTGATTGCCATGCTGGATATCAATTTTCGGTTGTAAATATATCTGGAACTCATTATTTTCCAGGGCAATTTCCATTTTGGATTTAACCTCTGCTTCCCAGAGTTTTTGTTCCCTCATTTCATGGGAATAAAAACAAAAACGCTTCCCTCTGCTTCCGGTCTTTGCCAATTCCTGGGCAGTGATAGCCCTGTCCAGCATATCATTGAGGGACAACCCTTCTTCTTCGTCATTGACCAGATATGCGCCCCCGAATAGTTCCACCTTGTATCCCCGGGAAAAAGTTTCGGGGAAAACGATCAGCCGCTGGACGGTACTGGTAAACCGGTCTTCAATTTCCTGCCTAGTATGATATTTCTGTACCCCCACAAAAATATCACCGTTTATCCGACCGGTTACCTCTCCTTCCTGGGTAATCTCATGAATAAAATCCGATAAATAACGGAGCAGCCGGTCACCGGTATCCCGGCCGAACATATCATTGATGGTTTTGAAAGCCTTTATATCACAATAAAAAACTGCATACTTTACATTATTGGTATTTTTTAACAGTTCCGCCGCATCCAGTAAAAACTTCTGATAGTTCCTGCGCCCCGTCAGAGGATCCATGAATGCAAGACGTTCCAGAATTTTCCGGTTATTTTTATGAACCTGTTTTATATGAATGATAAAAAAGATGAAAAGAATTACAGCAATGCTTATCACAGCGATAGCACCTATGGTAACATTTTTAAGACCCGCACTGACCATATATTCCGGTACAGCATAGAAAATAAACCAGTCATGAATTCCCAGGGGTGTATAAGCAACTAAACGATTTTCATCATAAATTGCGTGTTTAAAGTGACCGGGTCTGTCCGTTTCCAGATTTTCACGAATTTCCCACTCTTTGGATTTACTCAGTGGTGTAGGTAATTCAAAGATATTGTTTCCGATACCTGCAACCAGCGGACTGTCAGATTTAACAATATAATCTCCGTTGGAATTAATAATATGAGCCAGGCCTTTGCCTGCATAAAGTGAATTATTGATGATTTTTTTAAATTCACTCTCCGGATCGGCTGCAAACAGTACTCCTTTTATGGCGCCATCCTCTTCACCTTTTATTGGAACAACATAAAACATCACATCCGTTTCACTAATACCTGCTTTTTGAATTTCTGCAATTACATTTTTTCCCTTAAGTCCTTCCTGAATATGGGATTCCTCCAACAGATTGGCCTTTCCAATGCCGCTTCTATCCATCCAAACCGCATTACCCCGGGTGTCAACAATTCCAACCCTGATGTAGGTATTGTAATCAGCCAATACCTTGACCAGCTGGGTAAAATATTTTTCCTGGGTAAAGTCCCTGTTTCCAGGGATAATAGCTGCTGCCATCAGGGTATTGAATTCTTCGTTAACATGCTCTATTACTGCAAACTTGATCTGTTCCGTGGCAATCTGTATATAATTGATGGTTTCTTCTTTGGCCAATTTATTGGCATATAATATAAATAAAATTCCGGAGATTAAAAACACTATGCTTACTATCAAAGCAAAAACATAGATGTGGTTGATGTGCGCTGTTTCATATGGAGATAGCTCCAGAGATGATTGCTTTAATTTTTTTTTACCAAAAACGATTTTATTAAACAGAGTATCTTTATAATCGAAAGATTTATCTTCTTTTTTATAGTACATATTATCCCGACCCAGATCTTTTAAACCCTTTATTATTGCGAACAATTTTTTTATAAAGGCATGTAAAAACTTTTAGTTATTTAATATAAGAATACCTTCATATTAATTGCTAATGAATCATCACTTTAAATATAAAAATATGATTTCCCCATCGTCAAATAATATGTTTTTCAATAGGCCCAGTTACCTGCGGAGCATCATTTTTCAGGGGTTTCTGTTCTGTTTTTATCATTTCAGAATTTTGATAACTCTTTATATTACAAAAGATTACATTATCGCATCAACTTGTTTTTGAAAGGAAGAAAGCTTTGGAGCAATTCATACATTCTATGATTGATACCCCTGTGAAATATGACAATTTTTATCGTTAAAGTCTTTTCATCCGGCGGAAATGTACTATAATTTTATAAAAGAACAATGAGCTTTTTTCAAAACTCGGTTAGTTTTGAAAAAGGCTTTTGCAGAAAGAATGCTATTTCCTTACCCATACATAAAATAGTATTCTTTCTGCACTTACATCTAAGGTTGCTTTTTCAAAATTT
>JAVBPH010000024.1:0-25829 GCA_031549725.1 Treponemataceae bacterium
GCCCCTTATTGCAGATCCCAGGATGACTGGCAGGCATTATTACCCTGGAATGTTAGCATTGAGCCTTACAGTCCCAAAGGGATATGGGTGTCCTGAATTTGGTTTTTCGGATTCGCAAGGGGTGAGTTTTGACGGTTACTATGGTATATTTGGGATCCGCATCCAGAAGATGGAACCTCCCACCGTACATAACAAACACCGCCTCATTGATACCCAGGGCAAACGATGTAACTTCGATTCGCTGGACTTCAAAAATTTTTTCATATAATTCCAACGCCTTAAGACTATCCTTCACGATCATACCAACTTCCATGCCGGTCATGATAACCTCCCCGATTATGAAATAAAATATTTAATCCTCCCATTTTAAGATGGAAAATGGTATCCCTTTCACCGGTTGTATAAACAAAAAAAGATGCATGTATTAAAATTACTAACGGACCGGTAAAAATACAACTTATATATTTTTATTTTCCAGTTTCGATTTTGCAGAAAAAATATGTAAAAAATCATATACTCCGTGTCCATATCCGGGATTGAATCATTAAGGAAATATCCATAACATACCTACACAGAACTTACCCTGACTTTTGATAATATAATTTTTCTATGACACTCTAGACAATTAATGTCTGAAAAAATTATAGTATCCAGGAAGGCTTCGTAAGTTCAGAAGCATAGTGCAGGAGGATTTTCTATGATTAAAATTGCCACCATTGCAGGATCGGATGCATCCGGGGGGGCTGGCCTTGAAGCGGATTTGAAAACCTTTGAGGAATATGGTCTTTATGGTATGGCAGCAATTACGGTTATTGCCACCATGGATCCTGAGAATAATTGGTCCCACCAGGTATTCCCTTTGGACGGAACGGCTCTAAGGGCACAACTGGAAACAATTTTTAAGGGAGTGGGAGTTGATGCGGTAAAATCCGGTATGCTCGGAACCTTCTATGCGGTGGAATTAACTAAGGAATATATCCAATCATACAATGTGAAAAATTACGTCCTTGATCCTGTCATGGTATGCAAAGGGGCTGGGGAGGCCCTCAACCCGGAACTGAATACGGCCATTGCTGAAAAACTTCTTCCTTTGGCGCGGGTGGTTACCCCGAATCTTTTTGAAGCCGCACAACTTTCGGGATTAGAAGAAGTCACTTCCCTGGATCAGATGAAGGAAGCTGCCAGGTTAATTGCAGGCAAAGGGGCTGCTTATGTATTCATAAAAGGCGGTTCAAAACTGGCAGGTGCAGCTCAGGCTCTGGATGTTTTATACGATGGAAAAGATTTCGAAATCCTTGAAGCTCCGCTGCTGAAAACAAACTGGACCCATGGAGCGGGATGTACCACCGCGGCGGCCATTACATCCGGTTTAGCCCGGGGGCTTCCTGTGTATGATGCGGTCCTGCTGGCGAAAAAATTTATCTCAAAAAGTCTGGAGGCGGGTTTTCCTCTTAACCAATGGGTTGGACCGGGAAATCCCAGTTCCTGGCGGAAGGATAATCTTTTTAAATAAGGAGGATCATATGTTTCATATGATATATGTAACCGGTGTATCAGTTGTATTTCCGGTGATCTCAATTATTGCGGATTATCTTTATAATAAAAAGAAGCAGTCCCCTATTAACCCTGTATGGCTAAGCTGTAAATGGTTCATATTCTGGACCTTGGGGATACGTTCAGTCAGTGCGGGCTGCATGCAGCTCCTAAACCCTGCCTATACCCAGGCACTGCTGCAGCTGGATTCCAGCAGCCATATGGTCATCCAGGAGCTGGGAGGGGCAAATATTGCTATGGGACTTATGTGCATCCTCTCTTTTTTCAAACCAACCATGAGGAAACAGGCAGCATCATGCGTTGCTGTTTTTATGACCGCAGCGGCGGTATTGCATATTACCAGAATAGGAATGAGCCACACCGGGGAACTCATCTCACTGGCAAATGATGTTTTTAGTATATTGATTGCCGTGGTTTGTCTGTTCCAGAAGACAGATATGAAAAGGAATGCTGCTGATTAGTGGCACCATACTTTTTGCCGCTTCCATTTATTCTTCAACAAAAAATTTAAATCTATCCATATATTATTTTACTTCCTGCAGCTTGGGAAAGGTGACAGAAATGGAGGTCCCTTTCCCAGGTTCGCTGTCAACGGAAATCTTTCCGTGATGCAGGGAAACTATCCTCTCCACAATAGCCAGTCCCAGGCCATTTCCCCCGGTAGACCGGGAATTATCCCCCTGAAAAAATTTATCAAACATCCGGACCTTGGTTTCCTGATCCATGCCGCATCCAAAATCCTTCACTTTGAATATCACCGTCTCATCCTGGGCCAAAAGTTTAATCCTCAGCTTCCCGCCGGCGGGGGAAAACTTTACCGCATTATCCAGGATATTCAGCCATACCTGACTTAACAATTCCGGACTGCCATAAAAATTGATATCCTCTATATCAATTTCCAGTTCCAGATTTTTCCCGGACCACTTGGATTCCATCATCAGGATACCCCGGCGGACCTGTTCACCCATATCAAAAAAACTATTATCCGTAATAATTGCCTGGTTCTGGATTTTAGACAGGTTAAGTACATTCGTAGCCAGTTCGGATAACCGGTCGGATTCACTGATCATGATATCCAGATATTCCTCCCGTTCCTCCGGGGTAAGATTTCCGTTTTTAAGCAGCTTTGCAAAACCCCGGATAGATGCAATGGGGGTTTTAAATTCATGGGAAAAATTATTGATAAAATCGGACCGGAGCATTTCGATACTGGTCAGTTCCCTGGCGGTTTCATTGAACCTTTCCGCAAAATCGGTGAATTCCAGAGGATACATGGGATCGTCCATATTGATACGGATATCCAGATTTCCTCCGGCAAGTTCCTTCATGGCATCCATTAAAACCCGGACAGGCTTTAATGAAATTCTGCTTCCCAGGGCAATAACGATTCCTGTGATAATGAGGCTCATAAGTATTAGAAATACAATCACCATGCCAGGAGAAACAAAGGTGGTAATAATATTCAGCCGCAGCAAAAGCAGAACCACCCCGGCCACCAGGGCAAGATTAACCACAATAATATTAAAAATCGAGATGAAATACAGGAATACCATATTCATCCGGCGGCGGCGGTGCTTACCCATATTTCTTTACCGCCTTGTAGCCTAACCCCCGGACAGTAACCAGCTCAAATTCGGGATATCCCTCAAACCGGTTTCTGAGGCGGTTAATGTGAACATTAACCGTGTTATCCGCACTGTCGGTATCCATGCCCCAGATTTCATCCATCAATTCCAGCCTGGTAAAAATCCGGCCTGGATAGGACAGCAGTTTATACAGAAGATAAAATTCTTTAGGCGGGAGGGCATGATCTTCTCCAGCCCGGGAAACCGTTAATGAATCATAGTTCAGGGTCACATCTCCCATAACCATTTTATGTTCATTGGCGATTTTTGCCCTCCGGAGCAGAGCTTTTATCCGGAGAAGCATTTCCATTTCATCCACGGGTTTCGTCATATAATCATCGGTACCTGCCAGGAAACCCAACCGTTTATCCGCGGAGAGCTGTTTGGCGGTAATCATCAGAATAGGAACCGTATATCCGCTGTCCCGGAGCTGTTTGGTCAGTTCATACCCATCCATCCGGGGCATCATGATATCCGCAACAATCAGGTCCACCTGCTGTTTTTCCAGCACATCCAGGGCTTCCTCACCATTGGAAGCTAGAACCGGCATATACCCATTTACCTTCAATACTGCCTCCATCAGCTTCCGGGTATGAATATCATCTTCTACAACCAAAATTGAAAACACCGCTTACCTCTTTTTTATTTCTGTCTTAATAATATATAACACCATTATAATAGAAAAAATGAACCTTCCCGCGGCGAGCCAACGAAAATCTTTAGAACCGTTTAATTACGCCGCGGGAAGGTTCGTTCGAGAGGAAATTTATCATACCGTCTGGTTTAATACCATAACCTGTAAACGATGAGCCCTCTGAGCCGCGGGGTATTAAACCAGACTTCCGAATGAACCAAAGATAAACAAAAAATCATTTAATCTTCGATAATTCAGGAATATTTCAGTTTCCAGCGGGCAATGTACTTTAAGGGAACTCTAAAAACTCGCTTAGATTTTTAGAGATTTCCTTTACAGATTTTCAGGAATTCAATACCACAAAAATTAATAATAAATCCCCTTTGTTTATGTAGGGTTTACCTTAATGATCTAGATTCTAATTAAGAAATGTAAACAGATAAGGGGTTTTATATGAAAAATACTATTTATTTATTGACCGGCGCCGCGGGATGCCTGGGAAGCAATATTTCCCGCGGATTAATTGCCCAGGGGAAAAAGGTACGCGCTTTGGTTCTTAAGGGTGATCCCGCGGAAGACCGGATTCCTCCGGAGGCTGAAATTATAACCGGTGATATTACTGATACTGTTTCACTGGAAAAGTTTTTTCACGCGGAGAATGATACCAAAATCATAGTTATCCATTGCGCCAGCATGGTCACGGTTTCTCCGGATTACAGCGAAAAACTTTATAAAGTTAATGTGGAAGGTACCAGGAATATGGTCCACATGTGTCTGCGGCACAGGGTAAAAAAACTGGTTTATGTCAGTTCCACCGGAGCCATTCCCGAACTTCCCCAGGGCCAGTTGATCGAGGAGGTTGATTACTTCAATCCGGATCCTATTGTCGGCTGGTACGGGAAAACCAAGGCCATGGCAACCCAAATAGTTCTGGATGCGGCAAGGGAAAAAGGCCTGGATGCTTCGGTGGTGTTCCCCAGCGGGATTTTTGGTCCCAATGATTATGCATATGGGTATGTATCAAAGTTCATCATGGATTACGTATCAGGGAAGATGCCCGCGGGTATTGCGGGAAGTTTTAACGCTGTGGATGTCCGGGACCTGGCCGACGCGATTATCACCTGTACGGAAAAAGGCAGAATAGGCGAAGGATACATCCTGGCCAACGAAACCGTAACCATAAAACAGATGATCCATACCATCAGCGGGGCCACTGGTGCCCGGGAAGCAAAATATATGCTGCCCATTCCCGCTGCCAGGGTAATTGCTTTTCTGGCATCTATCAAAACCTGGATTACTAAAAAACCCTCGGCGTTAACAAGCTTTGCCATTTACAACCTGGCGCGGAACAATGACTTCTCCGCTGAGAAGTCAAAAAAGGAACTCGGGTTTTCTACCAGGCCTTTTGAACAAACCATTGAAGACTGCATTGCATGGCTGGCCGGTGAGAACAAGATTGCCATAAAACAGCATGGTACGGGCAGTACAAATATTCCTGTGCTGGAAGGTCAATAAAACAACAGGGATTAATTTTTATTCGCAGGCTGGTTTCATACCTTCTGTACGCTTTTGCGTACGAGCTTTAGGGCGATTCTTTGAAGCAACAAAAAAATTGTTTTGTGTGTATGAAACCCGCATATAATCCTTACCACGCAGAACTAACATACCCCGCAAAACGCTGTTTGCCCATCATGCTGCAATCGATATAGTTCTCTTCACCGTCTGCTTCAATAACGGTCAGCGTACAATCACTGTCTCCGTCGGTGGTTTTAATCCTGGCGGAATAACCTACATTATCTATTTTATATTCATGTTTTAAACGCCCCAGGTTATAGAATGATGCGGTATCATCGGTGAACACCACCCGGATATTATCCTTGATCAACGCAAAATCAAAAACCTTCTGCACACTTTCGCGTGCGAGGCAGAGCGCGCAGGGGCGGCGAGGTTTGTTGGTTCTGTAAGGTATGGATTTTATGTGGGTTTAATACCCATACAATGTTGATTTACAAAATTTTTAGAACGCCGCAGAGCCTCCCACGCGGGAACGTGCAGAAGGTATTAAACCCACTTGCGAATAAATAATCAGTGCGCCCAGGATGGTTCCAATAATTATTGCCAGGGTTATGCTTAAAAACCAATTGACAATAATTGCGGCAACAAATCCGCCGCAAATACCATACACCACATTTTTCACCAGAACAGGGATACTGCTTTCATAGGTTGTTGTCATGACTTCATCCTTTTGTAAAATAATATTATTGACTAGATTAAATTGGGATTCCCTATCAGCAAAGGAATTTGACGATTTCAGAACAAAGCAAAGTTTTCCGGAAGTTAACATTTAGAGGATAAAAAACACTATTATTTTTATGATTTTTATTTAAACTGTAAATCTCAAGGAATTTTTTTGCACCCCGATTCATTTTTTCAGTTCATCTTTAATATATATTTTATCCCTATCATCCAAATTAAAAATTCTATAGATGATGTTATCTATATCGGGAATGATACTATCCTGTCCGCAAATTACCATATCCGCCAGGCGGCATATCGTTTTATTTATTTCCCCATCAATTTCCGGAAAGGGTAATCCGGTTAAATTACCTTTCAAAACTTTTATATCTCCGAATTGTTTCTGATATACAAACTGATACAATTCGGAATTGAGAAAAGCCAAAATGGTTTTAATATGCATCCCTTTAATTTCCGGAATCAGCAGATTGGCGCTGTTGAGAAATAGACTTTTGGTATTGTCATAAGCAAAGATAAGCCTACGGGAGATAAATTTATACGCCAGTTTTTCCGGAGCCCGGTAGATGGTTTCCCGGGCAGCCTGCTGGAACTGTTCCCGGCGGTAATGGGTAAAATATTTAGCTTCCAATAAACGGTAAGGCCTGATTTCTTTACCCGTGAAAATCGGTTCCAGTCCATCGCCGGGGGTTCCGGATAACTTTGATTTATTATCACCGGTAACAATTCCCAGACCGAATATACCTTCGGATAAATTAAATTTTCCCAGACTGTTAACCTGATCAATAATCCGGTTATCCTCACCGGAAATAACCGAAAATACGGTGTACCGGTTTTTCATGAACACCGATGCATCAACAGAAACACTTTCATCCGGAGTATTAAACAGGGTTATATGTTCCTTGCGGTTTTTTGTTATGGTTACATCGATAAAACCAGTGGTCACACCCGAAAATGAATGCGGATAGGTCCTTATTTCTTCCACACAATAATTTTTCAGAATAAACGAACGGATGCCGCTGTGGGTTTTTATATTCAAAAATGATTCAGGCAGCAGGAACCGGAGTTTTCCATCCCTTGAAAGATATTCCATGGATTTAATCAAAAATGCAGAAAAACTTTCCTTTGAATGAATTCCGGCAAAATCAATATCACCCAGATTGGAAACCGCACCCCATGGGGGATTGGTAATAATGTAATCGAAGGAAATTCCCTTAACGGGGTTTACAGCATTCCTGGTAAAAAGAAAATCCGTTTCAAGAAAATCCCTGTGGAAAATTTGGGGATTAAAATCATGCCCGGGATATTTCATGATCAGATTACATTTGGCGATCATAACTGCGGGATAATCTGTATCAATTCCAAAAAGATGATTTGGATCCGTCCCGGGCAAATGAAGAAGCAGGTTTCCGCTGCCGCAGCAGGGATCCAGAAAATACTGTTCCCGGGAAAAATCCAGATCCCGGAGAAGAACCTCCGCCACCGGTGATGATGTATAGTACATTCCATCCCGGTTTCGTTTTCCTTCAGTCCGCAGGCATTGGTAAAGCAACCCCAAAAGGTCGGCCTCATTAAAGGGAATATCCCCCTGAATACAAGTATCCGCAGAATTAAAATACCGGTATTCATCGATAAAGGTCTGCACATTCTGCTGTTGGGCCTGTCCGTTTACAATTAGTTTTTTTTCCTCAAAACAGTGCAGGGCAATTGAATAGAGAACATTTTCAATGGGAATATGGTTTGTCCTTACCTGGTCTACAATATTCTGAACCAGGGGAACATTTTTCCTGTCGTGAAAATATTCAATAGGGAACACGATCCGGTCCGAGGATGTTTTATTTGCCCGGGATTTCAGCCTAACCCCGGTGGCGGTAATTCCCAGCCGTTCCCAATTTTTCATGGTCGCCGGGGAAATTAATTGGCCCATTCAGTCCTGCTTTAGTAAAATGATACTACAATTATACACGGGGAAATGTTTTTTTGAAATACGATAAAGCAGAATAGGGAGAGGCTTTTTCAAAATGTCAAATTTTGAAAAAGCAACGTTAGATGTAAGTGCAGAAAGAATACTATTTTATTTATGGGTAAGGAAATAGCATTCTTTCTGCAAAAGCCTTTTTCAAAACTAACCGAGTTTTGAAAAAGGCTCGGGAATTAAAAAAATTAAAGAATGTATATAGGAGTGGTTTTTTTCTGTCAGGTTATGATCCTCTTGGGGTCTGCTTTGATCTGCGGAATATTCCCGGTCCCTGAGGTTTTCGAAGGGGCTGGAAAAAAGAAGGCTGTTCCGCAGTGATTGCTTCGCCCCTTCGACAGGCTCAGGGCGGACAGCCTCAACCACCGGGAGTGGTTCCCGGTCCCTGAGGCTCTTGAAGGGACCTGCAAAGGAAATGCTTCCCGATGCGGGTGGTTTCAAGTGCTTCAACCACCGGGCATTCCCGGCTGCCGAAGTTTTCCAGGAGATCAAAGAAGCATTTTTGAGTTGTGGCATATCAAAGAATATGGTATATTACTGTAAGAACCGGTATAAAAATTGGCCGGATAGTTTAAAAACAGCCCAGGATATTTTGCTCTTATAGAATTGTCTATATTCAATCCTGATAAAGAGGTTTGAAAAATGAAAAAAATCTGCATTATTGTATTTGCAGTCATTTCCGCATCCCTGTTTAACTTACCCCTTCTCTATGCAAACAATAATTATAAGTGGGACTTGGTAAATGCCTTATCATCAAATGATTACGCAAAAATTCAGCAGATTATCAGTGATAATGCAAAACAAATGTCCGCTTCTGACAAAAGGGTGGTATACGGTTTTGTTCTGGATTACAGCCGGAAGGAAAGCACCCTGGATATTCTCCATCTGCTGCAGAGGCATAATATCTTTCCATCCCAGTTTGATTTGTTTAATGCCATCAGTAAATCCCATCCGGATGCGGTAGTTCAATTTATTCTGGACCGGAATGTACAGCCGAATGGGGAGATTCTTCTTTTTGCTGCGGAAAAAAAGAGATTTACCCTGGTTAATCAATTTGCCGGATTAGGGACCGATGTGAATTACCAGTATCCCAATGGAAAAACCTATGCCAATGGGATGACCGCGCTGCTGTACGCCGTCGGTGCCGGGAACATGGAAACGGTCAAGCTGCTGGTGGAACGCGGAGCGAAGGTAAATGCCCAGGCAAACAATGGTTACACCCCGGCTTTTCTTGCCCGGGAATTAGGTCTGACGGATATTTACAATTACCTCAGGGAACATGGGGCCGACGATATTACCCCATACCAGATTTCCGGGGGCCCTTCCCAGACTGATACGAATAATAATACCACCCCCGCTTCATCATCAGGTACAGAACAGGGAATGGCATCCCTTATGGACAATAACAAACAGATAACCCTGAAGGGCGGAACATACCGGCTGGCAGGTACCTCCGCGGAAATTAAAATTCCCGGAAGCGCCCCCATGGGCAGTTTTTCCTATACAAGGCAGGGAAAATCCCTGACCGGGGGCTACCGGATTGAGAAAGATACCATGATAATTATGATGGAAGGGAAGACATATACATACAAAATCGAATCCGATTCATCTTTCTCCGGGCACGGAGAAAGATGGACCAGAACAGGAAATTAGAAACGAATTACTTTCTGTTTTTATCCTGAAAAATATTTCTTAAATCCACCGGCTCTTCTTTTTCCAGCGGATATACACCAGCCTGCCCCCGCCGTTTTCCTGGGGACGTTCTTCGGTTTCAAACTGGGGAAGGGCCCTGAAAAGGTCTCCCAGTTTTTTAAATCCATAGTTACGGGGGTCGAATTCCGCGGACCGGATATTTATTTTCTGGCCCACACTCCCCAGGTATGCCCAGCCGGATTCATCCGCCAGATCATCCACCGCATCCCGGAGGAGTTTGATCAGGGCCTTGTTGTTTTTGACGCTGGTTATTTTCTGAGCCACCGGCTTCGTTTCATCTTCTTCATTTTCCTCAGGGATATCCCGGAGGATTTCCGTATAGGTAAACTTGTCACAGACCGATACAAAAGCCTTGGGTGTCTTTTTTTCCCCGAATCCGTATACGGTAAGACCGCTTTCCCTGATCCGGGCTGCCAGCCTGGTAAAATCCGAATCACTGGAAACGATACAGAAACCGTCCAGCTTCTCCGTGTAAAGCAGATCCATGGCATCGATAATCATGGCGCTGTCGGTGGCATTCTTGCCGGTGGTGTATGAAAACTGCTGGATCGGCTGAATCGCATGTTCCAGGAGTTTATCCTTCCAGGACCGCAGGTGGGTGCTGGTCCAGTCGCCGTAAATCCGTTTTACACTGGCGATTCCGTATTTTGTAACTTCATTTAACAGTCCTTCAATAATTGCAGCCTGGGTGTTGTCTGCATCAATGAGCACTGCAAGTTTGGCCTGATTGGTTGTCCCTGTTTCGGGATTGCTGAATGGCAGTAAAGGCATTTTTATTCTCCAAATATTGATTGTTTAATCCGCCTCAATAAACTGATTCTTCCCAGGGCAATGCGGATTGTATTGCCCTGATCATTTCCATAATTCTCATTATGCATTACCAGAATAGTTTCGTTGTTCACCTTCTCTATGGCGGAAGGAATTCCAAAAACCTTCTGAACTGTCCCCTGGCTGTCGGCCCACACTACTTCCAGAAGAGCCCCGGTGGATATAGCCTGTTTGGCAATATTATGCTTGCCCACATAGTCCAGTCCCCGGGCTTCTAGCTTTTCATATTTTACGGAAGATCCGTCCATCTGTTCATCCGTCAGGATCAGCCGGCGGTCAATCCGGGCGGAAAGCTCGTCCCGCTGGTCCTTGGAAAGTTTTGTCTTTGACAGGACCGTCCGGAAATGATCCTTCTGGGTTTCGGCTTTTTTCCTATCGGTCCCGGTTGATTTGGATTGATGAACTTCCGTCCCTTCCTTTATATTTAAAACATGATGTCTGGACCCGGTATCCAGCCCCGGAAAGGCCGGCTGTCTTTTTTCGTTTCCGGAAAAACCGGCTTTCCCGGGAGTTTTATTCCGGGCAATAATATCCACCCCTGCTTTTTCCAGTGCAATTACTGCTTCTCCTTCCTCATCCACAGTGAGCAGGAAAACCCCCGGGGCCAGGGTGGCGGTGATCATGGATGCCAGGGGTTCGGTGTTCGCCAAATACATCCTGTCCTTTGCAAGACTAAGAACGATACCGCTGTGCAGGGCTACTTCGGTATACCTTTTTTCCCAGTCCTTCAGCTGCCAGACCACATTCTGGTCAACGGCGGTTCCGGAAAGTCTTTTCAGCACCGCGGTTATATCATCCCACTTCAGCCCAAGGCTGTAGCCCCGGACGACCGATTCCTTGGTCAGGGCAAACCGGATGATGGTTCCGGTTTCAAGGACAGAGCTGAACCGGACCAGCTTGAGCGCATCCGCAAAGGTTATTTCGGGAAATACGATGTACGAATTAGGGGAATCCATACTGATCCTGCCCGCCGGGTTTTTATCTTCCGGCAAATCATCCGGGATGGGCAACAACCGCCAGAAATTTTTCCCCGCATCTTCCATCAGACCCAAAGTATCCAGGACCTTCAGGACCATATCCACCCGGCCGCTGGTTTTTGACGCAGGTTTTGCAAAGAAACTTTCCTTTCCTTTTATTTCCAGAATCTCAAATATTTTATGGATTGTGGATCGGGGATAACCATGTTTAATATCAAGGCTCTGCAGAAACTGATGCAGTTCCCTGGCGGCGGTTTGGATACGGTTTTTGTTGAAATACTGCCAGGGATCTTCCCCTTGCTCATAAAAGACCAGCATGGCCGCTGCCAGGTAAACCAGTCTTTCATACCCGGAAAGCCCGGCCAGCTGGTTCAGCCGGAATTCATCAACATGATGTTTTCCCTGATCATCCAGTTGAAGCAGCCCCGCGGCCCTGAACGTTCCCAGAACAGGTTCAAGTTTTAATCCGGGAAAAATCCTTTTACAGTCATCCAGGGTCTTTTTCCTGAGGCTTCCCTTGTTTTTAAACAGGTCATGCTGATCATAAACAAAGGCAACCAGGGAAGCCATGAGGGGGGGATTCCAGGGTGTAACCTTGCTCCTGGATTTTACCTGACCGGATATTTCAGTGGAGGGAAAAAGAATTCCCAGATCATCGATTAATGGTTTTAATACCGGGGCAAGTACGGGATTCAGGGCAAGCCGGTGTTTCCCTTCGTCCTTAAACCTGTAAACAATAAGCCGCTCCTCCAGGTTAAGAACGATGCTGTGCAGATCCGCATAGGAATATTCCCCGCCAAAAAAACTTTCCAGTTCCCCGGGAAAGGGCTCCCCTAAAACCCCAATGGCAGCGATTACCCGGTGGTCATTCTCATCAATATAATTTCTGATGGTTTCCTGGACTTCCTTTTTATTCAGGAATCCCGTCAGATCCTGGATCAGTTTCTGTTTATTAAAGGGTGTTTTGATGTTTCCAAAGATACTCCGCATGAGTTCGAAAAAGGAATTCTCCGGAAGGGTTAAAAGAGCTGCATCCCATTCCTGGACACTGCTGAAAGTTACATGCTTCATCAGCCCGCAGCTCCTTTCGCGGGTAACACCGCATTGGACAGGATTTCATCGATACTCCATGACTGGATGGAATATTTGTACCCCTGTTCTGCAAGGAATTTCTGGCGGTTGGCGGCAAATTCCTCCTCAACGGTGTAGCGGGATACCACCGTAAAAAAGTAGGAGTTCCGCCCTTTGGGCCGGAGAATTCTTCCCAGACGCTGGGCTTCTTCCTGGCGCGACCCAAATGTTCCGGATACCTGGATTGCCATGGAAGCGTCCGGCAGGTCAATTGCAAAATTGGCCACCTTGGAAACCACAATGACCCGTTCATCCCCTTTTTTAAAGGCATCGTAGATTTTCTCCCGTTCCTTATTGGGGGTCTTCCCGGTAATCAATGGGGCATTCAGCAGCTTTGCCAGGGCTTCAAGCTGATTTATGTACTGCCCTATCACCAGGATATGATCGTCGGGGTGGTTTTCCACCAATTGTTTTACGATGGTCTCCTTTACGGGATTCTCACTGGCCATGCGGTATTTTTCCCGCTGCCCCGCCACAGCATAGGGGATCTTCAGTTCCTCGGGCATATCAATCCTGATTTCGGTACAGAGGGCTTCCGCAATCCAGCCCTTGTTTTCCAGATCCTTCCAGGGAACATCGTACCGTTTGGGCCCGACCAGACTGAACACCGCATCCTCCGCTCCGTCCTCCCGGACCAGGGTTGCGGTAAGCCCCAGGCGCCTCACCGCCTGCAGTTCCGCGGTCACCCTGAATACCGGCGCCGGAAGCAGGTGAACCTCATCATAAATGATCAGTCCCCAGGGCCGTTCCCGGAACAGTTTAAAATGGGGAAAGTCCCCATCCTTGTGGGGCCGCCAGGTCAGGATTTGGTAGGTGGCAATGGTTACCGGCGCTACGGATTTGGAGTCGCCGGTATACTCGGCTACCAAATTTTCATCGATATCCGTCTTATCCTGGAGTTCCGCCATCCACTGGTGAACCGCCGCTACGTTGGTGGTAAGTATGAGGGTGTTTGTTTTAAGCAGGGACATGAAGACCATACCCACCACGGTTTTTCCGGAACCGCAGGGCAGCACCACCACCCCGTAACCGGTACCAGGCCCGGCATTGCCCAGAACAGCCTGGGCTGCTTCAATCTGGTAATCCCTGGGATTAAAGGACTCCCCGGTTAACGTACTATCCCGGAGGTCTAAATCCAGGGGTTCCCCGCTGACCAGGGGGGCTTCATCTTTTACCGGCCAGCCAAGCTTTATCAGTTCCCGTTTTACACTGCCCCGGTTCACTAATTGGAGCCGGAATCCCAGGGCGGTTTTCCGGAGATATTTTTCCAGGGACCGGGAAGCCCCAATTTCAGCCAGGATAGCCTTATCATCACTGACCAGAAACAGCTCATCCGGCAGGACCTCCGCCGGTACCGGGCTTCCCGGGACAAGCTGATCCTCGGATACAAGCCGGATCTTGCCATAACGGCTCATCACATCCGCAAAACCTTCCACAATACTTTGTGGCAGGGCATACCGGGAATACTTTTCCAGTACGGCGGTAATATCCGAAGGGAAAAAACCCGCACTGGCGGCATTCCAGAGTGAAAGTGGACTTATTCTATAGGTATGAATATGTTCAGGTGATTTCTCCAGTTCGGCAAAAGGCATAATGGCTGCCCGGGCTTCCTCCGCCAGGGGGGCATGAACATCAAGCAGCAGGGTTTTGTCACTTTGAACTATTAAAGGATTAGAAATATCAATCGGCATAATCTATTAATTGTATAAGAAGTATAGCAGGTATTCAAGTAAAAAAAAATTACCCGGCCCGGCATATAACCTGGATCAGAATGTTCCTGGCAAAATCCCGTCATATTCCAGGAACCCATAAAAGCTGATGTTTGATGGGTTCCCTTTAAAAACCTTTCTATTCCTTGTTCCTGATTCTGTAGGGAATATCCTTAGCCGACTCCGCGGGGGACCGGGTCAGGTCTTCCCATATCGATGGTTCCAGCACATCCTTATCAATAAGCGTATAAATAAGAGGCTCAGTCCCCGGTTCCGGATACAGGGTATATTTGGTGTTGTCCAATGCCTGATTTCTCGCGGGAATATTGGTCCCCGGAATAAAAAGCCTGACCACGGTGGTGGGATTCCGGGTAAGGAAATCCCAAGCCCGTCCGGATTCGCTGTACAGGGCTAATGCCCTGGTCCTGTAACCCACATTGCCGGTCCTTTCCGCCAGGGCACTCAGGGTTACTCCCAGGTTATTCTGAGCCCTCATAATACGTTCGGCCAGTTCATAATGCTCAGGCCTGTCGTGGGGAAGCAGCGTAGGGAATCGGTTCCGTTCGTTTTCAAGCAGATCCAGAAGCCTGCTGTAATACCCCTGGGCAACAAAATAATTACCCCGCAAATAGGATGTATTCCCCAGGGTGTACAAAAGCCGCCGGTTTAATGGCATGGCGGTGGATACCTCGAAGAACCGGTCCATGGCATCCGCCATCTTATTAGTATGATAATAGATATACCCCATCCGGTAGATTACTTCCGGAGGATGCCAGCCGTTTCTTTCCGCATTAAGATAATTCTGAAGGGCAGCATCCAGGTCATTGCCTTTAAAATATTCTATATCACCTAAATCCGCATACAGCCGGCCAAAAGCCGGGGACCGGGAAAGAACCCGGCGTTTTAATGCATCTTCGTACAGGTTGATACCTTTTATCAGCGCCGCCTGGGCATTAACAGCCGTCTCGTCCGTAATAGAACCGGTGCCGGTGGTGGTTAAAATCCAGGCGTATCTGCGCTGGGCATCTATCCGGTAGCCCAACCGTTTTGCCGACAATTCCGGCGCAGCATCAAAGGCTTTTATAGCCGTTTCCAGGACAACCCTTTCCTCCTGGATACTGCCGAAACGGCTGTAATACCGGGCAAGATGGTAATGGGATTCGGGGAGGGCCGGATCAGCATACACCGCCCGGAGAAGCAGATCCCTGATACCTTCGATATTTTCGACGTTTTCATCCGGCACCCCCCGGACTTGTTCAAATTTTTTATCCAGCAGATACCCTCCCAATTCAGCCAGGGTTGGGGCGGCAATCTTCTTTTTGGGGGATTCCATAAAATAGGTCTTCAGGGGAAGCACCTGGGCCAGGTTGTCCGTCCGGATAAAATACTTAAGCATCTGTTCCAGATAGATATCTTTTTCCCCGTATTTTTCCATGAGCCGGGCAAATGCCGCCCGGGCATTTTCCAGCTGGGATGGGTCAATTTCACCCCAGGCAAGGAAGTTTTCCCCCTGGGCAAAAAGGCCTTCCCGGTCATCCACCGAATAATCCAGGATATTATTCCTTAGTATCCTGTCCGCCTTTTGGTAATTATATAGATAAAATGTTTCCAAATGGGCATAATCCAAAGCCCCCTGTTTATCCCTGGGATAGTGTCTGAGCAGTTCATCGTATTTCTGTTCAGCAAATGCGTATTGCCGGGCATCCCTGAATGCTTCCGCATACCGGAAAAACCACTTTTTGACTTTTTTGACCCTCAGACCTTCGGAGAAATTTTCATTTGCCCGGGCATATTCACCTTTTCCTATCCGTTCGTAACCCCTCTTGTATATTCCGTCCGCCTTGACCGGTATGTACACAAACTGGTGGATTAAAAAACCCAGAGAAAGAAGCACCAAGGCTATTATTAGAAAGGTCCTGAAAACCGGCAGGAAGCTATGGACAAAAACATACCCAAACGAGGCCTGTTCCGCCTCCAGTTCTTCCCCGGTTTTCTTTTCAAAACCCCTGGGAATGGGAATGGTTCTTCCCAGGATTTTTCCGGCCAGGTTGGCGGTTTCCTTAGGCGAAGCCCCGTTGATTAATTTCTTGATCAATTCGGACATCAGCTCCGGGGCCACCGCCTGTTCCGCAATCAGCTCCTCGCAGGCTATCCTTAAATTAAGGGGATATGAATTAAGGGTTTTTTCGAGTTTAGCCAGATCTTCCTGGGAGAGCTGGATTTCCTCCACATCCGGGGATGCTTCGGCTTTAAATGATCCCGGCTGGATCCGGGGTTTAGCCGGCCCGGAGGATTTTTTAAAATCATTGTCTATCCCGGCCAGGGAAAAACCACTGTCATCCAGGTTACTGGTTCCTTCAAAAGCCACGTCATCAATATTGAAGTCCGATTCGGGCAGGTTGAAGGATGATGAAAGATCATTTTCCCCGTCGAGGCTAAATTTATCGAAAGAATCCGGGGATAAGCCGTCGTCGGACCCGGATTCGGCGGGTTCAAAGAATTCACCGCCCAAATCCATGGCATCCCCGGAGGTATCATCCATATCCGGGACAGAAAACTCCCCATCCGCGGCAGGGGTATCATCCTGGATTTCCCCGAATGTATCATCCCCCTCGGGAATGGAAAAATCGAAACCATCGCCGCTGAAATCATCCCCCGGGTCCGGCAGATCCTCCGGAGGGGAATCAATATCCATGGAGAAACCCTCATCCTCCGGGGCGTCTTCAAAACTGGGCAGGTCTTCCACATCAGGCAGGTCATCCATTTCCGGGAAATTATCTTCAGGAATAGAAACATCATCCTGGGGTTCCTGACTGGGGACGTGGGAGGGATCCTCCGAGAAGAGGGAAAACATTTCTTCATCACTTAACCCGGGGTTGTCGGCGGTCTGAACAGGAATATCTTCAGTATCCCCGGGGATACTGAAATCGCCAAAATCCCCAAATTCCGTACTTTCCGTATCGATGTTTTCATCCGGATTGGAACTGTCAAGCACTTCAAAGTCCGCATCCACCGCGTCGGCGGGATCTCCCAGGGAATCAAGATCGTCCAGGTTTCCCAGATCCATATTGCCGGGATCTGCGGAATCTTCGGGAACACTAAAATCACCAAAATCTTCAAAATCCGGTTCCCCGGCACCGGCACCGGCAGAATCTTCTGCGGTACCGGGACTGTCCAGGTCCCCAAAATCCATAATGCCCATGTCCATGGAATCGTCGGGGATGCTGAAATCTCCGGAATCCGGATTTTCACCGGAGGAACCAAGTTCATCAAGATTTCCCAAATCCAGGTTGTCCGTACCTTCCGGTTCATCGGGGATGCTGAAATCGCCGAAATCCTCAAAATCCGGTTCTCCGGCGGTTTCGATATTTTCAAATCCCGTATCATCATCGGGCTTCGCCCGTTCCGCTTCTATGTCGTCGGCAAATCCGCTTAACAGATCTCCCAGGCCATCATTAAAATCCATATCGTCATCGGCGCTGCCCATATTTGGGGAGCCGGGCTGGCTTGAAGCTTCCGTCAGGTCGTCCGGGATGGTATCCAGGAAAGCCCCAAAATCAAAATCCCCATCACCCTGAAGATCCTCCCCGGAACCGGTGTTTTCCTCCGCGGGGGTACCGGAAAACAGATCCGGGGGAAAACCGCCGCCGGGTCCGGGCGGAGCTGTACTGCCTGCAAAGGGATTGCCAACGGGTTCGGTATCGGGAAGGGGCAGGTCATTATAAACCATACCCCTCTCCGCGCTTGCGCCGGCTTCATTGCCAATGGTGCGGAAAGTTTGTTTAAATTCCTCAAGCTCTTTTATCGATGGCATAATCAAGATATTGAAGCATCAGCCGATAATTGTAAAGAACTATGAAGTACATTTTTAATCTGATGCTTCTATTGTTTATTATCGGCAATATTAGCGCAGTCGATACAGAATCTTATGAATTTATCGATCATCTTCTATCGATAAATAGCCCCGGAACTCCTGAAGTATTTGAGGATGCCGTAATATTTACCGCACCATCGGAATACAAACGGGTGGGGATTGCCTTTGCCCATGAGGGTTTTTCCAGGGTTTACTGGTTCAGGAAACTGATGGTTCCCAAGGAAGAAGCCCCCGCAAAGGTTAATCCGGATCCCAAAAAAGCGCTCCCTCCAAAGATCGTTTTTGCCGATTCGGGGATTCTTTTTTACACCTTTACTATTCCCCTGAATATGTCCGAGATATCCTACCGGCTTGTTATTGATGGTTTGTGGACCACCGACCCGGCCAATCCAAACAAAAAGATCGATTTGAATTCCGGTCTGGAATATTCGGTAATTACCCTGCCGGTGATACAGCGGAATTACCAGATTCAGCAGGATGAATCGGGAAGCATTACTTTCAGATTCAGCGGCCCCTCCGGAGAAACCGTTACCCTGGCCGGCAGCTTTAACGGCTGGGACCCGTTTATGTACCAAATGAGGGAAACCTCCCCGGGGGTATACAACCTGACCCTCTCCCTCCCGCCGGGACAGTACCACTATGTGTTTTATCACCGGGGACAGCGGATGCTGGATCCGGTTAACCCCCAAAGGATTTACACCCGGGAAGGACTGGCGGCATCCGAAATAAGGGTGAATTGATCCCTGTTCCAGGGGGATTATCCGGGGAATATTTTTGTTTCTTCTATAGATGTCCGTGTAGCCAGATATTATGAGGATTTTTTGAGGGTTGTCTCCTACCTACCGGTAGGTAGGTAGGAGACCTTAATACTATTCAATATAAATGGACAAATACACATCAAATAAAGGAAAAAATGGTATATACCTACCGGTAGGTAGGACACCTTAATGCTTTTCAGCATATATAGACCAATACATATCAAATAATAAGGAAAAAATGGTATATCTTGCATTGTTCCGGGGCATTAATGTGGGCGGTAAAAACATCATCAAAATGGATGTCCTGAAAACCATTTTTGAAGGCCTGGGCTTCACCGGTGTAAAAACGTATATCCAAAGCGGGAATGTGCTTTTTACATCAGCCAAAACAGATAAAATCAGCCTGGCAAAGAAAATCAAATCGGGTTTCCGGGAGGCCCTTAATCTTGAATTGGAAATAATGATCTTTACGGATCAGGAAATCAGACAGATTGTGGAACAGGCGCCGCCGGGTTTTGGGGAAAATGATCAATTCAAGTATAATGTACTTTATTTTATGCATCCCCATAAACCGTCGGATTCCATAAAAGAAATAAAAGTCCGGGACCAGGTGGATACCATCCATGAAGGGAAATTTGTCATCTACGCTTCTTATGCAAAAAGCCATGCCGGAAGAAGCTATTTGCCAAAGATAATTGAGCTGCCGGTGTATAAATATATCACCATCCGGAACTGGAATACCACAAAAAAGCTCTACTCCATGATAGAGGATTGGTGACCGCCGGATTCAGACCGTTAAAATACCCACGGTTTTCCAGGCTCATCTTCTAAAAATCTTACTATTTATAATATTCTATTGTCCGTTTACCCGGCTCTGTCCATACAGGGAACTACTTTGTATAAAACGGTCAAATGGAACATTCCCATATCCATGTATTTCAGGATAAAAATAAATTTCCATCAGGTTCAGCATCTGAAGCAGACAGAATGCCGGTACTTTCCCGGCTTCCCCTTCCCAGGAGTTGGGATACCGGACATCAAAATTTCCGAAGCATTTATGCAATAACATTCTAATTCCTTAAGACCTCGATAAATTTTTCCGATATGTAAACATATAGGTTTATTTATTTTAATCCTATGCAAAGAGGAGACCTGAATGCTGAAGAGGAAAATCTTTATTTGTTTGGTTATTGCCCTTATATTGGGGTCGTCCTGCCTCTGGGCGGGTGACACCGCAGTATTTGTGGACCTGGGCTTTTCCCCGGATGGAAAAATATATATGTTTGGGCAGTACGGAGTTCAGTCCGGAACATTAAAACCCTGGGCAGATTTGTACCTGGTGGATGTTCCCAAAAACAACTTCGTTTCCGGAGGGAAAATATCCTATGTCCACACCGGCTCTGTGGTAGCAGGACAGGACGGTTCCGGCGCTCTCTATAGACTCGTAGCAAAAAATGCCGCCCTGTCTGATAAATACGGCGTGGATTACCTTTTTCAGGGACAGCCCCTGTATATTTCCCTGGAAGACGGAAGTGTTGGTCAGAATAAGGAATCCATCGAATTCAGGGATTTTGAATCCGGTGCAAGTTACAAGGCAACCCTGGTACCCTATATTGAAGGTACCGGAGCCCAGCTGAAATCATCATTTTTTATTAACCTTGAATATACTGCCAAAAACGGGACAAAGAAATCCTACGTGGTGGGAACCCCCCAGCTGAAACGGCCCCTCATTGCTTCGTACAGCATCCGCAAGGTGATGATAGCCCCCCGGGACGGCTCCATGATTTTTGTAATTGAAATGAAAAAACAAGGTGATACAGGGTATGATATCCGCTACATGGTGGAGGCAATCCGTCTTTAGCCTCTAGGATAATCAGATCAAGTTCCTGGCTTCAGATTATTTGAGATTGATTTCAAATAAAACCCCTCTGCAGAGGGGTTTTATTTTTTGCCGGGACCAATTCATACTGGAACAAACGGATATTAAAAATACCCTGAAAGCAAAATGAACCTCCCCGGGACATCTTTAGCGATGCGCTATATCCAACGGCGGCTCGTTCGGCAGGAAATTTATTAACCCAGACTTCCGAATAAACCTTTTCAGTCTGATTCGGGAACCGAAACAGGATTCAATGCTTCTTCCTCAGGATAATCAGCTTTTGCCAGGATCCTCTGCCCGGATGGGGCAAATCGTAGGGATACCGCCCGGTGGATAAAGTACATATAGGGTAATCCCAGGTTTGTTTCTATGAGGGAGTCAACCACCAGGGGCTGCCAGCCTGTGGCCCGGATACCCGTTACCAAAAGTACCGCTTCCCAGGCAAACTGCACCAGAATTCCAATAATAAGCAGCCACAAAATGGATATGGGTTCCTTCCTCTGCATGTTATAGATGCATACCACGGCATAACCCACAAACATCATCAATGCCATTACCCCATGGTACGAGTTGGTTCCCCGGGAAATGGCAATTTCCCCAAAGGGCCCCCCAAAATTCCGGCTGAGCAAAGCCACGGTCAGCCAGCCCGCAATAATCAAAAGGGACCATTCAAAAAGATGCTTGTCCTTATCCAGCCAAAGCCATATCCAGACAAAATTGGTGAATCCGTAACTCATGCTGAGCCAGAAAAGGAAAAGGGCCGTGTTGGCGCCGGTAACAGTCCTGGTTCCCAGCAGGTGGTAAAAAATACCGTAATCCACCACAAAATACAGTAGTCCCGCCAGTAATCCAACTAAAAAGGCAACCTTCCGTTTCTGGAACAGCAGCAGGGTTCCCAGAAAGACCAGGAATCCCACATCAAGAAAAATATATAATTCATTAAGAACCCGGGACGGAATAACTTCTGACATAATGTTCTCCTTAATCGGCGGATTTGCTAATTATGATTGGCCATCTGAAACTGGTCAAGCGGAAAATCCGGATTTGCAGAATATTTGGAAACCGAAATAATCAGATTGCAGATGGAAAGACACCTGTTCCAGGACAAATATTTTTCTTTCAGACTCGCAATGGAATCAATTTTAAATCTGATAAAATCCGGAAAAAAGTTTGTTTAAGCAAAAACCTCTGTGAAGGATAATTTCAGCAGAGGTGGTGTTAACTAGGAAGCGGATGCTTTTTTATACTTAACCAGGACAGTCTTGTCTGCATTAAAAAGCGTAAGGACATCATTCTTAACGGAAAAACCCGAGGTATCATTCAGAGCTTTGTAAAGGGCATTTTCAGTTTCCATATCCGGGCAAGCCATAAGGGTTGAACGCAGAGGAGAAAAAGAGATTTTCCCCGGGTCCGGTACTGTAAAATTCCCGCCGAACAAATTGCAACTGCTGTTCCCCGATACCTGCATTTTTTCAGTATCAAATTCAATAAATGCTTCCCTCTGCTGGGGGTTTTGAATGAATGGTTTCCCCTGCAGTTCTGCCAGAAGCCATTTTCCCTTGAGCAGAGAAACATCCTGCTTGTCCGCAGGGGAATTCTTCGGGGTGTTGCTGCAGGAAAAGAACACACCCATTGCCAATACAATAAATAAAATCTTTTTCATATTATGAGTATAATGAAAAATTGGGTAATTTATAAGAGCCGGCGGTAATTCATAAATATTTTCTGCCGTTTTATTATGGATAGACAATACTTGTTACTGTAATTTTATTTTTATGATACCCTTACAAGCCAATACCAGCAAAGGATTACCATGATAAGATCATTCCGTTCCGGTGACATGGAAACGGTCATATCCATATGGCTCGAAGCCTCCTCGCAATCCCATAACTTTCTTGATCCTGCTTACTGGCAGTCAAAAGTTTCCGACATGAGGTCCATATATATCCCAAATTCAGAGACCTATGTATATGAACGGGATGGTGAAATAAGCGGATTTATTTCACTTCAGGATAATAGAATAGAAGCCCTTTTTGTTTCACCCCAAAACCAGGGTAAAGGAATCGGGACCGCATTGATGGAACATACCAAGCTGCGGAAAAACAAACTGGTTCTTTCGGTGTACCAGGAAAACACCCGGAGTATCATGTTTTACAGGAAAAATGGCTTTGCTGAGATAGAAAAACAGATTGATGAGCAGACCGGGCATATGGAAATTGTCATGTCCTGGCAGAGATAATGAATTCTATTAATGACCCGCATACCCCGGCGGGTACGGGAAACAACCCGCCGGGACAGACTAATGATTCTGTTATTTTTTAATTACCGGCTGAATCCGTTTTTCAAAACTCTCCGGGTCAAAATAAAAGTAGGAAATCCTTCCGGGATTTGCATCAGGTTTATAATTGGTTTTCGAAAAATCGAAACCATCTATGGCTTTCTGTAATTTCCTGCCCACGGTTTCACTTTCCCCGTCATAATTAAACGGGCCGTGCTCAAAAACAATATACTCCATCTCGGGGATATCGATTACGAGCATGTTTGCCGGGATGGAACCTTTATAATTCACCGGGAGGCGGACGCCGTAGGCTTCGGCGATTCTGCGGTCCGGCTCATATATACGGGCCATTATTTGACCGCTGAACTTTCCGGTTATCCCGTCCTGACCATCCAGTTTTCCCTTAATACTGTCCAGCAGGCCGCAAATAGTCTCACAGTTCTGACCGGGAACGTGTTCCTGTTTTTCCCAGAAGTCAAAATATCCATTGCTTTTGTAATTTTTAATGTGCAGAAACCTGTGAGCCGGCATTGAGATAAAATAGATTTTTACTTCTTCCGTTGATTTGACCATACCAATTTCTCCTATTCCTAAAATGTAACGGTCAAAGGTATTGATTTTTGTACGGAGCACCACGGGGATAGGGTTTTTCCGGTAGTGTTTTGGGGTAATACCATAGGCATTTTTAAAAGCCCTGGTAAAAGCTTCATGGCTGGAAAACCCGTATTTCACCGCGATATCCAGGAATCCGGCCGTTGAATCCCGGACATCGATTAATGCAAATGCAAGTTTCCGAAGCTTTATGTAATCCCTTAACAGCATTCCCGAAAGCTCCTTGAATTTTCTTGTGGTATGAAACTCGGAATAACCCAGCTTTTTTGACAGGGACCGCAAAGTTAATGCCCCATCATCGGCATGGTTTATTCTTTCATCAATTTCTTCAACCACAAGCTGAATTAATTGGTGCCATTCGTACATACATTACCTTCCGTCAGGATAAGAATATAACCGGAAATTTCTTATTAAATTTGATTTGATTTGCTTTTATACGGGAAACAAAATTCACGGAACCAGGTATTGCTTTTCAGGAGACCGGTGTATATCAAAACAATATTTATGTATCCTGCTGGCCGGATTTATACAATATGTCTATTCCATCAATATCATCTGCTCCCGGAACAGTCCATCCGCCCACAAGTATTTCCACGGGAGTCCGGTTGGGCACCTTTTCCAAATGGCCTTCTTTTTTGTTGTCAATGTATCTGGCAACTACCTTAACTGCATCGTCATAATCCTTTTCTAGGATATATACTCCTGTTTTAGCAAACCCGCCGACCAGCATACCCGGCCTGAGCCTTGACTGAAATTCAGACTCCGTCCGGTATGGAATCTGTTCGAACTGAAACAAGGATTTTATGAACATCAGGTCAAACTGATTTGAGATATTCAGCAGCTTATACGCAGATTCACCGTTTCTTACTTCCTCAAAGAATATTTCTTCAATATCAATGTTTTCCTCACTGTTTTCCTGATCATCGCCGGCGGAATCATTTTCATTGGTTTTTTTTGTCATGGTATTTCTCAGGATAGCCCATACAAATACCAGGATGATAAAAAATATTAGTAATCCAATATGCATAATATTCTGTCCTCCTTACATTCCGCTTTTATTAATCACAGGGATAATCCGCATTCAGGGCGCCAATCACATATAGTGCTGTTTGAAAAAACTTTTTAATTCCAAAAATTCCTCCGGACTGTTTAAGTACCTTTCCTTAATTATTTGCACCGCATTTTCGGCGGTAAAAACATATATGGAATCCTTGTCAAATTTTATCCGGTTGATAGTCTCCTTGGACAGCTTCAAATTGCCGCTTTCAGTTTCCACAGAGATGTTTTTTTCATTTATTGTATAGGTTCTTTCTTCCTTAATTAATTTATCGTTTTTATAATATTTTTTATAGAATGATTTCTGGCGCATCCCCATAAAAACAAATAAAACCGGAATCAACAGCAATAAAAGAACAAACCGCAAGGGTACAAACTCGCCTTCAAAGGCAAGATAAAACACAAACAACGCCAAAAAAATTATCAAACATATCATCAAAATAAGGCCGGTTTTCTTTTTAAACAACATTTCCTTTAGATAAAATCTGTTCATCTGGATATAATCGTCCAATGAATATTGTCCTTTAAAAGTATATTCTTTCATGTTTGATTTTCCTCTGTAATTCCTTTACTGATCATCAGCACTAATAATGAAAACATCTTAATATAATTATATACACATATATTTTGTTTCTTCAATGTTGCTTTAAGAGGGAATTACCCGTCCGGTATCTGCATAAAAACAAACATGCGGTTATTGTCATACCCAGGACATATACTAATTGTGTTCCCCCTTCCTTCATCATGTTATTACTACAAGGGTCTCTACTCTTTTTGCGGATTATATAAAGTATCGATGATATTAATATATGTCTTTCCTCCAAACGGGATTAATTCCACCATTGTATCTTCATATGGACTGATATAAGCTTCTTCTATGTCCTTGGTTCGTATATTGTATACAACACCGCCCCCATAACAGCTGAGATATAACCGTTCCCCTTCACGGATTGCTCGCCGGATATTCAATCCA
>JAVBPH010000073.1:0-15954 GCA_031549725.1 Treponemataceae bacterium
GCCCCCGGTATTGGTAGCCGCTGATTGGTACCCGGTATTGGTAGCCGCTGATTGGCCCCCGGTATTGGTAGCCGCTGATTGGTCCCCGGTATTGGTAGCCGCTGATCGGTACCCGGTATTGGTAGCCGCTGATTGGCCCCCGGTATTGGTAGCCGCTGATTGGTCCCCGGTATTGGTAGCCGCTGATCGGTACCCGGTATTGGTAGCCGCTGATTGGTCCCCGGTATTGGTAGCCGCTGATTGGCCCCCGGTATTGGTTTCTGTATTTGATTTCTTTATGTGATCAAGGATGAATTTTACAGAAGCATCGATTATTCCTTTTATTCCTATTTCTGCATTGATTTTTATATGGATTCCCGCCCTTTTGCTATCACTATCTTTTTCGTTTGTAACACCATTCAAATCCGTGTCTGCATATCGCCCTTCCGAAGGAGGATAATATCGAAAAGTATCTAAAGGATATTCGCATGCGTGAAAACCTTTAGAACAAAGTTTTGCTTCTTTTTCTTCGTATTCTTTTCCAACTTCATATTGAAATCCACGACATTTCAGATCTTTGTCAAACCCTTTAAATGTTTTCATAAAAACTTCTCCTTTAATTCTTTATTTTTCTTCCTATAAAAATTGATATGATAAATAAGCCATTCCTTATTTATTGTCTTGGTTTCATGAGCGATTAATTCCATCTTTCCTATTTCCCAGTCTCCATATTTTTCAACTAGATATTTTTTAAATAAATGTTTTTCTCCCTCTCTGAAAGAATTACACCATTTACATTGCGGTCCAGTGTTTCTTTCATCAAAACGAACAGCATAGTAGTGCCGGTTTATGTAATGACCCAGGTCAATTCCTTCATTCCACTTTTTTATTCTTTCGCAAGTGCAGCATTTAACTAATCCATTCTCTTCCGCTGCATTCATCCTTACATACAGTGAAAATTCTCTATCACAAACTTTTATAAGCTCATGGAAATTCATTTCATCAATGTTTTTCCTCTTTCCACTCTTAAGGGTATTTTTCTTTTTTAGATAAGACTTAAAACTCATATCTCATATCTCCATTAAAGTGACCCCATTTATGTATTCCACTTATTAGTGGTTTTCCATCCAGACTCTTTTTTGCCATTGGTTTTCTGCTACCTTTGAATTCACAGCATCCAATAGATTTAGAAATATTTAGGACTGGTTTCTTATCAGAAAATAGGTTTAAAACTAATCCATCAAACATAATTTTCATTTCAATCCTTCCTAAGAAATCACTTCGTATATAGATTTCTTTTTATTGATATTTACAATTTCTCTACCAGTTTTTTGTCTGTATTCTCTGATGTATCGCAAATAAGTATCTGGATAATGCATTTCATCAAGACAGTGCATTCCACGTCTAACTAAGTCATAACCCGTGAACCGTGTTCCAGGATTCGAGTTATCCAGGTATTCAAAAATCATTTCTTTCGCTGTCATTTTTTAAATCCTAATAATCTAAGAATCTTTTCAAGGAGATATTTCCGTCTTGTAATCGGGAATCCAATTGATTTTTTATTCATGGTATATATCTCCCTGAACCATATTTTCAGCCGTAGCCGTTGCCGTAGCCGGTATGAAAATTTACTTTTTCCATAAAACATCCTGCCTTTTGGCTATCACCCCGGCGGGAATCGAACCCACATTACATTTGGTACCTGATGCAACCTACCTCGCAAGGTGTAAATTGCCGGATATTACTACAGAAGGAAGAATCTCCGGCCAACGCTTCCCCCTGCCCTCCCCTTAACTTACTTTTGCCTCAAGCTCTTTAGTTTTTACATATTTTTCTGTTAGCCTTTTGATCACCCCGTCAAGAACCTTGTATCCATCAGAATCTTGCGGAGTTATTTCCCATTGGAAAAAAGAAGCAATGTTTATAAGACACTCTGCTTCAAGTCTTCCATTTACAATTTGTTCAAGAATTTCAAAATCAAAAATGGGTGTTGGGTTTTCATTGAAATGTTTATATCCACATTCAGGGCAAAGAGCTTCTGTTTCATGGCCGCAATTAGAACATTTCATTTTCTCTACTTTCATGACACCTTCCTCCTGGTTTTGTTTATAATGGTTGTGGCTTCTTGTTGAAGCTCATAATCAGCCTTATATTTATTCCGATAGGCAAACTCACACAGCTCCGAAGTTTTAAAAAATATTCTTCCGTCAAGAGGTTTGTAATAAGGTACCAATCCCTGTCCAACCAGCTTTCTAAAATAAACAAGACTGTAATTTAAAAACTCTGCAGCCTGTTCAATTGTTAAAGGTCTTTCATATTCCATTTTTACCCCTATCAAAACATTTGTTCCGAAATCATTCGAAAAACAGCCTTGGCATCTTCAAGCCTTTTCGTTAGCCATTCGTCAGAGCGCCCGAGGTAATCGAATTCCTTCTTGAGTTCTTCGAGGGACCTTATTTCTTCATATACCGCAAACTTCAGGATCCGATACTGATCGAGTGTAAGGTTTAACTGTACGCTTCCCGTGTCCATCTGATCCTCCAATAGACTCCTTGCCGGTCCGAAACACCATACAGGGAGAAATAATTCATGCAAAAATCTCTTTTTTGAGATTGTCCGGATGGACAGGGTACCAATAGCAGTCCAAATCGAGAAAATAGATACTTCCGTATTTCGCCAACATATTTGTTTTTTGGTTTTCATCGATTTTTGTGATTGTATGACCCTCAAAAACAGCCCCATTGTCATTGGTGTATGTGACTTTATCTCCGACTTTAAACCCCATGTTCATCCTGATTTCCTCCAAACAAAAAAGGAAGCTGACTGTTCACCTCTCATCCGGTGACCTGGAGGCAAGTCCAGGCAGTCAACTTCCTTTATTTCACTGCTTGCCCAGTGTTTTTCTTTATGTGATTGATTGTATCACGTTCAATCTTTATTGTCAATCACAATCAATCTTTTTTTTAAAAGACCGATAATTTTTATATGCCAAAAGAACAAATAAGCATCAGGCTTGAACCTGAATACCTAAACCAAATTGACGAACTGGCACAAACTGAAAGCCGTACAAGAAACAACATGATCGAACTCCTTATCAAAGAAGCTCTCGACGCTCGAAAAAAGGAATCTGACTGATGGTGCCCTGCGGCTCCGGCGGACCAGCGACGGACAGTCAACTTCCTTTATCACCCTGCTGAACCAATGTTGATCTTCTATATGTCTTATTATACGGACATTTTTGAGATTTTGTCAAGCTTATTTCTCAAAATTGTCCATTGTTTTTCGCATAAAAAGGCCGAAGATTGTTGTATGATTAGTAGAAATTTGAATGTGGCCATAGACAAATCTAAAATGACAAAAAAGGAGGTTGCGGAAAAAGCGGATATTTCTTATAAAACATTATCAAGATGGACCATCGATGATGATAGTAATCCGGGTTCTTTAGACCTTCATAGGGTCGCTAGGGTTCTTGGTACTACAGTAGATGAGTTAATAGAAAACGGAGATAGTAATTTAAAACATAATTATGATTCTAATGAGGGAGTTCCTTTTTATGATCTTGATGTGGCAGCCCATATTTCTGAATCCCTGATTGATCCTTCAATAACGCCTGAGTATATGATAAATTTTCAGCCATTTAATGACTGTACAGCTTTTTTACCGGTTTACGGTGATTCTATGTTTCCAAAAATAAAGTCTGGGGATATAATTGCTATAAAACAAGTCACAAATCAAAATATAATTTTATGGGGTGAGGCGCATGTTGTTGTTACCGGAGCAGGGGCAAACAATATGAGGACAGTTAAACTCATTTTTCCGTGTGATGATGATAAAAACAAAATTATTTTAAGAGCATCAAATCCAGGTTACAAAGGGGATACAATTATTGATAGATGTGATATAATTTCTTTATATATAGTTAAAGGAATTGTTACGAGAAATCAGCTATAATCAATGGTGGTAATCTATGAGGAAATGTCTGTTTATTTTTTTTCTTATATTATGTTGCTCCGTTGCTTCTTTTTCAGAAACAAATAATAAGACTATATTAGATATATCCGAATCAGAAAAGGTTACTAAACAAGATATATTTGAATTGTTTGTGCTAAAATTTAGTGATCAAATTATCAATTCAGAATATTATATCCTAGACCATGAAATATATCAAGAAAAAACAGAACAAAATTTAAAATGGAGAATTGCCATAATTGAATATTCAAACAATGATAATTATATATGCACTAGCGTTTTTTTATTTTTTTCAAATGGGCATCTTGACTTTTCATTTTCTGATGAAGAATTTTCTTCTGGGTCAAAAAAAGCAAAATGGCATCTAGGTAGTCTTTCTCTCGAAAAAATATTAGAAAATATACAAATATATATGACTACTGCAAGCAAAGAGTCTAGGATTATAGCGTTATCAAATGGTTCTGATAATTATTTTGAATATAATGCATTAAAATAAATTAAGGAGATAGTTATGAGAAAAATATTTATTATAATATTATTTTCACTGATAATTATGAGTTGCGATCAACAAACATTCATTCCGGTACCTACACAACAAGTAAATCATGGTAGCTCTGATGAGGATTCTCATGTTCCAGAATGGCATATTCATACTTTTTCATTAAACAAAAATGGTTACCAAGTTAAACATCCTGTTGGATCTGCAATTCAAAATTGGTATATTAGTTATAGCGTAAATAAAAGATTTGATCATGAAGTATTGGAAATAAAAAATATTTCTTTGCCAAATGGATTAACCGATTTAACATATTCCATTTCAAATGATAATAAAACCTTATATATTTCTGCAAAAAAAAATATTCAAAGCTACTCTGCTGGTATTATTATGATTTATAAAAATGCTTCTATTCGTGAAAATATTTCAATAAATGTAAGATATTGATTTTATTTGTAGGCTATTTGTAAACTGGTATTTTATAATTACTTATACTAAAACAAATTACATTACCTTTAAAAAGAATCCCCTATTCTCCAAATTCAACGTTATTTATAAATTGGGATTCGAAACGGAGTACCGTCCCGAAAGGGCTTGGCGCAGGGATGCGCCAAGAGGTACGCAGACGGCCTGGAAGGTTGAGGCAGGATGCCGAGACCTGGAAGGCGAATCCCCTATTCTCCAAATTCAACGTTATTTATAAATTGGGATTCGAAACGGAGTGCTGTCCCGAAGGGCTTGGCGCAGGGATGCGCCAAGAGGCACGCAGACGGCCTGGAGGGCTGAGGCAGGATGCCGAAGCCCGGAAGGCGAATCCCCTATTCTCCAAATTAAGGAAGAAATTATCCGTGAATAAGAACGCACACAGGAAAGAGGATTGCCCCATGGCAGTCCTCTTTTTTGTTCGTTCCGGTTGTCAATGGACGGGTAGTATCTTTTCACAAAGAGCGTGAAAAAATATCCACCCTTAAACCATTGACAATCAGAATTTTTGCCGTACCATTTCGCCGCCGGAAAACAGGGAACAGGATTAAAAGCGATCCTGCCCCTTTTTCCAGCCGTTTCATTTTACGGCAAAACCGGCTTCACTGGTACGGCGGCTCCCGTTAGCTTTGCGGGACGCTGCCTCCCGCCCTGGTCTCTTCCAAAGAACAGAACCAGGGCGTGCTGTACATGCTTCCGCCATGCGCGTGATACATTAGGCTATTTTTTGTATCCGCATTTTGGACACACGCCATTTTCGTTCAGCGCAATGCCACATAGCGGGCAGCGGCTTCTTTCACTTTGGGATTCGTATTCTTGTGTAGCGCCGTTTACACCGCTTGTAAACGTGATTTTGACAATATTTAGCTTTTCTTTTAGTAAATCGTAAACGATTTTAATCATGCCTTCGACGGTCATTGTTTCTTTTGTAACAACCAAACGGCATTCCGGGTACGCCGTAGCAAGTTCCGTTTTGAAAGCGGGGCCTTTTTGTTTATTAGTCGGCGCTCCGTCCTTAATGCCCTGTGCATCATAGACACCAAGAATTGCGGGAAGCAACGGATCATCTTGCCTTAAAACCAGCGCATGGTCAAAGTTCTGCAAAACTTCCCAGGCGGTTTTCTTGATTTCGTTACAAGGGAATACCATATTGACGCCCATGTTGACCGGATCTTCAACTTCAATCGTCAGAATTCCCGTATGTCCGTGCAAATACTGTGCTTCGCCTTTGAACCCATAAAACCTATGGGCATACTGCAGGTCTAATGTAGTGAAACTTTTCATGGCTTTTCTCCTCAGAATATATTTACGGGTTGTTCTGTGCTCCCGCATGCACACATATTTGAATGGATCAGTTTACTGTCGCCCTTGATGTAATGGGCGCTTAGTCAATTATTTCACCGGCACCACCTCCCTTGCGAATCAGGTATTGCAGTCAGGGCAGATACCCTTAAAAACAATATCATGGCCTGTAAATGTAAACCCGTGAGCATCCGTAATACTCTTTTCCAAATCCGCCATGAACTCCATGTCCACATCAAAGACCCTGCCGCACTTTTGACATCTGACATGATAATGGTCATGGCTTAGATGGTCATAACGGTCGGCTCCGCCTGGAACTTCTCTTTTGCGGATTTCGCCAATCTCGGACAGCAAGTTCAGGTTTCGGTATACCGTACCGCTGCTGATGCTGGGGTGTTTCTTCACAATAGCATTGTAAACCTCATCGGCGGTGGCATGGCACTGCAACTCTTTTACCGCTTCAAGAACTAACGCTCGTTGAACAGTATTTCGTTTATTCATAAAAAATCTATCCTTATCAATAATTCAACCTTATTAGTATAATATACTAATAAGTATATTATGTCAATAAAATAACAAAAAAATGCGTAAGAAAATTATAGCACCGCCTTACATGCACAACAGCGATAAAGGCCTGACAGTTAGATGTGGACATTCAGCAATTTTTGTACAGATTTGTCAGGGAAAACCAGCATGGTATAACTGAAAGTGCAACTAATCCTGCTGATCTACGATAATGCATGCTATTGTATTGTACTTTGTAAAGTTAAAGGATTCGAAACGGGGTCCCGAAAGGGCTTGGCGCAGCGATGCACCAAGAGGCAAACAGACGGCATGGAGGGCCGAAGCAGGATGCTGAGGTCCGGAAGGCGAATCCTCTTTCTCCAAAACCCCTAAGGGGGCTCTTTTTTTTGCCAAATTCAATGTACCTTTATTATTCGAAAGTGGATGTAATACCTTGTGCACGCTCCCGGGTGCGAATCTTTGCGGTGTTCTTAAAATCTTGTAAATGAACATTGTATAGGTATTAATTCCACATAAAATCCATTCCTTACAGAACCAATAAACCTCGCTGCTCTGCCTCGCACGCGAAAGCGTGCAGAAGGTTTTTGATTATCTCTTTTCACCATATCTATTTATATTATTAAGAATAAAACTAATTAGCTAAACGCCGGGACTGGATACCATTATTACGGTCACGGCGATGCATTTGGATGTGATTGGCAATTCCTGCAGATTACGTTCCGATGCTCCCCTGTTCCTTGAGCATATTGACATACACCATCATTTCCTTCCGGGAACTAACATCAAGTTTCATAAAAATCCGTCTGTTGTGGGTTTTTATGGTATTCATGGACAGGCATAAAATCCCGGTGATCCTCTGCGCGGAATAACCCTGGGCGTATAGATCAAATACGGCACGTTCCGCCTTCGAGAGGGTTTTCAGTTTTTTCAGAAAATCATTAAATTGGGCGGTAATAGAAGCGTAGGGATCCGGCGGAGGAATATGGTTTATACTTTTGAGTCCCGCATTTTTAACGGCGGTGGATTCACGCAGCGCATCCTGTTCAGCAAGGAAGGAAAAGAGGTCATCGATTTCGCGGATATGGGTCTTTTCATACCTGGAAAGACCGCCGGATTTCACGGTATCCAGTGCGCGGTACAACGGGGTGAGATACCTGCGGCTGACCAGCACCGCCCCTGCGATGCTTACCCCGAAAAGAATTATAAGCAATACCAGAAGCCCCCGGCTTTTTTCCAATCCATAATTATCCAGATCCTGGGCCGGCATCATCACCGCCGCAGCCCAATGTTCCCCGCCATGCACGGCTTGCTTCGGATAAAGGCTAAGCTCCCGCCACATTCCGGTATACCGGTTTCCGCCGGAATCGGTGAAGATGCTCATATCTTTTTTTTCGCCGGAAATAAGCAGCCCGCTGCTGATATTAATATTTGATGAAAAATTGCCGGCCGTCATAGCCTGGGGTGCGTCCAATGTTCCATTTTCCACGGGAACAAGCATGGAAAAAACCCGGCTGTACACCGAGTTATCGGGGGCATTCTGCAGCTTGAAAAGCATGGCATTTACCTCAAAGCCGCATACCCCAAGTACCCCTTGATCCGGTGTTATAATGGGAACACAGAGAAGCATGGCATGATCATAATCCTCCGCAAGAAGACTTTTGGAATTCCAGTAATATTGACGGGAAATATCAAGGCCAGAATTTGCCCGTTCCAGGGTGGTAAAAAAAAAGTCTCCGGGCTTAACCCGGAACTCCATCCGCCACTGGGGCAGTACCCATACATTCCGTTCCCGGGCAAGAGAAATTGGACCCCGCAGATAATGGATCGATGGGGAGGAACGGTTGTGTGCATTGGGTTCCATATTCCGGATAAACAGCCCCGCCCGGGAGTATTCCGCATGGTCAATCAAGGGATTCACCGTGGCATCCAGGGTGACAAAAACCGCGCTGGCCGTATTTTTTTCCAGGGCCGAGATCATGGGATCCATCACATCCCGGAGTATGGATTCTAAAAGCTCCGGATGACTTTTTAAGCTTGATGGATCCACCCCTGCGGCTGAACATATCCGTTGTATATTCCCGGCAAGTTTTTTTGACAGGTTTACCCCTTCCACAGAAAGGGTTCCGAATTCGTCTTCCATTATATCTGCGGTATGACCCAATTCATTTTCAAGAAAAATACGGCTTTCGGTCATTCCCAGGGTAAATACCCCGTTAAAAAAAAGGATTATGACAAACCCAATCATAATTGCCGCGGCAAAAAGGGCAAGGAAAGTGAAAAGCCTGAACCGCAGAGAGAACCCATCCGGCCCTGGGGCAGGTGATTCCCGGGTCTGTCGAACCGGGACACTGATCCGCCTTTTCATTCCCTTAATTCCCTTCATATTAATGTATGAATTCTTCAAAAAGCTGCTGGCTGACTATTTTAGCATCCCCGCCCTGCCGGACCTGAACCAGACCATTCCGCATAGCAGACTTGATGGTTTTTTCGTATTCCCCTGAAAGGGAAGAAAAATTACCCGTATTGGGAGCGACGATAAAATCGTATTCACCGGCCATTTTTGTGGCTGTTTCCAGCAATCTCCCCACCGCCGGATTCTCCGCCCTTTGGATTGCCGCGGTCATCCTTTCTTCAAATGCCTCTTTCGTTACAGGAAGATAGCCGGAGGAAGTAACAAAACGGATGTTCTGGCTTGGCTCGGTAAACCACTTCAGGAAAACCACCGCAGCATGCTCTTTGAGGGGTACTGATTTTGATACCACCATTCCGGCGCCGCGCTGCAGCGCAACCTTCCTGCCTCCATCGAATACGGGATACGGAAGGACTATATATTCCACCTCTTCGATCGTGTTATCGGGGTAGGTGATGGTATTACCGTAAAACAGCGCCCCGGCTGTGGAGCCGGTGGAACAGATGATATCCCCGGTCCGGCTGAGGTCGCTGGAGTAACCGTTAGTCACGAAAAAACCGCCTCCGATAGCCGGCAAGACCGTGAAATTCCATATAGTTTTATAAGCATCATGCCGGGTATTCAGCACATCAACTCCGATGATCCCATCCCCGAGCTGGGCCATACCCACTTCAGCGATATTAAACCAGGAATCTGCGGTATAAAACGCTTTCCCATCTCCCTTAATATCAGGAGTCAGGGAATCGGTCCATGCGTGGTAATCCATTGCCGCCGATGCAATACCCTCAAAGGTGGCAAGGTTTTCGAGGCTGCTCCCGGTCCCTGCGGAAAAACGGTCAAACAAGGTTTTATTAACAAAAAGAACTTCCGTAGATTTCGCGATAGGAAACACATACAGTTTGCTGTCGGGAAGACGGCCTTCTTCTACAAATTGGGGGAGGTAGGCCGAAAGCTCCTGACTTGTATAGTATTTGTCCAAGGGTATGATTAATCCGGCTTCCAAAAGAGTTCCTGCAATAGATGGATACACGGTTACAATATCCGGCATGTCCGGCGCACCGGGATCCCCATTCGCGATGGCAGTCAATTTTTCGTTCTGTTCTTTGGAGGCAGCAATCGAAGTTACATTGATAACGATACCCCGCTGCTTTCCTACGGTATTGTTAAACTCTTCAATTAACACTTCCATGGACTCTTTCATCTGACCGCCGTAATTATGCCACATGGTCACGGTTACCGGTTTCCTGGGATCAAAACCATCTTTTCGATCCGGACATCCTGTAAAAAGGGATAGAATACTTAAAAAGCAGGCAAAAAATGCCAAGCATCTTATCTTCACAATAAAATTCCTCCAATTTTCACAAAATCACCCTTAGGGTGATTACAAATGCATTGGCCCTATGTATGCTCTGATCAGAAATAATTGAATTCCGCGGGAATCGTTATAATACGTAATTATATCATATTAATTCAGTGCGGTATATTCAGTCTTAATTCAAATGGGAGGATGCGGTAAAGATGGAATTTACACCCGGAAATATAGCCCTGCAGGCGATGACTGGAATAGTATCTATCAGTCTTAAAAGGAATCAAATTATGAGAAAACTCATTCACCTTGCATTAATAAGTATTTTTGCGGTATCACTCTTCACAGGCTGCGGCGCTAAGGCGAAACCCGCCGAAGATACACCAGTACCGCCGCCGGTTTCAAAAAGCGCGGACGATAAAAAAGCGCCGGCGCCTGGAACATCAGGGTTGATACAGTATGACCCTGATGGGTTGCTTAAAAGTTTCAGCGACTATATTGCGGCCCAGGATATGTCCGAAACCGATGCGGTAAAAAGCGCGGTGGATATCGGAAAGGGCAACTTCATGGTAATGATGAACCTTAGTTCCGCGCTCCTGGATGCGAATCATTGTGTAATTACTCCCCTGTATGACGATTTTATGAATACCGGAAAAACCCTGGGTGGTGACCCCGTCAGGAAACAGACCAGGGGTGATGAAACCACGTGGGACATAGAAAGTATTGCCAAAGCCGATGCAAGACCGGATATCAAAAAGGGCGATGTCAGTAAAGTACATATCTCGCTGAATATAAAAACAAATATCCTGATGACCGAAGAGGTAACTATCCGCGGCACCGGGGTAATTAATAAAAAGATCAATAAGGTAGCGGCGCTTCCCGATGGTACCGTACTCAGCGAGTATTATGCGGCCGGTCCATCCGCAAAGGGGGATAAAACAGTAAGTACCGCCAGCGTTTTCAAATATAACCGTACAGCCGGTGAACTTGAATGTATATCCGGCTCCTTTAAAACCCTGACGCTTGATTTTTCTCCGCCCAGCAGCTTAACCGCCGGTGATATCGACCGGAACGCGTATCTCGCTTTTGCCGATCCGGTAGGTACCGTCAAGGTTTCTGACGGAACGGGAAAGGTCATATTACCGTAAAACAAAAGGAGAAAAGAATATGCCAAATGATATATTCAGCGGTCTTGGTGGTTTGATGAAAGGTCTGTCCGGAATTATGCCCCAGGACGACCCGAACGTTAAACTGATGAACGCGCAAACCGAATTGGGAGAGCTTAAACAGCAGGAAACGGATCTTCTGGCTGAGATTGGACGGCTGGCCTTTGCGGCGGATCCCGGAGCTTACCCTCAGGCCGGCAAACTGCGGCTGGTTCAATCAAACCTTGCGGAAGCCCAGAGCAAGCTGGATGGGGCAAAACGTGTGCAGGAAGAAACAAAGGCCCTCAAAGACGCGGAGGACGCAAAAGGCCGGTGTCCCAACTGCGGCCACCAGAACGCGGAGGGCGTGAAATTCTGCCAGGAGTGCGGGGGGAAACTCGGTTCTCCATTCTGCCAGAGCTGCGGCGCCGCGATGCAGCCGGGAATACGTTTTTGCGGTGAGTGCGGAGCGAAGCAAGGGGATTAGGAATTGGCAACATATAAACAACCCTGTGTACATTGTGGAGGGTTTATCGACCGGGATGCGGCGGCCTGTCCAATATGCGGCAGCAGCAGTCCCTTTGGTTATCGCTGCCCTTCGTGTCTGCGGTCAATAGAAAAGGGGCAACAGGTTTGTCCAGGGTGCGGGAGGAAGCTTTATATTACCTGCCCCGCCTGCCAGCAGCAGACCTTCGTTGACGACCGGTGCGGGTTCTGCGGCGCGGATTTAACGGTTCCCTGCCAAAATCCCCGCTGCGGTGAACGGCAATTCTTTGAAAACCAAAAGTGCACGGCCTGCGGCAAAAAGATAATAAAGAAATGAGGTGGCGGTATGCTTAAAGCATTTACACGAAATTATGAGGACAATTCCACCGAAGCAGGATTCCAGTTTACATTTTACTGCGATAACTGCCAGGATGGATACAAGTCCAGCTTCATCGAAAGCGGGACCTACAAAAAAGGGAAAGGCCTGCGCGGGCTGGCCCAGGGGGCGAGCATCCTCGGCAGCCTGGTTGGGGGAAAACTTTCGAGCGTCGGCTGGGCAGCGGAACGGGGCGGCAATGTGCTGAGCGAACGGTTTGAAGGACGAAGTCCCGAATGGCAAAAGGAGCATGAAACAGCCTTTGAGCGGGCACAGAATGAAGCCCAGGGACATTTCCACCGCTGCCATTCCTGTCACAGGTACGTCTGCGATGCCTGCCACAATGGGGACGAAGGTCTTTGTGTATCCTGCGCGCCCCGGCAGGATGTATTTGTCGCAAAAGCCCGGGCCGACGCCATGCGGAGAAATATTGAAGACGCGGGATCCACCGCCACTGTGTGGAAGGGGACCATTGAAAGCAAAACCATTGTCTGCCCCAAATGCGGCAAACCCGCCGGAACCGGTAAGTTCTGCAATAACTGCGGGGCCAGTATGGCCTTGGCGGTTTGCCCATCCTGCAAAAAGGAAAACGCCCAGGGCGTCCGTTTTTGCAGCTTTTGCGGCGGTTCGATGACCACTTCCGTATCCGCAGAATGTCCGGGATGCGGTCAGGAGAACCCGCCGGGCACTAAATTCTGCGGCGGCTGCGGAGCAAAGCTGGGGTAACATCCGAAGGTACGGAAACGCCGGAAGGATTAATCCGCAGGGATGCACCAAGAGGCACCGAGGCGGCCCGGAAGACGAATCCCCTATTCTCCTCCGGATTTCAATAATATTATACCCCATTGTTAAGGTCAGAATGTACGCATTTCACCCCCAGCTGTACCACTGCATTTAGTTCCATTCAGCCCCGGGTGTCAGTATATTTTCATATAGGTATGTACAACGGGAAACAAAAATCAGCCGGTTTATCCGCAGACCAGGTAATTTCCGAACTGAGGACCAATAGAACCACCGGTCTGTCGGACAAAGAGGCGGAACTGCGGCTTAAGCAAAATGGAAATAATGAAATACCCGAGAAAAAACGTCATCCGGTTTTGTCATTTTTAAAAAAGTTCTGGGGACTATCCTCATGGATGATAGAACTTATCGCCCTGGTTTCTCTTATTTTACATAAATATAATGATTTTTTCATTGCGGTCATCCTGCTTTTGGTCAATGCCACAATCAGTTTTATTCAGGAAGAACGGGCTTCTTCGGCGCTGGCTTCCATGCGGAAAAAATTGCAGATACTTGCTAAAGTACTCCGAGATGGTAAATGGCAGAAGATTTCCGCATCATCGCTGGTATGCGGGGATATTATCCGTGTCCGGGCGGGCGACTTTATCCCCGCGGACCTGACAGTCATTGACGGGGAACTGCGGCTGGATGAATCTTTCCTAAGCGGTGAGTCCGACCCTGTGGGGAAACAGACCGGGGATACAGTATATTCAGGATCAACAGCCGTTTTCGGGGAAGCAAATACTGTAGTGCATGCTACAGGAAAAAACACCCGGTATGGAAAAACCGCGCAATTAATAGAAAATGCCCGGACCACCATGCATATTGAGGAAGTGATATACCGGATAGTACGGTATCTTTTTATAATTATTGGACTCCTGTCTGTTTTAACGTTTACCGTATCCCTGTTCCGGCATATTCCTGTACTGGAGACCCTGCCGATTATTCTGGTTCTTCTCATGAGTGCCGTTCCTATTGCGCTTCCGGTTATGTTTTCTGTAAGCCTCGCCCTGGGTTCCATGGAATTATCGAAACAGGGGGTACTCATTACCCGGCTTAATGCCATCGAAGATGCTGCTACCATGGATATCCTCTGCAGCGATAAAACCGGTACCCTTACCATGAATAAACTTGCATATAAGGGATGTTTTCCGGCACCGGGATTTTCCGAAGAGGATGTCCTCAGGATTGCTGCCTTTGCTTCCAATGAAGCGGATGCGGACCCCCTGGATGCTGCTGTCCTTGCAGCCGCCGGTAAAACCCGGATACTTCCCGGGCATTTTATTGTCCGGTCTTTTGTCCCATTTTCTGCATCTACCCGGCGAACCGAGGCGGAAATAGAAACCGAAGGAAAATCATTTACCTGCATTAAAGGAGCCTTTGATACGGTTGTTTCATTATCAGCGGTTGATCCTGATCTTATGAAAACCCTGCGTGAAAAAAATGATGATGCGGGTTCCCGGGGAATAAAAACACTTGCCGCCGGAATAAAACAATCAGATGAAAAAATACAATTTGCGGGGCTATTGTTATTCTATGATCCGCCCAGGGCTGACTCCCGGAGCCTTATCCAGGAACTGCGGTCCCTGGGGATACAAATACGGATGCTTACCGGGGACGCCCTGGCGGTAGGCAGGGAAATTGCACGGCAGCTTGGACTTGGAGAACTTTTCCGCATGTCGGAACTGAAAAAGACCGATTCCGGTATACATCTCATTGCCCAAGGCGGCGGGTTTGCGGAGGTTTTTCCGGAGGATAAACTCCTGATTGTAAAAAAGCTGCAGGAAGCAGGTCACATTGTCGGGATGACCGGGGATGGTGTCAATGATGCTCCTGCCCTCAGGCAGGCGGAGGTTGGTATTGCCGTTTCCACGGCCAGCGACATCGCAAAAGGCGCAGGCGGCGTGGTACTTACCGGCGAAGGGCTCGGAAATATAGTCGACCTTGTAAAAACCGGCCGCTCGATTTATCAAAGGGTACTTACCTGGATAATTAATAAGATAGGCCAGACCACCCTTAAGGCGGGACTTGTGGTTTTTGGATTTCTTGTAACCGGGAAATTCGTAATTTCCGCATTAAGTATGATACTGCTGGTGGTCCTTAATGATTTTGCGGTTATCAGCCTTTCCACCGATAAGGCCGCACCATCTCAAAAACCGGAAAACTGGAAAATCGGCCATCTTGTTTCAAGGGGTGCGCTGCTGGGAGTTCTGATGCTCATTGAGTCAGCGGGAATCCTCACCGCGGGCTGGTTTTTCTTCGGCCTGAGGGAAGACACGGGATTGCTGCAAACCTTTACGTTCCTCATCCTTGTGTTTAATGCGGTCTTCGGCATTATATCAATCCGGGAACGACGGCACTTCTGGAATTCAAAACCATCCCCGGCGCTGATTGCCTCGCTGGCTGCGGAAGTTTTAATTGTTATAATTATTACCTTTACCGGCCTGGGTGATATGAAACCGCTGCCATCCTATCAAATCATAATAATTATTTTATATTCCGGCATCTGTATTCTTGGATTTAATGACTGGATTAAATTCAACTTGTTGAAAGACAGGCATCCTCAAAAATGATTTATTATATGAGCCTTTTTCAAAACTCGGTTAGTTTTGAAAAAGGCTTTTGCAGAAAGAATGCTATTTCCTTACCCATAAATAAAATAGTATTCTTTCTGCACTTACATCTAAGGTTGCTTTT
>JAVBPH010000108.1:0-15812 GCA_031549725.1 Treponemataceae bacterium
GTAATCGGAAAACCCCAGTTCCTGGAGTTTTTTAATTATATTAACTACCATGGTAGTTAATATAATTAAAAAACTCCAGGAACTGGGGTTTTCCGATTACGAATCCCGGGTCTATGTGCACCTGGTTTCCAGGAATCCGGCGACCCCCTATGAGGTGGCTAAGCTGTCCGGGATACCCTCGTCAAAGATCTATGAGGTCCTTTCCAAGCTGGCGGAAAAAGGGCTGGTCATGGAGATAAACGAAGGGGGAAAACGGCGTTACGTTCCCATGGAACCCGGGGATTTGGTGGATTCCTACCGGACCCGGATGGAGGGGACCCTGGGGGAACTGGGCAGGGATTTTTCAAGGATCAAGGAAGATTCCAATGTCAGTTATATCTGGAATATCCAGAGCCGGGAGGATTTTCTTGACCATACCGGCCGGATGATCGCCGGGGCCCGGAAAAACATACTACTTTCCGTCTGGGGGGAGGAACTCTCCCAGATCATCCATCTCCTGAGACCCAGGGAAAATGATCTAAAGATAGCGGTGGTCCATTTTGGTACTCCCCGGATTAATATGGGCACCGTTTTTTCCCATCCTATTGAGGACACGCTTTTTGCGGAACGGGGCGGCCGGGGATTTGCCCTGGTGGCCGACGGGAAGGAAGCCCTGGTATCGACCTTTTTCCCGGACGGAACCATAGAAGGAGCCTGGAGCAGGAACCGGGGGTTCTGCCTTTTGGCGGAGGATTATATCAAACACGATATATACATCATGAAGATTGTTTCCCGGTTTAATCCGGAGTTGATCAGCCGTTTTGGAGACGGATATGCAAAACTCCGGGATGTTTTCCGGGACGAGGAGGAACAATGATAGTCTATGTAAATGGAGAACTGAAGAAAAAAGAAGAAGCCATGGTAAATGTATTCGACCACGGTTTTCTGTACGGGGATGGAATCTTTGAAGGTATCCGGGTATACCGGAAAAATATATTCCGCCTGAAGGATCATATTGAAAGGCTTTATAAAAGTGCCCATTCGATAATGCTGAAAATCCCTTTAACGGAGGATGAAATGATCCGGGCCGTGGAGGAAACCGCAGCAGCCAGCGGCGAGGAAAACGCCTATATCCGGCTGGTGGTAAGCCGGGGTACCGGGGCGCTGGGAATTGATCCAAAAACCTGCCCCAGGGCGAATGTGGTTATCATCGTCGGGAAGATCCAGCTTTACCCCGAAGAATACTATGCCCAGGGGATTCCTCTGGTAACTTCCGCATCCCGGAGACTTTCCTTTGAAGGGTTTGATCCCCAGATAAAAAGCCTCAATTACCTGAACAATATCCTGGCCAAAATGGAAGCCCACCAGGCGGGCTGCATGGAAGCCCTGATGCTCAACAAGGACGGATATCTTTCGGAATGCACCGCGGATAATATTTTCTTTGTCCGCCGGGGGAAACTGCTGACCCCCTCCCCCAGCTGCGGCATCCTCCGGGGAATCACCAGGGATGCGGTGATTGAACTGGCCGGAAAAAGAAACATTGAAGTCATAGAAGGGCTTTTCACCCGTTTCGATGCTTACACAGCGGATGAATGTTTTATGACCGGCACCGGAGCGGAAATCATGCCCATTTCAGCCATTGACGGAAGAACCTTGTCCGCTTCCCCGGGTCCCATAACCCGGACCTTGATTGCGGATTTTAAATCCCTGACCGGCGCATAACACCCAAACATATATCCCTGTCCGGCAAAAATACCGGACAGGGATTTTTGCCGGCGGGTTTAATACCCCGCTCATTAGGGCAATTCTTTGAAGCAACAAAGAAATTGTTGTGCGTGTATGAAACCCGCATAAAATCCTTACCTTACAGAACCAACAACCCCGCTGCTTGCGGGGTTGTTGGTTTACCCATCACCCTATCTGCAATTAGCGGGAAAATACGTTACAATAATAATACAAGTAAAAACAAACAGGCCAGGATGCTGATAATCTGAATCACCTGTGTAAAAAGTGCACACGTCATGGGGTGTGTAATTTTTACACCACCCTATCCATCCGGAGCATAATTAAAAGCCGCGGGGTTTTATGTAAGGAAGATATTTCCTACGGGTACATCATTGAAATATACAAAACCGGGACATTATAAATTCTCAAAAAAGATTGCAGAAAGGGGAAATTATCAATAACTCGTTATAAGATAATGAGTTAACTAAATTGGTGCGGTTTGTATCATTTTCATTATTTCCGGAACCTGCCTATTATTGGGATTTTGAGTCATAAATTGAACATTTCCCCTGTATATTGCCTGCAAATGATCATTTTAAAATTATTCTGCCAAATATAAAGAGTTGGCATGATTTTTGCTTATTTAAAAACAAAAGGAGATTTCAATGAAGAACAAAACCCGGATATCCGCCGCTGCTGCCTGTTTTGCCGCATTACTTATTCTGAGCGGATGTGCATCAAAGAATAATGATAAAACCTATGAATATACCACCATAACCCGGGGCTCCCTGGAAAAAACGGTTTCCTCCACCGGGACCCTGCAGCCGGTTTCCACGGTGAACGTCCTGGCCCAGATGAACGGCAAGGTGGAACTGATCAATGTGAATTTTAACGACGTCATCAAAAAGAACCAGATCCTGGCGGAACTTAATACGGACATGCTGAGGCTCCAGCGGGAACAGCAGCTGGCAGCGGTGGTAAAGGCCAGGGCTAATTATGAACTTCAGAAAATCAACTATGATAACCAAGTGGCCCTTTCAAAAAAAGAGCTGATCTCCGACTATGAACTTAAGACAAGCAAGACCAATCTGGATATCCAGGCAGCGGAACTGTCCGCCGCGGAGGCATCCCTCAAGGTAATCGAAACTGAAATCAACCAATATGCATACATAACTTCCCCTATTAACGGTATCGTGCTGGAAAAGAATATCAGTGTAGGACAGAACGTGGTGGAAGGTTCCAGCAGCAACGCATCAAGCCTGTTTACCCTGGCGGAGGACCTGACGGAAATGCAGATTGAAGCCAGCGTGGATGAGCTGGATATTGCCTCAATCCATACCGGGCAGAATGTCCGGTTTACCCTGGAAGCCATGCCGGGCAAAAAATACTCCGGCGCCGTGGACAGTATCCATCTGATGCCCACCACTTCCGACAACGTGGTGACCTATACGGTAATAGTCAATGTGGATAATAAAGACGGCACCCTGCTGCCTGGTATGACCTGCGAAGTGGAGTTTATTGAAGAACAGCGGGAAAATATCCTTTTGGTTCCCAATGCAGCCCTCAGGTACCAGCCTTCCAGCCTGACCACCGAGGAAGTTGCAGACCTGGTATTTAATGCAGGTCTGGCAGGGATGAGTGAAGCCGAAAAAAATGCTGCCATAGAAGCCCGGGCAAAAACCCAGAGCAGCACCCAGCAGACAAATAACAATAGCTCCCAGGGCGGCTTAACCAGTCTGGTGATGCCCGGCGGGCCTCCCATGGGAAGGGGCGGTCCCGGAGGGGGAAACAGGAACCAGCAGACCCAGGGAAATAACGGAACCAGCAGCACCGCTGCAACCCTCAAGACCATCTGGTATATGAACGATGCAGGAAAACCCGAGGTTATGATGGTCCTGACAGGTTCCACCGACGGTTCCTTTACCGAAGTTATACCCAACACCCAGAACCTGGAAGGAATGAAGATTATCCTGAGGGAGAAGATATAACCATGGCTATGATTGAATTAAAAGGGATCAAACGGATCTATGAGCTTGAGGGCGTTACGGTCAGGGCGATCCGGGGATTGGACCTTTCGGTGGAAGAAGGCGAATTCGTGTCCGTCATGGGACCTTCCGGCTCCGGAAAATCCACCCTGATGAATATCCTGGGCTGCCTGGATAAACCCAGTGGCGGAACATATTTCCTTGACGGAATAGAAACGTCCAGGGCTAATTCCGATGAATTCGCCCATATCCGGAATAAAAAAATCGGCTTTGTGTTCCAGGGCTTTAATCTCCTTGCCCGGACCACCGCGGTGGAAAATGTGGAACTTCCCATGTTCTACGACCGGGAAAACAAGAGCAAGGACAAGAGCCAGCGGGAACGGGCTATAGAAGTATTAAAGGAAGTAGGCCTGGGGGAACGGCTCTACCATGTGCCGTCCCAGCTGTCCGGCGGACAGCAGCAGCGGGTGGCGATCGCCAGAGCCATGGTTAATGATCCTGCCTTTATCCTGGCGGACGAACCCACGGGAAACCTGGACACCGAAATGAGCCTGGAAATTATGGCCCTTTTCCAGGCCCTCAACGACCGGGGGAAGACTGTTATTATGGTAACCCATGAACCGGAACTGGCGGTGTATACCAAACGGATCATCACCATGCGGGACGGTTCAATGATTTCCAATAATATTGTTTCCGACCGGAAAAACGCCGCGGAAGACCTGGCCCGGTGGAAACACGAACATGCCCAGCTTTCCAAAGAACTGGAGGCGGTATAATGCATTTTATTAAGCTGATCAAATCTTCCTTCCGGAATATTTTCCGGAACCGGATGAGAAGTCTCCTGACATCATTGGGAATTATTATCGGGGTTTGCTCGGTCATTGTCATGGTGGCCATTGGAGAAGGATCCCAGAAGGAAATAGAATCCCAAATTGAATCCATGGGCACCAACCTGCTTACCGTCATGGCCCGCCGGAGAGGTCCCGGTCAGCCCATGGTCAACCGTTTGTCCAAATCGGATGTCCAGAAAATAAAAAATGAAGCAAGCTACGTCCAGGCTATCTCAGGGATAAGCCAGCGGACATATACCGTAGTGGGCGGTGAAAGCAACTGGTCCACCACAGTCATGGGAGTTGAGCCGGATTACCTCACCATTAAGAGCTGGGGAGTAACGGAAGGAACTTTCTTCGGGGAAGAAGACCTCTCCTCCCGCAGCAAGGTGGCTGTTCTGGGAGCCACCGTGGTGAAAAATCTTTTCGGCACCGTCGATCCCATTGGCCAGTCGGTCAGGATCGGGACGAACCACTTTAAGGTTATTGGGGTCCTTGAATCAAAGGGTGCCGGCGGGATGGGCAACGACCAGGATGATGTGATCATGGTTCCCCTGGATACAGCCATGACCCGGCTGAACCAGACCCAGACGCTTAATTCGATTTCTGTCAGCATAGTCCGGAAGGATTATATGGATAATGCCCAGCGGGAAATTGAGGCTATAATCCGGGAAGCCCATAAGCTGAATACCTCGGATACCGCGGATTTTGAAATCATGAATTCCGCGGATATTATTGCCACCGCATCAAAGACTTCCCAGACCTTGACCAACCTGCTGGCCGCCATTGCCGGGGTGTCGCTTCTTGTAGGCGGCATTGGGATTATGAACATCATGCTGGTATCGGTAACGGAACGGACCAGGGAAATAGGAATCCGCATGTCCGTGGGAGCCAGGAAAAGGGATATCCTGCTTCAGTTCCTTTCGGAATCGCTGATCCTGAGTCTGATGGGCGGAATTATTGGAATCCTTCTGGCTTTTGGAATCGGCAGGATTCTGAACCTGATGCATATCCCCACGGTGATAAACCCCGTGGTCATTCTGATAGCGGCTATCTTTGCGGGTTTGGTGGGCATTTTCTTCGGGTACTATCCTGCCCGGAAAGCGGCAGGACTCTACCCCATCGATGCACTCCGGTATGAATAAGAAATAGTAAAGGGTTTGATCCGCATCAATGTATCTCTGCGGGAATGAATTATCAAACTTTATGTTTTATGTTACATATGACCTCAAAACAACATTTTTTGAAGAGGTCCTAATCAAAAACCTCCCCGCAGAGGAGCGGGTTTGTTGGTTCTGTAAGGTATGGATTTTATGTGGGTTTAATACCCATACAATTTTCATTTAAAAGATTTTAGGAACGCCGCAGAGCCCCGCACGCGGGAGCGTGCAGAAGGTATTAAACCCACTTGCGGATAAAGGAAACACAATGAAAAGAATTATATTTGTACTGATATTATTGGGAGTTGGTTTCGCCTGTTTTGCCCAGAACACCCTTACCCTTGATGCAGTCAGAACCATGGCCCTGGCAAACTCCAGGACTCTTTCAAAACTGAACCTGTCCATTCAAAGCGCCCTGCTGGATGAAAAGTCCCAGAACTACAACAATTTTCCCTCCCTTTCCCTGGGAGCTTCCGCATCCGCATCCGTCTGGGGCGATACTAATATCCAGGATAGTTTCAATGCCGGCGCTAACATTGGTATTTCCCAGACAATCTGGAGCGGCGGGAAAAATACGGTTCTTGGGCAGATCAACAAAATATCCACCGAAATAACCCGCAAGGAAGCTTTGTCGGAATACTTCAGCGTGCTGGATTCGGTGGACGCCGCTTACTATGGCGTATTGGCAGCCCAGGCCGCACTGGAATCGGCGAATATTACCCTGGAAAATTCGGCCCTGGCCCTTTCCATTGCAGAGGTACGCCGCCAGGGCGGTATGATCAACGCTGCGGATTATCTCCAGGCCCAGGCGGATTATGAATCAAAAAAGACCAGCCAGAACCAGGCTAAACGGGACCTTGCTCTGACGGTGACAAAACTTAAATCCGTCACCGGACTTCCGGCAATTCCCAATCTCCAGGCGGTGGACTTTACCTATTACAGTCCCCTGATCCAGCAGCTTTCGGTTATTTCCGATGATACGGTGGACACTCTCTATAGTGAACTTTGGAACATCCTTTTTACGAATAACCCGAGTCTTTCCAAGGCGGCCCTGACAACCCAAAAAGCGGACCATAATGTAACCCTGGCCACAAAGGATTACTTCCCCAACCTCAGCGCCAGTCTGTCCACGGGGCTGAACTATACTTACCAGAACGGCTTTGATACTTCCGACGGAAAGCTTACTATTTCCGGTTCCATTCCCCTGGATTTCTGGGTTACCGGAACCAATGTGAAAAACAAGAAAATTGCCCAGCAGCAGAGCATGCTGGATTACCGGGAAACCGAAAATAACCTGGACATTGAAGTTCAGACGGGTCTTCTGGATTGCATTGCCGCCGCGGCCTCGGTGATTTCCTCCCAGAAGGCTTTGGACTATGCGGAAAAGCATTACGAAAATGTGCTGGAACTGTACCGGCTTTCCCAGAATTCCGTATCGGATCTTTCGGATGCTTCAACCTTGGTAAGCACCAACCGGAACCAGCTTATCAAATCCCAGTACAGTTTCCTTCTTTGTATTTCGGTTATCCGGAGTCTGGGAGCCTTTGAATCGGAGCAGCAGGTTGTTGATTTGCTGTCCGGAACTTCATCGTAATATGTTGAGGCTCTGAAAAAGATACGTTATAGTTGACTGGCGGATGCAGGGCCCTTCGGGAGCCTCAGGGACCGAGTCCCCGGAGACTTGGAATAAGGGGATATTTCCCCTGGAAATATTATTGGATGTTTGATTATCAGTCAAACTGCGCCTGGAATATAAGGGAGTGTATATGAAGATACCAGTCCGAATATCATCATGTATTATTGCGGTACTCTGCTGGATCATGTTTTCCGGGCTGACGGTTTTTATCTTTGTGGTAATGCAGGACCGGGCCCGGCTTATCCGGGACAACCGCAATGAACAGATCCTCAACCATTTGTTTACTAGCCTGAGGGATTACGATGATTACGGTTCCGCAGTTGAGGCATCCCCTGCGCTGAAGGAAAGTATTATCGGACTGGCAATTTACCGGACTGATCTTACTCCACTGTACAGTTGGGGAAAGGTACCGGACGTATTTGACGAAACGGTTTTGAAAAATGTGGGAGAACCTAGGAATGCCCGGTATACCATCCCGGACCAGAAAAGCAGTTCCATTAAATTTATTCTGAAAATTGACCGGGGCGGCCCCCAGATGCCGCCGCCGCCCCAGAATCAAATTCCCAGAAATTCCCCCGGCAGGAAAAATGAAGATCAGCCAAGGCATTTCTTTTTTAATTCCCTGGATACGGGTAAGTATTTCTACATTGACATTTACCAGCCCGATTACTGGCGCACCATACATATGGTAAGGATCCTCTTTCCCATTTGTGAGCTGGCCCTGCTTTTCCTGGTTTTTTATATCCGGAATCTTTTCCTGAGAAATATCGAATACCGGGAACGGATTGAAGCCCAGAAAAACCTGGTGGTTCTGGGAACCGCCGCAAGTACCCTGGCCCATGAAATAAAAAACCCCCTGCTCTCCATCAGGCTTCAGACGGGAATTCTCCGGAAACTGTTTACCGGCAATGGCGAGGAAGAAATCGGTATTATTGAAGAAGAGGTGGACCGGCTTTCCGCCCTGGTGTACCGGGTAAACGACTACCTCCGGGATGCGCCGGGTTTTCCGGTTCCCCTGGATATTCAGGAACTTCTGCGGGAAACATTCCGGCGGCTCTGCGGACGGGATATCAACGGCGGCGGGGTTTCCGGAGAATGTATGGTTTTGATTGACGGCGACCGGGCCCGGTCGGTCTTCGAGAATGTTATCCGCAACGCCATTGAATCCGGCGGACCGGATAACGGAATAGAAAGTTCTATTTCCAGAAACGGAAACCGGATTACCATTGAAATCCGTGACCGGGGAAAGGGAATCCCTAAATCCGATATGACCAGGATTTTCGATCCCTTTTTTACCAGCAAGAGTACCGGTACCGGTATTGGCCTTAGTATCAGCAAACGTTTTGTCGAAGCCGCCCAGGGGAATATCTATTTGGAATCCCGGGACGGCGGAGGAACCCTGGTCCGGATCAGCTTTCCCGAATATACAAAAGGGGATTCTGAAAACCCGGCTTTTAAGAAATAACTTCAAGGATTAAGCCATGAATGTATTGATAGTGGACGACGAACGGAATATCCGGGAATCCCTCAGGAAATACCTGAGCCTGGAAAATATAGACTCCTCCAGTGCGGAAAACGGACCGGAAGCCCTGGCTCTGATGGAAAAGGAACATTTCGATGCAATAATCCTGGACCTTAAACTGCCGGGAATGAGCGGCCAGGAAATCCTGGAATGGATTAATACCCGGGGAATCCTCTCGCCGGTGATTATGATTTCCGCCCATGGGGAAATTCCCGATGCGGTAAATGCATTAAAGGCCGGCGCCAAGGATTACCTTACCAAACCTTTCAACCCGGACGAGCTGATCATCAAATTAAAAGGACTGGTGGAGAACAAGCGCCGGGAAGATCTTATTGAAGCAGGCAGAAGGACCGCCCCCAGGGAAAGCGGTCTCATCGGGGACAGCCCCGCTATGCGGGCTTTGTCCGCCCAGATCTGCAAAATCGCCGGCACCGATGTGACGGTACTGATCACCGGGGAAAGCGGTACCGGAAAGGAAGTGGTGGCCCAGGAAATTCACAAGCAGGGAAGCCGCAGCGACGAACCCTTTGTGGCGGTTAATATCGGGGGTATCCATGAAAGCCTCATGGAAAGCGAATTATTCGGCCATGAAAAGGGATCCTTCACGGGAGCCCATTCCCGTAAGATTGGGTTGTTTGAACTTGCCGGAGGGGGAACCCTTTTCCTGGATGAGATTGGGGAAATGCCCATGCCCCTCCAGGTTAAACTGCTCCGGGTACTTCAGGACCGGAAAATCCGGCGGCTGGGAGGAAACAGCGATATCCCCGTTAATGCCCGGATCATCTCCGCCACCAACAAGGACGTGGAATCCCTGGTTAAGGAAGGAAAGTTCCGGGATGACCTGTATTACCGGCTCAATGTATTTCGGATTACCCTGCCGCCCCTGCGCGAGCGGAGTGGGGACATTCCCCTTCTGGGAGAATATCTATTGAATAAGGCCGCCGCCCGGATGGGTAAAGCTCCCCACCATCTTTCCGATGATGCCAGGCAAAAACTCCTCTCCTACTCCTATCCCGGTAATATCAGGGAACTGGAAAATGTTCTGGAACGGGCCCTTATCTACTGTGAGGGCAATGAGATTAATGCGGAGGATATCGATCTTCACCGGGTTTCTGTCCCGGAAGAACCCGCCCGTACCCATCCGAAAACCGGCGGGAACCGGGAAACAGTCACCCCGGGGTCCCTGGAAGAAATAGAGAAAAGGGCAATCCAGGATGCACTAGCCCGGTGGAACGGGAACAGAACCAGGGCCGCCGAGGAACTTGGGGTCAGCAGAAAAACTATTATTAATAAGATAAAGTTTTACGGGTTATAAATTTTCATAAACCGGATTTACCTCAAATTGGGATTGGTTATGACAGCCGAAGCTTTTGCCAGCGGGGTAGAATAGCAGCAGTAAAAACGCGTATTCGTAAACCTGAAGCCTTGCCGCAGGAGCAGCCTCTGCGCCCAGGCCTTTCCAAAGAACAGGGATGATGAGCCTTGAATGCAGCCTGATTACCAGGTATATTGAATTATAATATCGTAAAATTCTTTTCTGCAGTGGGTTGTCAAGCAATGCGGGAATTTGGAAATTCATATTTCATAAGGGGTGTTAAAAAATGGAACTGCAAATATCATTAAGTTTTAACGGGAATTGTATAGAATCGATTAAATTCTACACAAAGGTATTTAATATTGCCATGCCGGAAATCACCACCTACGGTTCTTTTTCATCGGAACCGGATTGGGAATTGCCAGAAGATGCTAAAAACTTGATAATGTATGCGAACATCAACGTGTTTGGTATTAATCTAATGTTTTCCGACAACCTTGATGGTTTAGAAGGTAATTGCAATAAAAATATCGGCCTTGTTATCGTTGGAGAAAATGCGGATGAAATCAGACGGCTTTACAATTCCCTTAAGGAAAACGGCACAGTAAACGATGAACTTGGAAAAACTGGCTGGAGCGAGCTGTACGGTCTAGTTACGGATAAGTTTGGCATACAGTGGCAGCTTATGCTGGGCTGATAAACAAATTCATATATAAGATTTTGGCAAGCTTAGAGTATAAACCCAATCCGGTTTACAATCAAAAACCTTCTGCACGCTTTCGCGTGCGAGGCAGAGCGCGCGGGGCGGCGAGGTTGGTTGGTTCTGTAAGGTATGGATGTTATGTGGGTTTAATACCATAACTTGTATGCTATAAGCCCTTTGAGCCGCGGCTTGCCGCGGGGTATTAAACCAGACTTCCGAATAAAAACAGCATTACTTGATTAGCGGAATTTTGAAGAGTGAATTTGATACCCCACGCATAGGCAAACCCGAGTTTTTGGCGTTGCTTTTCCTTGAGAAAGTTGGACAAAATACCTCAACAACCCACTTTGAAAAATAACTGATTTTTTTGTCATTTATTAAATAACATGTTATAATAATCAAACAAAATTTCTAATGTTATGGAAAGGATGTGAGGTGAAATGGAAAATATAGTTGAATGGGATGACCGGTATTCTGTAGGAATTTCCCTGATTGATAAACAGCACCAGGGGTTGGTCAGCATGGCCAATGACCTTTACAGTGCATGTCTTGATGGCGAAGAAGCGGCAAAAGATTATTTCAGGAAAACTCTCCGGAAGGTGCTGGATTATGTAAAAAACCATTTTTCCACCGAGGAGGCCATAATGCAAGAGATAAAATATCCCGGTCTCGAGGTTCATACAAAAGAACATGAGGATTTCATTAAAACAGTAATAACCGAAGTGGTCAATTTTGAAGAAGGATGGAAATTTGTCCCCGAGACCTTCGCAAAGTTCCTCCGGGACTGGACCCTTACCCATATTGCGGTATCCGATAAAAAATATGCGGAACATATTGTCCTTATGAAAAGCCGGGGAATCCCGTTGGATACTCTGCTTCCAAAAGAGTAAACCAGCATCTGCAAAACGATTGAGGCTTTTTAAAAATTACGGGTCTTGCGGTCCGGCGGATTTTGAAAAAACCGTCTTCCTTTACTGGTCTTTTAAGACTGCTTGGGAGAATTCAAAAATCTGAATAAAAATTCAAGAAGAATATCCCGTTCAATGGGTTTTGCAATATGGGCATTCATACCATACTGCAAAGCCTTATCGATATCTTCTTTAAAGGCATTTGCGGTCAGGGCGATGATAGGGATTGTCCCCGCATCAGGTCTGTCCATGGTTCTGATTACCCCTGTGGCTTCGTATCCATCCATAACGGGCATCTTCACATCCATCAGGATTATATCGTAGTAATGGGTCGGCGACTTTGCAAATTGGTCCACCGCGGCGACACCGTCCCCTGCTTCGTCTATGGTAATTCCCGTATCTTCCAGGAGGGATGCCACAATCATCCGGTTGATTTCCACGTCATCCACCAGGAGCAGCCGTTTTCCCTGGAACTTCCCGGCAACATCGGTGATCCTTTCTTCAATGGGAGTACAGTCCCTGCTTTCCTGAAGCCATATGGAAAAACTGAATTCGCTTCCCCTTCCGGGTTCACTTTTTACAAAGATATCCCCGCCGAAAAGCCGGACAATACTCCTGCTGATGGAGAGCCCCAGACCGGTTCCGCCGTAGCGCCGGCTGACATTGCCGCTTTCCTGTTCAAAGGGCTGAAAGATTGCTTCAAAGGATTCTTTGGCAATCCCTATCCCGGTATCCGTAACAGAAAATGAAACCAGGGTCTTGCCATCCTGCCGGTCCAGATTTCCTATGGTAAACCGGATTGTACCGGCCTCATCGGTAAATTTCACCGCGTTTCCCAGAAGATTAATCAGTACCTGCCGGAGCCGGAGGGAATCACCGAGGAAACATAACGGCGAGAAGGTATCAATAAAGATTTCAAACTGGATATTCTTTTCATCACACCGGGGTTTTATAATACCCACCACGGTATTTATGAGCTTCGACAGATCCACCACCTCTTCCAGAAGTTCTATCCTGCCTGCTTCAATTTTTGAAATATCCAGAATATCGTTTAACAACCCCATGAGGTGCTGGGAAGAAGATTCAATCTGATGAACATGACCCTGTATTTCCTTTAAGCCGGGGATATTTTTATATGTATCTTCCAGTTTTTTTTCCACGATATTGGTTATCCCAAGAATCGCATTCATGGGCGTCCTGATTTCATGGCTCATCCGGGCAAGAAACTCGCCCTTATGGGCGTTGGCCCGGTTGGCATCGTTCACCGCCTGTTCCAGTTCAATCTGGGTATTCCGCAGGGTATTTTCTATGTTGACCCTGGAAGTTACGTTCCGGGCGAACCCAAACAGCCCGGTAAGGGTACCCTTAGGATCAAACACCGGGGTACGGACGGATTCAAGGGTTTCCCTATGGCCGTCGGCAAACAGAACTTCCTCCTCAGTATAAAGAGGTTTGTATGATGCAATAGCCTCAAAGTCCCTCCGGACAAAATTCTCCGCCACTTCCGAAGGCAATATGTCCTCCGCGGTTTTTCCGATGAAATCTTCTTCGGGTTTTCCGGCAATCGCCGCAAACCTGGGATTAACCGTCAGGTATTTTCCCTTTGCATTGGTATACCATATAAGATCCGGAGACGCGGAAAAAAGTTTATCCAGAAGATTTTTCTGTTCCGCAATCTTGAGTTGTTCCCGGACAATGTCGGTCATATTCACCGTTTCAATAATATAGCCAATCCTTTTGCCTTCCTTACTGTAGAGATAATTGGCATTTCCTTTAATATAACGGTCTTTGCCTTCAATATAATATATTTCCGAATCCCGGCCATCCTGAAGCGCCTTGATGGGATCGTAGATGGAATCATGAGGATACACACTGGTTTCACCGTATGCGGTTCCCACCATTGTTTCCAGGGAAATACCGTAAAATTCCAGGCCCTGGCAATTCATATATATTATCTTTTCATCCATTCCGGTAATGCAGAGAGGATTTTTTACACTGTCCACAATACTGTTTGCCATGTCGTCAAAGGAGTCTGCCAGGGTACCGAATTCATCTTTTGATGCGGTGTTAAACCGGAACTGCCGTTCTCCCCGCCGGAACCGGGAAATTCCTTTAATCAGTTTTGTAATGCTTCCCGTCAAAGAAGAAGCCAGCCAGATCGCAATCATCACAACTAAAGAAATAATAATTACCGAAGTAAAGATAAGCTGGACCAGGGTATCCTTCAGTTTTTTCTCAACCGCCGCTCCAAGCTTCTCTTCCATTTCATTTGCAGGCCGGGTGAAATCCTCAAGCCCTGCCCCAATGGTAACAATCCCAAAGCCGCGCTTGGAAAAACCATTTGCCTCCGAAGGGGCATACTGTCCGGTGTAGTATGGAATAGCCGCAGCGGTGGTAAGCTTATAGAGTCCGCTCCATAAAATGTAAAAGGACCCCGACCCGCCGTCCCGGGTTAAATCCATCCATCCGGTACACTGGGGGGCGTTGTTCAAATAGCGCCCGTCTAAACCCACGAATCCCCTTCTGGTGAGAAACGGTGCGGGAATTTTCCTGCGGGACTGCCGGTCAAAGGTAGGCCAGCCTTTTACAAAATCAGTCCATTTTTCCACATCACTGGCATTCCATGCTTCATAGATTGATGATTCCAGCCAGGGAATCTGGGGATCTCCGGTGACAGGATCAAATCCTACAATGGAATGATGCCTGGGATGGCATATGCTGCGGCACTGGTAATCCCATATGAATGCATAGTTTCCTTCATAGGCACTGGGTAATTGCTGGTACCGGTCATTCATGGGAGTAAGATGATCCACAAACTCCATGATATGGTCATGGTTCAGGGCAAAACTTACATAGCCCCTCGGGTTCCCGTTTTTATCTGTCACCGGAGTTGCCCACCGGATAATTCCCTCGAAACGCCTGCCGTTAGGATTTTCCATCCCCGCATAAGCCTGATTTTCAGGGTCGTACGCTATAGGATACCCCCGGTCTTTTTCAGCCTTGGTAATGTTTTCCGGAGTATACATCCCAATATAATTGGAAGGAGTATATGCACCAATCACATCGGAAATAAAAATTTCCCCGGGCTTAAGATCCTTCAGGCGGGAATAATACGTTTCCGCTTTGACGTAGGTATTTTCCCGTTGGGACACATCTCCTTTTTCAGTATTTAATGGAAAATTGATCTTAGGTGAATCAGGAGCGGTTACCTTAATGATTTCCCGGCCATCGGGACCAATAAAGGTTATTTCATCATAAAGAGGAATATCTTTATATGTGAACTGTATGGGATGACGGTAACGGAAACCATCCATATCGTCATTTTCACGGTTCGTGGACTGGGCTTCCGGCCCGGGAGGAGAGGGTGGTACATCAAGACGCCAGGCCGGTGCGTTGGGGTCCAGTTCCCAGGTACCTTTTTCTACAACCCGGCTGCGGCTCTTTTCCAGGAATTGGAGGTAAACATGTTCCTGGGGTTCCAGGGATGCCAGGTACCGGATATCGTCATCCCGCCGGTAAAGGAATTCAGCCACATCTCTTGCGGTATCCGTGGTCATCCGCTCGATATTTTCCACCGCACTATCATTCAGGGATACCGACGAATCTTCCACTGCAATTTCCTGGACCATGTCGCCCAGGGAAGTAATCTGCCTCCACGCGATAACCGTCAGTATTATTATAGGAATGACCTTCACCAGGAGAAAAATAATTATCAATTTTGCCCGCATGCCCAGACCAAGCCTGGTTAATAACCGTTCCAGGGCAACACTCAAATTTTGAATTATGCGTTTCATCCTGCTACTCCGCTTTTTACGATAATCTGCATTAATAAATATGATCCGGCACTGGGGGTACTCTGCCCCGGATTTCCTGATTACAATGGTTACTGGAATTTACCCTATCTTATGAGCCTTTTTCAAAACTCGGTCAGTTTTGAAAAAGGCTTTTGCAGAAAGAATGCTATTTCCTTACCCATAAATAAAATAGTATTCTTTCTGCACTTACATCTAAGGTTGCTTTTTCAAAATTTGACATTTTGAAAAAGCCTC
>JAVBPH010000029.1:0-10290 GCA_031549725.1 Treponemataceae bacterium
TAAGGATATCCTTGATCACGACGGTTCTCCTGTTTGGTCGGTTGTGGTAAACATACCTTACAGGGTTTCGCCGTTTTCGAGGAGGGGGCAAAACCCCTCCTCTTAACTATCTTTTTGTCGCACTTCTACATTGAACTCGGGATCCGATAAAAAGCACACCAGGAATATACTGTAGATACCTTATTTTTTCCTGGTGTGATTTTATTTCGCAGATATTTTTAAAAAAGTCTTCAAACAGGTCAATATCTTCCAGATACCGGGCTATTATCATCCGGTTAAATTTATTGGCAGTGGATATATAAAAATTGCCCTTTGAATCCCTTGTAATGCGGGTAATCTCATTTAATTTTATTTTTTTATATTGTCCTTTGCCGATCAGCTCTATGCTGTCGGCGCTGCATTCAATTTTCAGGGAATCATATTCATGAACGGCTGATTTATATGACCATAAAAGGATGAACACTATGGTTAAAACCAATACTCCGTTGTTAATCAGTAACATTAAATTTGTATATTCTATACCTTTAATAACAAACCAAATAAAATTGGCCATGGCTAATAAAATAATGGCGCGCACACTGGTTCTTCCATAGGCCCTTTTCAGACATAGGGTTCTTTTTTCCGGATCGTTATAAAATGTCATGGGATATTATCCGGCCGTCTCATTGATGATCCGCAGGGTTTTTTCCGCACAGCGGTCCCAGGAAAAGGCCTGGGCCCGTTCAAGGCCCTTGGCCCGGCAGTCCCGGTAAACATCCCTGTTGGAGGTCAGGGTGACCATCCGGTCGGCCATATCCTCCACATTAAAGGGGTCAAAATAAAGGGCTGCATGATCCGCCGCCTCGGGCAGGGAGGCTGCCCGGGCGCATGCTACGGGAACGCCCGAGGCCATGGCTTCCAGAACACCCATGCCGAATCCTTCATACATGGAGGGGAATACCGCAATGTCCGCACCGGAATACAATTCCGGGAGGCTTTTGGTAGGAAAATGGCCGGTGAAAAAAATATCATTCCGGTACTTGGATGAATCCGCGGCCTGCTTGACCTTTTTGGCGCCATGTTTATCCGAACCGGCCAGGACCAGCCGGTGGGGATACCTGGTCCGGTCCTTGAAAATTCTGAAAGCTTCGATAAGGCGGACATGGTTTTTCACGGGATGATCAATCCGGGAAACATTTAGAATGTAGGGGCGTCTGAAACTAAAGGGCTGGATAAGGACCACGCTTTCCTCACCCCTGGGCCGGGGATAAAATGCCTCAAGATCAACCCCGTTGGGAACCACCTCAATCTTTGATTCCTTAACCCGGGTAATTTCCACTATTTCCTGTTTAACCCATTCACTCACCGCAATTACCCGGTCAAGACGGCGCAGGGAATCCGGCAGGACCATCCGGAGAACCGCCCCCAGATGTTCCCGGTTTCTCCAGGGCCCCCGGTACGCGGCCATATCGTGGACCGTGCCAATGGTCGGACAGGGGGAACTTCCCGGCAGGCGCCGGTGGGCGGACGGAAAAAAACAGCCGTTATACCCCTGGTCCCTGGCAAATCCGGGGTATTTAAAAATATGCCACATGGAGTTGGCGGTCCAGCCGTCAATAAAACACTGGGGAATAAATTCCATATCCGGAGCCACTTCACTGTAGGAAAAACTGTCGTAGTTCCATCCAAATAACTCAAACTGTGAACCTGAAGGGGGAATTCTTTTCAGGATGTTCATTAAATATACGCCGACCCCGGATTTTCCGCCGTCACAATCGAAAGTATCGATCCCCACCTTCATATATTCCTCCAGGATTATGCATAACTATTCAGAAGATTACTATATGATAGCATTTTTATACGTTTCCTGCTAGCCATTTTTCAAATTCTCATAATGTTGAAAAGAAAGCATTATATCGATACGAATAATATCGATTAAAGGGGGAAAATAGTATTTTTTTAATTATAAGCGGATAATATCTGCCTAAAATTGTATTAATTCGTATTTTTTTATTATGCATATCATAAAAATCCCTTACTTTATATAAAAATTCCCTTGCGACACAATCTATAGTGTGTTAAATTAAAAGGAAGAAAAATAAAACACCATATATAGTAGGTATCCCCTGTGGAATTGTGGATAACTTTCAAACTTATTTTTTGATATTTTAAATGATTTTTACTGGAGAAATGTGTGCGCTGCCCCCATTGCGGAAATTTTGATGATAAGGTAATTGAATCCCGGACATTGGCAAACGGGGAAGCCATCCGCCGGAGAAGGGAATGTAACGACTGCGGGTACCGGTTTACCAGCTATGAGCGGATTGAAGATAAGCAATTCATGGTTATCAAGAGGGATGGCCGCAGGGAACCCTTTGACCGGGGAAAAATTGAACGGGGGGTCCAGCGGGCTTTGGAGAAACGTCCCGTATCCCAGATGTCCATTGAACATCTCGTTAACGAGATTGAGGATTCCGCTGCTATCGTTGGAAAGGGAACCCATGAAATAGCAGCCAGTGTGATTGGTGATCTGGTTCTTGAAAAGCTGGGCAGTATTGATAAGGTGGCTTATATACGCTTTGCTTCTGTTTACCGGAAGTTTGAAGATATAGAAGAATTTGTAAAAGAAATTCAAAATTTGGGAGGGAATTCGTGAGGGAGGATGTGTTTCCGGAATGGGAATCCATTTTGGAATATAAAAAGTCAAAACCTGGGGTATTTAATAATGGACAGCAGTCTTTACGGTATGTGGTCAAACGTTCGGGGGATGTGGAAAAATATGACAGAAAAAAAATTGAGTCTGCCATAGCCAAAGCATTCCTGGCCGCGGGGGTTGCGGATTCCCCGGCGTCGAAAAAGGACAATGGAAAAATTGATTCCATCACAGACCGGGTGGAAGAACTGCTGAACCTGATGATGGTATCCAGGCATCCGAATTCCATCCCGGCCATTGAAGAAATTCAGGACCTGGTGGAAAACGCATTGATTGAATCAAAAGAAACCTCCGTAGCAAAAGCTTATATCCTGTACCGGGCAAAACACGAAGCCATGAGGGATGCGAAAAAGCTGATGCTGGATATCGACTCCACCATGGACGGATACCTGAAACAATCCGACTGGCGGGTCAATGAAAACGCCAACGTTAATTATTCCCTGGGGGGACTGATCCTGCATAATTCGGGCAGTATCACCGCCAATTACTGGCTGAAAAATATTTACAGCCCGGAAGTTGCGGATGCCCACAGGAATGCCGATTTTCATATCCACGATCTTTCCATGTTTTCAGGATACTGCGCAGGCTGGTCACTGCGGCAGCTTATCCAGGAAGGCCTCGGGGGCGTGCCGGATAAGATTACCTCAAAACCGGCAAAGCATCTTTCCACATTGATGCAGCAGGCGGTAAACTTTTTAGGCTGCCTCCAGAATGAATGGGCCGGAGCTCAGGCATTCAGCAGTTTTGACACGTATATAGCGCCGTTTGTAAAAAAGGATAACCTGGGCGATATGGAAGTCCGCCAGTGCCTTCAGAGTTTTATCTTTGGAGTAAACACCCCCAGCCGCTGGGGAAGCCAGGCGCCCTTTACAAACATAACCCTGGACTGGACGGTACCCGCGGACCTGAAGGACAAAAAAGCAATTACCGGCGGAAAGGAAATGGACTTCACCTACGGGGACTGCAAACCCGAAATGGACAGGATAAACAGGATCTTTATTGAACTCATGCTGGAGGGTGATGCGGAAGGCCGGGGATTCCAGTATCCTATTCCGACCTACAATATTACCCCGGATTTTGACTGGGACAGTGAAAACGCCCGGTATCTTTTTGAAATGACCTCCCGTTACGGAACTCCCTATTTCCAGAATTTTGTTAATTCCGATCTGGACCCCGGGGATGTCCGGTCCATGTGCTGCCGGCTTCAGCTGGACAAACGGGAACTCCGCAAACGCGGGGGCGGCCTTTTTGGTTCGGATGAATTAACCGGGTCCGTGGGGGTGGTCACCATCAACCTGCCCAGGATCGGTTACCTAGCAAAGGATGAAAAGGACTTTTTCCGCCGTCTGGGCAGGCTTATGGAACTGGCCAAGGAAAGCCTGATGACAAAACGGAAGGTGGTGGTCCGGCTTCTGGATGCGGGACTTTTCCCCTACACAAAACGGTACCTCCGGAACCTGGACAGCCATTTCAATACCATCGGTCTCTGCGGTATGAACGAATGTCTGCTCAATTTCTTCGGGAATAATGTGACTATTGCCACCGACCAGGGGCAGGCCTTTGCATTGAAGGTACTGGAATTTATGAGGAAGCGGCTGGCGGATTTCCAGGAGGAAAGCGGAGAACTGTTTAACCTGGAAGCAACCCCCGCGGAATCCACTTCCTACCGTCTGGCAAAACACGATAAAAAACATTATCCCCGGATTATTGCGGCAGGAACGGATGAACCCTACTACACCAACTCCACCCAGCTTCCGGTCATCCAGACCGAGGATATTTTTGATGCCCTGGACATGCAGGAAAAACTTCAGACCGCGTATACCGGCGGGACCGTCTTCCATGCATTCCTGGGAGAATCCATAGAAGACTGGCGGAGCTGCCGGGATTTGGTAAAAACCATAGCAGGCAATTACCGGATCCCCTACTTCACCATTTCACCCACATTCTCGGTCTGTCCGGTCCACGGATACATCCGGGGAGAACATTTTACCTGCCCCATCTGCAAAGAGGAAAAAGAGCAGGTTTTAAAACAACGGATAGCTGAGCTTGAGAAGGAACTTGGATCAGCCGCAGGATGATCCGGGCACCTGTTTTTTAAAAGATTTTTCCCGCCAGGGAAAGGCAGGAAAGTCAATCAACAACCCCGTCCGTACGCAGGAGCGTACAGAGGGTATGTTGGTTCTGCAAGGTACGGATTGATGCGGGTTTAATATCCCCGAACAAATCTTTTGTTCAGGAATATTAAACCCGCATACGAATAAAAGAAGTTTGTCTTACATATTATCAAGTGAGGAGCATAGATAAAAATGAGAAACCTTGAGGCTATCAAACAGGAACTTTCCGAGGCGAGGGAGGCCCTTTCACATGTGGAAGGGACGCCGACGGAAGTCTACAGCCGCATCGTAGGGTACTACCGGTCGGTGCGCAATTGGAACAAGGGTAAGCGGGAGGAATACAAAGAAAGAAAACTCTTTGATCCTGCCTGCTCATCCAAATCAGCTGCGGGAAGGGTGGTTGCCCTTCCAAAGCAAAATACATATATGGAGACAGACCAGGAAAATCTGCAGAAAGAAGAATTCGATAACAGCAGGATTCTTCTTTTTGTCCGGTCTGCCTGTCCGGCATGCCCCGGGGCAAAGGATGCGGCATTCAAGCTGGGGATCCCGGTGGATCTGGTTAATGCAGAAACCGATGAGGGATTTGCTGAAGCCGAAAAACGGCATGTCATGTCCACTCCCACCGCGATCTTCCTGAGCAAGGACGGATCCGAACTGGGCCGGGCCAGGAATGCCGGGGAAATTACTTCCTTTGCTGCAAAGGCTGTATCCCTGTAGGTTTGGACAATCCCGCGGTTGCTCTAAGAAAAACCAGCCTGGTGGATTACCCTGGAAAAATCAGTGCGGTGCTGTTTTTCCAGGGTTGTAACCTTTGTTGTCCCTGGTGCCATAATCCCGGACTTGTCCGGGGACAATTAGAGCATGGGATTCCCCTGGATCAGGCTCTGGGCTTTATAGAAAAGCGCCGGAAAGTTCTGGGGGCGGTGGTCCTCAGCGGCGGCGAGCCCACCCTGTATAAGGGACTGCCGGATCTGATTGCATCCATAAAAAAACACCATCTCCTGGTAAAACTGGACACCAACGGGACCAGGCCGGATGTGCTGGAAAAACTTTTCCAGGCCCCCTCAACAAAACCCGATTATATTGCCCTGGACTTAAAGGTTTCACCGGACCGTTACGGGGAACTGGCAAAAAATCATTCCGGGCTTCCTGAAAAAAAATCCGGTGAAAACCTCAGGACGAGCGGGGCCCTTATTTCCCGGTATGGGATTAATCATGAATTCCGGACATTAATCCTTCCCAATCAATTTATCACCGATGATGATATTGATGCCCTGGCCCAACTGGTTGATGATGCTCCATGGATTTTCCGCCCCTTTGTACCGGGAAACTGTCTGGACGAATCCTGGAATAATTTCCTCAAAACAGATCCCGATGAACAGAATTCAATTATTCAAAAAGCCCGTTCCCTGGGAAAAAATGTCATTTTTTATCATTAGAGGTTTTTTCAAAACTAACCGGGTTTTGAAAAAGGCCCATTAACACAGACAGAAACGTATCGTTTTTTTTCCGCACGATTGAATAGTTGGAATATTCGGTTTATAAATAACCATGGATAAAATTGTGGTTAAATTCGGCGGTTCAAATCTGAAAACCCTGCCGGATATTCAGAGATCCACGAAGATCGTTAAAGCGTATAAGCAGCATATTATTGTGGTGGTATCCGCATTTTACGGAATTACCAATACCATCAATGAAGCCATGGGAGAAGCCCTGCTGTCCCCGGAGGAAGCAGGAAAAATTATGCAAAAAATCCGCTCCACCCATCTGGAAGTTGCGGACGCCTGCATTGAACATGCCGGTGAAAAAAAATCCCTCCTGGAAATAATAGATAAACGCCTTAAGGAACTGGAGCGGCTTCTCAAGGGGATTCATTACATTGGAGCTGTCCCGGATTTTACCAGGGATAAAATTTTAAGCTACGGCGAAAGACTGGCCGCTCCGGTGGTTGCGGCGGTGCTCCGTTCCGGGGGAATTTCCGCCGGGGAAATGCTTCCCGAATCCATCGGACTTATCACCGACGGCAAATACGGAAATGCCACCGCAGACCTGGCGGCCTCTGCCCCGCTTTTAAAGAAATCCCTGACATTTGAAGAAACCGCCGTAGTCCCGGGTTTCTACGGAACCACTAAAGACGGAGGATGTGCAATCTTCGGCCGGGGAGGCTCGGATTACACCGCCGCGGTGATTGCCCGGTGTACCGGCGCGGCAAGCCTGGATTTATGGAAAGATGTGGACGGCTTTTTATCCTCCGATCCCGGAATAACCCCCGGCTCAAAAACCATACCCTACCTGAGTTACGCCGAAGCAGCGGAACTGGCCTATTTCGGGGCAAAGGTTCTGCATCCCAGAACCGTGGAGCCCCTGGAGGATGCGGAGATTCCCATCAGGGTGATGAACGTGGAAAAAATGAACGGGACCATTGAACCCTATACAATAGTGGGTCCCGACCAAAATATAAAGCAGGCGGATGCGACCATCATAAAAAGTGTTGCATCTTCGGATGATGTGGGGATTCTCCGGATTGAAGGTCCCGGGGTTGGTTCCAAGCCGGGTATTCTCGCCTGGGCCACCAGCCGGCTGGATGCGGCGGCGGTTAACATTTCCAGTGTTATCACAGCCCAGACCTGCATCAACCTGATTTTTAAAAAGGAAGACCTGGCCAGGGCCCTGGCGGTTCTGAAAGCCGACATGATCGGCGGAGTGATTGCGGTGGAAGCCATTGAAGATTGTTCCATGGTGGCCGCGGTGGGAGGGGGAATCCGGGATTCCATCGGTGTGGGGGCATCAATTCTGAAAGCCCTGGCGGATGAACAGATTAATGTTATTTTAGCCCAGGCCGGAGCAAGTCCGGTGGCAATGTATGTACTGGTCAGAAACAGGGACCGGGAAAATGCGGTCAGGGCAATTCATGCAATTATGGGGAGGATCCATGGGGGAAATTAAAAAAAGCTGGGATGAAATTAATCAAAAGATAGCCCAGGGTTCTGCGGTGGTTATTACCGCGGAGGAAGCCGCGGCCATGTCAAAGGAAGCGGGTCCGGAAGAAATTGCCAAAAAGGTTGATGTGGTTACCACCGGAACCTTCGGCGCCATGTGCAGTTCCGGAATGTTCATCAATTTCGGCCATCCGGAACCGGCTATCAGAATGGAAAAACTCAGCCTGGACGGCGTGCCGGTTTTCGGAGGAATTGCTGCGGTGGATGCATATATTGGTGCCACAGAGGTTCATCCGGAGATACCCAACTTCGGCGGAGCCCATCTCATTGAAAAACTGATTTCCGGGGAATCCCTTTTTCTGAAAGCCCAGGGAAAGGGAACAGACTGTTATCCCCGGAAGGAAATAGAAACCTATATCAAAAAAGACTGGGTTAACGAAATGATCATGTGCAGTCCCAGGAATGCGTACCAGAATTATCCCGCGGCGGTTAATTCGACAAACAGGACCTTGTATACCTACATGGGGACCCTGCTCCCGTCTTACCTGAATGCAAACTATTCCACATCGGGATGTTTGTCGCCGCTGCTGAACGATCCCTGGTTCAGGACCATCGGTACCGGGACTCCGGTTTTCTTCGGAGGTGCGGTCGGCTCTGTAGGATGGAACGGTACCCAGTTTAATACGGAGAAGCCCAGGAATCCCCAGGGGATTCCCCTTTCAAATGCGGGGACCCTCATGCTTATTGGGAATGCAAAAGAAATGACCACCGAATGGATCAGGGCATCTTATTATTATAAGTACGGGGTTTCCCTTTATGTTGGGATAGGTTTTGCGATTCCGGTACTTGATGAGGATATGGCCAGGCACGTTTCCATCCGGAACGATCAGATCGAAACCACCGTCAGTGATTACGGTCTGCCGGGGCATCCGGGGATTGCCACGGTTAATTATGAGGAACTTATGTCCGGCAGTTTTGAGCTGAAGGGCAAAAAAGTAAAAACCGCACCGCTTTCCAGTTACCGCAAGGCTAGGGTCCTGGCAGAGGAATTAAAGCAGCGGGTTATTTCAGGAAGTTTCCCCTTATCACCGCCGGTCCGGCCGCTGCCGGAACATTCCCAGGTGAAGGGATTAACCATTCATACCAGGGGGGACAACTAATGGCTGAAAAATATGTATTAAGTTATTCTTCCGACACGGTATCCGAACCTATTTTGTGGAAGCTGATCAAAGATTTTAACATCCAGGTGAATATCCTTAAGGCTTCCATCTCTCCCGGCCTGGAGGGAAGCCTCCTGGTGGAACTTCATGCAGAACAAAAAGCTGATATGGAAAAAGGCATGGCATGGCTGGAATCCATAGGGGTCAGCTGTGTCAGTGTGGCAAAACGCCTGAGCTGGGATGAGGACCGCTGCGTGGACTGCGGCGCCTGTTCAGGGGTTTGTTTTTCCAATGTGCTTACCATGGACCGGGAAAGCTGGAAACTGCAGGTTGACAAGGATAAGTGTGTAGCCTGCGGCAACTGTGTAAAGGCCTGCCCCTTTGGCTGCTATACCCTGGATTTTGGAGAGTAATGTATCAGGACAGGTTTTACCGGAATAGTTTTGATACCCGCCGGTTTCATCCGGTGTTTATCCAAGCTGGAGAATCCGATATATGGGTAGGCTGGAATTCCCGGGGAAAAAATATTGATAATGATGCTGTCCGGGGGGAGGGAGAAAAAATTCTGACCGCCTTAAGGAACACCATTACCGAATATGACCGGGAGCACTCCGGGTTTATCGATATTCTGGAACCTATCATCGAAGACCGGAACGCTCCGGATATTATCAGATCCATGATCAGGAGCACCCGGGCAGCCGGGGTGGGCCCCATGGCCTCTGTGGCGGGGGTTCTGGCGGAATACCTGGGCAGGGCCCTGGATGAACAATTTCATTTTGATGAAATTGTGGTGGAAAACGGCGGGGACTACTGGATAAAAATTCTATCTCCCTTATCAATTGGAGTTTATGCGGGGCTTTCATCCCTCTCGGGAACCATTGGGGTAGTGTTAAACAGCGAAAACAGTCCCCTGGGGCTGGCCTGCTCTTCCGGTACGGTGGGGCCCTCGTTAAGTTACGGCAAGGCCGATGCGGCACTGGTTACCGCAGGGGACGCCGCCGCCGCAGACGCCTGGGCAACAGCCCTGGGAAACAGGGTAAAGGGTAAAAATGATTTAGAGGAAGCCCTGGGCTGGCTTATAAAAGATGCGGGGGAAAAAACCCCGGAGGAATGTCTTAAGCCTCTGGGAGCTTTGATCATCCTGGGGGATACCATAGCGGCCCAGGGAAAAATCACCCTGGGACCGGTACAGAAATGAGCTTCCCCGGGGGAAACTCCGCGGTATCTTTAGGTATGAACTGCATTCAATATATTTAAACAACAGAGGCTTTTTCAAAATGTCAGATTTTGAAAAAGCAACCTTAGATTTAGGGGAAAAACCGGCTTTTTGACGGTTTTTCTGAAGCTTTTTTCAAAACTAACCGAGTTTTGAAAAAAGCTCA
>JAVBPH010000074.1:0-28111 GCA_031549725.1 Treponemataceae bacterium
AATACGAAGAGAATTGTGAAATTAGCTGAGATACAGATGACATAAAGAGGGAGATGTTTGTCTCTTCCGCTTCCATATCTTGTGCATAGGAAAAAAGGCTTCTTTTCATTTCCGAAAATAAGCCTTTTTTCAGTGGGCTCGAGATTGCCAAAGGGGTATCTCCGGGTTTCCTGAACCTTCCGTTTCTAAGAAACACTGATTGGTCGCATGCTGCGGCCGGTTTAATCAGCGGTTCCCTAAGCCAGGGGTTCATCCCGGGCTTTTTCTTTCAGATCCTCAATTTCCTGGTTTGCTTCGCGGATCTTCTTTTCCAGGTCCTCTATGGCAAGTTCGCTTTGGGAAATCTTCTGGCGGTGATCCCCGGTCAATTTGGTATACTTTTCCACATTGCCCTTCAGCTCATCAATCCTGATGGATGCATGGAGTTTTTCCATTTTTTCATTCAGCAGCAGGATAGTTTCTTCCTGCCGTTTGATTGATGAAAGCAGCTGCCGGTCTTCATCATCAAATACTTTGGTGAACCCCGCATTTTCCAGGTCCGCGGAGATTATCTTGCCGAAATTCTGGTAAAGCTGGTTAAGCATACTTTCCGACTGGCGGATATGATTTTCCAGGCCGTCAATTTTTCTGGACGGACCGCCGTCGGCATTCAATTTTTCCCCGATTTTGCGTCTTTCACTTTTGAGGGTATTCAGTGCAATTTCATTGGATTCGTTCCGGCTTTTCAGGTCCACCAGGTCATTGACCATATTGCGGACAAAATCCTCCGTAATTTGTCCGGGATTAACCTCATCCAGGAATTTTTCCCCCGCGGTATAATACATTTTTACCAGATTCTCCTGGTATTTTTTTAAAGATGAATTCCGGAGCACCAGTTTTATGCTTTTCCCGATCCAGTTGAATACGTTTGAAGAAGAAGTGTCGTTCAGCGATTCAATCTCATTTTCCAGGTCATTTATCTTTTGGCTCAATTCGGAGATTTTGGAACTGAAGATTTCCGAAAAATCAGGGTAATCCGGATGGTCAATTACGGTTTCACCCAGTTTGGCATAGGCCAGGGCCAGTTCCCGCTTAAAATCACCTTTTAAATGTTCCTTTTGATGGACCCCCTCTTCAACTTCCTTCAGTTTTACCATGTTTTCCTGGATGGCTTTGATAAGCCCCCGGGAATCATTTATTTCCTTCTGAATTTGGCGGTATCCCAGCCGAATTTCATTGGAATCCGATTTTTCCCCCTGGGCTTCCAGCTTTAAGAGGACCGATTCCCCGATATCCTTATATAAAAGATTCAGGGCTTCCGTGGTTTCCCGACGGCGGGATTCAAGGTCTTTAATGACCCTTTTTCTTTCATCCATACCTTAATACTATAAAGGCTTTTTCAAAAAGTCAATTTTTGAAAAAGCAATATAAGAAGCCTCTTTAAAACTTCAGTTTTTGAAAAAGGCTCATAAGCCTATGACTTTTTTCTTGACAATCCGGTAAGACCATAAGATTATATTATAACGATATTTATTAAAACAGGGCTTGTTATTAATAAATACAGCTTCCTTTCTTCAATGGAAAACCAATACCGCAAGGAGTAACTTCTATGAGTTATGCAACCGAGTCAATTAAAAACGTAACCATCATAGGTCATGGAGGGACCGGAAAATCAACCCTATTTGAACGGCTTCTGTATGCCGGCGGCGTAATTCCGAAACCCGAAAGCATTGATTCCGGTAAAACCGTCAGTGATTTTACCTCCGAGGAAATCGAACGGAAAATTTCAATCCATGCATCCATGGCCCATATTGACCGGGACGGAAAGAAAATAAATCTTTTTGATACCCCCGGTTCTTCGGACTTTACCGGGGATGTAATCCTGACCTACCGGGCCGCGGAATTTGCCCTGATTACCGTTGATGTCCGGTCCGGTGTCCAGATTGAAACCATCAAACTATGGCGGGCCCTGGAAACCAGGAACAAACCCCGGGCTTTTTATATTACCCGCATGCAGGATGAAAGGGCTGATTTTAACAAAGTAGTAGAAGATATAAAGAATAAATTCAAGATTGATCCGGTACCCCTCACCATTCCCATGGGAAGCGGCGCAAACTATAAGGGCGTTATCGATGTGCTGAATGAAAAAGCCTATTTCTTCCAGAATGACACCATTGAGAAGGAAGGACCCGTTCCCGCGGAATTCCAGGATGAACTAGCCTCCCTGAGGGAACGGCTGACCGAAGCCGCCGCCGAGGGTGATGACGGGCTGATGGAACGCTATATTGAGCAGGGATCCCTGAGCAAGGAAGAGATTCATACGGGCCTTATCAAGGCTCTGGCGGAGAACAAATATGTCCCGCTTTTCTGCGGGGAACTGTCCCAGACCTCCGGGGTGGTGCCTCTCCTCAATTTCATCTACGATATTGCCCCCGGTGCAGACACCGGCAGGGATGTGTTTGTGGATGCAGAAAAAAAGGAAATACCCGTGAAGGTGGATTCAGGCAAACCCCTGGCGGGGCTGATTATCAAAACCACCTATGACCAGTTCTCGGGGAAGCTTTCCTGGGTAAAGGTTATCCAGGGAAAACTCAGCGCCGATTCGGAAGTATTTAACGTCAAGGAAAATAAAAAGGAAAAAATCGGGAAGCTGTATACCTGTCAGGGTAAAAAACTGGAGGAGATCCGGGAACTCAATGCGGGGGATGTGGGAATCATCGCTAAATCCGCGAGCCTTAAAACAAATGACACCATCACCGCGGGGGATGCCACATACAAGTTCTTCCGGTTAAGACTTCCCGAACCGGTCCATTCGGTGGCGGTGAATGCAACCCAGAAAAAAGATGAGGATAAACTGGGCGAATTCCTTCTCCGGGCCGCGGAGGAGGACAGGACCTTCCGGTACAATTTTAATGCGGAAACCAAGGAAACGGTCATCTCCGGGATGGGGGAACTCCATGTAAACATTATCCTGGATAAGATCAAGCAGAACCAGAAGATTGATGTGGAAACCCGGGTTCCCCGGATAGCCTACCGGGAGACCATTACCAAAAAGGCAGGCGCCGAATATACCCACAAAAAACAGACCGGCGGTCATGGCCAGTACGGAAAGGTAGTTCTGGAAATTGCGCCCCTGCCCAGGGGAGAAAAATACAAGTTTATCAACGCCATCTTCGGCGGGGCCGTATCCAAGGGGTATATCCCCGGGGTAGAAAAGGGTATTGCCGAAGCCATGGACCGGGGTGTCATGGCGGGGTATCCCGTGGTGGACGTGGAAGTTAAGATTGTGGACGGTAAGGAACATCCCGTGGACTCATCCGAACTGGCCTTTAAACTGGCCGCCAGGAATGCTTTCCGGGAATCCATGAAACAGGCCTCACCTACCCTGCTGGAACCGGTTATGAACCTGACGGTGTTTGTAGAAGAAAAATATCTGGGGGATGTCATGTCGGATCTTTCGGGCAAACGCGGGAAAATCCAGGGACAGCAGTCTGCGGGGGGCGGCATTGAAGAAATTAAGGCCCAGGTTCCCCAGGCGGAACTGCTCCGGTATTCCATTGACCTGCGATCAATCACCAGCGGTACCGGTTCCTTTGGGGTTGAATTCGACCACTACGCCCCCATCAGCGGACGCATTGCGGATGATGTCATTAAGGCCGCCGAAGCATTCAAGGTTCAGGAAACCGACGATTAAACGATTCTTTAGGTCTGGGGTGGACCAAAATACACCCTGAACAAGGAGGCTGGGCTGCTGTATATTCCATGGGGCATATATGGCAGCCCTTTTAAATGGTTATTCAGATTGTGATACATAAGAAAAAAGCCGCAGGACCGTATCCTGCGGCTTTTTTTTGACAGGAGGGCACCTCTAAAAACTTCAGTTTTTAGAAATTAAATTCCCGGGATTCTTAACGCTCGTCCATGAGGACATAGGGCACCCTGGGCTGAACGCATTTATACGCAGGACGGATAATCCTTCCTCCGGCTACCACCTCTTCCATCCGGTGGGCACACCATCCGGCAACCCGGCTGGCTGCAAAAATGGGGGTAAAAAGTTCATCCGGGATCCCCATCATGCGGTATACAAAACCGGAGTAAAAGTCCACGTTGGAACAGATTTCCTTGTCGGATCCCTTTACTTTCTTGAAGACCTCCGGGGTAAGCCGTTCAATCAGTTTGTACAGGTTAAATTCGTCGTTCAGTTTCTTTTCTGCGGCCAGACCGGAAGCTTTGTCCCGGAGCAGGGTCGCCCGGGGATCGGAAATGGTGTATACCGCATGGCCCTGGCCGTAGATGAGGCCGGAACCGTCATAGACTTCTCCCTTGAGAATCCTGATCAGGTAATCCGCCACTTCCCCTTCATCGTCCCATTTTTTGACGCCCTGTTTTATGTTTTCCATCATGCCCATAACTTTTATGTTGGCGCCGCCGTGTTTTGCCCCCTTCAGGGAACCCACCCCCGCGGAAATAGCGGAATAGGTATCCGTGTCCGCGGATGAAACCAGGTGAACCGCAAAGGTGGAGTTGTTTCCTCCTCCGTGTTCGGCATGGAGAATGAGTGCCAGGTCGAGTATTTCCGCTTCCAGTCTGGAATATTTCTGGTCGGGCCGGATCAGGGAAAGGATGGTTTCCGCAGTCTGGCATCCGTTTTTTGGAACATGGATGATCAGGCTGTCATCATCATAATAGTGCTTCTTCGCCATATACGCGTATGCAATAATCGAAGGAAACTGGGCTATCAGCGAAATACACTGGCGGAGTACATTCTCCGGAGTATTAGTATCAGGGTCATCATCGTAGGGATACAGGGTTAACACAGAAGCCGCAAGCTTGTTCATGATATCCTTGGACGGAGCCTTTTGAATGTTGTCCTCCACAAACTGATCCGGCAGGTGCCTGCTTTCCGCCAGGGTTTTGCAGAATTTGGCCAGCTGATCCTTGGAAGGCAACGTTCCGAACATGAGCAGGTATACGGTTTCTTCAAAACCAAAGCGGTGTTCTTTTTCGGCGGCGGCTACCATATCTTCCACATCAATTCCGCGGTAATACAATTTTCCCGGAACGGCAACTTTTTCACCTTCATCAATGATGTACCCATGTACATCTCCTACTCTGGTCAGGCCTACCAGAACCCCCGTACCATCCGCATTTCTGAGTCCCCGTTTAACGTTATATTTGCCGTACAGTTCCGGTTCTATATGATTATTCTCGGAAATTTTTTCCAGATAATCCTGGGTGTTGCTCATATATCCTCCGCATAAATATTCATCAATATTACATATTATGAATGTTTATGCAATAGTAACGGCGGTATTCCTGCATATAAATATCTATACTAATATTTTCAGGAAATCATATTCTAAAAAATATATTATCTTTTTTAAATAAATTATTGATAACTATTCCTTATTGATATATATTATCATTAAATGTACTGATTGCGGCGGAACGCCGTGTTGTAGCAGGATACAACGAAATATGAAATATGCCTGCGGCAAGGATCACCGGACACTTTGTGGAAAAATTCATGCGCTGATCCGTCTTCTTTCCGGTCCTATAGTTAAGTCCTGGACCGGAGGGAGATAGGGATGCTTATTGAAGCGGGGATCCCTTCGATACGTCGGGTTCCTCAGCACAAGGAGCTTCTCCCCCGCGGGTGATTTCGGGAGCTTCAATCACCGGGAAATTCCCGGTCCCTGAGGCCCTCGAAGGGACCTGCGAGAAATACATTCTGATAAAATACAGAATCAATTCCTTTTCCCTTAACAATCACGTTATCCTGTGAACTTTCATATTAATTCCCATCCCTTTGACCTTTTTATTCCAAAAGATGTATAGTGCAGTATTATGAAGATGACGCTTATTAAGGACATTCTTACTCTACAGGCGGAATCCCAGGATATATGTGTCCGGGGTTGGGTCAGGACTAAACGGGATCTGAAGAATCTCATTTTTATCGATGTAAACGACGGGTCCTGCTTTAATAATATTCAGTGCACCTTTGACAGGGAAGCCGGATTGAATCCTGATACGGAGAATGAAATTAATAGGGTCTCCACCGGCGCTTCGGTGGAAATAAAGGGAAAACTGATTCCCTCCCCCGCTTCCGGCCAGGCTGTGGAAATAGCGGCTGGGGAAATCAGGGTTATCGGGGAAGCCCCGGTGGATACGTATCCGCTGCAGAAGAAGCGCCATACCTTTGAGTTTCTCCGGGAAATTGCCCATCTCCGGGCCAGGACCAATACCTTTGCGGCGGTAGCCCGGGTTAAGAACAAGCTGGCCTTCGGAATCCATGAATTTTTCCAGCAGAATGGCTTTCATTATGTGCATACTCCCATTATCACCGCCAGCGACGCCGAAGGTGCCGGATCCATGTTCCAGGTGACCACCCTGGATTTGGATGCTCTGGCAAAATCCGGAAAGCCCGTGGATTACAGCAGGGACTTTTTCGGGAAGCGGAGCTATCTCACCGTATCGGGTCAGCTGGAGGGCGAAACATACGCTACTGCGCTTTCCCGGATTTATACCTTTGGTCCCACCTTCAGGGCTGAAAATTCCAACACCACCCGGCATTTGGCGGAGTTCTGGATGATAGAACCGGAAATGGCCTTTTGTCACCTGGAGGACAACATGGACCTGGCTGCGGAATTCCTCAAATTCCTGTTTGCCAAGGTCCTCAGGGAATGTGCGGACGACCTGTCATTCTTTGATGCCCATGTTCAAAAGGGGATTATTGAAAATCTGGAAACCCTGGTTAAATCCGATTTTGCCCATCTGACATACACCGATGCCATGAAGGAACTGGAAAAAAACAAGGATGCCTTTGAATTTAAACCCTTCTGGGGCTGTGACCTTCAGAGCGAACATGAAAAATTCCTGACCGAAAAAGTTGTGGGCGGGCCGGTGATTGTGACGGATTATCCCAGGGACATTAAGGCCTTTTACATGAAACAGAACGAAGACGGAAAAACCGTCCGGGCCATGGATGTGCTGGTTCCCAGGCTTGGTGAAATTATCGGCGGATCCGAACGGGAGGATAATTACGGCAAACTGGAAACCAGGATCAGGGAAATGGGTATGAACCCCGAAGACTACTGGTGGTACCTGGATCTTCGCCGGTTTGGTACGGTCCCCCACTCGGGCTTTGGCCTGGGATTTGAACGGCTTATCCTCTATGTAACGGGAATGACCAATATCCGGGATGTGATACCCTATCCCAGGTCTGTAGGCCAGGCGGATTTTTAGGAAATAGTCCTTGTTTGTATCCGGGTCTTTGCAGAAAAAAATAGTATCCCTTTTCTTCTTCCTTGCTGCAGCCGGGTTTATATATGCCCAGACAGCGGAGGGGCCCCAGCTCCGGTGCAGGGCGGCGGTTCTTCTGGATGCCGCCACCGGGGCGGTGCTTTACTCAAAAAATGCGGATATGGAAATTCCCCCGGCATCCCTGACTAAACTGATGACCATCCATGTGGCATTGCAGAAGGTCAGCCTGGGGGAAATTTCCCTGGATGAACCGGTGCCCCTGCCCCGGGAAAGCTGGGCGGTTAACCAGCCGCCCCGGTCCAGTTTGATGTTCCTGGGGGAGGGACAGCTGGTTACCCTCCGGGAACTGCTTCTGGGGCTGGCGGTATCCTCCGGGAATGACGCTGCGGTGGCTGTGGCATTTTACGCTTCCCGGGGTATCGATACTTTTGTGGATGATATGAACCGGGAAGCCCGGGCATTGGGTTTGACCAAAACCAGCTTCGTTGAGCCCTCGGGAATATCCGAATACAATATGACCACCGCCATGGAATATGCCCGGTTCTGCAGGGCCTACATAACACTCCATCCGGAGGTTATTACCCAGCTCCATTCGGTTAATGAGTTCGCCTATCCTAAACTGAAAAATTATCCCATGAACTGGAAAGGCCGGGTAGGTACAATTCTTCAATACAATAAAAATCTTCTCCTGGGAACTTTGGGGGTGGATGGTCTTAAAACCGGTTTTATAGAAGAAGCCGGCTACAACATAGCCCTGACCGCTGAACAGAACGGGACCCGGTTTGTGGCGGTTCTGCTGGGGGGCCCTGGAACCATCGGTTCCAGGGAAGCGGAACGGATCAGGGCGGAAGACGGGAAAGCCCTGCTATCCTGGGGATTTGACCATTACAAGACCGTTTCACCTGTGCTTGATTCATTTCCTGAAATTACCGTATGGAAGGCATCCAGAAACAAAGCGGAAATTACCCCCATGGATTCCCTGACCTTTACCGCCCGGACCAACCGGGGGGAACCGCTGCACTGGATTATCAATATCCATGAACCGGTGGTCGCGCCGCTGCCCGCGGGTTCCGTGGTGGGGGATATTGTTTTTTATGACAATTCAGGTGAGTTAAACCGGGTTCCCATGGTAATCCGGGAACCCCTGGAAAAGGGAAACATCTTTAAACGGATATGGCATTCCATCAGACTTTTCTTCATGAAATGAAACTTCTGACCGGCACGCGGAAGCTTTAAATCCTTTCCTACCGGGAATGATCAATCAAGGTTGATACGGGAACCACCGAATACCCGCTTCTGATCAGGGCATCCAGGAGCACGTCCAGCCGGTTGAAAAGGTAATCATCCCTGCCGCCGGGCAGCAGCCCCAGCCTGATGGGAATTATGGAACCGGGTTTTTTCTCCTTTATAATCCGGTCCACCATGTCCGATGCGGATGTCTGGGTCATGGCAATTCCCCGGGCATCTTTCCTTAAAACCCAGTCCAGGGGATCCACGTCCCGGCCAATGGTTCTATACCCCGCGGATGCGGCGGCGCTGATCATTTCGTTGGAAACAAAATAATAGGGCGCATGCCACAGCAGGGATAATTCCGACCGGGCGGCGCTGAAAAACTCGTCTTCATTCCGGGCAAGTCCCCGGGTAATAAAATCCTGGTCAATCCGGTACCGGGCATCGGATAAATCGATGGGGGCAAAAAACATGGATGATGTCTCATGTCCCGCGTTGACAATATTCCTGACCGCCCCGGGATGCCGGCGGATGAACTCTCCGTTGAGGAAAAAAGTGGCTTTGATGTTGAACCGGTTCAGGGCATCCAGTACCTGGGGCAGCCCCCGGTCATCATCTATAAGATCAAAACAAAGGGCCACTTCCCTAAAACCGTTTCTGAGACCGTGGCTGAATAAACCCCGGGCTGAATCCTTTACAAGATCACCCGCGCTGCCGTGGATTTCATCATAGAGCCCTTCCGTTCCGGGGAACAGGGGTACCGTACCTACGGAACTCGTATTCCTTATCATGGGAATATTCCTGTAGGGACTGGTCTTCTGGTTTTCCAGGTACACCCGGTAACTGCCTGATACCTGGCCCGCGGGTTTTAATACCGGGTTAAGCACCGGCTGCCAGGGACTCTTTCCATCCGTGGCAAACCAGGTATCCCCGTTTTTAGCCAGAACCCGGCCCCGGGCTTCCTCAAAACCAACCTGGTCCGAAGATGAAAGACAGATCAAACTTCTCTGTCCTTCCAGTCTCACCCTTTCGGTTTTAAGAATATCCCCGGTGATGCATTCTTCATTGTTGAGCCAGACCGCATTGTAGGCCGGGTTTTTTCCTATGGCAAACAGAGCTTTCCAGTTGATATAGTCGTACAGGAATATTCCGTTTTTTCCCCAGACCAAAGCCCTGGTACCATCCGGGGAAAGGCTGGCCATTTCTCCCAGGGGATCCTCTATTGTGGAAAAAATCCGGCTGTTTCCTGCGGGGATTCCGCCCACCACATTTACCCGGTACGCCATAACCCGGGAACCGCCATTTTCAGGAATACTGACCAGGGCGGTAACGATTCCATGGGGTGACCAGAGAACTGTGATATGTGAACATGACCGGGGGAGAATAATATACGGCAGGGATGAACTTTCTTCCCTGGCGGAGGCTTCTATTCCCAGGGGAAAATAAAACAGGTTCCGTTTTTCCTTGGAAAGCAGGATACTTTGGGAATCCGGGGCAATCCAGAACTCATCAAAATTAGGATCAAACTCCAGGGGGATAGTCCCTGTTACGGACCCGATCTCCAGGAATTCCGTATACAGGGCCCGGGCAAACAACTCGGTGCTTCTTACACGGTATACGGTGGACCCTTTCAGGTAGAAAAAATCACCTGCCTGGCCCCAGCTCACGGAACTGATACTTCCGTCGCCGATAACCCGGTAGCGCTCATCCACCTGGATATTATTCGGGTTTACCGCATAATAATAGAGCTTCCCGCCCCGGCAGTATACAAATACCCGGGAATCCGGACTCCAGCATGCGGGGAAATCGTGTCCCGGCCGTTCAATATGGGTGGAGATAACCGTCCTGGTACCCTGAACGGTATCCAGAAGAACTAAATTGCCATACGCCGGGGAGACGGGATCAACGAAAAGAATCCATTTACCGTCCGCGGAGGAAACCATGGATTCCACCCGGCCTCCCAGGGCAGGGGCACCGTCGGCAAAAGAAGGGAACCCCGGAATGGTTCCGGGCAGACCACCCGTAATGGGGATTCTGAATACCCCAAAGGCATTACGAATCTGTATGGTCCTGTTGTTTCCAATGATATCGATTTTTTCGGGGGTAGCGGTTAACTGCTGGATGGAAAGATCCTTCAGTTGGGATGAAAACAACGCCCCCTGGGAGGAAGCTCCCTGTCCATCCGAATGGGCAAAAAACAAAAGCTGGCCGGATTCCGAAAGATTTAAGCCGTCAAACCAAACCTCCGCATAAAGGGCAGGTCCGGCAAACAGCAGAAAAACAATCATACCTATTAAACTGATTCGGCCCTTCATCGTATACTCCTGTTTATTGGTCTAGCTCTGTACCGGATTCACCCTCTGCAATCGATATTTCCCGTGTCCGGATAAAATGTTCCAGTTCTTCCTCAATCAAATCCAGGTCCCGTTTGAACCCTGCAACTTTTTCAATTGAATATGAAATCCTCATTTTCCACAGCCGCTGGCAGGCCTCATCAAGAATGATATTAAAATTTGACCGGGAATTTTTCAGATCGTAATCTACCGTATGGATCAGGTCAGGTTTTTCCATAATTAAACCAGCCTTCGGAATAAAAAATAATCAGAATTTTTTTAAAAAATGGTATGTCAGTCATATCTACAGTGTAATACCCCGGATAAATTACCACAAGAAATTTATGGGGCCGGGTTTATGCTGATCATGGCCTGTGAATAATCCGCATCATGTTCGGAGGAATTGTCAAAGGCTCTTATAAAAGTAACAACGGCAAGAAATGCCAGAAGAATAAAAACTAGTTTACGCATGGAACCTCCAGCTCAACATTACCCGGGAAGGCCCAGGATTATTACCTTTAAGCCTTCATTCCGGAATTCAGGAACCCCAACCGCTATTGGAAGCCCCAAAACATTCCCGGGGAAATTCCCCGGGATAAACATTATATATAATTCCGAGCTTTTTTCAAAACTCGGTTAGTTTTGAAAAAAGCTTTTGCAGAAAGAATGCTTTTTCTTTATCCATAAATAAAATAGCATTCTTTCTGCACTCACATCTAAGGTTGCTTTTTCAAAATTACGGACCTTGCGGTCCGGCGGATTTTGAAAAAGCCTCTTCCGTACAGGATAAACACTTTTTTGTATCTATTCAAGATAAACCCCAAAAAACAGGCTTGTCCAGGGGTATCCTGCATTTTATTTCTATAAACTAAGAAAATCCAGGGGATTTATGGCCCTTCCGTTCTTAAAAACCCCAAAATGAAGATGGGGCCCCGTGGAATATCCCGTATTTCCTACTTCCCCAATAACCGATCCCTGGAGAACCGCAGCTCCTTTGCTTACCCCGATACTGTTCATGTGGGCATACATGGTGGAATACCCATCGCTGTGGGTAATAATCACATACTTCCCATAGGTAGCATTGGTTCCTACCATGGAAATTTTTCCATCCATGGATGCCTTAATTGGCGTTCCAATGGGAGCTGCCAGATCGATTGCCGCATGGTGACGCCGAACCCCGGTGAAAGGATCATCCCGCCACCCGAAGGGACTGGTGAGCCTTCCCTTAATTGGGTAAATAAAAAGTTCTCCCAGGGCTTTTTTAAGGTCTTCCCGGCGCATCTTTGCCCCAGGGATAAAAAGACTTGTCCCGGCGGTGATTACCTCACTTTCCAGGTCGTTGGCATCCAGAATCGCCTCCAGGGGAACCCCGAAATTGGAGGATATTTTTGAAAGGCTGTCGCCTTTTTTTACCATGTAGGGGATGCCGTCCATATTGGGAATTCTCAGCACCGCCCCTTCCCTCAGCCGTTTTGCATTACTGATATCATTTAAAGCAATCAGCGCATCCATGGAGAGGGACCGGGAAGCGGCAATTTTGGAAATTGAATCGCCCCTTTGAACGGTATAATTTTCCCAGGAGAAGATTTCCATTAAATCCAGCGGAATGGGATCATCCTGAAGGCTGGTATTTTCCGGGACCGCTAAACCCGTATATGCCGCCATGGCGGTCCTATAGGCATTATCATCCCCGGGATTAACCACGCTGGTCATTAATTTATCCTTGTTTAATGCCAGGAATGATACGATCAAAGCCAGGGCAATAAATCCCAGGGGATATGAAAGAGCCTTCACCGTCCGGAAAAGGGACAGCCGGGAAACCGGATAGGTTCTTCTGGTGATTTGTTTATTAACATCGTTTTTGGCAGGGGATTTCTGTAAAACAGGCCGCCGGTTTGAGCCCCGGTGGAAAGCGGGATTTTGTTTAATACTTCCCAAATTTGAAGTCCGGGACATTAAATGAGAAGACGGTACACCGGAGGATCTCCGTTTCCGGACCTGTTGTCCTGCAAGTAAATCATTCATTATACTGGTTTATCGACATAATCGATTTGAATCATTATACTGCTAAAATGGGAAAAAAATCCGGGGCCGGCTTCAACCCAGGCAAGACCATACTGTTTACCTTCCTGTTTGCTATTTTGCTGAAGCTGGTCTGTTTTGATTTAGTAATTACCGAAGGGAATTCCATGGTTCCGGCGATACAGCCCGGTTCGGTTCTTCTGATTAACCGGATTGCCTATGGTTTCCGTTTTCCCTGGATGAAGGAGTATCTTTTCCATTGGAATAAACCCCGGAAGGGTGATATTGTAGTTTTTATAACCCCCATGGGACATACCGCGGTGAAACGGTGTGATGAAATAATCGACGGAACATCGTTTATTGCGCTGGGGGACAACAAAGATGATTCCCTGGATTCCAGATCCTATGGGCCGGTTCCGATAGATAATATATTGGGAAAAGTCGCAGGTAGAAAATAATGACCTATAACGAGCATAACCAGCCTAAAAAACCGCCCAGCAAAATCCGGTTCCTTATTTTTATCTCCCTTTTGTGCCTGGCCGGCTTATATATCCTGGTGCGGTATGCATTGATTATGCTGGATCCCTCCCCTCCGGTTTCAACCTTTGCCAGGGAAACCCTGGGTGAACGGGGACCTATCCTGGACCGGAACGGCCGTATCCTGGCAATTCAGACCCGGCTGGGCAATATCAGTCTTTGGAAACCGGAAATGGAAGATCCGGATATTCTGGCCAGGGAACTGGAACCTATTACCGGCATTTCCGCATCGGAACTGAAGGATAAAATTACCCAGTCCCCCAGCGATTTTGTGTATATCCAGAAAAAGGTCGATCAGTCGGTGATAAAAGCCATCCAGGCAGCCAAAGCTGCGGGGGGACTCCGGGGAATCGGGGTTGAACCGGTGGTAGGGAGAATTTACCCGGAAAAGAACCTGGCCAGCCAGATTATTGGTTTTGTCGGGGATGATGCCGACGTGGGTCTGGCGGGGATAGAATATGCCTTCGAATCCGAACTGTCCCCCAGGGAGGGCAGCCCCGGAGGTTCCCAGGTGATCCTCACCATCGATGGCAATGTGCAGCATATCCTGGAGGAAATTGCCGGGAAAACCCTCAGGGAAAACGAGGCGGATTCGGTTATGCTGATTGCCATGGACCCCAGGACCGGCGACATCCTGGGATCGGCATCGCTTCCGGATTTTGATCCTAACGATATCCGCAGTTCCAATGACAAATCCCGGATGGACAGACCCGCGGTGTGGTCCTACGAGCCGGGTTCGGTATTTAAGGTTTTTTCCATGGCGGCGCTGATGGACTCGGGAACCATACATGAGCATACGGTTTTCAACTGCAACGGAAGGTATGAACGGACCACCAGTACGGGAGAAAAAATCACCATCCGCTGCCTGGGCAGCCATGGACCGGTCACCGCCAGGGAAATTATCATTTATTCCTGTAATGCGGGAGCTGCCTATGCGGCGGATACCCTTGGTTCGGATCAGTTTTATTATATGCTCAGAAAATTCGGATTCGGCGCCCGGACCTTGGCGGGTAATCCCGGGGAAACCGCGGGGTTCTTCCGTCCGGCTGACCGATGGTCCGCCAGGTCAAAACCGACCATTGCCATGGGCCAGGAAATTGCGGTCTCCGCGTTACAGATGATCCAGGGAGCCACGGCTATCGCCAATGACGGCATTCTGGTTCATCCAAAGGTAGTATCCAGGATAATTTCCAACGACGGGAAACTGGTTAAAACCTACGACAACGGCGATCCCGAACGGATCCTGAGCAGTGAAACCGCCCGGGCCATGCGCCGGTACATGAAGGACGTAACCCTGGACATAGGAACCGGGTGGAGGGCAAATGTGGAGGACCTTTCCCTGGCGGTCAAAACCGGGACGGCCCAACTCATCGATCCCAGCACGGGAACATATTCGGACAAGGATTTTATCGCCAGCTGTATTGCATTACTCCCTGCGGATAACCCTTCGCTGATTTTATATATCGCCATTGTAAAACCCCAGGGAGCTTCATACCTGGGGGGCCGGATAGCGGCTCCGCCCATCCGGGAAGCAGCGGAAGCCCTGATAGATTATCTGGGTATCCCCCGGGGAAGGAATCCCCAGGTCAGCCATTCGGGTTCGCTCAGCATTGATCCGGGGGTCCCCGCGGTGGTGGGGGAAATCATGCCCGACTTCAGGGGATATTCAAAAAAACAGCTTATCCCCCTGCTTATGAGGGATGATTTACTGGTGGATATCCGGGGGGACGGCTGGGTAAAACGACAGACCCCGCTGCCGGGAACTCCCCTTAATCCGGGCGATTCAATCGTATTGGAACTGGAATGAATTTCTGGGATAAAAATTTCGAGATTCTGAGATCCAACTATCCCGCTCTGGCGGAACAGCTGGTCAATCATAATTCCGCATTTGCAGGGACCCTCTGTATCCGGGAAACCCCCTCGGGGGATCCCACCATGCTGATCAATGATCTGTATATCCATTCACCCCGGTTCCCGCTTAGGGATGCGGAAAAGCTGGCCGCCGGTTTAAACGATACCTCCCCTGCGCTGGTTCTCGGTCTTGGTTTGGGGTACGTCCTGGATGCACTGGTAAAAGCGCATCCCCAGAAGCCGGTCATTGTAGCGGAAAAACATTTCAGCCTTTTCAGGAAAACCCTGGAAAGCCGGGATTTTTCGGATATCCTTTCCCGTCGTAATATCATCTGGTTTATCGGGGGGGAAGCCCGGGGAATCCAGGGCGTACTGGAACTTTTTAAGGAGCATCCGGAAATTCTTCCGAACCGGAACCTGGTACAGCTTGATCCCGCCTGGTATGGGGAGGTGGAAACCTTTGCCAAAGCCTGGTCCCGGAAGGATGATATAAATATTGCCACCCTCCGGCGTTTTGGGAAACGATGGGTCCGTAACCTGGGGGCAAATATAGAAGCCGTCCGGGATCTCCCGGGCATCAACTATTTTGAAGGGGCCTGCGGGGATTTCCCGGTGTTCCTGGCTGCCGCAGGACCTTCCCTGGACAGCACCGCCCCTTTTTTAAAAGACATAGCCCGGCGCTGCATTGTTATTGCGGTGGACACATCCCTCCGGTTTCTCCTGGCCCAGGGGGTAGATCCTGATTTTGTGGTGGTGGTGGATCCCCAGTTTTGGAATGCCCGCCACCTGGACCGCTGTCCAGCACCTAAAAGCTGCCTTATTGCGGAATCCGCGGTGTATCCCGGGGTTCTCCGTCATTCCTTTGGAAAGGCCTACCTCTGCAGTTCCCTGTTTCCCCTGGGACGTTTTATTGAAGACAGGACAAACCCTAAGGGTATCCTGGGGGCAGGGGGTTCCGTGGCTACCACCGCCTGGGACTTTGCCAGGACCCTGGGTACCCGGGATATATGGATTGGCGGACTGGATCTGGCCTTTCCTGAACTGAAAACCCACTTTAAGGGAGCCCTTTTTGAGGAACGGGCCCTGGGGGATTCCACCAGGTATATTCCGGGGGAAACCAAAAGTGTGCACATGCTTTTTGGGGGCCATCCCTTTTTTGCACCGGGGGCGGACGGAGAAAAAACCCTGACGGATAAACGGCTCTCGCTGTATGCATCCTGGTTCGAAAACCGGTTTCTCCAGTATCCTCTCATAAAAAACAGAAGTTTTTCACCCCGGGGTCTTTTTATCCGGGGATTGGAAACGGTCCAGCCGGAGGAAATTCTCCGGCTGCCGGAAAAAAGACAGGAAATTGATACGGTCCTGTCCGGAATATTTGAAAAAACCCGGAGGGAATATTTTAATGAAACCGCCGTGGAAAACCGGGCTTTAGCTTATGCCAATGCCAGGGATACCCTTACCGGAGGACTAAAACAGCTTATTTCAATCGGCGAATCCGGCGCGGGTACCGCCCGGCATGCATGGAAAAATGCTTCAGCCCTTTCCCCGGTTGAAAAAGATACACTTCTTAGCCGTTTTGATGAAATCAACCGGACCATTTCAACCAGTCCGGTAAAGGATGTGGTAAGCTTCCTCTTTCCTCCCCTGGATATTCTGGAAAGCAGCCTTAAAACCCCCGAATCGGATTCGTTCCGGAGACACCTGGAGCTGTCCTGGAGGCTTTACGAATCCCTGGCGGAGGCCGCATCATATAACCTTAAGTATATCTGACCGGCTGGAAAATCCGGAATTCTGTTCACGGGATAGGGATATATTTTTACTAAAGGTTTTGTACGGGTACACCGATAATTATACCATGACGGGAGGGTAATTCCTCAAGTTATTAGACGGTGTGCATATCGACGTCCAGGCACATCGTCTTTTTTATGCCCGTTTCCTGAAAACCTGCAAATTATTTATCAATACTATCCCTGACTAGAGCAATAATGTGATTTCTATTTTCTGTATTTTTATGCAGGTATGCCCACCAAGCCCAAGCCCCGGAATTTTCATAATCCCCGGCGATTTCTTCCGGCAGGATTCTGTAAAAATCAATATTATTTATGGCCACTAGTAATTCAATCGCCGTATCCCCTTCGGTCATATAAAATGGAAATGGACAGACATGCCATTTTGTCGGTCTTGTAGATTGGGCCTTTTCCAGAAGAAAGGCGTTTATTCCAGGACCCGCTTTATACAGCCTGTAATAAGCTTTGCAGGTATGTTTTATTTTTTCAAGGGGTATCGTATCTATCGATGGAAAACATTCCTCCTGGGGAATGGAGACAAGCCTTTCAAAGGTTTCTTCGTAATTGGCACAAGAGATAAATAAAATTGTAATGCCAAAAAGAATATATTTTTTCATGCAATTGATGGTATTTTTACCCTGGTTCCAATACATTCAGGAATTGTATTCCGGATTGTTTTTTTTGGGAAGCGTGTTTTTTTATGGATCAGGACAATAGGTTTCCGTCACAACACACAAATTAAAAATCCTGTTTTAAACAGCTTGTTCTTTTTTTATATATTCATATAATTCCTTTATGGAGGAAAATTAATAATGAAAAAGATTCTTATTGTTTTAATTTCAGCTTTATTGGTATTTTCATTTGTATCCTGTAAAACAACCATGACCCAGGAAGATGTCAATGCAGCATTTGAAAAGGTATACGACAAATACCAGAATGCTCTGATTATGGACGGTGCAAAAAGCTATACCGTAGTAAAGGGCGATACCCTTTCTGCAATCACCAAGAAATCCTATCCCACCGAAAGCGGATTCTATTTCCCCGTGATCATGCTGGCATCCAACAATGTGGTACTCGATCCTGATTTGATCGAACCCGGCATGAAGCTCACCATTCCTGACCTGAAGGCAAACCTGAACAATGCTGCTGCCAGGGTAAGAATCAAGTCATACCTTTTGGAAATTGCCACTGTTTACAAAAACAAGGGCGATGAAACAACCCAAAAGGGGCTGCAGGACCTTTCCGCTTCATTGTAATTATTATTTGCATTGAACAAAAAAGCCGGCTTATTATCAGCCGGCTTTTTTATTCGCAAGTGGGTTTAGGGCCCCTCTTAATGATTGGAAAAAAATCCCGTCCGGTAAAATTTTTATATCGATTGCCTGTACTGCCCCAGGAATGCGCCCATCCGGCTTATGGCATCCCGGAGGGTATCCTGGTCGGGCAAAAAAACAATCCTGAAATGATCCGGGTCCTTCCAGTTAAAACCGGTCCCCTGGACCAGAAGGATTTGTTTTTCCCGGAGCAGATCCATAACAAACCGTTCATCATCCCGGATGTTGAATTTCCTGGTGTCAATTTTTGGGAAACAATAAAGGGCTCCCTTGGGGTTAACCACCGAAAGTCCGGGGATACTGTTAACCATGGATACCGCCAGGTCCCGCTGTTCCTTCAGCCGTCCTCCGGGCAGAACCAGATCATTAATACTCTGGTATCCTCCCAGCGCAGTCTGGATACCGAACTGGGCGGGCACATTCGCACAGAGCCGCATGTTGGAAAGCATTTCCAGCCCTTCCAGGTACCCCGCGGCGCTTTTTTTATTCCCCGACAGGGCCATCCATCCTGCCCTGAACCCGGCCGCCCGGTAAGCCTTGGAAAGACCGTTAAAACTGATGGTTAGAATCTCCGGGTTGATGGACGCCATAGGAACATGAACAGCCCCGTCATAAACAATACGGTCGTAGATTTCGTCCGCAAAAACAATGAGCTCGTGTTCCTCCGCAAGATCCGCAATACTTTTAAGAATATCCCTTTCGTAAACCGCTCCGGTGGGATTGTTTGGATTAATCACAATGATGGCTTTGGTATTCCCGGTGATTTTGGATTTTATATCCCCGATGTCGGGATTCCACCCCGACTCTTCATCGCAGAGGTAGTGCACCGCCCTTCCCCCGGACAGGTTTACCGCGGCAGTCCAAAGGGGATAATCCGGCATGGGCACCAGGATTTCATCCCCCGGGTTAAGAAGTCCCTGCATGGCCATCACGATCAGTTCACTAACCCCGTTGCCGATAAAAATATCGTCTATCCCCACATCCATGACGCCCTTGGACTGGAAGTCCTGCATAATGGCTTTCCTGGCGGCAAAGAGTCCCTGGGAATCGCAGTACCCCTGGGCATTCTGAAGATTGATAATAATATCATGAATTATTTCATCCGGCGCATTAAACCCAAAGGGAGCAGGATTGCCGATATTCAATTTCAATATCCGGAATCCCTCGGACTCCATGCGTTTGGCTTCTTTTAAAACAGGTCCCCGGATATCATAACAAACATCGTTCAGTTTTGCAGATTTCTGAAATACCCGCATAATTCCTCCTAGGCGGAATAAATCCAGCTTTCCGCACTGTTAATATACTTGATAATCACCGCCGCATAAATTTCATTCTGCATTTTGGCCGCATCCTTTTTCCATGCAGCCTGGGCGGGAAAGTATTTTTTCACCCGCCGTTTGCCGTCATCTGCAATCTGTTTTAATTCATCCTTTCTTGCGGGCAGCACCCTGGCCAAGGTATCCCCCAGAAAATAGGACGCCAGGCTGATCACCAGGGGGTCCCTGGATTCTTTTACCAGAAGGATAAATGTACCCGCCGCGGAGGCGTAATTCTCATTTAAAAGTTCCGAAAAACCATAATACCAGCGGACCCATTCGGGGGATTCGGTTTTGGAAGAATTGATTCTTTTTTCAAAAAACTGCGCCGCGCCGGTATAATCCTTGCCCAGTACCCGGGCAACCCCAAAGATCAGGCAGTTTGATTCCAGCAGTGAGGGTTTGGCCACCGCTACTTTTTTCTCTAAAACGGTCACCGAAGCGGAATCCGAAAGAACCAAATAGGTATTTGCCAGCAATTTAACCAGCCGGGGGCTGTACCGGGACTTTTTAATTACCCGTTCTTCCAGATAATACACCAGCGCGGGCCAATCCTCCCGTTCCAATAGAAAAAAAAGTTTTCTGTTGGTAAAATAAAAGATATTCAGCGAAATCAGGACTATAATTAATATAGATACCAGGGGCCAGCTGGATGACCAAAAAGCTGCTGCAAAATCCGGTCCTAGCAGAAGGAAAGGCATTAGTATTACAAAAGCAAGAAAGAGTAGTATAATTATGTTGAGCGCCAAAAAAACGAATCTAAATTTCAATCGTCTAATCTCCTATATTTGCCGAGATTCATGATAGAGGAAAGAAAATAATGGGTCAACAGGGGGTAGTATTATGAAAGGCTACATCGTCAAGGACATACCAACCGGGAGTTTCTTCTCCACAACGGTTTATCTGGATAACCAGTTTATTCTGGCCGCTCCGGAAACCCCGTTCAACAAAGAATTGATCCGGGCCCTGCTGAGTTGGGAATTCCGGGAAGTGTTCAGCGACGGAGAACCCAGGGAATCATATTTTGATGATGATGTGGATACCGAAGAAGTTCTGGGAGCCAGTATAGATACATCCTCCATGAGTGACAGCGACCAGATCCAAAGGGCCGAGGTATTTATCCGGGAATTTCAAACCTACGTGGAGGGTCTTTTTACCAAGATTTCCATGAAGAACGATATCTATTTCAAGGATATAGCGGAAAAGATCAAAACCGTCTGTGATATCATAAAAGAAGACCGGCGTTTTCTTTTCAGGGCAGAAAAAATGACCGTTCCCCATAACGAAAACAACTATCTGGCCTGGCATACGGTCAAATCAACCATTATAGCCATCGTCATAGGGTACCAGCTTAAACTGCCAACCCACCGGCTTATTGAGCTGGGGGTTGCCGCGGTTCTTCACGAAGTGGGGATGATCAAGCTGCCCCCCCAGATTTACCTGAGCAGACGCCCCCTTTCCCCCCAGGAAAGAAAAGCGATCCTGACCCATCCGGTTTTAGGGTACAATGTCCTCAAGACTCTGGATTTTCCCCTGACCATCTGTGTGGCCGCCCTGGAACACCATGAGCGGGAAAACGGCGGGGGATATCCCCAAAAACTTACCGGGGACAAGATCAGCCTGTATGCAAAAATAATCGCCGTGGCCTGTTCCTACGAGGCCCTCACCAGTGCCAGGCCCCACAAGGATGCCAAGGACGGTTATACCGGCATGATTGACCTCCTTAAAAACGAAGGAAAGCAGTACGACGATACCATAGTGAGGGCCCTGGTTTTCTCCTTATCAATTTACCCGATTGGGTTGTATGTTCTGCTGACCAACGGAAAGCGCGCCCAGGTGGTGGATGTAAATCCGGAAAATCCCCGCTTCCCCGTGGTACAGGTGTTTGGTGAGTTAACCCCCGACGGAAAAAACAAAACCCTTCAAACAGCCCAGGGCGGTGTATTTATTTCCCGTCCGCTGACTAAGGACGAGATTAATACCTGACGGTAATGAAAAACACCTTGTAATCGCTTTATTTCCATGGTAATGTACATATAATTATGGAAGACCCCCCATTATCCAATTTATTATTCATCCTTGGACTTATATTAATTGGCGGTTTTTTTTCGCTTTCCGAAATGGCAGTTATTTCAACCAGAAAATCCCGGCTCCGGGCAAAATGCGAAGGCAATGAAAAAAAATATTTCAGAGCAATATCCCTGATAGAAAAACGTTCCACACTTCTGACGATCCTTCAAATCGGAATATGTACCACCGGTGTTTTAACCGGCATCCTGGGCGGCCTTTTTTTTGCGGGTCCCCTGGGCAATCTTCTTGCATTAAAGGGAATCCCCTCCCCCTACTCGGGTTTACTTTCAATTGTGGCGGTCCTGGCGGGAATTACTATTCTGTATGTTATCTTCGGGGAAATCATTCCCAAACAGGCTGCCCTGTCAAATCCTGAAAAGACTTTCCTGGGGCTGATCCGGGTACTTTCGTTTTTTGTATTTCTTTTTACCCCTCTGGCGGTGTTCTTCTCATCCGTGGTTAAGGCTATCCTGGCACTGTTTAACATAAAGGTTATCCGGGACTACACCATCACCGAGGACGAGCTAAAGAGCGCACTGATTGAAGGAGAACGGTCCGGAATTGTGGAGAGCGAAGAACGGACCATGGTGGAAGGGGTTTTTTACCTGGGGGACAGGCCGGTGGCAAATTTTATGAACCACCGGTCGGATATTGAATGGCTCGATATAGATTCGGATATCGAAGAAATAAAATCCGTGGCGCTCCAGGCCAGGGACCAGGCCTATCTGCCGGTGGCTTCAAAAAGCCTGGATAACGTGATAGGGGTGGTATCCGTCCAGGAAATTTTCATTGCCCTGATTGAAGGGTCCTGGACGGGCCTGAAAAGCCTTATAAAACCCGCCCTGATTGTTCCGGAAACCATGTCCGCCCTGAAGGCCTTTGAATCCTTTAAAAAAGGTGAAACGGACTATCTTTTTGTGATGGACGAATACGGCGGTTTTGCCGGGGCTTTGTCAAGCCGGGATTTAACCGAGGAAATTGTGGGAGAATTATCCACCCCCTCCCAGGAGGAGGAGGAAATCATCAAGCTGGAGGATGGTACATACCTGGTGGATGGAACCACCCACATTGATGATATTGCGGAACTCCTTTCTTTTAAGGACCTGGTGGGAGAACCCGTGGAATACCACACCTTGGCAGGCCTGATTCTGGAAATTGCCGGAGAAATCCCCCGGACCGGGGAGGAGTTTGAATGGAATCATTTCAAATTCAGAATAGTGGATATGGACGGCAACAGGATAGATAAGGTTATGGTATATCCCCCTAGGGGAAATACCGGGGATAAAAATGCGCCGCTGACAGCGGAGGCGGATTAATCCTTCATTCCCGGGGTCATCTCCGGTTTTCTTCATAAATTCCACGGAACTTGAGAATAGTATCAGCCACAGACAGGGTTCAATCAGGATTTTGAGTGGAAGGCTGTTGGGGTTCATACATGATGCCTGCATCGGTTGATTTTTTAACGCCCTGGATGAAGGTTGAAACGTTTGTATGTGGCATGAACCCTCAGCCTGTATAATAATTTCCTCTACAACGAAGATACCTTTTTTATCACTTCAAATATAGCATCATACATTGTAATTCATGTTAATATATTCCGCTTGACATAAGATAATTCTTTATATATAATGACAATTGTCATACGCTATCCATCAATTTCATTTTGGTTCAATAATTTGAAGGATTAGGAAATAATAAAAAAGCTGCCCAAGAAACCGCTTACATAAAAAAATATCCCCGGAAAAACCAAGTTTTAACCATAAAAATGTGTCAGGACTATGTTAATTTACCGATATATACTTTACAATTTCATATAAGACTGATATAACATATAGAGCTATGAAAAATATCTTAGTAGTAGATGATTCCAGAATAATGAGGAATATTGTGAAAAATATTTTTTCACAGTTAAAAATTCCCTGCAACTTTCTGGAAGCATCTAATGGCAAACAAGCCTTGGAATTATTGCAAAGCAATAAAATCGACCTGGTTCTCCTTGACTGGAATATGCCGGAACTGTCGGGCATTGAATTCCTTAAAAAGGTAAGAGCCATGACGGAATACTCCCACGACAAATTACCGATCATCATGGTTACCAGTGAAGCTGCCCGGTATAATGTTGTGGAAGCATTGAAGAACGGTGCTACAGATTACATCATTAAACCCATAAATGAAAAAGTTTTTGTAGCAAAAATAGCAGAGCTAAACCTTAGGTAGGCCATTTTATGGAAGAATATATTCAGCCGTTTATTGATGTATGTACATCGGTATTTAAGGATTTCCTGCAGGTTGATCTGAAAACTGAAAGAATTTATTTCGTGGAAAAAGACGATTTCCACGATTGGGATATTTCCGGAATAATTGGTCTCACCGGTGAAGCTATTGGAGCGGTGGCGATCTCCATGAAAATGGAAACCGCCCTGAAAATTACGGGACTGCTTACCGGCGGAACCCATACAAAAATCGATGATGAAGTGACCGATGCGGTGGGTGAAATTATCAACATCATTGCCGGCAACGTAAAAAAATATCTTGAAGAAATGTTTAAACTGGTTATCAGCCTTCCTACAATTATCCGGGGAAAGGACCACATGGTTATTTGGCCTAATGAAAAAACCAGGGTTGTCTGCATTCCCTTTACTATTTTCTCGAATGAAACGGTATGTTTATCGGTTGCCATCAGTAAGCTGGAAAAATGAAACGAATTACACTGGATGATGTTTACAATTCTATTTCGAGTATCTTATACAAGATATTTATTGGTAAACGTTATCTGGATTACAAGGATACCCAAAACAGTTCCCAATACCTCTTTATGAACTTTCTGCTCATCATAGGTATTGGTTTTTTTGTAGTATTCGGAATTATAGTATACAATACGGGCGATCAGACCCAGGCTCTCCTGAATCTTGGTCTGGCCGGTATCTGTTTTTTTTCTATTGTCTTATTAAGACTGAAACTCCCCTTAACCGTTCCGGGATTTTTCATCGTTATTCCCTTCGGCATTTTTTGTGCATACCTTGCCCATTTAGGTTTATATAACGGCCTGGGAGCTGCCTGGTGTCTTATATTCCCGGTGGTTGCTATCTTCCTTTTAGGCGTTAACTATGGTATCTACCTTGATGTAATCCTGGGAATTGTGCTCAGCGCCATCATTTTTACCCCTGAATTTTCAAATTACACGTATGAAAGGGATGGGGCTGGCCGGTTCCTTGCGGTATATATCCTGCTGGGTTTGATTACCATTATTTCGGAACGGATCCGTGTTGGGAAGGAAGCGGAAGTCAACAACCTGACCAGGGAACTCCAGCAGGAACGGGATGAGCTTACCACCATGAAGGATAACCTCAATGTAGGTATATTCCTGATCAACCATTCCTTTGTTATCCAGCCCTACTATTCCCAGTCGCTGGAGGACATTCTGTCCCATTCCAATCTGACCGGCTTAAGCATCCTTGATATTTTTTCCGATTCCATTACCCACAAGCAGCTGAACACCTTAAAGGATTATTTTACCATGATGTTCAACATGACTCATAACATGAAGCTGCTGGAAGAAATTAATCCTATTAACGAAGTTGAATATGTCAGCGTTGAAACCAGGGCAAAACGGACCCTGAGCTGTAAATTCAGCTGTATCCAGCGCCAGGACGATACCCTTCTGCTGGGTACCATTTATGACATTACGGAACAGGTAAAAACGGAAAAACGGCTAAAGGAAGAAGGGGATAAACGGCAGGCGGAAATGAAAGCCCTGTTTGAAGTTATCCAGATTGATCCCGCTGTTTTTGGCGAGTTCATTGAAGATACGGATTACGAATTCAACCGGCTGAATAATACATTAAAAAGAAAGGACATCCCCCTCTATGAGGTTATTATTAGTTTCTACCAGTCTATCCATGCAATAAAATCAAATGCGGCAATTCTGGGTCTTGAAGGATTTGCCCAGAAATGCCATGAACTGGAAGATGAAATTAAAGAAGTCCAAAATAAATCTGAAATAAAATTTGAACATCTCCTCCACCTCACCCTGGAGCTGGATAAACTGTTTGTTGAACGGGATAAGCTTGAACAAACCGTTGACAGAATTACTTCGTTCAGGAAACAATCTTCCACCGAATCGAACTTTGTTACTTCCATAAGAAAAGCTATTGATAAAGTGGCCAGTGAAACAGAAAAGCATGTGGTACTGAATGTGGAAAGGATTGATGAGGATATCATCAAATCGGATCTGCGGAACGTTATTAAGGAAATATTGCTGCAGTTTGCCAGGAATTCCGTTTACCACGGAATAGAGGCTCCTGAAGAAAGGGTATCCCGCAACAAACCGCCGGACGGGATTATCAGTCTGTCCATGAAGAAAGATCCGGACAGTATAGAAATAATATTTTCGGATGACGGTAAAGGGCTGGATCTTAATTCCATAAAAGAAAAAGCCGTAAAGGCAAACCTTATTCCGGCGGATGCAAACCAGAACAAGATTCTCTCCGCCATGTTTATGCCGGGGTTATCCACCTCGAAGGAAGAAACCCTGAGCGCCGGCCGGGGAATTGGTTTGAGTCTGGTGGCGGAAAGATTAAAAGAAGTTAACGGGAAATTATCCATTTCCACCAAGGAAGGAGCCGGAACCACCTTTACCATGCATATCCCTGTCCAAACCCCCAGTTTGGTGAGTCAATAACAAAAGGTTTTCCTGTGAGACCTTTTTATTCGCCGGCGGGTTTAATACACGCTCTTTAAGGCGATTCTTTGAAGTTACAAAGAAATTGTTTCGCCTGTAAGAAAACCGCATAGAATCCTTACCTTACAGAACCAACATACACGCTGCCTGCGGGGTTGTTGATTTATCTGTTTTTTATGACACCCGCATTATAAGTTATGCCCGGATTCCGAAAACCTGTCCAATATTTTCCAGAACCTGACTTTTTAACACTTCCAGATCCATCCCCAGTGTATCCGCAGCAAACCGGCAGGTTTCGGCGGTCATCCCCGGGTCAGCGGTTTTTCCCCGGAATGGGTGGGGAGCCAGGTAGGGTGAATCGGTTTCAAACAACAGCCTGTCCCTGGGACACATCAAAAGGGTTTCCCGGAGGTTACCGGCATTTTTATAGGTAAGGGTGCCCGCAAAGGAAATGTAACACCCCAGTTCTAAAAACTGCTTTGCCTCCCCGGGCCCATAGGAATAACAGTGGATGATGCTTTGAACCCGGGGAAAATGTTTCAGGACCGCCAGGGTTTCTTCTGGCGCTTCCCGGGAATGAACGATTACAGGCAGGTTTAATGTTTCCGCAAGACCTAGCTGGAGGGAAAAAAGTTCAGCCTCCTGGACAGGATTTACCCCGGAGGATTCATTGTTCCAATGCCTGTCCAGACCGCACTCCCCTATGGCCACCAGCTTCCCCCGCGGAGCCTGGTCAATTCCCGCCTTTAACTGTTTCACCGCTTCGTGCCGGTTTTCTATGGCTTCCTTCGAAGGCCATATGCCGCTGCTGAACCAGACCTTTTCAAAGCGGCCGTAAGATACGATTCTTTCCGGTAAATCGCCGGGTTCTGTTCCAATATCAATGATACCAGCAAAACCTGAAGCAAAAAGTTCCGTAATTTTAGGTATTATTGGAACATTCCGTTTATTAATCATTGATAAATGCGCGTGGGTATCAAAAAATCCTGTCATCTTTTCATGAATTCCTATAGAAAAAACTAAAAACAAAATCTCCAGGCGTTTTTCCTTAATACTTTGGAAAAATCTCCTGTCTTCTGCGGAAAATGGAATCTTTCCCCGCAGGAACCGTTAATAGTAAATGAATTTTTAACTGCATAATACATTTCCTATCGAACTAACCTCCGCTTTAATACAATTTAGTACTAAAGATGCCGCAAAACTTTGCGGAGGCTCATTGACCATACCATTTTATATTGTTAAAATACAACAGTTGCCAGGGTGGTGGAATGGTAGACACCGGGGACTTAAAATCCCCTCTCCGTTAAGGGGGTACGGGTTCAACTCCCGTTCCTGGCATTGTTTTCCTGCCTTTTTTGCTTTTGCTTATTCTTTACAATATAACAAATTATAAAATTTTCATTTTCTCGCATTGACCTGTTTTCCCTGTATTTTATGCTTTTTTGTAGGCTATTTGTAAGCAGAGTTTGATTTTGCAGGCAAGTTGATCCCCTGCCGGGTTCAGGAACAGTACGTCAGTTTCAATCCGGGAAAAATCCCTCCCTTATAATCGTGTAATCGCTTTAAAAAAATCAAAACCACCCGTCCAACGGGTGGTTTGCACTGCGGCTATAAGCCGAGGTTGCCAGCGGCGTCTCAAGACGCTGGCTTTCACTGACGTTCAAGCCCACTGCTTTTGACACGTCGCTACCCGTGAAACGGGTATTTG
>JAVBPH010000020.1:0-27553 GCA_031549725.1 Treponemataceae bacterium
GGTTAGTTTTGAAAAAGGCTTTTGCAGAAAGAATGCTATTTCCTTACCCATACATAAAATAGTATTCTTTCTGCACTTACATCTAAGGTTGCTTTTTCAAAATTACGGACCTTGCGGTCCGGCGGATTTTGAAAAAGCCTCGTTATTTAAAAAGATTTAATAAAAAAATTCCAGCCACAGCTACGAGCGCAAAGACGGTTACCACATAAACCCAAACCGGCAGGGGGCCATTTTTCAGGAGAGGGTCCCTCGTTTCCGGGGGAGAAAAGTCCGGCCATTCCCCGGGTTTTGCGGAATATCCGCAGTTGGGACAGCCCTGGGCAAAGAGACTTTCATCGGCGGTAAATTCGCATTTAGGACAACGGACGGAACCAAAACGTCTTCCGCAGGAGGGACAATTCTTTGCATTGCGCTGAACCTCTGCGCCGCAGTACTCGCAAAAAAAACGGGGATTCCCCTTTTTCATACCAATCTTCTTGAATTATCCCGCAGCCTGTTTATCATTTGAACAGCCCGAATCGGCCTTGGGACAGCTTTTACATGAAGAATCCTGACCGGATTTGCCTTTACCCTTATCATTGACATAAAAACCGGAACCCTTGAAAATAACTCCGGCACCGCCGAAAATTACCCGGCGAATTTCTTTACCGCATTGGGGACAAGTTTTTAGGGGTTCATCCTGCATACTTTGAAATGTGTCAAAATGGTGTCCGCAGGATTTACATTCATATTCATAGGTTGGCATTTTTATTTCCTCTTTTTCTTTTTCATCCACCGAATCCCCGGGCTGATTTTCCCGGGGTACTTTTTACAATAACCCATTCCGGGATAACAAACCAGTAAAAGCAGGGGCGTCAGGGGTTTATCAAAATATAAATACACCTTCTCAGGGAAAATTCCAAAAACTGAAGTTTTGGAAATTCACTTTTTATTCGCAAGTGGGTTTAATACCTTCTGCACGCTTTCGCGTGCGGGGCACTGCGGTGTTCCTAAAATCGTGTAAATGAAAATTGTATGGGTTTAATCCCGCATAAAATCCATTCCTTACAGAGAACAAACAAACCTCGCTGCTCCGCCTCGCACGCGAAAGCGTGCAGAAGGTTTTTGATTTCCTATAATTAAACCGGCCCTCGGTCCGGTTTAATTTTGATATTAATTCTTTTAGAGCAGGATTTACATTCCGCCTATTTAGAATATATAGGGAACATATTAAAAAGTAAAGCTATTCCATCGGCATTCATTATACCGGTCTTCAGTTTGATGGTGGTTCCATCCAGAATGGGGGTATTTGACAGCAGGGACTTTATAATCCTGCCGGCATCCGAATCATCAATGTCAACAGCCATGGCCCTGGCAAACCCAAAAATGGCAATTACCGCCCGGGCCTGGCTTACCGTGGGAACTTCAATATAAAGGACTCCTTCATACAAGGGATTTTCCGGCGGATACGGCCCCGGTCCTTTGTAAAACCCAAAGAGGATCCGGTCCGCGGGTAACTGGATAGGAATTCCCATATCAGACAGAAATTTATTTATCGGTGTTCCGGCATTATCAACCCAGCCAGCCATTACAGCATTCTGACGGAGTTCAAAAAACCCTTCCGGAGCCACCGCACCGGGAACAGTCACAAAGGGATCCCCGTCCGACAGGAGCGCCTTTTTTGAAGAAACCGCCATGGACAGATTTTGCTTTTCCGAACGCCAGTACTTAGCCCCCGTATGGGACTTTATTTTTTTCCAGGCAGAACTGAAGGTCATGGAAACACTGCTCCGGAAACTGGGATAGGATCCCTCCGCGGAAACCATAAAAGACCGCCGATCTTCCCTGGGATACACACCAATAACACTGGAATCGGTCATATCCAGCACATCCCTGGCCTGGGTTCCGGTGATATTTCCCAGGCTTGCCCTGTCAAGAACCGGCCGCATTCCGGGAACATCCACATAAAAATAAGCGGTTCCTCCGGGGGCAAGGGCATCAAATTCATTTGATGTGGGAGCATAAAAGGCGGTATTTTTTGGTCCCGAAGCACAGGATACAAAAAGAAGAACCGCCGCCAGCCCAAACAAACATAACCGGATTAATCTCATAATGACCTAAGCCTTTTCTACCTTCACCTGCCAGTTTTCATCCCCGGCTTCGATATCTGTCATACCATCGGTTTTTCCCCAAAGGGTTTTCACCGCCAGGGTCTCCGAGGAAACATATTCTTCAAAAGCCTGGAAGGCTTCCTTCAGCTTATCAGGACCGGAAAGGTACAGGTTGATCCGGTCGGATACTTCCAGTCCGGTTTCCTTGCGGAGGTTCTGTACGCCCCGGACCAGGTCCCGGACATCCCCTTCCCGGGAGAGTTCCGGGGTCACGTTAGTATCGAGTCCCACCGTCAGGGTGCCCTCGTTCAGCACCTTCAGGTTGGCCTTTTCAATACGCCGGACATCCAGTTTTTCCTGGGTCAGGTCGATGTGTTTTCCCTCCACCTCGATGGTAAGGGTGGCCCCTTCCAGGATTCTCTGGATTTCCGCCTGGCTGAGGTCTTCAATTTTTTCTGCCCCTGACTTCATATCCTTTCCAAGCTCTTTTCCCAGAACCCGGAAATTAGCCCTGGCCTGGTATTCCACCAGATCTTCCTCGTTATCCCTGAAGTGAACTTCCTTGACGTTTAATTCCTCCCGGATAATATCCTCCATTTCAAAGAGGACCGCCTTTTCCCTCTGATCCCGGGTGACCAGCTCCACATTCTGCAGGGGCTGCCGGACCTTGATATTGTACTGGCTCCGCAGGGCCCTTCCCATGGAAACCGCATGCTGAACCGCGGCCATCTTGAATTCCAGGCCCTCATCCCGCCTGCTCCGGTTGGGCGCCGGGAAGTCCCGGAGGTGGACCGATTCGGCCTCACCGTCCTTCCGGAGGTTCTGCCAGATGGCATCGGTGATAAAGGGCATAAACGGCGCGGATACGGTGATCAGCGTCTTAAGTACCGAGTACAGGGTACCGTAGGCATCCATTTTATCGGTATCGTTTTCACTTCTCCAGAACCGGCGCCGGGAACGGCGGATATACCAGTTGTTGAGCAGATCAATAAATTCGATGATCGGGTCCACAGCCTTGGATAAGTCATACGAATCCAGGGCGGCGGTCACCTTTTCAATCAACAATTCCGCCACCGAAAGGATCCACTTATCCAGAGGATTTGGCGGATTATCCGGAGCTCCTTCGGGGGTAATCCCGTCGATGTTGGCGTAGGTCACAAAGAAACTGTAGGCATTCCAAAGAGGAAGAATGATACTCTTAAGGATTTCCTTCACACCGTCGTCGCTGTACCGGAGATCATCGGATTTTACAATGGCCGAATGGATCAGGAACAGCCGCAGGGCGTCACTGCCAAAGGTGTTGACCACTTCCATGGGATCGGTAAAGTTCCGCAGGCTCTTGGACATTTTCTTTCCGTCGTTGGCCAGAACCAAACCGCTGACAATACAATTGAGGAATGCGGGTTTTTTAAAGAGGGCCGCGCTCAGAACCGTCAGGGTGTAGAACCAACCCCTGGTCTGGTCCAGTCCTTCATTGATAAAGTCCGCGGGAAAATGGGTATCAAAATATTCCTTGTTTTCAAAGGGATAGTGATTCTGGGCATAGGGCATGGCCCCGGATTCAAACCAGCAGTCCAGCACTTCCGGGATTCTCCTCATGGTTGCCCCGCAGCTGCAGGGAATGGTGATATCATCCACAAAATGCTTATGCAGGTCCTTGGCTTCGACTCCGGAAAGTTCCTTTAGCTCAGCCCTGCTGCCGACACAGATGATTTTCCCGCAGTCTTCGCACCTCCAGATGGGCAGGGGATTCCCCCAGTAGCGGTTCCGGCTGACCGCCCAGTCCCGGGCTCCTTCCAGCCATTTGCCGAACCGGCCGGTCTTGATATGTTCCGGAACCCAGTTAATCTGGTTGTTCGCATCGATCATGTCCTGTTTGATCTTTTCCACATTAACAAACCAGGACCCGATGGCTCTGTAAATGAGCGGACTGCCGCAGCGGTAACAGTGGGGATAGGCATGGAGAATCTGGTCGCGTTTTATCAGTTTTCCCTCGGCCTTAAGCTTTTCCATGATTGGCTTATCCGCATCTTTTACAAAGATTCCCTGATAATCCGGTACATCCGGGGTGAATTTGCATTCCGCATCCACCGGGCATATGGTGGGCACCCCGCTGCCCTTGAGAACCCGCTGGTCATCTTCCCCAAAACCGGGGGCGGTATGTACAATACCGGTTCCGTCTTCCGTGGAAACAAAGTCCCCGGGATAGGTCATAAAGGCTTTTGGGGAAGCATCCTTGAAATAATCAAACAGGGGCTCGTATTGGATACCAATAAGCTCCGCCCCTTTCATTTTCCATATAACCTGGTAATCCCCGGGATTTTTGTAATATGCCTGAAGCCTGGATTCCGCCAGGATATACCGGTCATTTCCATCCTGCACAAGCACATAATCCAAATCCGGTCCCATGGTCAGTGCCAGGTTTGAAGGCAATGTCCAGGGAGTGGTGGTCCAGGCAAGAAGATAGGCGGATCCGTTGTTAAGATCCTTCAGGGAAGGATTTTTTTCCGCCGCAGATCCCGGAAAGAGTCCCCGGACCTTAAATCTTACGGTTATAGCCGGGTCATGCACATCCTTGTAACCACCCTGGGCCAGCTCATGGTTTGAAAGCACCGTGGAACACCGGGGGCAGTAGGGAAGAATATAGTGACCTTCATAGAGAAGTCCCTTTTCCCAGAGGCTTTTCATTACCCACCAGATGGTCTCCATGTAATCCGGATCCATGGTTTTGTAATCATGTTCAAAATCAACCCAGCGGCCCAGCCGGGTTATAACCCGTTCCCATTCATCCACATAACGGAGCACCGATTTCCGGCAGGCTTCGTTAAACTTAGCCACCCCGTATTGTTCGATATCACTTTTGGAATTGAGTCCCAGCTCTTTTTCGATAAGGTTTTCCACGGGCAGACCGTGGCAGTCCCACCCGAACCGGCGTTCCACCTTTTTCCCTTTCATGGCCTGGTACCGGGGAATAATATCTTTTATGGTTGAGGGCACAAAATGCCCAAAATGAGGAAGCCCCGTAGCAAAGGGAGGGCCGTCATAAAAAACGTATTCTTCCTTGCCCTCCCGCTGGGAAATAGATTTCCTGAAAATATCGTTTTTTTCCCAGAAAGCCAGAACCTCTTCTTCTAATTTTGGAAAACTCACCCTGGGATCAACATTTTTATACACAGTACCCTCCGAAAAACCATAGGGAACACCTAAAAATCAAACCGAGTTTTTTGAAGTGCCCTATAAACAATAATCTTCATCTTAATATGCCATATTTAAACTACTTTTTTCCAGTAGACCACAGGGAATTTGGAACAGTATTGAAGCAGGATATGGGAAGAATTGCTTATATGATTCCGGTTTTCCTATCAAAATAATCCGGCAAGATCAGGCATCCTGTCCAGGATTCCGGTTTTTTGGTTCCCTAATTTTTTGCATAACATTGATAACCATATTAAACGGGAACATCCTTTTTTCCGCCAGCATAATCAGGGCCAGTGCCCCCTGGATTATACCTAAAAAACCAAAAATTACATGCAGAACCGCCACAGCCTGTAGTATATAACATTGAATGATAATCCATAAAAACAGAACAGCCCCCATAAAACCGCTGGTATACCCCTGGACCGGGCATGGTAACCTGTACAAAACCGCCCCAACCAGATTACCGATTCCTATAATAAAGAACAAAAACAATCCCGGAATGAAAAAGCTGTCAAAATAGCCATTCAAGGCATCTAAAGTAATGCCCAGGGGATTTACAGGATTCAGAATAGCCGCCAGGCCCCCCGCCAATGCACCGATTCCTATAAGAGAATGAAGGATAATTTGAATCTTTGGAATATTCCTCATAATATGCTTCAATTATATATACTTTTTTACTTTAATCTAATAGCAAAAAGAAAAAAACACAGCTAAATACCGGGTTTTATACGGAAAATGAAGAACCCCAACAGCCTTCCAATCAGATGGATGTCCTCCATTCGGCCCTTGTCCAATTCATCAATTTACCGTATTTTTCACATACCCATGAAAACTCCCGATACTGCCCGGTTAAGGAAAGTTATTACCATCCTGGAACCGCTCTATCCAAACCTGAAACCGGCCCTGGAATATTCCACACCCTTTGAACTACTCGTGGCCACGGTCCTGTCTGCCCAATGTACCGATGCCATGGTAAACCAGGTTACCCCTGCCCTCTTTGCCCGGTTTCCCTCTCCCCGGGAAATGGCTTCGGCCGGATCCGCGGAACTGGAAAAATTGGTTCATTCCACAGGTTTTTACCGTAATAAAGCAAAAAACATCAAAGCCCTGTCCAGGTTGCTGGAAGATAACTGGAATGGTACCGTACCAGGCACCATGGAGGATCTGCTAAAACTTCCCGGAGTAGGAAGAAAAACCGCGGGGGTGGTCCTTTCGGTGTTTTTTGATACCCCGGCAATTATAGTGGATACCCATTTTGCCAGGGTAAGCCGCCGTTTAGGATTCACCTCCAGTACGAATCCGGACATTATTGAAAAAGATCTGGCCGCATTAGCCCCAAAAGAGGATTGGACCAGGGTAAGCCACATTTTAAATCAACATGGAAGGGTATTTTGTTTTGCAAGAAACCCGCGCTGCGGGGATTGTCCCGCCGCCAGGGCATGTCCCGCCTACCCTTCGGGGCAGCCCGAATAATAAAAAATTTCAAAAAAACAATAATTTCTGACAAATATGATCATTTTTATAGATATTTTTTCTTGACTTTTGATGCCATTTAACTTTATCGTAATAGTGAGGATGTATTATAATTTTAATTACTTCTTGAGTTTCGTTTGGGATACGGGACTTCGTACATCTTAGGCATTCCTAAAACCCTGTTTTAGGGATTGCTATTTGAAGGATATATCATGGCAAAGAAGAAAATTCCTGCGGCTCCATCAATCAGGCGTCTCCCCTCTTATTTACACATCATTCAGCAGGTCCTGAAGGACGGCAACGAGTACATCTCCGGTACCGTCATCGCAAATGAGCTAAACCTTGAACCAATCCAGGTAAGGAAAGACCTCGCAATTACCGGTATTATCGGAAAGCCAAAACGGGGATATCCAATCAAGGCGCTTATTACCGCAATTGAGCATTTTCTGGGCTGGGATTCATCCCGGAATGCGATTCTTATTGGAGCCGGCAACCTGGGTGCGGCCCTCATCGGGTACGATGAATTCCGGGACCATGGACTAAACCTGGTGGCGGCATTCGACAAGGATCCCGGAAAAATCGGAAATAAAATTAATGGAATTGAAATTTTTCCTTACGATACCATATCTGAAAAGATAAAAAAGACCGGAGCCAAGGTGGCTATTCTTACGGTTCCATCGGCGGATGCCCAGGAAACCGCGGACCTGCTTATTAAATCGGGAATTGAGGCGATTTGGAACTTTACCAACGTCAAACTCAAGGTTCCCGAACATGTAATGGTTCAAAAAGAGGATCTGTCATCCGGTTACGCTATGCTCTGTGTGATGATCCAGACCCATTCCATGGAAAAAAAGGATGAATGATTCTTCCCTGGATGCAAAGACCGCACTCCAGGGAGAAATGCTCTTCAACAGGCTAAAGAAACGGTACAGGCATTTGAAAAAATGGGCCCGGCGGGTCAGTACAAATGCCTGGAGGTTGTACGACAAGGATATTCCTGAAATACCCCTTCTTATTGATATATACGGTGATGCTGTTGCCGGGGCGCTTTACCAGCGGCCCTATGAAAAGGATCAGGCGGAAGAGGAAAAATGGCTTTCGGTAATGGCACAAACCATCTCCAAAGCCCTGGATATTCCGGAAGGCCATGTTTTTATCAAATACCGGGAACACCAGCGGGGACAGGATCAATACGAGCGGATCCTGGACCGCGGCTTTATCCGGGATGTTCAGGAAGGGGGCCTGGTTTTCAGGGTTAACCTTTCGGATTATCTTGATACGGGTTTATTCCTGGACCATAGAAAAACCAGGGATTTGGTGCGTTCCCAGGTCAAGGATAAAAGTGTTCTTAACCTCTTCTGTTATACCGGATCGTTTTCAGTATACGCCGCTTCCGGGGGTGCCAAAGAAATTGATTCGGTGGATATGTCCAATACTTATCTGGATTGGGCGGCGGTCAATTTTGAATTAAACGGCTTTAAAACTTCCCCGGTTTTGCCGGAAAAACTATCCTCTGTCGATAAAACCATCATACCCTACAGACTTATCCGGGGGGATGCCCTCAGATTTATTGATGAAGCACGGAAACGGAAATTCACCTGGGATTATATCGTACTGGATCCGCCGACTTTTTCAAATTCAAAAAAAATGTCCCGGACGCTGGATATCTGCCGGGATTATGAATCCCTTATCGGTTCATGCCTGTCCCTGTTATCCCCCAGGGGAACCCTCCTGTTCAGTACCAATGCCAGGGGATTTAAACTCCGCCCGGAGTTTTTCCCTGGTTTTACCATCCAGGATATCCAGGCGCAAACCACCGATGAAGACTTTATTGGAAAAAGAAGCCGCCTCTGCTATACCTTTAAAAAATAACCCTATTGATCAGCCCTGCATATATATCAGGGATACCAGCCTATTATCCTGGGATCATCCAGTTTCCATACCAGCATAATCCGGCAGGGAACAGACCGCTTATCTTTATAAAAAAGCTTACCCCGGATTTCCATTACCGGATCTCCCGGTTCCCAGCCGGTATATTCCACATGGCTTATTTTGGAAATATACATTTTTGGTCCAACCTCAGGAGCAAAGGGACTGTCCCCGGCATAACTTTCAATCCTGTAGAGCATAGCCAGGTAATCCTCATCATCATACTGGGGACGGACTATTTTTTCAAACATGGCTTCCCCCTGGGCAAGGAGAAAGGTTTTATCCTGGTCCTCAAATGCCGCCGCCAGCCTTTGCAGGTATCCCCTGGCTTCGGGGGGCAACGCTGAAAAAACCGGATTCCCCAGTTTGTTGTCATATTCCAGGACCGGGGATTTTTCCGGGGATAAATCATCCTCCCTGGAACCAAAACCCAGGGTTGAACAGGAGCCAATCAGCGGCATGGCCAGGCAGCAGAAAAAAATAATTAGGGAAAATGCTTTTCCTTTCATGGTTTTAAATATACACCAGGAAAACACAAATTGCTATGAATACAGGATGTTCCCGGTCTCCCGGGGGCATAAAAAAGGCTGCCCGCCGGGCAGCCTGATATTAATTTTCCTTGATGTTGTACTTTTTGCGGAACCGCTCAATGCGTCCGGCAGTATCAACAAGTTTCTGCTTCCCTGTAAAGAAGGGGTGGCAGGAAGAACAAATTTCAACCTTGATATCCCTGGTGGTGGAACGGGTTTCTATAACGTTCCCACAGGCACAGGTAATCTTAGTCAGTTCATACTTGGGATGAATGCCTTGCTTCATGTATTTTTATCCTCCGGCTATCTGATATGGATACCCTGAAAACCTGTAAGGTTTCTTAGGCCCCGGGAAAAACCAACGTATTTCCTTATCGGTAAATCTCTAAAAAGCAAAGTTTCCAGGATTTTAGTAATATAACAACAATTCAAATAAAAAGCAACATTTCCGGCTGCCCTGCCGCATCAATCCAACCCGGCGGAACCGGTATTCATGGAGCGCAGGAATGCTTCATTATTCTTACTTTTTTTCATCTTGTCAATAAGAAGCTCGATAATTTCAATATCATCCAGGGGGTTAATAACCTTCCTGAGAATCCATATCCGCTGCAGTTCTTCTTCCTTAAGAAGCAGTTCTTCCTTCCTGGTCCCGGATTTCTTGATATTGATTGCCGGGAAGAGGCGGCGGTCGGAAATACGCCTGTCCAGGTTGATTTCCATATTACCGGTTCCCTTGAATTCTTCAAATATAACTTCATCCATCCGGCTGCCGGTTTCAACCAGGGCGGTGGAAATAATCGTCAAACTGCCCCCTTCCTCGATGTTCCTGGCGGCTCCGAAAAACCGCTTGGGTTTATGGAGGGCATTGGAATCCACACCGCCGGAAAGGATCTTTCCCGAAGTGGGAACGGTCTGGTTATAGGCCCGGGCAAGCCGGGTAATGGAATCCAGGAGGATAACCACATCCTTTTTATGTTCCACCAGACGCTTGGCCTTTTCCAGGACCATTTCGGCGACCTGGACGTGCCGGGTGGCCTGTTCATCAAAGGTTGATGAAATAACCTCCGCCCGGACGGTCCTTTCCATATCGGTAACTTCCTCGGGACGTTCATCAATAAGAAGAACAATCAGGTAGACCTCGGGATGGTTTCTGGTAATAGCGTTGGCTATTTTCTGCATCATGATGGTTTTACCGGTCCGGGGCGGAGCCACAATAATAGCCCTCTGTCCCTTACCGATAGGGCAAAACAGGTTGATTATCCGGGTGGATACATCCTCCGTTACGGTTTCGAGGTTCAGCTTTTCATCCGGATACAGGGGGGTCAGGTTGTCAAAGGGAATCCGGTTCTGGGCCACCGTGGGATCATCATAATTGACGGTTTCCACCCTCAGCATGGCAAAAAAACGTTCCCCCTCTTTGGGGCTCCGGATCTGGCCATATACGGTATCCCCGGTTTTCAGGGCAAAAAGCCGGATCTGGCTGGGACTGATATAGATATCATCCGGGCCGGGAAGGTACGAATTCTGGGGACTTCTGAGGAAACCATACCCGTCGGGAAGAATTTCCAGGGAACCATAGGCATAGATAATGCCGCCCCGTTCGGTGTGGTTTTTCAGAATGGAAAAAATGATTTCCTGCTTTTTCATGGCCACCAGGTCCTCATGGGAAATCTGGTAGCATAACGCCAGTTCCCGGAGATCCATCATGTTGAGCCGGGTAAGCTCATTTATGGACAACCTGGGTTTTCCATTATCCTGATCGCTCCGGGGTTCGGGTTTTCCATAAATAAAAGGCATGGAAGGCAGGTTCTTGGGCAGCGCCGGAAGGGGCCCTGAAGCCACAGACTGGGCCGGGGATGGGGCAAATCCGTTTTGGCCGTTTGATGTTGATTCGTACGACCGGGATTTTTTTCCCCTGGAAGAAGCATAACCGGATTCCTGATACGAATGCTTATCCGTATCACCGTTTTCCGGTTCCGCATCGGAACTGTTTTTTTTATTGCTCCTGGCAGGCGCTTTCCTTGGCCTGGTCCGGACTACAATTTTTCCGTTTTTTTCTTCCGAATCATTTTCGGCATTTTCACTGAATTTAGATTCCTGATCATATTCAGCGTTTTCTGTTGAAGAAAATTCAGGCTGCCGTTCGCCCTCATCTTCGCGGGTACTATGTTCCAATGGAAGCTCCCCCTGATCCATAGCGGAAGAATTTTCGAGTTCTTCCGCTTTATTTTTTCTGGATTTTCTCATAATTGCCATGGATTAAACTCCGTTAAAACAGCTATCGCGTCCTGATACATTGAGAACGTGAAGGGATGGGATTATATATTCACGTGATTGAAAACGTGTTTGTTCCTTTATGATTTTTTTAATAAATATAAGATAAAGATTATAATTACGGATATTGTAAACTAGTAATAACTCCCGTGTCAAGATACCGCATTCACCGCGGTTTCCAGGATATCGATGAATAATATCCGGAATAGAGAAAAACAAGCGAAAAACCCTTGGTGTTACGCTGTTTCCAATACATCCGCAAGTTTTTTAATAACCCTATCGGTGGCCAGCTCCCGGATTTCGCTCCGGGATCCGGAGAATTGATACCGGACAGCCCTGGGCGGCAGGTCCTTCCCTTCCAAAGCTATCCAAACGGTTCCCACGGGAACACTGCTTCCGTCACCCTCCGGACCGGCAAGTCCGGTAACTGACACCGCCAGGTCGGCACCGCTTTTTTCACGGGCACCCCGGGCCATTGCCAGGGCGCACTCTTCGCTGACCGCACCGAATCTTTCTATCAGCTGCGGATCTATCCCCAAAGATTTTACCTTTGCATCGGTGGAATAGGTAATAAAAGATCCCCAGAAGACCTGGGAAGCTCCGGGGATTTGAACAATTGCATCGGATACAAGACCGGCGGTACAGGATTCTGCAAAGACAATATGCATCGATCTTTCGATTAATTTTTTAATAATACTTTGAACAAAAAATTCAGTCATCAGCGCCGCTGTAACTCCGCTTTTATTTCTTCAGTAGGCCGGGAGAAGATTTCCACGTCCTTATCTACCCCAATCATACTGCATTGTCCTTCAAAAAGTACACCATCGGCAATACGCAGATGGGTCGCCTTAATATCCCCCCGGACTTCCGCACCGGGAAACATATCTATCTTATCCATGGCCTTTACCGATCCAATGACAGTTCCATATACCAGCAGGGATGTTACGGAAATCCGGTCGGCTTCCACCACGGCTCCCTTATCCACAATAAGGGCTCCGGTGGCTTCAATGGTTCCTTTGAACTTTCCCTGGATCCGGAGGGTTTCCTTGAATTTCAGGTATCCGCTAAAACTGGTACCATTTCCAAAAACCACCTCCGGGGCATTATCTTTTTTTCCTCCGGAAAACTTGCTCATTACTAATTATTTCCTCAATTATTCTTCTGTGGGCCGTGCATCTCTCCGGATATTACTTTCCAGCACCTGCAGGCTCATTTCATTCTTTTTAAGATTTTCCCATTCAACCATGGTTCTTTCAATATGGGCGTCCAATTCCGCAATGTTTTTCCTCACCGAGGCGGTTTTTTCCTTTATAAGATTAACAAACTTCGGCATGTCTACGTTACTTGTATCCTTGGTTAAAGATACAATGGTTTCATCCAGGTCGTCCATACTTTTCAGAAAACTGTTTACGTTGGACTTCATTTCCGTGTTCAGGTCTTCCGCCAGGGACAGTCTGGAATCACGGGTTCCTATCTGCGCCAGAAGTTCCCGGTTCCTGAGAACCGCCCTGATCCTGGCCAGGACCACCGAGAAATTATACGGTTTGGTAATGTAATCATCAATCCCCAGTTCAAACCCTTCCACCTTGTTTTTTGCATCATCCATGGCGGAAAACATAATAATTGGAATCCCCCGGTACCGGGGGTCGCTTTTCAGGGTCTTGGTTACTTCCCATCCGGACATTTTCGGCATGATGTTATCCAGGATAATCAGGTCGGGGTTGAATTTTTTTACTTTCTCCAGGGCTTCTACGCCGTCTTCGGCTTTATCAATAATGAAACCAAGCTTGGTGAGCATCACATCAAAAAATTCAAGGTTTATTGCTTCGTCATCAACTATGAGTATTTTTTTCCTTGCCTGCATAACCATCCCCTTCCTTCAATCTATTTTCCTATGCCGGTTTTATTATGTCAATCGCCGGAAATGCCATCAACCATAGGAACTGGATACGAAAAAACAGGCCGGGCTGTCCGGATATTCCCTAATCTTTTATTCCACAATGAAATAAAAAGAGACCGGCTGTTTCCCTCACTATAACTAAAAAGCAAATGTTTTTAAAGGCTCCGATTCTCATTTTTTGAGCAGGGGCGCTTGATTTTTTTTATAATTGCAGCAATTCCGCCGGATAAAAGTATTCCCAGGGAAAGGCAAAGAAAAATAATTGCCGTATAGTCCCCCCAGCGGGTGTACAGGGTGGTGACGGTTCCCAGGGGCACCGTCACCGTGAGGTAATTTTCCTCGAAGGACGGCGCCATGGCAACCACATGCCCGTAGGGATCTATCCCGCAGCTCTGTCCCGATGCGGTGGCCCTTACCACCGACCGGCGGTTTTCCACCGCCCTGAACACGGCCATGCTGAAATGCTGCATCTGGGCCGGCAGGCTGTGGGACCAGGCGTCGTTGGTGATGTTTACAATATAATCAGCCCCGGCATTTACAAAATCCCGGGACAGGTACCCGAAGGTATCCTCAAAGCATATGGGAGTTGAAAATTTGATTCCGTTTATTTCAAAGACCGTGGCTTCCTTGCCCTTTTTCCAGAAATGGGTATCCGCGGCCTCCAGGGCGTGGTATATCCAGGGAAGCTGTTTTTTATAGGGAAAATGTTCCGTAAACGGCACTAAATGGAGTTTCCGGTACTGGTTAACTATATTTCCCTTATAAAACAGGATAGCCGCATTGTAATCCACCCGGTCTATGATTCCGTCTTCGGTCAGTTCCTTCCGGGCATCATCATTCCCAATCAGGAATGGTACATCCTGGACGGAAAGAAAATCCATGAGTTCCTTTACCAAAAGGTACGATGGCTGATCGTCCCGGTAATTGAGGTGCCAGTAAATCCGGGGAATAAAGGCCGTTTCCGACCAGACCACCAGATCCGGTTTGGGCTGGTCCGCCAATGCTTCCAGGGAAAGCACCCTCAGCACCTCAAAATTTTTCTGGTACTGGACAATTCCTCCCCGCCAGGGATCGTTGTTGTGCTGGATCAGGGCAAAGTTACGGGTTTCCGCTCCCTTGAGTTTTTCCTTTCCTGTCTGCAGCTCAACTATCCCGTATACCAGACTTCCTATCAAAGCAGCACACCAAAGGGCCGCGGCAATTTTTTCTTTTTTAAAAAAAATCCGGATACTTTCTTTCGAGATTTTCTCTTTTATGCTACCCGCAAGAAAAGCCGACGGGAACACCACCAGGGCGGATACCCCCCAGACACCAAAAATACCCGCAATTTGAATGACCGGAAGGATATTCCATTGGGAATATCCGGTTATTCCATAGGGATACCCCACGAAACCCAGGGTCCTCACATATTCATAGGCAATCCATAAAAGCCACTGAACAATATACCCTTTTTGGGGAAAAAACATATCCGCCAGCTTGAGCAGGGGAAACAGAACCGCAAAATAACCAAGATAAATAAGGCCCACGATAAGTCCTGCCATGGGATGAAACCAGGTCAGCCAGTAATTAAACAAACCATAGGCTAAAAAACCGTAGAGACCACCCCAGACAATGGATGCGCCCAGGCCTATTCTGCGGATCAGCCAGAATACGGGAATATATGCTATCCAGGCCAGCAGGGGAAGTCCATTTTCAAATAAGAGGTTGGGAAATGCTAAAGCAAAAAGAACCGATGCAAGAAGAAGTGCACCAATCTGTTTTAAAAGCTCCCGGATCCAGGAAGGAACTCCCCTCTGGATAACCGGAGTTTTATGTTTCATTACCATTGGAATTATTATTTACGTTATTTGCTGAATTGATGTTCCACACATCCTGTTTTAATTCTTTTCCCGGACGGAACATGGCAACACCATGGGAATTGACCGAAACCGGATCACCGGTTTTAGGATTTCGGGCCTTTTGACGGCCCTTGCGGATCCGGATTTCAAAGGTTCCAAACCCGCGTAATTCAATAATCTGATTACCAATCAGGGAGTCCTTTACTTCATCAATAAAAGAATCAACCACAGTTTTAATGTCCTTCCGGTTGATTCCTTTTTTTTGATAAATAGCATCGATTATGTCAGCTTTCGTAACTTTTCTTTCTGCCATGATGCTCCCCGCCCCCATCCGTACCGGAAATGGGGGAATAAAATCACCCTGTTACTGGGCAGCTTTTATTGAATTGAAAAGACGCTGCATTCTGGATTTCTTCCTGGATGCGGCATTCTTTTTGATAATCCCTTTATTCGCAGCGGTATCAATCTTCTTAATCATATCCTGTAAAGCTGCTTCTGCCTCTTTTACATCTTTTTTCTGTGCTAAAACTACAAATTTTTTAGCGCTTGTCCGGACAGAACTTTTTACTGCCTTATTTCTGATACGCCGTTCTTCACTCTGCCGGTGGCGTTTTTCGGCGGAACTGCTTTTTAATGCCAAAGGAAAACCCCCAATAATAATGTATATTCACTTATAAAGAATACTGGAAACAATAACAGCCCTTAACAACAGCAGACACTGCGCCGTTATGGGCCAAATGGTTCTTACTTGAATTCAGAAGGACGGCGTTCAGTGCGTTTGCACTTTTCACATTCTGCAACGTTCTTTACTTTACCGTTGACAAAATTGGTTTTCATCTTAACTTCTCCCCCGCAGGGGCAAAAAAATTTCTGTGTACTGGCGGTGGTACGTGAGTTCTTACTGGCCTGGGCCATAATTCATTCTCCTTGCCATATATATGGCATATATTCACAAATTTACCTTTAAAAGGCTACTTTAGACATTAAGATACTATGTTATGGCTTTAACTGTCAACTGACATAAACTGCTGATGGCTTAAAAGTGGATTTTTTAAAACATATGGATATATTCAGTTTTAGGGACTTGTACTATTTGTATATTATAGATTATTTTATAGAAATATATTTCTAATAAGCTATGCTTTTTTAAGGGTTCTGTAATAATTTAAAAATCACGTTTTAATAAGTATTCGTCTTTATGAATAGGATCTTTCCGGAGATATTCCCTGGAAAAGTCCTATAAAAAGGAGTTAGCTATGAGATTGACCACCCGCGGCCGGTATGCACTACGGGCATCGGTTGCCCTTGCCCTGGGGAGTAAGAACGGGGCTCCTGTTTCCATTAGCAATATTGCGGAACAGGAAGAAATTTCTTCGGTGTTTCTTGAACAAATTTTTTTTAAATTGCGGAAGGCGGGAATAGTTAATTCGGTCAGGGGCCCCGGCGGCGGTTTTTGTTTTGCCCAGCCATTGGGTAATATAACTATCAAAAAAATCCTTGAGGCCGCAGGAGAATCCCTTACGCTTACCCCCTGCAATGAAAATCAAGCCAAGTGCAGCCGGTATGACACATGTTTTGTATACCCTGTCTGGAAGGATTTAAGTGATTTGGTAAATGATTATCTTGAAAGTCTTACCATAGCTTCCATTGTGGAGAGAACCAAATCCCATCCCCGGAAATAGGATTTTTACGGTTTGTTCGGCAATAAAAAATAAATATTTTTGTACAAAAAAGGATAACCGGCCAGGATAAGCCCCTAGGGATATAAAAAGGATTCTATCTGATTCACCATTTGGCTGAAGTCGGAAAAACTTTTTTTTGTCTCCGGAAGGGACCGCAGAAAAAGCTCCCCATACCGCTTATGAAGGATTCGCCCATCCAGAACCACCACTACCCCATGATCACTGGAACGGCGCATAAGCCTTCCAAACCCCTGTTTGAATTTCATGATCGCCTCGGGAAGGGATAACTCCATAAAGGCGCTTCCCCCCCGCTGGTCTATGGCCTCGGACCTGGCTTCAAACACCGGATCATCCGGCGGCCTGAAGGGCAGCCGGCAGAGAATAACCAGCCTGAGGGTATCCCCCGGGGCATCCACCCCTTCCCAGAAAGAATCCGTAGCAAAAAGCACACTGGATTCGTCGGATAGAAAGGTCTGGAGAAGCCTGCTCCGGTCATCATCCCCCTGTTTTAAGCAGCGGATTCCCTGTTCCTCCAAAACCGGCGCGGCCGTGTGGTAGGCGCTTCTAAGGGCTTCATAGGAAGTAAACAGCACCAGGGCGGAACCCCCGGAAATTTCCGCCAGTTTTGCCACCGAGCGATCCACAAAACTGCGGTATGTTCCGGACTCAGGAAGGGGCGCGTCCCCGGGGGACGCCAGGAGGACCGCCTTTGAATATGGAAACGGGGAGGGAAAAATCCCGGAAAGAATCTCCCGGTGGCTTGCCAGGGAGAGCCCGGAACGGCGCTGCCAGTACTGGAAGGAATTTGCCACCGTCAGGGTGGCGGATACACAGACCACGGTTTTATTAGGTTCAAAAAGGGATTCTTTTAATGCCGGGGCTACATCCAGGGGGGTTATAATGAATTTAACCCAGGGATCGGCGGAACTTCCCTGGTGGCGTTCCAGCCACATTATTTCATGGGGACGTTCCTTAAATTCCATAAAAGCCCCGGCCGCACTTCCTATAGCCTCCAGGCGCCTCAGGAGGGCCTTGGTTTCCCATACCGCGGGATTATCCTCATCCGCCGGCGGTACCGCCTCGAGGATCACCCTGACGGTTCCTGCCAGGGAAGATACTTCCCTGCGGACCTTCAGCAGCATGGATGATAGGTTTGCCTTTATCATGGAATCCCTGGCGGGGATCAGCCGGAGTACAGTGTCCTGCTGGAGCAGCTCCAGGGCCGCCGTATCCAGGTCTTCCGCGGCGGTCCGGAGCTTGTTTATGGATTCCACCGCATCATCCACCTTGTCCTGTTCGGAACTGATCGCGGCCAGCCGCAGGATCAACCCGCTCCGGTGGTTCCGCCGTTTCCTGTAAAGCCTGCCGGTCTGCCGGAAAATTCCCAGCCGGCTGAATTCCTCGGAAAAGAAGGAGGTAGCCGCATTTTCTATGGTATGGGCTTCATCTATGATGACCCTTTTATATGGGGGCAATACCACGGTCCCGTCGTACCCTGCCCCATCGCTCCGGGCGGAAAGATCCGCAAACAGCAAATGATGGTTTACCACCAGAACCCGGGCGTCCGCGGTTTCCCGGCGGAGGGCCAGGAAAAAACAGCGTTCCCTTTCGGGGCAGCGCATTCCCAGGCAAATATCCGGCTCGGAACAGACCCTGGACCAGAGTCCTTCGGCTGGTAAAAACGACAGGTCCGAACGGCTCCCGGTTTTGGATGTTTTTGCCCATACCGCTATGGATTTAAGCTCCCCGGTTTCGGTTTCATCCAGTCCTGGCTCGGCCTGGGCATCATCCAAACGCCTCAGGCAGAGGTAATTTCCCCGGCCCTTTACCAGAACCACCTTCAGTTTTTTCCCCAGACCGGATAATACCAGGGGAATATCCTTTTCATAGAGCTGCTGCTGCAGGGTAATAGTGGCGGTGGATATCACGATCCGCTCATCATTCAGGAGGGCATATTGGAGAGCCGGCAGGAGATAGGCAAAACTTTTTCCTACCCCGGTACCGGCTTCCGCACAAACCAGGGCATCCTCATTGAATCCCCGGACAATAATCCTCATTAAATCCAACTGGGATTCCCTGCTTTCGTAAACCGGGAGCCGCCGGGCAATGGCTCCCCCTTCTTCCAGGGCAGCCACAATTTCATGGCTGTCCAGTTTTTGGACAACCCGTTTTTTTATGGGTTCCGCAATTACATATACCCGTTCTACCTGGTTATCCACGATAAAGGAACCGACCCCGGCATCCGCAGCCCGGGAAGCAATCACCAGGTCATTATCACTGGGGGTCAGAAATCCCGAAGGATGGTTATGGATGAGCACATCCGCTTCCTCCATCCGGGAACGGAGAGCCAGCACGGAATCTTCATTACCCCGGGCGGCAATTTCAACCTTATCAACCATTCCTTTTTCATTCAGGAACCCCAGGACAAAGACCTCGTTTCCCCCGGCGTCCTCGATTTCACTTTGTATTATTTTTATTGCCTTCGGCGAGATTCGTTTTGTTGCCTGCACGTATTAATATCCTGTTAGCAGAATACCATAAATGATAAGAAAATCCAGCTGATTGGATTGTTTCTTCAGAATTTCCCGGATATTTGTCTTTAAAACCGGTAGGAACAGGCCTTCAATCACCGGGACTCCCGATCTTTTAGGTTCTCGAAGGGTTCTTGTGATAAAGATCGCCTCCTTCACGGTGATTTCGAGGGCCTCAATCACCGGAGCGATCGGTCTCTGAGGAAACACTGATTAATGCCCAGAGAGCATTAATCAGTGTATTCTTTAATGCAGGCAATTCTTTGTGCAACAAAGAATTGCGGAGGGAACCGCTGATTGGCCGCAATATGCGGCCGGTTTAATCAGCGGTTCCCTAAGGCTCTTGAAACATCAAAGAGTTTAATTAGTGCTTTTCCGGCTTACCCTGATCCATAAACCCGGGGACTTGCGCGGTTTTTCTCCGGGGCTTATTATAATGATATGTTTACGATAATTCCCTGTGCTGCCGGCTGTGGGAGAAGCGCCATAACCGGAACAAATACCTGTGCTGTTCATACGGCAAACCGGGCCAAGGAAGCGGAACGGATTGCCGCCATGATCATGGAACAGGAAACGATCAAGGATATTAATGCCCCGGGGCTGCATTTCATAGGGGTTGATTTTTCAAAGAGGAAATTCTTCGGCTGCAACTTTTACGAAGCCAAATTCTCCATGTGCATTTTTTCCGAGTCCTTTATCAGGATGAGTTTTTTTGATTTTTCAAATCTTATTGACTGTGATTTTTCAAATACGGATATCCAGTTTGTCTCCTTTTCGGGATCAAAAATCCGGAACTGTACTTTTGAAGGGTCCGAACTGGTCCACCTTAACTTTGAAGGCGCCGACATTTTTGATACCACCTTCAACGATTCAAACCTTTACAACAGCCGGTTTATCGGGGCAAATATAGAGTTGAGCGATTTCATCGACTGCAATATTAAAAAAACATTTTTTATAAAAGCCCGCAAGGAAGGGGTTTCCTTTAAATCCTCAAACACCGCCGAGGCGGTGTTTGACCTGGAGGAATCATGAGGGTTTTTTTTCATTACTGCCTTTACGGTTTCAGCAATTGTTATGTCCTGGGGACGGACTATAAAGAAAATCCCAACCAGGAGGATGATGAAACTCCGGAACTCCGGGAAGCAATCATCATTGACCCCGGGTGTATGGATGAGCAGATACTGAATTTTATTGAAAAAAATAATTATGCCCTCCGGGGAATCCTGGTTACCCATGATCACCAAAACCATATCCACGGCATTAAAACGTTAAAGAAGATATACAATATTGATATTTATGCCATTAACCATATTGTGTCCGATTTTAAAACCAGGATAGTCCGGGACGGGGATGTATTCAACATCGGGCCGTTCAGTGTTCAGGTGATTTCCGTACCGGGTCATTCTTCGGATTCCGCGGTTTATAAAATCGAGCATATTTTATTTACCGGGGATGCGCTTACCGCGGGGCTGGTGGGGACCACCGCCAGTTCCTACGGTGCGGCTATTCAGGTGACCGCCCTGAGGAGCAAAATCCTTTCGCTTCCGGGAGACATGATGATCCTGCCGGGACACGGACCGCCCTCATCACTGGAAACGGAAAGACGGTTTAATATTGGGATCAATTTATACGAACAGACAAAAAACCGGCGGAAACAGTTCCAGAGCGATTTTCTGTAAAAGGATGATGTCCCTGGCCTGAAAGCCAAAAAAGTATTTTCCGGGTTGTCAGGGTTTCAGACTTCCTGCTCTCAGTCCCCAGCGATGATTTACGTATTCCGAAAATGCCTGGGCTTCTTTTGTAAACAGTTCCGACAGCAGGGGCCATGAATTGGTTTCCGGGTCCCGGGCAGGAAGAACCCTCCTCCGTTCCGGGTTGGCGTATATCCGTCCCGCCAGGTTTTTCCCGAAATAATCCCCCGCCATGGATACAGACTGCTGAAGGCAGTATGCCATGAGTTCATTGGACATGAGGTATTCGTTTTCCGTATCGTACCGCTGGGAAGCAAAATACTGGGAAATAAAAACCCTGGCTGCGGGGTCTAAATTTTTCCAGCGGGACAGGGCAAAGGCTTCAAATTCCTTATCAATAAAAAACAATCCATGGTAGCCTTCGTGGACTATAAAGAGATACCGGAGATACCCCGGGGACTCCTGGGATATGGATATGATTGCCCCGGTCCCAGGAATTATGTTCGAATCCTCATCCTGTAAAATGATATGCTGGTCCAGCAGGACCTGTCTTAATTCCATTTCCTCCTGGTTGAGGGGAAAGTTGGTTTCCCGGGCGGTTTGAAAAAACAAAGCCAGGTCCTCCGCCCGGTAATCATGGGCATTCCATCCATGGAGATGGGCAATTTCTTCATCCCTGGAAAGGGTCCCCTGGAACCCGGCTTTTTCCACAAAAAACGCCAGCCGCTTAAAAAGACGGTCCTGTACCCGGTAGTCCGCGGTATCAAAAATCAATATTTGGGGAAACTGGTCCCATTTGAAAATTTCATATTGTTCCATCCGCCATTTGTCCCTGCTGTAGGAAACCACATCCCCGGGACTTATGGTGACCGGATTCAGCGGATATGCCCGGTTCTCCGAAGACTGGAGAACAATAAAGTTCATCCCGTAGCCGCAGGCTTCCACGGGATTATTTTCCAGGGTCCTCACATTAAAATACAGGTCCTTCTGTCCCGGTTCCGCGGGGTACACCTTGTTTCCAATCTGCACATAATTCTTATGTATCCCGGTTATTGATTCAGGAACCGGTTCAAACCCTGATATGCAGAGTTCAGGACGGCCAATCCGGAATTTTGCGGCCGGATTAATGGTGATGGTGTCCGTGGCTTTTGTATCTTCCAGGTATACAAAGGGGGTTGCCCTCAGATGGTCCTCTCCCTCAATGAGGCCAAACCAGCGGGGTACCAGTTCCAGGGATTTTAATTCCAGAAAAATTTTATCCTGAAAAAAGGATGAACCATTTTTCTTAATCCTGAAGGAAAAAAATTCAAGGCTTCCCGGGGATAATGGAATAGTATAGGAAATTTCTCCGGGCATATTTCTTACAGGACGGATCCCCAGGGTACGCAGGCTAACCGGAAGGACCCAGGCATCCTGATTATCACCGAATGCAATTTCAAGATTAAAACTGTCTTCCCAACCAGCAAGGGTTCTTTCCGCTTCCTGGGAAGACTTCACTTCCGGAACAGAAAAAGCATAGGTTATTTCCAGGGAATATTCCTGGGGAACCCGGACCGGAAGATCGAAGGTATAAAGCACTTCCTTTGGTTTTGACAGCAGGATGCTGCCCGGCTGGCCTTCCCTGGAAGCGGTCCGGAGAACCCGGGTTCCATCCATATCCTTAAACAAGACCGATGAGGTTTTTTCATGGGCGCAGGAAAATAAGCCCGCGCACAACAATAATACAATCATCAATTTTGAAGGAGGATGATTTTTTTTCATTACCTACCGGGTCCTTTATGCGTAAAATATCGGCTTTTAGCGGTTCCTAAGAGCCTGTTGAAAAAAGCGGGATTCTGCATTTTTCAAATGCAAAATCCCGGTAAAAGGGTTCCTACAGTACCACAATTCCCTTGGCGATAAGCTGGGCCAGATAGTATTTCCGTTCAGCGGTCATTTCAGCATCGTTCCGCAAAAAGCTTTCCAGGTACGAAGGGAATGAATCCGGTAAAACCTGGAGCTTCATTATATGGTTATAGTATGCCTTATGGGAGGGTTCAAAACAATGGTTAATACAAAAGAGGGTCAGGCAGGCATTTTTAATGAACCCCGATGAAGCAATAAGGTAATGGAAATCATCTTCCTGGATAAAAGCGGCCCCCAGGTCACTGAGGAAATGTTCCATCTTTGACTGGGAGGAGTCCCTCATCTGCTGCCAGAAATCATCACTTAATTCGATCAGCCGTTTCTGTACACCCTTAATCCACTCATTTCTGGAATAAAGGATTTCGCCGTTGGCCAGTCTGTAATATCCATAGGTACCGGAATCCTTAACAAGCCAGAGCATTTCCCTTTTTGTGTCCGCAATATCCACCAGATCATCAATTTTCTGGGTCGATTTAAATTCAACCCGGACAGGAATATCTCCCACCAGGAAACGGTCCTTATTGCCCTGGCTGGATGTTTCAAAGGCCGCAATATCACCGCCGTACTGATTTTTGCGTTCCTCCGGGGAAGGAATAACCCCGGTATAGTACACGTCCAGGATGAGGGCAAAATACGGATCCAGCGTATCCGGCAGAGCAGCTTCGTTTAAGGAAACACATTCCACCCCAGGCCAATCGGAAAACTGTTTTGCAAACCGGTCTACTAAAACTTTGGTCTTATATTTCATCATCATCCCCGTTATACTATTTTCGAAGGAAACCAGATTGGATTCCTGCAAGTAATATACCATAAAAAAGGATTATTTGCATACATGAAAACAGAAAGTCTCCGGTTAATTGTGCTAATTCCCCACCGGGATGCCCTAAAATCAATAGGGATATACCGGCGCCGGCTATTTGAAAACGGTTTTTCCGGGGCTTATTCATTTCCAGGGGTCATACCTTTGATTATTACCAAAAACCCCTATACCCCGGGGGAATTAAAACAGACCACCCTGTTCCTGAGAAACCTGGTTTCCGGCGGTCACGACGGATGGTTTACATCAAAAACTCCGGAAATTATGGATTCCCTTCCGGGTATTTCCCTGGGAGGTTTATCTTTTGATATCTCCCTGGCTGGCCTGGAACTAAAGGATGGTGCAGCGGCATTACCCCGCCCATTCCTGGGAATTACCGTATTGAACCCCGGTGAGGAGGAACCTTATCTCCGGTTTTCCGCTGCGGTTCCCCCTCCCCCGGTCTCCTTTAGAGCCGCCGCAGCGGCGAACCTGGTCTACGGAATTCCCGGGACCTGCAGCTGTATCTGGGAAATAGGACATCCGGTTTGGCTTTCCCCATATAAAAGGACAAGGGATGGCTGATTTTATGCGCCCCTCGGGGGATCTAATTCTGATAGATATAAAAGTAGTCCCCGGATCATCAAAAAATGGGATAGCCGGTATCCAGGGTGACAGGCTGAGAATCCGGGTAGCGGCAGCGCCGGAGGACGGAAAGGCCAACGCCGAACTGATTTCCTTTTTAAGCAAACTCCTGGGATGTCCCAAAAAAGAAATAACCCTTATTTCAGGGGAGAAATCCCGGTTAAAAACAGTGGCAATTCCCGGCGGGTTTGAAGATCTGATAAAAAGAGTATTAAACGAGTTTTAAAAAGTGCCGAAAATAAATATCATACAATGAAATCATCAACCCCTCCCTGAAGTTCGTAGGAGAAAGCATACAGAGGGTATGTTGGTTCTGTAGGATCTGGATTGTAGCGGTTAAAACCGCATACGAATAATTAATAATCGATTTTTATAATAATTTTCCCGTGTCGGTTGACAATTTTTAAGGAAAACGCGTAGATATAATAGAGTAATTTTTTCACAGGAGAACCTACATGTTCAAGCGAATTGAGATGAAACACCCCCTGGTTGAGATGGATGGTGATGAAATGACCCGGGTCCTTTGGGCCCTGATAAAAGAAAAGCTTATCCTTCCATTCGTGGATTTACAAACCGAATACTTCGACCTGGGCCTTGAAAACCGGGATGCCACCGATGACCAGGTAACTGTTGATTCTGCTTTGGCGGCAAAAAGGCTTGGCGTGGCGGTAAAATGTGCTACTATCACTTCCAATGCAGCCCGGAAGGTTGAATACAACCTGAAACATCTTCATCCCAGTCCTAATGCCACCATCAGGGCTCTCCTGGATGGAACCGTTTTCAGAAAACCTATTGTTATCTCCAGCATAAAACCTTCGGTTTCCACCTGGAAATTTCCTATTGTTATCGGAAGGCATGCCTATGGTGATATTTATAAAAATGCGGAGATGAATATTGATGGCCCGGGTAAAGTGGAACTGGTGTATACCCCGGCCGAGGGTAAGGAAAAGCGGGTTCTGGTGGCTGATATGAATGGACCCGGAATAGCCCAGGGAATCCACAATCTGGACGAGTCAATCCGCAGTTTTGCCCGGGCCTGTTTTGTGTATGCCCTGAATGAAAAAATGGATGTATGGTTCGGAGCCAAGGATACCATTTCAAAAACCTATGACGGCCGGTTCAAGGAGCTTTTCAACGAGGTTTATGAAACAGAATTCAAGGTAAAATGTGAACAGGCGAAAATCACCTATTTTTATACCCTGATAGACGATGCGGTAGCCCGGATGATAAAAAGCGAAGGCGGTTTTCTCTGGGCCTGCAAGAATTACGACGGCGACGTCATGAGCGACATGATTGCCAGCGCCACCGGAAGCCTGGCCATGATGACCAGTGTCCTGGTTTCCCCCGATGGGGTTTACGAATATGAAGCGGCCCATGGAACGGTGCAGCAGCACTATTACCGCTGGAAGAATGGGGAAAAGACCAGTACTAACCCGGTGGCCCTTATTTTTGCATGGACCGGTGCACTCGCCAAAAGAGCAGAAATCGACAAACTGCCGGATTTAAAGGATTTTGCCCACAGACTTGAAAATGCAACCCTGAGGACTATCAGTGACGGTGAAATGACCGGGGACCTGGCAAAACTGGCATCCCCCGGTCCTCAAAAAGTTCTGGATTCCTGGGGTTTTATTGATGCCATTGCTAACCGGCTATACTGATTTTTGAAGGGTATAAAAAAGACCTAAAATCTCCCGGGATGAAACAGGATAAAATTGATCTGCGGACCATTTTTCAGCCATGCACCGTTCACGGGGTATGGCTGGTTTTTGCTGGTAATGGACAACGAATTATCCGGCAATAATTGTCTCACATCCGGTTCCTGAAATCCTGAACGTAAGAGTTGCCTGGCATTAGACAGTAGAATTAGAAAGGAATACTTTTACATGGGTACTGACATCAATATTAATATTAGCCGTACTTTTTGCCCTGTCGTGTAAATACTTTAAAGTGAAGGTTTCAAAATAATTCATTTTATAATTTCTCTCCGGTAAAAATAGTTTCAATTTTTCAAGTAAGTCCTCAACTTTGAAACCTAAATAATCCTCATTTACTTCCCTTTCCCAATTATTCCAGTAATCCCATTTCATTAAAAGATGAATTAATTGTCCCCGGGTAATTATTTTCCCATGAACGTTTTCAAAAGAATTTATTTTTTCTTCTCCATGTTCAGAAGCAGACAATACATTCAGGGTGTCCTTCAAAGTATTTTTATTTAATTTTTTATTGTAGTCCCGGGTTTTCATCATCATATCCCGGATGGAAATATAGGTAAAACCAGAGGAAAAAATTTGGTTCCAGAATACACTTTTTCCACAGTCATCACAATAAGAATAAATCTCATGGATTAAACTGTTTACCGTCAAAAGGGATCTTTTTTTATCTTTTATTAATTCCAGCACCTCATTCCAATCATTCGTAAAAATGGCATGATCACTTTCAACATTTTTTCCTGCAAGGCGTAACATTTGTTCCGAGGAATCATATCCGATATGAAGAGCATCAGGATTGAATACTAATGACGCCTTAATCAAATTTCCGTCTGCACACCCATAGTCAACAAGAACATCATAACCATCGATTAATTGCATAAAGAATATTTTATCCGCCATGCCAAGGTTCATTTTTTCATTGTAAATTTTGAGCTGTTCCTCTGACATTAAATAGCTGAATAGCGACATTTATGTAATTCCTTTGTATCTTCTATATTATTTAAGCTCTGTCTTTCAACTAATTTATATGTGGCTTCCTGAAATAATATTAACATTCATAAGAAGAATTTAACAGTATAATCTTCGGTATCATTTGGAGGCAGGTGTAAGGTAATTACTAACACTGTACACACCGTAACACACTTTTCACTAGGCTACTCTTTTTCCGGATTATACAAAGTATCAATAATATTGATATATATCTTTCCTCCAAACGGAATCAATTCCACCATTGTATCTTCATATGGACTGATATAAGCTTCTTCTATGTCCTTGGTTCGTATATTGTATACAACACCGCCCCCATAACAGCTGAGATATAACCGTTCCCCTTCACGGATTGCTCGCCGGATATTCAATCCA
>JAVBPH010000037.1:0-26852 GCA_031549725.1 Treponemataceae bacterium
GGCTTTTTCAAAATGTCAAATTTTGAAAAAGCAACCTTAGATGTAAGTGCAGAAAGAATACTATTTTATGTATGGGTAAGGAAATAGCATTCTTTCTGCAAAAGCCTTTTTCAAAACTAACCGAGTTTTGAAAAAGGCTCACTTATTTTATTATAAAAATCGACAGAACCGGATTTGTTTAATTATAGCAGGAAATTTGGATGGGGAACTTAAGACGATCAATTTTTAAAAGTTTTTCATAATAATTATAATTGTTGGAGGAATACATGAAATCCCTGATTATCGGAATAGTAATTTTAGCAGCCGCAGTATTATCAATAATGCCTATTGGCCTAGGTTGGTGGCCGGATGTGGTCCAGTTCCTCCGGGGGTTTCTGCCTGTGGTAGCTGTGATCATTGGACTTGTGATTGTCCTGGTGGGTATTGCGGATATAAAGGACAGGGCAAATATGAAACACGAGGAATCTGAAAATAAGCAGGCAAAATAACCCATACGTTGAAAATTACTTTTGAGAATTCATATAAGGGAACTTCTAAAAACTTCAGTTTTTAGAAGTTTTCGTACCCTATAGAGAAAAGCGCAATTCCGTAAGTCTTTACGTTATACTGTATTGACGGTTTTCTCCAAGGGACCTGTAAAAACCCAACCGGGGTTTTTACAGGTCCCCATAATGTATTAGAATTATTAAAAAGGAGATTTTTATGTTTAAAACCTATATTGTGATGGGAATTGTATTTGTTCTTTTAGGGTTGGTCATGCTTTTTTCCCCCGGAGTATTTGCCGTTGTCCTGGTGGTCTGTATTGGAATTGCAGCCCTGGTAAATGGGGTACTTAATATTGTTACCGTCAGCAGGCTGATAGACGATAAGCGGTTTAAAACCGCGGTTATTATCCGGGCTGTGTTAAGTATTGTTGTAGGTATCCTGGCCATTATTTTCCCCGTGGCTTCCACAAAAATTGCGTTGGTCACCATTGCCTACATTATTGCCATTGAACTTATCATTTCCGCACTTATTGAAATATATGAAATCTGGCAGCTGCGAAAGGCCAATATTCCCTTTGGTATTTATATTACAGAAATAGTTATCAGCATTGTACTGGCGATCCTCCTGTTCCTGGTTCCCAAGAATATCGGTATCCTGATAATCAGAATTGCCGGTGTCCTGGTTGTTCTGGGCGGAATCGGCAGTATTGCCTGGGCTTTCAAAGTAAAGAAAGAAATCGATAATATCAGCCAGAATTTTTAATATCCCGCAGAAATACCCGGGGCCGGATGTATCCGTCCCGGATATTGATCAAGGGATGTTTATATAAAAATCCAGCCCCTGTTATGCCGTTCTATGTCCGCAGCGCCGTGACCTTCCATGAAAATCCCGGTATTCCAGGAACAATCTATTTCCGCAATCCGCCAATATTTTATCCGGAAGTCCGGTTTAATACTCTGCGTCTCGCCGCGGGGAGGTTCATTTTCATTCTATCTTGTATTGTACCTTCAAATCGTTTAATCTGTAGAACATGAAATCATTTACCAAGGAATTATGGTTTAATACCAGTAAAAAAAGGGAATTCATCAATATAACACCGGAGGTCGATAAGCTCCTCCATGAATCCGGCATACAGGAAGGTCTTTGTCTGGTAAATGCCATGCATATTACCTCCAGTATTTTTATTAATGATGATGAATCCGGGCTACATCATGACTTTGATATTTGGCTTGAGAAACTGGCTCCCCATGAACCGGTTGCTTCCTACCACCATAATGTTGGGGAAGATAATGCGGATGCCCACATGAAGCGTCAAATCATGGGGAGGGAAGTGGTGGTGGCGGTTACCGCCGGGCGGCTTCACTTTGGTCCCTGGGAACAGATTTTCTATGGTGAATTTGACGGGATGCGCCGCAAGCGGATCCTGGTTAAAATTATTGGGGAATAACAACGGGAACGCGGTATACTGATAGGAAAAACAGGATGGCTCATTATTTTGAGAGAACCTTTAAACTCAGATATTTTGAAATGAATAAATTCGGTATGGCTTCCCCAACTGCTGTTCTAACCCTGTTGGAGGAAACCGCCGCTGACCATTGTTATCATATTGGATACGGTCTGTATGAACTTGAAAAACAGCATATAGGCTGGATACTGATTTCCGGCGCCATAGACATGGTCCGGTATCCGCTATACAAAGAAAAAATTACCATAAGGACATGGATTTCAGATTATTCCCTGGTCAAGGGATACAGGGAAAATGTCCTTCTTGATGAGGACGGACGCATTATCGGCAGAGCAAAGGGTGTCTGGGCGTTTTACAATATTCTGAACAGAAGACCCGTACCAATTTTTGACGGGATAAAATCCCTATGGGGCGTAAACCCGGAAATATCCACCTATGCCAATAATGAAAAGGAGCTGCAGCGGATTGACCATGGAATACCAAAGATTGAACTGGATATTTACAGATCGGATATTGACGGCAATAAACATGTGAATAATATCAGGTACTTTCACTGGATGATAGAATCCATGCCCGAAGAAATAGTAGATAATTATTATCTGAAAATAATCAATGCCAAGTTTTTTTCGGAAGCCGCCTATGGAGGGAAGGTTCAAGTCTATCTGGAGGAAGGTCCTGAAGATCTTATGTTCAGGCATACCATGAAGAACAGTTCAAACGGGAAACTTTGTGTGAATGCCAACAGTGTATGGGAAAAAATTCCCTGATAGTTTTTTACGGGGAATCCCGGACCTCCTTATGGTTACCGGTTTTCATTTGAATGAATGGTTTCGGGATATTATGTTTTTAAAATATCATGGGAACTTCTATAAACTTCAGGTTTTAGAGGTGCCCTAATGATAAAAACAACTGACTGTTGAGTTAAGAATGTGATATGGTTGTCACCGTAGAATTAATTTTTTAAATTACCGCTCTAAAATTACAGAGTATTCCAAATAACCGGAAAATTATTTTGAAAAAGGATTGTTATGATGGATAAAAATAAAACTCTGGAAATGATAAAAGCTCTCTCGGATGCTCCTGGGATTTCCGGTTTTGAGGATGAAGTCCTTGGGGTAATCCGCAGGTACGGCGCCGGCCTGGGAGAATTTGCAGAGGATTCTCTGCGGAACCTTTATCTTAAGAGGCATCAGAATACCGGTGGAAAACCGGTGGTGCAGCTGGATGCCCACAGCGACGAGGTGGGTTTTATGGTAAAGACAATCCGTTCCAATGGAATGATCGAATTTATTCCCATCGGCGGCTGGGTTGCTACCAATATCCCGGCCCACAGGGTTTTAATACGTAACATGGATGGCAAATACATTCCCGGTGTGGTGGCAAGCAAACCCCCGCATTTCATGGGTGAAGCCGAAAGAAAAGCTCCCCTGGAAATAACAAGCCTGGTAATTGATGTGGGAGCTTCCAGTGCAAAGGAAGTGCTCAATGATTACCGGATTGGCATTGCAGCTCCTGTAGTGCCCGACGCTGATTTTGAATATGACCCTGTCCATGATATCATGACGGGAAAGGCTTTTGATAACCGCCTGGGCTGCGGATCAATTATTTCAACCTTTCAGGAACTGCCCCGGGATTCCTTGAAGGTGGATGTGGTTGGCGCCTTTGCAAGCCAGGAAGAGGTCGGCCTCCGGGGCGCCATTGTATCCACCCAGGTGGTGAAACCTGATGCGGCTATTGTTTTTGAGGGCTGCCCTGCGGATGATACCCTGGTGGACGCCTATGCATCCCAGACCGGAATCAAAAAAGGACCTATGCTCCGGCATATTGATTTAAAGATGATTACCAACCCGCGTTTTCAGCGGTTTGCCCTGGATACGGCAAAGGAAAAAGGAATTCCCGTACAGGAAGCTGTCCGGTCCGGGGGCTCTACCAACGGTGGTATTATCCATCTCATCAACAAAGCTGTTCCGGTAATTGTAATCGGATGCCCCGTCCGTTATGCACATACCCATTATGGTATTTCTGCTTACACCGATTATGAGAACGGCGTTAGGTTGGCTTGTGGGATTCTCCGGAAATTGGATGAAACCATCATAAGAAATTTTTGAAACTTATAGATTGTATCTAACCGGATATCAGGAATTTGCCATTTCGTAAAAAGAAATGGCCCGGTGCTTCAAATATGTATCAATGGACCGCTCTGCAGGAACCGATTGTTTCGGGATAAATCCCCCGGCCATATGGTTGTGCCCGCCTCCGACACCGGTTCCTTCAACCAGATACCTTACCAGATCGTTAGCTTTGATTTTACTGGTTATGCTTCTGCATGATAGTTTGATCCCGTTTTCACGGATAGCATAGGCAACCACAATATTGATACCCGCAACACTCACCACTATATCCCCGGCAGCCCCAAGCAGTGAATCATTTGAACTGGCTAATCTAAGAAATCCCAGTTCCTGATATATTTCAATGGTTTTAAAAGCATCCGCATAATGGTATAAATCCTGGGGGGAAAGTTCATTTCCCTTCAATTCGGAAATCAGATTGATGTCGGACAAGGGGTAAAGCATATAGAACATATCGATATCAAGGTTGCTGACTCCCCGGGTTAGGTTATCGGTGTCCATAAAAATTCCATAGAGCAGTGCGGTGGCAATGGGCTGAGGGATGACTATATGGTTTTCAACAAAGTACTCGGAAATGATGGCGCTGCAGCTTCCGACATTTGGCCGGATATCCTCAAACTGGTATCCCATATTTCCTTTATATTCATGATGGTCTATGGATGCCACCTCGTCCGTAGGCAAGTCGGTGATGTTGGCATTTCCCTTTTGGGCATCCACCAGAACCGCCCAGTCCTCTGTTCCCAGGGTATGGGCTTTGCCGGCGGAGATCATGGGCGGGTTAAAAAGTTCGATCATTTTTATGGCATTTGCTTTTTCAATTTCCTGGTCGTAGACAATTTGGGAATATACCCCCTTCTGGGACAGCAAATATTGAAGTCCCATACTGCTGGCAATAGCATCGGGGTCGGGGATGTTATGGGGTTGGATAAAAACTTCATCCGGGGCATTTTTCAGAATTTCCGCAAGTCTTTCCAGTTTAGTTTCATTGTTCATCCGTTTATTATAACCCATGAGCACATTGAAAGCAATCGAGGCTTTTTCAAAATATCAGATTTTGATAAATGGCTCAATCTACTATCAATAAAGGAAACAATCATATATAATTATACAACCGAAATTAGGAGGAATTATGAAAAGGATTATCCCAGTATGCATGATAGTATTATTATTTTCGTCCTGTGCTTCACTTCAGTCAGTTTTAAAAGAACCGGAAGTTTCCTTCAGCAGTTTTAAAATATCAAAAATTAATTTTGATACCGTCGATTTATTATTTACATATAAAATTGATAATCCCAATCCAATTGGAATTACCCTTCCCAAATTTGCTTATAATCTGTATGTGGAAGATGCAAGCTTTGTATCGGGAACCTCGGCGGATTCCATCAGTATTGCCCAGCAGAAATCCAGTATGGTGGATATTCCCGTTACCCTTTCCTATGAAGACCTTTTTAAGGTTATCACCACCCTGTTAAATGAAAATGAAGCGGATTATAAAATTGATACGGATTTTTTCCTGAATATTCCCGTGATCGGTGAAAAGAAAATCAACCTGAGTCATTCAGGAAAATTCCCTATTCTGAAACTTCCTGAAATTTCTCTGAATGAAATAAAAGCAACCAGCCTGAATCCCCTGTCACCGGCGGTTGAACTATCAATAAATATTACCAACAAAAATATTTTTGCTATCTCCCCGGATGCCCTAAACTTCCAGGTGCTTTTTAACAATGCAAAAATGATAGAAAGTTCCCAAAGGAATATTGCTTCCCTTGCCCCGGGAAAGAGTACCACCATAAAAATTCCTATCCAGGCTAATCCTGTAACCCTGGGAACAGAACTCATTTCGGCCATCATCGGCGGGAAAAACATGGATGTAAGTTTTAACGGCAATTTTGGGTTTAATACTGATTATGAAGGCATTGGAAAAACGGATATCCCCTTTAATCTGAAAAAAGTACTATCGGTGAAGAAATAGGATCTTCAAAAAAATCCGGCAGGTCCGGTATTGGCTGTTCCTGCCGGTATATTTAAGGATATAAGTTATGTATGATTTTACAACAGTGATCAACAGGTGGGGATGCGGAGCTGATAAGTGGGAATTAATGAAAAAACAAAATCCGGATGTTCCGGATCATATAGTTCCCTTGTCGGTGGCGGACATGGAGTTTTATAATCCTCCGGAGATTATTGAAGGGTTGAAGGAATCCTTATCCTGTCTTGTTTTGGGGTATACCAATGTGACAGCTACCTATAAGCAGGCTGTCTGCGGTTGGATGAAGAAGAGGCATAACTGGGAAATTAATCCTGAATGGATAGAAAATTCCAGCGGTGTGGTTCCTGCTTTTTATAATGCCGTTAAGGCGTTTACCCAACCAGGGGATGGGGTGATAATTTTTGCTCCGGTCTATTATCCTTTTTTTGCATCAATTGAGCGCAATAACCGGACCCTGGTACAGAGCAATCTGGTAATTGAACATGGAAAATATGTTATTGATTTTGACGATTTTGAAAAGAAAGCAAAGGACGCAAAGAATAAACTGCTTTTATTCTGCAGTCCCCATAACCCGGTTGGAAGGGTTTGGACCAGGGAAGAGCTGGAACGGGTGGCGGAAATCTGTCTGAAAAATAATATTCTTATTGTTTCTGATGAAATTCATTTTGATCTGATTATGCCTGGACACCGGCACATTGTTTTCTCAAGCCTGAATGATGAGACCGCGGATAATTGTATCGTCTGTACAGCCCCGAGCAAAACCTTTAACATTGCGGGGTTGCAGACTTCCAATATCATTATTAAGAATGAAAAAATAAGAAAACAATTCGAAACAGGTTTGGAGGAAACCGGTTTTTATTCCCTGAACATCCTTGGTTATAAAGCCTGTGAAATAGCATATACCCGGTGTGAAAAATGGCTCGACGAATTAATTGAGGTGATTAATAATAATAAAAAATTTGCCGAATCCTTTATTAAACAAAGGATTCCCCGGATAAATGTATTTGACATGGAAGGGACTTACCTGCAATGGTGGGACTGTAAGGATCTTGGCATGGATTACTTAGCCATGGAAGAGTTTATGATCCGGGAAGCTCTGGTTTTTCTGGATGAAGGATATATTTTTGGTGATTCAGGAAGGGGATATGAACGGATCAATCTGGCTTGTCCTTTGTCAACCCTGGAAGCGGCCTTAATACGTTTGGAAAATGCCTTGAAGAAAAAAGGTCTTATCTAGTTTTTCGGTCTGAAAGTTATTATTGTTTGATGGATAATAAAAAAGCAGATCATTGATTTTTAATGATCTGCTTTATGTCTGTTTTTAAAACGGTCCAAATTGTATTGCCACGGCAAAGGCAAGAAATACCGAGGTTACTGCCAAAATTACTAGCTGCAGTTTCCATGTCCAGCGCATCCATTTGGTGTATCCCACGACAGTAAAGGACAGGGCAATAAGCAGAAGTGCGTTGGTCGGAAAAACCATATTTGAAAAACCATCCCCAAAATCAAAAGCCAGGACCGCTGTCTGTCTGGTAATACCCACCAGGTCCGCCAGGGGTGTTAAAATGGGCATCATAAGGAAAGCCTTGGCACTGGCCGATCCTATAAAGAAATTCATTATCAGGGTGGTGGCATAAATGAGGAACGCCGCCGCCATGGTAGGCGACTGGCGGATAAGTTCCGAAGCCATGAAAAGAATGGTATCCATTATTTTCCCTTCGGTGATAATATGTTTAACACTGTAGGCCATCAAAACAAGGATTACCCCTGGAAGCAGGTTCAGGCTGCCCTTAAGAAAACTTACTGCGGTACCCTTTCCTCCAAGTTTTGCAAAGAGTCCGCCTCCAATGCCGCCTATTAAAAAAAGAAATGTCATCACCGGGAATGCCAGATCGGAAAGACCGGCCATCCGGGCGGTGGCTATTACTATCAGCATGGCAGCACCCACGCAGGAAACAAACCAGATCAAGGCCTTCCAATGATGATGATTATCGTTCCCTTTATCAGTCCTGGTTTCATTTTGCTGATCCGCCTTAATCCGGGCTCTCAGAAATTCATCTTCCTTATAGCAGATGGAATATGAAGGGTCCGCTTCAACTTTTTTTGCATAACGGATAACAAAGAATGTCACAATAGAATATACGGTAATAAAAAATACAATCCGGAACAGGGCCCCTGAAAAAAGGGGAAGATCCGCTATCTTCTGGGCAACGGCGATGGTAAACGGATTGGTCACGGAAGATGCAAAACCAAACGCCAAAGGCAGGAGACTTATTCCCAGTCCGGTCAGCGAATCCCAGCCCAGGGAAATTGCTATGGGAATAATAAATATGATCAGCGGGACCATGCCTTCATAAATTCCGATAAAACTAGTACAGATCATAAAAAATAAAATCATCAGGGCAATGAGCATGTACTTGTTTTTCGCAAACCGGCGGACAAGAAAATTAATCAGTTCCTTCATCACACCAGCCTGTTCCAGAATTGATATGGAACCTCCCACCGCCATAATAAAAACGACCAGTACAATGACCGTGACATTTCCCGGAGCAAAAAGAATTTCTATGGGAGCTGTAAACCACCGCCATACCGGATAATCCGGTCTTGCTGTTTCCCGGTAACTTCCGTCAACCACCAGGGTTCTGCCGTCCTGGATAATCCGGTCGTATTCACCGGAGTTCATTACCAGAGTAAGGCTTCCCGAAGCAATCATCAGCAATAAAATGATCCCCGCGGATAAAAGGAAAGCTTTTTTCCCTATTTTAATATTTGTTCCGCCTGCCGGTGCCGGGACTGAATTATCCATTATAAAGCTCCAATTAAATTTGAATAAAATGCAACTGCCTTATTGAAATTATCAATGGAAATCCTTTCATCATGTCCGTGGATTAACGCCAATTCTTCCGGAGTGAGCATATAAGGACAGAACCGGAAAATACCATCGCTGATATCTTTGTAATGCCGGGAATCGGTGGTGGCTACCATTAGGAACGGCAATACCGGAACACCGGAAAAGGTCCTGCTTATGGCATCCTTCACTGTATCATACCCCGGCCCTTTTTCATGGGCATATCCCGGATTAGCCGGTACCGGATTGGTGGAGAGGTTGCTCAGCCGGATTTTTACCCGGTCATCTTTTACGGTCTTCCGGATATATTCCATGGCGCTGTCCACGGTCCATGGATCAAGCAGGCGTAAATTCATAACAGCCTTTGCGGCGGATGGCAGAACATTATCAGCCTGGCTTCCTTCAAGTTGTGTCATGGCTACTGTCGTATGCAGAAGCGATGCCATGGAGGGATTTTTTTTCATTGCCATAAAAAGTATGGGTGCGGTTTGTTTTGCATGCCGTAAAAACCATCCCGTGGGACCGGTACTCAATTCCCCGATTTTTTTAAAAAATGCCCCCACTGTCGGGGTTAATCTAAAGGGAAAGGGTTTTTTTGAAATACGAATTAGGGCTTTTGCCAGAACCGCTACGGCCTGTACATTCGGCGGCCTCGAAGCATGCCCCGGGGCCTGATCCACCGAAAGTTCCACACTCATAAAACCTTTTTCTTCGATACCTAAAAGGGCCAGGGGTTTATCAATCCAGGCAATTTGATTCAGGGCAACAATAGTTCCTTCATCGAAAATCCAGGAGAAATGAATGGTCCGTTCTTTAAACCATTTAGCCATCTCGATGGCCCCATGCAATCCTGCCCGTTCCTCGTCCCCGCCGAAGGCAAAATAGATATCTTGTTTAGGTTTAAAACCCCGGGATACGGCTTCTTCCACCGCTTCCATAAGTCCAATCAGGAGGCTTTTCATGTCCAGGGTTCCCCGTCCATAAATAAAATCACCGTCCCTTTCCGCTCCGTAGGGGGACCGGGTCCATTTATCTTCTTCCGCGGGGACTACATCGTAATGGGCTGCAAAAAGAATGGGTTTGCTGCTGCCGGAAGTTCCGGGCCAATGAAAAATAATCCCATAAGGACTAAGTACCCAATGTTCTGCGGTATGGCTGAATTTAGGATATGATGAAAGAAGGAAATTCTGGAAACTGGTCAGTGGTGCCTCGGCATCCCTGTTTCGAGGGAGGGCATCCCTGGGCCAGCTTGTATCAATTTGTATGGATTTGCAAAACCGGTCAATCTTTTCCATACAATACAGTATGACATAAAAATGGAGGATGTCCAGCAGGAAAAAATAAAACAACCCGGGCATATCTGGAACAGTAATCTTTAGAAATGGTTATATATGTCTTATCCCAGATTGAGTATTTTTTAAAATATTTTTTCCTTTTGGTTTTTAATCGGGTAGTCAAATATTCTTTATCCATTTTATAGAACTCCTGAAGTGATTTCAGTATACTTATTATATGGATACGTTTTATAAAAAATTGTTTCTTTTTTCCTTATTACTGATTCCAATATTAACCGCCTGTGAATCTGCCAAACAGGTTCAGGTGCTTGAAAAACCGTCATCGAAAAGCATTCCGGGATTTCCGCGGGAAAGTTATGCCGGGGAGAATATCAATGGAGAATTTCCGGAAGTTGTGTATATAAAAACAAGGACCCAGACATTCAATACGTACCATTATTATGTGTTAAAGGATGGATTGATCTGGTACAAGGGAGTAACGAAGGAAAGCGGTCCGGAGGACTGGATATTATTTATGGAAACCGGGTTGCCGCATAATGAAAAAAATAAGGAGTTCTATAATCCGGATTATATCTGTGAGATCAGTGCGGATGCGGATGAACTTGTAGCGATATCCCGGGAAGGACAGTTTTACCGGATACCGTTTGACTGGATATTTTCAAGAAAGAACAAGGTATGGTACCAGGGGCAGGGATGGCCGAAGGAAGAACCGTTATATGTGGATGAACGGATAGGAAAGAACCTTGGGTGGGCACTAGGGAAAAGGAATGAACAGGTATTGTATTATGAGGATACCTTTGGAAACCAGCATCACAACGGGACCCAGGAGATAGCGACAACGTATGTGTTATTGGAAGATGGACAGGAGATATGTTATGCGGATACGGGATTGCCCGCGGACTGGAGCCGTAACTATATCGGCCCGGAGCGGGGAAAGTTCAAAGCGATAACGATATCGAGCAGTGCCTCCACGATGTTTTTAATGAATGAAGCTGGGGAAATGTACACCCGGATAGCGGATTTTGATATTATCGGGTGTGATCCGATGTTTTTTAAATATACGTATATACCGTATAAGTCTGATGTACCAGGAACGAATTATAAATCGAACCTGACACCCTGGGCATTACCGCCGGAACAGTGGAGGAAGCAGGTAGGGATACCGCTGGAGGGGAAAGCGGGGATCACGAGGTATATAACGATACTGCAGAATGGACATGGAAATGGTGCAAGGGAACTGCGGGTAGCCGGGTATGATGAGCAGGGACGAGTAGGGTATTGGACGAAGGGGATAAACGGGACCCGGTGGAATTTTGTGGAGGCTCCGTTAAAGATAAGCCGGGGGGATGTACTGGATGCAGGGAAGTATACCGATGGGATTGGTCCCAGGGGCTCAAGCCTGGATGTGGTGATGCAGGGCAGTTTATGGACTGACAACGTTAATGAAAATGAATGGCAGTACAAAATTGAAGACTTTAATCTTTTGGAAGGGGGATGCAAATTTATCGTAACCTGGAATGGTGAAAGCTGCATAATGCTTCTTCACCCTGTGGAGATGTGGACATACTTGAAACGGGATTATCTGCCAGGGAGAAATGGATCACCTAAAGTGTTTTTTGTTACCCTTGAAATACCACTGGGAGCAATGGAAGGGTTATCACAAAAATTTGCCGCAGCCCTGGGAGGAAAGTTTTCTGAGATAAATAAAAAACTTTTTTATTATATTATGGAGGCAACCACGGACTTTATCGTGATGCAGCCCCAGAATGCCGAAAAGAAAAACCAGATATATTTCCTTACTGCCGAGGGTGTATCAGATTATTACCCCGATTTTAAACCTGGATTGCAGACAGTGGAATTCGAAGAAATGGTCCGCTACAATTCCCCGGAATACATGCTTCAGGGTGGACCGGTATTCACCAGGGACAATTATGCGGAGATGGTTAAAAAGATAGAATTGAATAAAGGTCTACAGAAAGAACTACAGCAGCGTATAAATGAATTTGAGAGCCTGAAAAAATCCGCATCGAATTCCAGAATTGCCTATTCTGCTATGGATGTTATAAGCCACATAACGCTACTTTACCTTATCGATGTTCCTAAAATTTATACCATGACCCGTTTCGGCGGGGAAATTATGTCGGCCAACGATGTATATATTAATCAATTTTCCAATACCAGGATCTGGTTGGATTCAAAACTTCTGGAAATGCTGGATCTGCGGATTACCTTTTACAGCAATATGGCAAAACAGCTTGCTTCGGGGGTTGAGAAAGTGAGCCTGCCACCGGGTTATTCCGAATCAGCCAGAGGTTACTGGCAGCTGGCAAATTTCCCGGATAATCTTGATGGAACTTTCTCTTTTGACGAGTATAACACATTTGCTTATTTGCAGGATTCTCCTTTGGATTATAATTTTTTTGGCTGGATTCTGGAAGTCAAAAACAATGACACGGTTCTTACTTTTTTAATTGAACCGGAAGAACTGGCAAAAACAATTTATGAACACCATGGGATTTTACCTTCGGAAAAGCCCTATAATTTTAAATCCTATATTACCCTTATTTCTGCAGGGTCAAGTTCTGAAGGACGTCAATTTTATGATAATACCATTGGAACTATTGAAAAGCCGGGAAAACGTATAGAAGCGGATATCAGTTATGATGGTAAAGAATTTACCATTCAGAAGAAACGTTTTCTGCAACAGCCAATCATTTTTTTTAAAGGAAAAATTAAATAATATTTGCTGTTTGAGGTTTTTTCAAAACTTGTTAGTTTTGAAAAAACCTCCTTTGATAAACGTTTAAAAACTCCATACTTCCAGAGCTTCCCGCAATAACCGGCGGTCAATGCCCCAATTGCGTCCGAATCTTTCCAGAAGCCAGTCCGACAGATGCATAAATTGATAAAAAACCGGCTGGTTTTCAGGAAAAATTTTCCCGGAAAGGTCATCAAAATGTCCGCGGTTTACAATAAGTTCCCAGAAGCGGGAAAAATTTTTAATCCTGTCCATTTCCTCTCTGCTGATTGCTCCGGTTTCTATAACATCGTAAGGCGGTTCTGTGGAATATACCATTCCGTATTCCCTGTCCCTTCTGCAGATAGGGGTTCCCGGAAGGCGTTTTAAAATCCCCATCTGAATTTCCGTTGGACGGACCGACCATAACCTGTCGAAACCTTCCGCAAAGGATTTGAAGTTTTCCCCGGGTAATCCTGCGATAAGATCAGCATGAACAATAGCCTTGGTTTCATTTCTTAAAAAAGATAGGCTTTCCAGTTCTTTTTCCGGATCACTGGGCCGGCCAATAATTTTTGCCGTGACCGGATTCAAGGTTTGTATCCCCACCTCAATCCGGAGGGCTCCCTCGGGAAACCGGGTAAGCAGGGACCGGAGTTCCCCGGGAAAACGGGAAGGGACCATTTCAAAATGTACATACATAGAAGGTTCTAGATTTTCAAGAAAAAATTCTATGATGATCCTTGCCCGCTGAATATCCAGATTGAAGGTACGGTCCAGAAACTTAAATGACCTGCCTCCCCGGCGGATAATGAGTTTCATGCTGCTGAGAAATTCATCCAGGGGAAAATAACGAACATGCCTGTCCAGGGAACTTAAACAAAATTCGCATCCAAAGGGACATCCCCTGGAAGCTTCCACATATATTAGTTTTCTGGATAGATCTTCTTCTGTATAAAGTCTGTAGGCGGGATCAATGGTTTCCAGATTAACCGGACGGGATTTTATGATATTCCGGTCAATGGATTCTATAAAAGAATTGCCGGTTAATTCATTGATAATTACATTTGCATCCCGGCAGAAATTATTTGCCCGGAGAACCCTGCATAATTCCCTGAATGCCTCTTCCCCTTCGCCGGAGATAACCCAGTCGGCAGCTTGGATGAGTGGAGCCCCCTCTTCAAGTTGTCCTGCTTCCGGCCCTCCTAAAATAATTACCGGCCTGGGGGTTTCATTACTCCAGAGGGCTTCCAGATTTTTCAGCAATTCCAGAGTTTGCAGGTGATTCCAGATTGATACGGATATTCCCAGGATTTTTGGTTTTGTTTCAAGAATTCTTTTTATCTTTTCTTCCAGGGGCTGCCGGAGGGCAAATTCCAGAATTGATGTTTTTTCTTCTAACTGACCAAGATTGGCTTTCAGCAAACGTAAAGCCAGGGAAGGGTGAATCCATTTAGCATTAATAGTGGTAAGCAGAATATCCGGCATGAAGAATATTAACGATGCTGATTAAACCTGGCCGCGCCAAATAAATCCAGGGTTCCGGTTTTCCATTCTTCCAGGGCGTCTGAAACAATATTTTCCACCTCCTGCCAGTTATCTGCCCTGGGACCTTCCATATCCCTGTTGGTTGAATTGGAAAAAACAATCGTTCTGCATCCCTGTTCCCGGAGCCGGGTAATATTTGAGGGAGCGTCATCAATATAAACATGGGCCCCCACAGCCCCCTTGTCATTCATAAAACAAAGATCCCAGTAGGGAATATCGTAATGGTCGAGCCAATCAACGGTTTGAATAATTGATGTTTTATGGGAATATTTTAAAAAAAGCCGGTGGGTAATAATTCTGATCCTGATTCCCCGGCTGGAAAGTTTTCTCAGTACCGCGGATGCATCCTTGATAGGAGGCATAATCCTGAAAAGATCCCGCTGGGTTACCGCAAAACGGTGAAGCTTGTCGTACCCGCCGTAATCCTTTATACCCCATTCGTCCAGGCCGAATGATACATCCTCGGTTAACATCTCCAGGGGTTTGTTAACCCACTCGGCACAAATTTTCCTCATGGTTCCATAAAAGTCGCCTACCACACCATCCAGATCCACACCTAAAATGAAACTGCTTTCGTCCATAAACAAACCTCCTATGGATAAACGATCCATGTATCAACCCGGTCAACGCCGGCGGCGTCCGGTCTTAAAGAACGCTGCTTCTTCTTCAAGTTTTTTCCGGTCCAGGGCTTCCTTTTGTTTTAGCATTGCCGCAGGAACCCCATAGGCCTTCTCAAGACCTTCATCGGTTATTACTTCCCCGGGACTTCCTATCTCTATTGTTCTGTCTCTTCCAATCAGCATTACCGTTTCTGCATATTTTACGGTTAGTTCCAGCTGATGTATGGAAATATATATAACGGTATTTCTCCGTTTCTGGAAATCCTTGATAAATTCCAGGGCTTTTTCCTTTTGATACTCTTCCATTGCAAAAACCGGTTCATCTATAAAAATCGATTTGGAACCGTAAAGAACAGAGAAGGCCATGAGGGTCTGCTGCATTTGTCCTTTGGAAAGTTTGGAAAGGGATTTGTTTTTTATTAGTGAAAGCTGAAAAGCGTTTTCCACATCTTTAATAAAATCTTCCTTATTAAATCCGGGTTCATTTGATAAAGACCCATTGCCATAGATATCATCGAGAAGTTTTCCCAGACTGTCATCCGTTTCAAATTCCATATTTTGATATACAAATGAAGCATAGGTATTACGTTCATCCTCATGTTTAAATGATTTGGTATCCCTTCCAAATAAAAGTACATTCCCTTTTTGGGGAATTAAACGTCCCGCGGCAAGCAGCATCAGTGTTGATTTTCCTGAACCATTGGGCCCCAGAAGACTTACAAATCCCGAAGGAAGGATTCCCGAGAAACCATCATAAATGGGTTGTTCCCCTGAGGGGTAGGTGAAGGTGAGATCAGTACATTGAACGAAGGGTATACCGGACATACGGTTATTTTATCATATTTATTAATCTTGAGAATAGATGCCCGGTAGTTTCAGGGGAATCGATGATGAAAATTTATACAACGTATTGACCCGCCTTTAAATCCGTGTTATAAATAAACATCATATCTTTAAGGAGGCGACTATGAAACATGTAAACTCTTATCTGCTGATAAAAGCCTCCGGGCTCATTAAACAATAAACCAGTCTTAATTTGTTTCCCCTAATATCCGGAGGCTTTTACCCGTTTCTCATGTTTTGATGATTATTTTTTTTCATCATATAGAAACAGTTTAGCTATGGAGCCTTTTTCAAAACTCGGTTAGTTTTGAAAAAGGCTTTTGCAGAAAGAATGCTATTTCCTTACCCATACATAAAATAGTATTCTTTCTGCCTTACATCTAAGGTTGCTTTTTCAAAATTTGACATTTTGAAAAAGCCTCTATGGAGAAATAATTGGAATCTCTATATATGCATATTACTTCGGGTAATGGGCCCGAGGAATGCGCTTTTGCAGTAATAAAGACATTTGAAACCCTGGTACGGGAAGCCGAAGAAAAAAAGATTTCCCTTGAATTGGTCGAGATTGAACCATCGGAAGTTCCCGGGAATGCCCGGTCGGTACTGCTTTTCCTCAAGGGAGAGGGGGTAAAGAAATTTGCCGCCTCTTGGAAAGGTACCATTCAATGGATATGGAAATCAGCATACAGGCCCCATCATAAGCGGAAAAATTGGTTCGCCGCGGTGTATGTCTATGATATCCCGGAACCGGGTCAGGATTTTAAAGACAGGGATGTGGTTTTTAAAACATTTAAAGCTTCAGGTCCCGGAGGACAGTGTGTGAATAAAACCGACAGCGCCGTCAGGGCAATCCATCTTCCCAGCGGAAAATCCGCAGTCGCCCGGGAGGCCCGGTCCCAGGCAATGAACAAAAAACTTGCCCTGGCAAGACTCAGGTTCATCCTGGAAGAAGATGACCGGAGGGCACAGAAGGATGCTGCTGCAGAAAGGCATCATGGACATTACAGCCTTGAACGGGGAAATCCTGTCAGGACTTTCCGTATTTAATTTTTAAGGAATAATTTTGATAAATCATAATGATAATAAAGAAAGAATCTCACCGGTGAAACCTTTGGTGATCCGGGGAGATTACAATGAGGCCTGGGTCTATACAAAGGCTTTGGAGATGAAATGTGAGGATCAAATCCTCAATTATCTGAACCATGAGGTATCTATGGATACCCAAATTAGGATCATGCCGGATGTGCATTTAGGAAAAGGGGCGGTGGTAGGATTCACCTCAACCTGTGGTCAGTATGTGGTTCCCTCATTGATTGGAGTTGATATTGGATGCGGTGTATCCGCATATAATCTTGGCCAGGGGAAACTTCCCTTTGAAAAACTGGACCGTTTTATCCGGAGGGAAATTCCATCCGGAACGGACATCCGCAGCGGGATGCATGAAAAACTTGAGACATCTTTTGCGGAAGTAACCCAATCCCGGGGTGTGTCGTTCTACGATTTCAAAAATACCCTTCGGGATATTTCCCGGAACAGCAGCCAGAATATCCAAAGGGTGCTTGCAGGGTTGGGATCCCTGGGAGGAGGGAATCATTTTATTGAGATGGACCTGGATGAAACAAGAAACAGATGGCTTCTTATTCACAGCGGAAGCCGTAATTTCGGATTGAAGGTTGCCTGCTATCATGAAGCGGTTGCATCAAAACAGACGGGTGTATCCAGCGGCATTAAATTCCTTTCCGGTGTATATGCGGATAATTACCTTCAGGATATGGCCGCCGCCCAGATGTATGCCCGGCTTAACCGGATGCTGATGATCCACATTATTATTGAAGGGTTCTTTAAGATACGGTTTGAGAATGAAAAATATATTGAAAGCATTCATAACTATATCGATTTTAAAGACAGGATAATCAGAAAAGGAGCGATAGCAGCCCACATATCCCAGAAAGTTGTCATCCCGTTTTCCATGGCAGAAGGAGCGGTGATTGGGTTAGGGAAGGGAAATCCCGGCTGGAATTATTCGGCTCCCCACGGTTCCGGCAGAAAAATTTCCCGGGGGCAGGCGTTGAACGGTTTATCCATGGATGAATACCGTAAACAGATGAAAGGGGTTTGGTCAACCTCAGTCTGTGAACGGACCCTGGATGAAAGTCCCATGGTTTATAAACGCAGCAGGGATATATTGAATTTCTTGCCGGACACCGTGGATGTAACCCATCATTTGATGCCGGTTTACAACTTCAAGGCGGCGGAGTAAATTATTACTAGCTCTGTAAGAAAATCTATCATTTATTTTTAATGATTTTTACTTCAATCACAGGTGATTTCGAGGGCCTCAATCACCGGGAGGGATCTCGGGCTTGGGTCTCTCGAAGGGTCCGTGAAGAAGGATCTTCCTTATAATTAAGGTCAAAACCTGCCCCGGCCGCTGGAAGAAAATCTTCTTTATCGTTACATTTTTTATCAGCTTGACAAAAAAAGATTTTGAAATCAACATTCCCTGAGAGGAGAAATAATGAAAAACCGGAAATTGTTCTGTTTAATCACATGGATTGCTGCAGCAATGGTGATTATCTGCTGTGCCACTAACCCTTTGACTGGAAAAACTACCATGGCTCTGGTCAGTAATGATGAACTTTTGGCATCATCATTCCAGCAATATGATGAATTTCTTAAGGAAAATACCGTTATCACCGGTACTGCCAACGCTGCTCTGGTTCAAAGGGTAGGGGAAAAAATCCGGAAAGCCGCGGAACTCTGGCTTGCTTCCGAAGGTGCTTCCAGTTACCTGGATGGTTATGCCTGGGAATACAAGCTTGTTCAGGATGACAATGTAAATGCCTGGTGTATGCCCGGCGGAAAAATTGTAGTGTATTCAGGGATCCTTCCGGTGACCCAAACCGAGGCAGGCCTGGCTACCGTAATGGGACATGAGGTGGCCCATGCAATTCTCAACCATGCCCAGCAGAGAATGAGCGCCGCCACCCTCCAGGAACTGGGAGCTTCCGGGGTAAGCCTTGCCACGGGCAGCAAAAGTCAGGAAACCCAGGAATTAATGATGACAGTTTATGGTGCAGGATCCAATATGTTCGGAATCCTTCCCTTTAGCCGGAAACATGAAAGTGAAGCCGATGAAATGGGTCTGATCCTTATGGCTATTGCCGGGTATAACCCGGAGGACGCGATCCCCTTCTGGCAGCGGATGGCTGCCCTGGGAAGCGGAGGTACTCCGGAATTTCTGAGCACCCACCCGTCGGACACTACAAGAATATCAAATATTCAAAAATGGATCCCCGAAGCAAAGGAAAAGGCCGCTAAAGTAACCGGTTCTGGAAAATAATGTTTCTGTTTTACAGCTTCCGTTTTTCCGGGAGCTGTAAAACCTGAAATAGCAAGCTAAAGGGAACTTCTAAAAACTTCAGTTTTTAGAAGTTTTCGTACCCTGCTGATTTTTAATCAGTCTGGAGAAAAGCGCAATTCCGTAAGTTTTTACGTTAAAATGTATTGGCGGTTTTCTCCAAGGGACCACTGAAAACCTAACCGGGGTTTTTAGTGGTCCCCTATATTTTTCCGAAAAAATCCATGGTTTAACTTTTCAGCAGCCTCACCCTGTCGGGATCAAACTCGATGGAAATTTCCTGGCCTTCGGCAAAAACCTGTTTTGACCGGGGATCATCAATCTGAACCAATACTTCTCCATACTGGGTGTGGACAAATGTTTCAATGCTGTTTCCCAGGTAGACATTCATGTGGACCAGGCCGTCCACAATCCCCAAACCGCGTTTTACCAGCCGCAGCGATTCAGGCCGGGCCATGACTACCGCGGGCTGACCATCTTCCACATCCTCCGCGGCCCTCTGGATTTTTATTATTTTTGATCCCAGCCGGCACTCATACGCACCAACCCTGCCTTGCCGGTCCAGCACATCCACCGGGAAAAAAGCTACTTTTCCTACAAAGCCTGCTACAAACTGGGAAACCGGGTCTTCATATATTTGCTGGGGGGTACCGGTTTGTTTTATTTCCCCATCCTTCATAACAATAACCCGGTCGGAAAGACTCATGGCCTCCACCCGGTCGTGGGTAACATAAATTGCGGTAATACCCAGGGATTTCTGGATCCTCCGGATTTCAACCCGCATCTGTTCCCGGAGCAAAGCATCCAGGTTTGAAAGGGGTTCATCCAGAAGAAGCACCGATGGTTCCACAATAAGACTCCGGGCCAGGGCAACCCTCTGCTGCTGTCCGCCGGAGAGCTGCGCCGGCGACCGGTCCTTCAATTTTTCAAGCCCCACCATGACCAGAATTTCATTTACCTTCTGTTCAATTTCCGAAGAAGAAAGTTTTCTCAGCTTCAATCCGTAGGAAATATTTTCTTCCACGTTCAGATGGGGAAAGAGGCCGTAACTTTGAAATACGGTTGCCGTATCCCGTTGGTTCGGCGGGAGCATGGTCACATTTTCCTGGCCTATACGGATCTCCCCGGCGGTGGGTAACTCAAAACCGCCGATCATCCGGAGGGTGGTGGTCTTTCCGCATCCCGAAGGGCCCAGCAGGGTAACCAGTTCTCCGGGGCTTACACCAAAACTTGCATCATGGACGGCCACTGTCTCGGTTTTGCCTTTGATGTTTTTGAAAACCTTGCTTACCCCTTCCAGGGTTACGCCTACACTTTGTTTCCTGCTCATATTTTCTCCTGCCGGAAATTTTATTTGCATGCGGTTTTAATACCCCTGAACAAATATCTTGTTCAGGAATATTAAAACCACTACAATCTATACCTTACAAAACCAGCATGCCCTCTGTACGCTTTTTAATACAAGCCTCAGGGCGTGTTGTTGATCAAAAGGATAAAACCTCAACGGCTGATAGTTTTTTCCGTTAATCCCTTATCCCGGACCAGGAGCTGCATGATACCAAAGGCTCCCAGGACAAGGATAATCAATACCGTTGAGAGTACACTGGCTAGCCCGAACCTCAGGTTTTCCGAAAAGTTGTAGATCTGCACAGTGATATGATACCACTGGGCGGAGATCAGGAAGATCACCGCGGATACCGCTGTCATTGACCGGACAAAGGTATAGGACATGCTGGTCAGAAATGCCGGCCGGATCAGGGGAAGCACAATCGATGTGAATACCTTTGATGTATCCGCTCCCAGGTCCTGGGCGGCTTCTTCTATAGCCGGATCAACCTGCCGCAGGTTCGCTGCTCCCGTTTCAAGACCCACCGGCAGTTCCCGGATAACGTAGTTGATAACAATAATCGCTGCGGTTCCCACGAGAATCAGGGGAGGTTTGTTGAAAGCCAGGATGTAGGCAATACCCAGGAGGGTTCCCGGAATGGCAAAGGGGGTCATAAGAAGAACCTCCAGTATCCGTTTTCCGATAAAGGTTTTCCTGACTACCATTAAAGCGGCGACCATGGCAATGATTCCTGCAATGGGGGTGGCCACCGCGGCAAGGGTCAGGGTATCCAGGATAGATTTCTTTCCCCTGGACAATGCTTCCCCGATATTGGCCAGGGTGAAGGAATAATCGATTCCCCAGTTTTTTACAAAACATCCCGCCACAATGGTTCCGTAAAGTCCTACAATAAAAACCAAACAAAGGATGACAAAAACCAGAAGGGCAATCCTCACGGGCTTAACCGCCAGTTCCGTCAGCCTGGCGGAAGGTTTCCCTGTGATAGTGACCACGCTTTTCCGGCTAACCCAGAAACGCTGGAGAAAAAATGCCGTCAGGGTCGGCAGCAGCAGCAGCAGGGACAATGCGGCCCCGCCTCCCAGGTTGCTCCTGCCGGTAACTTCAATATAAGCTTCCACTGAAAGAACCCGGTAGGAACCTGCCAGCAGCAAAGGATTGGCAAAATCCGCCAGGGAATTGGTGAAAACCAAAAGCCACGCCGAAAGAATTCCCGGCATGGAAAGGGGCAGGGTAACCGACATAAATGTCTTAAACCTGCCGGCCTGTAAATCCAGGGCCGCATCCTCAATGGTTGAGTCGATGGACCGGAGAATCCCCGACAGGGTCATGAAGGCTATGGGAAACATCCCGATGGTCTGGACCAGTACCAACCCGCCCAGGCCGTAAATGGAAAAATTATGAATCCCCAGAAGCTGCCTGGTTATAAGCCCGTTGTTTCCAAAAAGCAGAATGATAGACAGGGTCAGGGAAAAGGGAGGGGAAATTACCGGCATGGTAGCCAATGTCCCGATCAGTTTCTTTCCACCTGTCCCGGTCCTTTCCACCAGGAAGGCAAAGGTAAAACCTATCAATGTGGAGACCGATGCGGTAATTATACCCAGCTTGACCGAACCCCACAGGGCCTGCAGATATTGGGAGGAAAAGGTAGCTTTCCAGACAGCGAGCGAGAATGAACCGTTTTCAATAAGGGTCAGCCTGATTGCTTCAAAAAGGGGATACGCAATAAAGGTAACAGCCATTGCAAAAAGGAAAATGACGCTGTACCCGGTGATGGGGTCTCTGCTCAGGACCGCCACTCCATAGATTGTAATAAACAGGACAAATGCAATAATTGCCAGACCCAGGAGAAGCCCCTCAAATTGGGTGGCCGCTCCTTCGGGTACGGCTACCAGTACCGCACCGGTAATATCGTAACCCGATTCATCAGGGATGGGCGCAAAAAACAGACGCAGCTTTCCGGTGCTGACCCCATCATCATCTTTTATGTTTATCGAATGGGAAACCCGGTAAGGTTCCAGGTAGTATACACTTTCCAGGCCCTTGGTAAATTCACTGCCTGAACTTTCCCGATCCCAGATTTTCTCCATCACCGGGTCCGCCAGGATAGGGCTGAATTCCATATTTTCATCAAAGGCCAGGATCATTCCTCTGCTGTCTTCTATTAAATTGGGTAATGTTTCCAGCCAGGCCCCGTACTGATCCGGATTATCCGGGGCGGTCCTGGCAAAAAGATTCACATCACTAAAACTGTTCTTTTCATAATAATCCCGGAACGCACCCAGGAGGGAAGTGTAAATCCAGATGTCCCCGGCAATAAAAACGAGGGCCGCCGCAAGAAGTTTTATTAACCTGCGTTTCATTACCATACAATAACTCCATGTCGATAAAGCATTTTTCCAAACTAACCGGGTTTTGAAAAATGCCCGATATACTACAAGTTTATATCAAAAAACTTTTCCCTGCAGTACAATCATTCATTTTATTCGCAAGTGAGTTTAATACCTTCTGCACGCTCACTCGTGCGAGGCTCTGGGGCGTTCTAAAAATCCTGTAAATCAACATTGTATGGGTATTAAACCCACATAACATCCATACCTTACAGAACCAACAAACCTCGCCGCCCCGCGCGCTCTGCCTCGCACGCGAAAGCGTGCAGAAGGTTTTTGATTTATAAATTAGTATGTACTGGTACTTTATCCGGGAGTCTGGTTTAATATCCCGTGGCTTGCCGTGGGGATGTTCACTCCAGTATGGTAATTTCCACCCGGCGGTTGAGCCTTCTGCCTTCATCGGTGTTGTTGTTCCCCATAGGCTTTGTTCCTCCCCAACCCTTGTAGATAAAACGATCCGCCGCAATACCCCGGGCAGTGAGTTCGTCCACAATTTTTTTTGCCCGCTGAATGGAAAGTTCCATTTCCCCTTCGGGTTTTCCTACGGCTGCGGTATGGCCTTCCACCAGGAATGTCCGGTCGGGAATTGTTTTCAGAATCTGGGCTATCTTTTCCAGCCGGGGTTTTTCTTCAGGGAGAAGCTGGTCCGAGTCGGCAACAAAACGAAGATCCTTCAGGGTAAGTTTGATGCCCTCAGGAACCGTGGTCATGTCGATGTCCGGGGTTGGGCCGGGAGTTTGCATTTGACCCGGGGGCTGTCCCTGGGCGGGTGGCCTGGCTGGACCGCTGCCTGGCTGTCCCTGGCCGGGCAATTTGGAGCCGCCTGATCCCTGGTGAGGAGTTTCTTCAATTCCCAGACTGCCGCCGATGGATGCAATTAATGCTTCCCTGTCCAGAGGAACAGAACTTTCTCCAAAACTCAGGGTGAACCCCCGGAAACGCAGGGTCTTCCCGCCGGGGAGTGTGTAGGTCTCGTCCATATTATCCCGCATCATCATAGGAAGTCCGTCGGATACCCGGATCAGGATATCCACCGCATGGGTTCCGGAAATGGAAAGGATTTCTCCTGATCCCTGGTACCGGGTGGCATACCGGGCGCTGATCTTATGCACCGGAACACCCTTATAGGTTTCAATCCCCTTGTATTCATACTCCGCCAGGAAGGGAACCAAAACCGGCCGGCCCATATTAAGAGGATCCACTGCCCGGGTTCCCGGGGCGGTCCATTTTATTCCGGGAAATACCGGTTCCGCAGGATAAGAGGGAAATCCCCGCAATGAAGGAAATCCATAGTCCGTATCAATTTTGATGGTGCCGTTTTTGTACATTTCAAAACTGACGGGGATCACCGCATCCAGTCCCCGGGCACTCTGTACCATATCCCGGAGGGTTTCTTCCAGGACAAAAAAATTCCCCCGGTACAACAAATTCCCCGGATCCTTGCCGGGCTGGGGGATAATAGAAGCCCGGACTTCCCGGTACACATGGCCGGTATATTTTCCATTGTCGTACCGGGACCAGTTGGATTTATCCACCACCGTGTAGGGACCGGTTTGTCCCAGGAACAGATTTGCAGATCCGGGCCTGGTTTGGGCAATCAGCAAATTTACAGAAAACAGGGAAAAAATGCAGAAAAATAAAAACCGAACCTTGTAAATTGTTTTCGTCATACTTATTATATATTCGGATATGCCGCTTCAAGAGGCAAGCCCCCGGCGGAGTATCATCCTAATAAAAATATACCCGGCAGAATCTGATTCGTCCAGGTTCTGTTTGTTCTGGAGGATTCATGAAGATATTAATTGCCCCGGATTCGTTTAAAGGAAATATGCCTGCCCTGGAAGTCTGTAATACTATTGAAAAGGGAATCCTCAAGGCCGATAAAAATATTTCGGTGTATAAAATCCCCCTGGCCGACGGAGGGGAGGGAACCGCCAGGGCAATCACCGAATCCCGGCAGGGGGAATTTGTCCCGGTAAAGGTCCGGGGGCCCCTGGGAGATCCGGTGGAATCCTATTTTGGGCTTATTGATAATGGAAAGGTCGCAGTCCTGGATATGGCCGCCGCCTCGGGGATAGAACTTATTCACCGGGACAGGCTGAACCCCATGAAGGCCAGCACCTATGGTACGGGAGAACTGATCCGGGCAGCTTTGGATAGGGGCGTCCGGGAAATGATTATTGGTATCGGCGGGAGCGCCACCAATGACGGGGGTATTGGAATGCTTATGGCCCTGGGGTACCGGTTCTTGGACAGCCGGGGCAGCATGGTAGGCGAGGGCGGTGAAGCCCTGGGAGGTGTATCGGAGATGGATCTCCGGGGTGCCCACCCCGGACTGAAGGGCCTTTCCATAAGAATAGCCTGCGATGTGACCAACCCGCTCCTGGGACCCGCCGGGGCATCCGCGGTGTTTGGTCCCCAGAAAGGGGCAACCACGGAAATGATAAAAGTTCTTGACGCGGGGCTGGCAAAACTCAAGGCAGCCTGGATTAATGCGGGGCTTACGGATGAAGAAGACAAACCCGGCGACGGTGCTGCCGGGGGACTTGGGGCTGCCCTGCGGATCTGTCTTGGGGCAAAAATGGAATCCGGTGCAAAACTTGTAATGGATTGTTCCGGATTTTTTGATAAGCTCCGGGATTCCAGTTTGGTTATCACCGGCGAGGGAATGACCGACGGTCAGACCGCGGGGGGAAAACTCTGTTCCGTGGTGGCCAGGGAAAGCCATAAGGCAAAGGTCCCGGTGGCCCTGTTGTCCGGTGCTCTGGGGGGCGATGCTCCCAAACTTATGGAAAGTTTTGATTATGCCGTATCCATCGCCTGTGGGCAGATCGGCCTGGAAACAATGATCCGGGACAGCCCGAGGGATTTATGCCTGGCAGCGGAAAATCTGATCAGGGCTATTATGATAGGTAAGACTTTAAAATAACGGACGGTCTTTGAATTAATACACATACCCATTGGGGACTTCTTCAAGATGGTCCTTTTCTCCCTTCAAAAAGAAATACAGCACAAGTCCCAGGTCAGCAAAAAGGGTGATGCTGAATTTAAGATTCGAGTCAAAACTTACCTCCAATCCCGCATTGGGGGTATAGGCATAAGGCATAAAGGTCTGCCACTGAGCCCTGGCTCCGATTTTGAAATAGGGCAGAACCTGGGGATATACATCCGTCCCCAGCATGGCAAATACCTGAAGAGGCCGGAAGAAATTAACATCCTCCAGTAATCTGAAAAGTTTTTTTGCGGGATGAAAAGGTGAGATCAGCCGGTTGGAAAAAAAACTGTAGGATAATTCCACAGGAAGAACCGTATAATAAGGTGACCCGGAGATATGGCGGATTTTTGCTCCTGAAACCGTCACGGCAAAATGACCGTAATGATTATACATCATAAAATCCAGAAGACTTCCGTCCATGGAAATCATGGGATCTTCCTGGGGAAAGGACATTTCCAGGTTAAAGGATCCCATGTTCCAAATGAGATCAGGAGCATCCGGATAAACCCGGGCAATGAACAGCAGGGTCATCAAATTAATGATAAATAAAAATTTCCGCATATACACAGTGGACGGACAAATATCCGTTGGTTTTTTTAATTAAGAGGAAAATTACTGAAATGGATAATTTCAGTAATTCCCAATATTTAACTACCGAGGCTTTTTCAAAATCCGCCGGACCGCAAGGTCCGTAATTTTGAAAAAGCAACCTTAGATGTAAGTGCAGAAAGAATACTATTTTATTTATGGGTAAGGAAATAGCATTCTTTCTGCAAAAGCCTTTTTCAAAACTAACC
>JAVBPH010000080.1:0-11186 GCA_031549725.1 Treponemataceae bacterium
GAACCGTTTAACTATGCCTCGGGGAGTTTCGTTCGAGAGGAAATTTATAATACCGTCTGGTTTAATACCATAACTTGTAAGCTGCGAGTCCTCTGGGCCGCGGCAAGCCGCGGGGTATTAAACCAGACTTCCGAATAAAAAACGGACGGATATGAATTTTCAATTCATATCCGTCCGTAAAAATTTACCATCCAGGTTTATCAGGCATTATCGTTGAGCTCATGGAGCTCCTTGATATTCCTCAGCTTAAAGGTTGCCTTTTCCTGAATCTGCCTTACCCTTTCACGGGTAATCCCCAGCAGTTTTCCTGTTTCTTCAAGGGTAAGCGGCCCTTCTCCTGCCAAACCAAACCGGAGCTGTATGATCTTCATTTCCCTTTCCGACAGATGGGAAAGAATTTCCTCCATGGTTTCCTGGAGGGTCAATGAAAATACCATTTCAAAGGGTTCTCCCATGGATTCATCCTTTATAAGATCCGCCAGTCTGGTCAGGTTACCGTCGGCAACAACCGTATCCAGGCTAGTGGTTTCCTGGGAAAGCTTGATAATTTCCTTCACCTTTGATATGGGCATCCCCAGGTAATCCGAAAGTTCTGCCTCGCTGGGATCCCGTCCCAGGTCCTGGGTAAGCTGCTTGGCTACAAAATAACATTTTTTAATGGTATTAAGCATATGGATAGGAATCCGGATTACCCGGCCTTTATCCGCAATGCTTTTGATAATAGCCTGACGTATCCACCAGGTACCGTAGGTGGAAAACCTGCATCCCCTGGTGTAATCAAACCGTTCAACCGCTTCAATAAGGCCAATATTCCCTTCATCAATTAAGTCCAGCAGGGAAAGTCCCCGGTGCTGATAATTCTTCGCAATGGAAACCACCAGCCGCAGATTGGAATTAATCATCATGTTTTTGTGCTGCCGGAGGGAATTATCCAGGATGGAGCGTTCCTTTTTGTAATTTACATTATCCTGTTTATTGGCATACTTTTTGTCAAGTTCTTCCAGCCTAGTCCGGTCTTTGACAATCCTTTCACCAATAGCCTGTTCTTCCTGAACATTGAGTAATGGAAATTTGGATATTTGCTTGAAATACAAAGCCAAGGGGTCGGTTTCTTTAAACTGTTTGGACTTTTTAGCATTCCTGGCAGCAAGATCCCCAATATTGGCTTTCTTTATTTTACTGCCATCGCCGTCCACATCAAAATTGCCCATCGTATTCAACAAAGCCCCTTTCTCACGTACAATGGTCTCTTTTTTTACTTCATTAGTAACTGCAGTTTTTGACATAATACCTCTTTTTCTTAAATATTTGTTTTATAATACAGCATATTGGTATTTTTATGAAGTACATACATAGAAAATACTCAATAAGAATTGCTTTTTCAAATGATTTATTGGCTTATTAACCACTAAATCACGAAAAAAGCCTAACTTCTTGGTGCTTTTGCAGGATCCAGGGGCACATTATTCTGGCGGACCAGCAGGAACAGTTGGGGTTTTATTGATACCGGATCAATACCCAGCTTTCCCAGTTCTGTCCCAGGAGCTACCCTATCACCCTGTTTTACACTTAAACTTTCACAACCTCCATATACATAAAGATACCCTCCCGTTCTTTGAACTATAACGACCTTCCCGAAACCCCGGTAAGGTCCTGCCGAAACAACGGTTCCCTGGGTAAGGCTTTTGACCGGTTCGGATTTTTCCCCTAATAATAATACTCCGTCGAGCTTTCCTGTCATGTAGGCTATTTCTCTTGCAGTAACAGGCCAGCGGACAGAAGGATCAATGGTTTTGGTAAATTTAGGACTAGGTTCTGGTGTAATAATAACCGGACCCGGTCCCAGCGGAAGTTCCGGCTTTTCTGTACTGGATTTTTCTGCATCCGAAGGTATTTTAAGAACATATCCCTCCTTAAGAAGAAAGTTCTCGGGTAAATTATTTACCGACCTGAGGGTATCAAGACTTATTTCATAATGCCTGGCAATGCCGTATAATGTTTCTCCCTTGGCAACCTTATGATCGGAAAAGGTCCGGGGCTGAACAGCAGAGATTGGGTTATCAGTATTATTTTCTGCAGGAATTCGGATCCTTTGTCCTGCGGGAAGTTTAGTAGGATCGGTAATGTTGTTTATTTTTAAAATAGTTTGAACATCAACCCCATATGATTGGGCAATAGAATAGATGGTCTCCCCCTTTTTTAATATATGAACCGTTTCTTCCGATGAAACGACGGTTATTACCGCAATTAATAAGAGGGTCAAAAAACAGAAACGAAGCTTCATACCCATTAATATCGGTAAATAACATCCTTACATTAACTAATGGCAAACTCCTAGGATTTTGGATTTTAAGAGTTTACTTAGCATGTAATTATAAAGAAACCTTTTTATTTCATTATAAACATAAAGAAATAAAAAGGTTCCTCCCAGGGTACTTCCAAAAACATTTTTTTCGCGTTTTTATCGGTCCCCTCATGTTCTTTATAACCTAACTTTGAATAAATAACAAGCCTTTATGTACCTTTTTCGATAAAAAGCCGTCCAAAAGACGGCCTTCTTTCGAAAATAATCCATAGTAAGGAAAAATACATTTTTTGCAGTTATATCAACTGCAGCAAGGGTATTACATTACACTATTCCATGGGCCATCATGGCTTCAGCTACCCTGAGGAAACCCGCAATATTGGCGCCGGCCAGCAGATTACCCTTGGTGCTGTATCTTTCTGCAGCATCGGTGCACTGGTCGTAAATTCTGTCCATAATGTAATGAAGTTTGCTGTCAACTTCTTCAAAGGGCCAGGAAAGCCTCATGGAGTTCTGGGACATTTCCAGGGCGCTGGTGGCAACCCCGCCGGCGTTGGCTGCTTTTGCAGGACCAAAGGCAACTCCGGAATTATGGAAAATTTCAACCGCTTCGGGTGTACTGGGCATATTGGCGCCCTCCGCAACGTATTTACAGCCGTTTTTCACCAGAATTTCCGCTGCTTTTCCGCTGATTTCATTCTGGGTGGCGCAGGGCAAGGCGATATCGCAGGGGATGCTCCAGATACCTTCCCAGCCGTCGACGTATTTTGCCTTGGGACGGGCTTCCAGATATTCCTTAATCCGGCCCCGTTCCACTTCCTTAATCCGTTTTACCGCAGCCAGGTCGATTCCTTCCTCGTCATGAATATATCCGTTGGAATCCGACAATGCTACCACGGTGGCTCCTAGGGACTGGGCTTTTTCAACCGCATAGATTGCCACGTTTCCTGAACCGGAAATTACCACCTTCTTGCCCTTCCAGTCGGTGCGGCCATCCTCAAGCATCCGGCTGGTGAAATATACCAGTCCGTATCCGGTGGCCTGGGTCCGGGCCAGGGATCCGCCGTAGGCCAGTCCCTTTCCGGTCAGAACACCGGTGAAGGTGTTGGTCAGTTTTTTATACTGGCCGTACATAAACCCGATTTCCCTGGCGCCCACCCCAATATCACCGGCGGGAACGTCCGTATCCGGACCGATATGACGGAAAAGTTCATTCATAAAACTCTGGCAGAACCGCATGACTTCCATATCACTTTTGCCTTTAGGATCGAAATCGCTTCCCCCTTTTCCTCCGCCAATGGGGGTGGTGGTCAGGGCATTTTTAAAAATCTGTTCAAATCCAAGGAACTTGATGATACCCAGGTTTACCGAGGGGTGAAGCCTGAGGCCTCCCTTGTAGGGTCCCAGGGCGCTGTTGAACTGGACCCGGAACCCCCGGTTAACCTGGACATTTCCCTGGTCATCCACCCAGGGGACCCGGAACATGACCTGGCGTTCCGGTTCTACTATCCGTTCTACTATTTTCAGGCGGGCCAGTTCAGGCCGTTTTTGTACCACAGGGTCAAGAGATTCTACCACTTCCCTGACAGCCTGGATAAATTCAGGCTCAGCAGGATTCCGGGAAACCACGGTAGCCATAACTGAATCGATAAATGTTGAACTCATAGGATACTCCTATTTTCAGAATGCGGGGTAGCAGTCAGTAACTTGCTGCTATATATAAAATACCCGAATATATGATAAAATTTCTTTGCCCAGTGTGAAAAGGGGGTTTTTACAAAAAATCGTATAAAAATCGAAAAAAAATGTATTTTTTGATGAATTATGTATAAATATTGAATAGAGAGGTATATATGGCTATAGAAATTGAAATAAAAGCCTGGGCGGATGACTGGAAATCAGTAAAAAACCATATTGATAATTTTGCCAAATTCCTGGGGACATACGAAAAATCCGATACCTACTGGCTTATCCCGGAGGAAATGCAAAGGTTTGCACCGGAATTAAAATCCGGGGTCCGGATCAGGAAAGAGGCTTTCACCGGGATGGGCAGTCCATTGGAAACCATTATCAGGGTCTGTTTCAAAAAAAAGGAACTCCGGGCAGATATGGAAGTTAATATCGAGAAGGAATTTGATATCACCAATGCCCTGGTTTTTGAGGAACTCCTTTCAAATCTTGGAATGGTCCGGGGACATTCGAAGAATAAAAAAGGCTGGTCCTGGAATTACCAGGGCATAACCATTGAACTTTCCCATGTGGAAGGTCTGGGCTGGTTCTGTGAACTGGAGATTATCGCGGAAAAAGAAAGCCCCGAAATTATTTCATCATCCAGGAACCGGCTTTACGAAATTCTGGAAAAAACCGGTATTGATATTTCCAGGGTTGAACCCAGGTATTACACCGAGATGCTCGGGGAAAAAACTAATTAGAACAGGTTCTCCGGAAGATGAAAAATCTTCCGGAGAACGGGACCGCATAACCTGAGCCATTTTCAGGAACTGAAGTTTTGAAAAAACTTCTCCTGTTAAAAATCCAGGGATTCCGCGGGCTGACCTACCACCGCTTTTTTCATCCACCTGCCGGATTTATAATAAATCAGAGCGATAATGGTTCCCACCACCCAACCTGCGGGCATGGAATACCAAACTCCCCGGGGCCCCCAGATTCCGGAAAAAATTATTGCACAGGGGATACGGACCACCCACATGGCTGCCAAAGTAGAAATCATGGGAACTATCGCCTCCCCCGCCCCCCGGATAAGCCCGTTGGTGATAAACATAATGGTAAACAGGAAATAGAAAACCGCTATGACCCTCAGGTATTCATACCCTGCATCTATCACATCATGATCCGGGGTAAAGATGCCGATCAGTTTGTCCCCCCAAAGGAAAAGCACGGCGCTTAGCACGGCGGTTATCACCAAACCGATCATCAGGGCCGCATGAAACCCCCGGATTACCCGGTCCTTTTTACCCGCCCCCATATTCTGGCCGGTAAACCCCGACAGGGCCATACCGATATTCATGGAGGGCATACCCACGAAGGAATCGATCCTGCTGGCTGCGGAAAATCCCGCCAGAATGGTGGTTCCAAAGCCGTTCACAATGGCTGTCATGAACATAATCCCCATGGAAACCAGGGCCTGCTGAATTCCTGAGGGCAGCCCTATCCTGAAAATTTCATTAAATATTTCCCGGTTGAATTTCAGGTGCAGAAAATCCGTCTTCAGTACCTCGTGGGTTCTATTGAGAAAAATCACCGACCCGATAAAGGATACCCCCTGGGCAATCACCGTAGCCCATGCAACCCCGGCCACTCCCCATCCGAAATTCCGTACAAAAACAAGATCCAGGATAATGTTTATAATTGTAGCCGCAATGAGCATAAACAGGGGCGTCATGGAATCCCCAAGCCCCCGGAGGATTCCTCCCACCGTATTGTATCCGAAGGTCAGAATAAGCCCATAAAAAACAATCCGGAGATATTGGGCTGCCTGGTCAAAAACATCCTCGGGAACCCGCAACAGTTTCAGGACGGGATTCACCATAAAAATCCCCACCAGGGTCAGGACAAGCCCCATTACAAACAATGAGATATAGGCTGTATCAATAGTATCCTTAATCCGGTGATTGGCTCTGGCCCCGTAAAACTGGGCAATCAGCACATTGGTCCCCATGCCAATCCCCATAGCCAGGGCAACCATCAAAAAAATCACCGGAAATGATGTTCCCACCGCTGCCAGGGCTTCTTTTCCCACATACTGGCCCACTACCCAGCTGTCAACCATATTATAAAATTGCTGAAATACATTGCCAATAAGCATAGGCAAGGCAAAAACCATAATAAGGGTGGATTCCCTTCCGTTTGTTAAATCTTTCATAGGATATATACTCTGACCTAATATAATTATAAATGCAATACGGGGATTCATTTTTGAATAGATACCCAATTAAATGAATCCAGACTGATAAAAGGAAAACTTCTAAAAATCAGGTAAAAAACCTAAGTAATTACCCCGGGTTTCATATACTCCGCATTCAGGGCGCCGCACCGGACCCCTTCCCGGACAGCCTTTTCCAGGGAATCCCCATCGGAAAGGGATGAAACAAGACCTGCGGTAAAGGCATCACCGGAACCGGTGGTGTTTACAGGACTGACCGGGGTAAATTCAATTTCATTGAAATTACCCCCATTAAAAACCCAAACCGGTTTACTTCCCCTGGTGATAACCAGGGCGGTACCATCCAGGGAAAGCTCTTTGGCTTTTTCTTTGGCCAGGGGTAAAATATCATCTTCAGAACCTATAAACTTTCCCTGTTTTGTCTTTTCAGGGAAAAAGGTTGATACAAATTCAAACATATTTGGTTTTACCACACCAGGCTTATACGTAAGACTGCGGAGCAGATCATCCCCCCGGATGTCCAGAACCATCTGTTTCCCAATGTTTTTTGCAAGTTTTACCATTTCAGGAACCAGCCCGCGGGAAAAACCCTGGGCTTTGGTTCCTGAAATAATAACCCAGTCCGTTTCAGGGAGGAGCTGCTGATAGCGTTCCAGAATCAAAGATTCGGTCCCCTCCGAAACGGGGTCGGATTCTTCCACCAATTCGGTTACCCCATGGCCGGTTTCTTCCAGCAGGGTATAGCAAAACCGGATTTGGCTGCCGCTTTCAACCCAGCGGATATCAACTGAATCTTTCCGGCAGAGGTCCAGAAAAAGGGGCCGGAATATCCCGCCCAACTGGGTCAGATGGACTGCCTTTTTTCCAAGCTGCCCCAAAACCCGGCTGACATTAATCCCCTTGCCTGAAACATCCAGCCGGTGCTGGGCGGTCCTGTTTACTTCATTGTTGTGGATTACCGGAAAAAGAAGGGTCTTCTGTAGAGTAGGGTTCATACAAACCGTAAGAAAATTGGATTCTGCCATAAATACCTCACAAAGCACTTTATATTAAAAGTATTATCGTGGTAAAATGCAATAACCGTACACAGTATAAAGAGGAAATTATGGCAGAATCGACCTACAAAAGGCCCAGTTGGGATGAATATTTTATGGAAGTCTGTGATGCTATCTCAAAAAGGGCAACCTGCGACAGGGGCCGGTCCGGCTGTGTGATTGCAAAAAACAACCAGATCCTGGTAACAGGTTATGTGGGAGCCCCCGCGGGACTTCCCCACTGTGACGAAGTGGGTCACCAGCTTAAACAGGTTACCCATGAGGACGGAAAAGTCACCACCCATTGCATGAGGACCGTCCATGCCGAACAAAATGCCATTTGCCAGGCCGCAAAAAACGGAATTGCCATAAACGGTTCCACCCTTTACTGCAGGATGACCCCCTGCAGAACCTGCGCCATGCTGATTATAAACTGCGGGATTGTCCGGGTGGTCTGCCAGAGGCGTTACCATGACGCGGGTGATTCCGAGGAGATGTTTAAAAAAGCCGGTATAAAGCTCGAATATATAATTGATGAAATACAGCAATACGACAAACAATAGGATGTCCCATGAAAATCAATAGAAAAACCCTGACAGGTTTAGGTATTACCCTTGCGGTTCTGGTGGTCATCATCGTAAATATGTTTATCCAGATGAACATTGCCGGAAATTACCCTCTGGAAGAAGCCACTAAAAAAGCCGTAAAAGGTTTGGTTGCCCGGGGGGGGCTGGTGAGCTGTATCCTGGCGGCGGGCATCGCCCTGTATTTCCTGATAATCCTTCAGCAGGTAATGAAGAAAAACGACCGGGTTGAGGAAATCGTACAGAAACTGGTTAAAAAAGATTTTTCCCCCGCAGCGGAAGATACCGAAGATGACCCTCAACTGCGGGAGCTCCGGAAAAGTATTAATTCACTGGGTGTATGGTTTACCCACCTAAGGGGACTTTCCATATCCGCGGAACAGCTCAAAACGCTGTATGCCGCGGATATCCAGGAACGGAACAGCGAACTGGATAATATACATACCACCATAAATGCCATGATGGATAATTTTTCCAGCCTGGAGAAAAACATTGCCGGTGCGTCGGAAGAGCTGGGAATGATTGAAACCGTGATTGCTTCGTATCATGATAAAACCAATGAACAGAGCAGTTTCATGGAACACGCAGGCAAAAACATTTCCGAATCGGCATCCCTGATAAACGACCTTTCAAAAAAGATTGATGAAAGCACCGCCCTTTCAAAGGAACTGGAAAAGGAAATCACCGAAGGTGAAGAGCAGGTTCATGGATCCCATGAAATTATAAAAATCATTTCGGTGGACCTGGAAAAAATCCATGAGATAACCCAGGTTATTAATCAAATTTCGGAACAGACGAATATCCTTTCCATGAATGCGGCCATTGAAAGCGCCCATGCGGGATCCGCCGGAGCGGGCTTTGCGGTGGTCGCCGATGAAATCCGTAAACTTGCGGAATCGACCAGGGAAAATGCGGAGCAGATAAGCCGGGAAGTAAATGCCCTGACGGAAAAAATCCGGGAGGCCCTTAAAGCAAGCGAAGATTCATCCATGTCATTCAATGAAATTACCGGAAAAATCCGCAATTTCTCCCAGGAAATTTTCACTATCAATTCAATTGCTTCCCGGTCCCTGGAAAAAACAGAAGGGATCCATGATGCCATCAGAAAAACAGCGGAGATATCCCAACTGGTACGGGAAAGAACCGCCGAGATGACCGTGGGAAACCAGCATTTTCATGAAGAGATCCATAACATGAAGGACCTGGTGGATAAAACCAGAAGTAAAATCATGGAAATCCAAACAGGAACCAGGGAAACATTCGAGAAAACATTTAATATTGAAAAGGAAGCCCTGAATGCAATTGATGGTTTGGTACAGTTAAAAAAATCTATGGATAATCCGGATCCTTTAAAACCCGTTTCCCGCATTTCCGCTGCCGCTGGGGAAGTGAAAAACCAGGAAAAACCGAAAAGCGAAATCTATACATTAAAAAAGCCTACGGAAGCCGAGAAAAAGGAAACCCGGGAAACCATTGAAACGGTGCTGCTTCCGGAGCGGAAGGAACCACCAAAAACAGCCGGCACCTCCGGGGAAGAAGAAATATATTATGATGAACGGGGGGTGGCGGTTAAGCGTCCGCCCACAACTATTCTCTGACCCTTTACTCCATGGCCATCCGGTAGCGCAGGTACAGTTCTTCCAGGGTTTTCTTTGGCCCCAGGGAGGTAGTCCGTTCCCTGAAATATGCCGCATCCCGGCGTTCCACGTAAAAATCGTAGATGCCCCTGGGATCATTATTATCCACCATGGTAAAAGCAGGACGGCTGCCCAGATAAGACCGGACCTCATTATGGTCCACCGCAGAAATTCCAAACCGTTTTAACCGGGACCGGACCTCAATTATTTCTTCAAAGGATATACCAAAAAGGAATTCCTCCAGGGCCCACCTGGTTTCGTCCATGGCCAGCTGATTGACAATAAACTCCTGCCAGTCCATGCCCAGGGAAATGGAAAGCCGGACCAGTTCGCTGGAGCCTTCCATGGTACCAAAACAGGGCGGAGCCGCATCCCTGGCAGCCCATAAGGACTGAAGGGCCGGCAGATGATGGGTGGACCTGGGATCCGACCCGCTGTCCCATAAATATATTAAATCCTCGGCCAGGTAGTGTTTTTTGGTTTTGGGAAAAGAGGAATCATTGAGGCATGCGATGTATACATCCTCCGCCATCAGGGTACAGATGATTGCAAAAATAACCTTCCGGATGGATGAGAGCAGTTCTGAAGATTCGGCAACTAAAAAAGCCAGCATGGAAAATGCGTGGGACTTGGCCACCATGAACCCCCGGGAAGAGACAACCCTGGTGGGGGTATGCAGGAACCGGGACGAGGGTGAATAATCACTCATTGATGCAATAAGGCTTTCTTCATCCCGGATATCCCCCCGGAGCCGCTGGGTTTCCCGGACCGACGGGAAATGTGAGATGGCATTACCTAAAATCCTTAATGTGGAAAACCGTTCCTCAGCTTTTTTTATCTCGTTGGGAAAATGTTCCTTCACATAAAGAAGCGCCTCCTGGGCAACTCCCTCTTCAAAGATATCAAGACCTAACATAGGCGAAGTATAATCCTCAGGATGCTGTACTTGAGAAAAGTCCATATTACAACCGTATCCCACATTCCAGGATAAATCAACTTGTATTTAGAGCCTTTTTCAAAACTCGGTTAGTTTTGAAAAAGCCTCTTTAATATAAAAATATATGATTTTTATATGATCATTATTTTATCCATATCTTTCTAAAATGGTATATACCCACCGGTTGACTGGACTTTGCTTTTTTCTTATATTTACATCACCCCCGGGGGTGCACCGGTTTCGACTGGTACGGTTCGGGGTACCGGCTGCAGGTGGAGTGCCGAGCTCCTAACATTCGGCAAAAATTTAACTGCCGAAAACGACAGTTACGCTTTCGCTGCATAAACAGCAGAGCGCGGGAACCAGTTCCGCCGCCTTGAGGGGCTGAATTCCTGTCGCAATCAGGGCTGGTCAATCTCCGGTTCCGGACGGAGTGCGATAAGATTTTCCCGGAATACGGATCTGCCGCGCGCGGTGCAGCCAAGCAGGTCCCGACAATAACGATGCGCCGCTAAACCTGTAGAGGCCTGTATTTCGCGTATTAGGACGTGGGTTCGATTCCCACCACCTCCAAACTAAAGGAACCCGGAAGGGTTCCTTTTTTCATGAGTGACCTGGGAATCGAAACTTTTTTGCGGCCCTGGAGACGCGGAAGCGTCGGAGGGGTAAAACCGCAGGGATGCGGTTTTAGCAAAAAAGACGGCCTGGAAGTGAGGACCATGGATGGTCCGAACTGGAAGGGATTCCCACCACCTCCAAACTAAAGGAACCCGGAAGGGTTCCTT
>JAVBPH010000056.1:0-89483 GCA_031549725.1 Treponemataceae bacterium
AAAAGCAACCTTAGATGTAAGTGCAGAAAGAATACTATTTTATTTATGGGTAAGGAAATAGCATTCTTTCTGCAAAAGCCTTTTACAAAACTAACCAAGTTTTGTAAAAGGCTCCATTATCAAAATATATAGATGTAAAACCCTCCAGGGATATCCCCGGGTTTTTTATATGGATACTATATCAAACAAAACATGACAACATTATGTCATGTTTTGTACAATCCTTGAATTTTTTTTACTTCCTTCAGCAGATTTTCCCTGACCTGGGGAGGTTTTATCACCTCCAGCGAAGCCCCGAAGGAAAGTAAAAATCCGTAGAACCACATATCCTCGGGCATACTGATCCTGATTATGAAGGACCCATCCTTTTTCCGGTGTACCAATTGGGGATCAAATTCATCATAAATCCGGGAAGCAGCATCAGGGGAAAAGGAAAGGACAAGATTAATCAGTGCAGATGATGCTGCTCCTGCCTCATCAAGGGAAGGTGCCTGGTATGATTCCCCGGGGAAATTCTTTCCGGTTAATTCAAGTCCCAGAATACGGTTTACCCTGAAAGTTCTGTAACCCTCTTTTGATAAACAATACGCCTGGAGATACCAGGCTTTCGATTTGAAAATCAGCTTTAAGGGGTACACGGTTCTTTCCGACGCCTCCCCAGGGCCGGATATGTAATTAATTCTAAGGGCTTCATTTTTAAGGATAGCAGTTTTGAGGATTTCAAATTTTTCTTTATCATTCTTTGAATTTCCCCAGCGGGAAAAATCCACCTCTATCCAGTTTTTCCCGGGCATATTAAAAAACGATTTAAACCTGGAAAGGGTTGTATCTATATCAGGGTACTCCGCAGCCCGGAGTGACTGGAGGGCTAAAAGAACTTCTTCTTTTTCCTTTTTAGTTACCGCGGTCTTATTCAGGATGAATGTATCCGGGATGTAGATGCCGCCGCCTTTTCCCTGGATGGTGTAAACAGGAATTCCCGTTTCAGCAAGGGTATCTATATCCCTCAGGATTGTCCTTACGGATACCTCAAAGTGTTTTGCCAGTTCTTTTGAGGTGATCCCCTTCTTATCTAAAAGAATATATACTATTTCGAATAACCTGTGTATTTGCATATTCCAATTATAGTATAATAATATGACATGTCTATGTCATATTTAGCAATCTGTCAAAGTAATTCACAAACGAACGGATGGAAATGCCGGCAAGAAAAGGAATAAGCACAGGATTAAGCCCCTGGGGAATCAGCGGCCAGGTAATTAAGAACAGGGTGGTTACTATCCCGGTGATCAAAAAATATGTCCGATAAATCCGCCCATGGGTTTTTGAAAAAACAAAAAAAGCCATCACCCCGTGAACCGGGAAAGCCCAAATAATATTGAAGTTGTTCCGCATATCCATGTGCTCGGTGAAGAACCAAAGCAATACCATGAGTACCCCCAGTATTCCCGTTATAAAAAAAAGCATAAAATCAAAAGCCCTGGCCTTTTTCCTAAGAACAGTAAGAACCACCGCAAGAAGGCATATACAGGAAAAAACTACTAAAGGCGGGATAAAACCAGAACCGGGCATGACAGGATTTTCCGGAACAAACACGGTCCTGGTGTCCTTAATTATTGACCGGCCATTATATTCCATTTTGGAGACAATAGTAAAAAGATAGTCCGGTAAAAAGGTCTGCATGTATGCATTGGTTTTTCTGTCTGCGGAAATTCCTAAAATAATATCAATACCTAATTTTTCCCAGGAACGCTGATGCAGGTACTGGTGGAGCAGATCCCGGTAACTAGGATTTTTTTCAGCTGCCGGAAGTTCAATTCCCTGGTACGTCAGCAGCAGCAAATCCCGGATTCTGGTGGCGCAGTTATCATAAAAATAATGGTACCGGTAATAACTGTTTTCCGGTTTTTCATTATTCTCCAAAAAAGCTGCAACAAATTCTTTTTCTTCCCGGGTCATATCAAAAACCTGTTCCCGAATTTCCCGGTTCTCCAGATAATAGGATATAAAGAAATCCTTATAAGGTCCCGATGCCAAACGGTAATTCATCCGTCCCCTGACAAAATTGAGATAAAACCAGGGCTCACTGTAATCAAATAACCCGTAATTATAAACCAGATCTTCTCCTGTGGTAAAATTGTTAACCCGGAGGGCGCTATGACCAAAGGCGGAATACAATTCTTTTCCGGGAGCCATGGTGAGCAGACTGATTTCCATATCGTCGGCCCAAACAGGGTTAATAAGGGGCAGAAAAAATAATAGTAAAAATAAAAATCTCTTTCTTTCCATATTCATAATGTAATTAAAATCCAAGAATTCATCGCCGGAAAAAAATCTGTTACTCATTAAAAGCGGAACCACCGCAGGAATTCCAGGGAACCGCTGATTAAACCGGCCGCAATATGCGGCCAATCAGCGGTTCCCTTCACAATTCTTTGTTGCACAAAGAATTCCCTGCATTAAAGAATACACTGATTAATGTTCTGTGGGCATTAATCAGTGTTTCCCTAGATCACATCATAGCCTGCAGCAATAAGCAATTCAATACTTTTGATGAAGGTATGTTCTTTTAAAAGAATATAGTCGGTATTGTATGTGGATATGACAAATATACTGATTTCCGCATTTGACAGAATGCTGGAAATTTTTGAGATGACCCCCACCATTCCAAAGTCCAGAACACCTGCTATCTTTAATGCCTTCCATCCATGTTCCACAGCTGTTTTATTAGCCGGAACCCGGGTGGTTTCGCAGACCAGGGAAATTTCTTCATTGGTTTTTGACAGAAATACATACTCACCCTGAAAATCAACCTGGGAAGAATCCATTATTTTACAAACCGAAAAATCATAATCCAGCCGAATTAATTTCATATATTATTCGCAGGCGGGTTTAATCCAGCCTTCGGCTGGGCTCTGCAGAGAAGTGATTGTATGGCCGCTCACGCGGCCTGCGGGTACCCTGCTCTTTAGGGCGATTCTTTGAAGCAGCAAAGAAATTGTTGTGCGTGTATGAAACCCTCATATAATCCTTACCTTACAGAACCAACATACCCCGCTGCTTGCGGCGGGGTTGCTGATTTTCTTTCGATTTCATCGATTTTTTTATCAAGCATCCTGTTTTCCAGATCCAGCCGGTCGATCATAAGCTGCTCCTTTTTTATTTCCAAAGCAAGGATTTCTTTCTGGCTTTTCATTTTTTCCAAATCAACCTTCATTTTTTTATTGAGATGAAGAAATGTAAAAATGGTTAAAGGACAAACAACAAAAATTCCAAGCACAGCTATTATACCGGTTAACATTAAATGCTCCTTAAAAAGAAAAAACGGGAACAGCACGGTTTCTGCTCCCGTTTTATAATCTTATTTTAGAGCTTTTATTTCAAGGCCCTGCTGGCATTCATTATTGCGATTAAAGCCACTCCCACATCCGCAATGATGGCCATCCACATATTGGCCATCCCCAGGGCAGCCAATCCGATAAATACAAATTTAAATCCCAGGGCAAAAACCACATTTTGCATGACAATTTGCCGGGTTTTCCGGGACCGTTCAATCGCTTCGGGAACCCGCCGGGGATCATCGGTCATGATGATGATGTCCGCCGCTTCCACCGCCACATCGGCTCCGCTTCCCATGGCAATTCCCACATCGGCCCTGGCGAGCACCGGGGCATCGTTGATACCATCCCCTACAAAAATGGTGGTCCCCTGCTTACAGAGGGATTCGATGCAGGTAAGCTTATCCTCCGGAAGCAATTCCGACTCAACCGTTTCTATGCCCAGGATAGATGCAACTTCATTGGCCACATCAGCCTTGTCCCCGGTGAACATCACAGTCTTTTCAATACCGAGGGCTTTCAGTTTTTTAATTGTCTCAGCAGCACCTTCTTTAATTGTATCACCTATAAGAATTCTGCCCACATAGTGATTGTCCCTGGCAATATACACCGCACTGGCAGCACCCGTAGGACCTAAAGAAGGAAGATTAACTTCATGCTCTTTCAGGAGCTTTGCATTCCCCGCCAGAATATGCGATCCATCACCGGTCTTGGCTTTCACCCCCTTTCCTGCAATTTCTTTGTAAGTAACCGACGTATCCGCTGAAGAATATATTTCCCGGTTTCTGGCATATTCCAATATGGCCTTTGCCATGGGATGATTCGATTCCCGTTCCGCGGTTACCGCCAGTTCCAGAAGATATTTTTCATCTATTTCCGGAGCGGTTTCAACTGCGGTAACGGAAAAATACCCGGTGGTTAAAGTACCGGTTTTATCAAAAGCCACATTAACCGCCTTTTTAAGGCTATCCAGATGAACCGCGCCTTTGGCCATGATCCCCCTGCGGCTCATTCCGCCAATCCCCGCGAAGTATCCCAGGGGAACACTGACCACCAGCGCGCAGGGACAGGAGATAACCAGTAATATTAATGCCCGGTACAACCAGTCGGAAAATTTTGCCCCGGGAATAATCAATGGGGGCAGCACCGCCAGGATAACAGCAGCTATTACCACCAGGGGTGTATACCATTTCGCAAAACTTGTAATAAACCGTTCAGGTTTTGCCTTCGCCTGGTTAGCCGTTTCCACCAGCTCGATAATTTTTGCTGCGGATGAATTTTCTGCGGTCCGTTGGGTGCTAACGGTTATCACCCCATCCACGGAAATTGTTCCGGACCGGACTTCATCTCCTATACTGCGGAATTCCGGTCTTGATTCACCGGTCAGCATGGACGCATCCACCGAGCCATGGCCTTCAACAATAATCCCGTCCAGGGGTATCCGTTCACCCGGGCGGACCAGTACCAGGGTATCCACAGCCACTTCATCGGCCTTTACTTCGGTCCATCCGCCGTCTTTCCGGATGCGCGCTGTATCCGGTTTCAGTGCTAAAAGGGCGTTGATGGATTTCCTGGACCGTTCCACCGCGGATTCCTGGATCAATTCCCCAATCATGTAAAATATCATTACCCCCACGGCTTCCGGCCATTCGCCTATTGCAAAGGCTCCAATGGTGGCGATGGTCATGAGAAAATTTTCATCCAGGGCATTGCCCCGGCGGAGATTTAAAAACGCATTTTTTAAAACCGGTAATCCCGCAAGAAAATAGGCGGGTACAAAAAACAGCAACGGTGTATAACGGAAAATACCGGATAAATGAAACTGATGAACTAAAATCCCCGCTATCCATAAAAAAAGGGCTCCTCCGAACACAATTATTCTTTTTGCTGGCAGGGCATACGATCCAAAATGAACCATCCGCTGTGGTTTATGAAGGCGTTTTTTTACTTCACCGGTTGCGCAAACGGTACAGCTGCTGCACATATTAGTCCTCCTCTAAATGATCCCAGGCAAATTTAATGATCGAATTCACATGATCATCGTCCAGGGAATAATAGATAACCCGGCCGTCCCTTCTGGCTTTTACCAAACGGACCCGCTTTAAAGCCGCCAGATGATGACTTACCGAAGAAACGCTTGCTCCTATAGAAACGGATAAATCAAAAACACAGAGTTCCCCCGCTCCCAGGGCATAGAGAATCTTGAGCCGGTTGGGATCGGTTAATACTTTAAAAAATTCACCCAGCTGTTCCAGATTGTCCTGAGCTGGTATATGCTCCTTGGCATCTTCAACCATGGCTTCATCAAATACTATAATTTTCTTTGAAGTCTTCATGTTTTCCCCTTATATATTTGAACACTTGATCAAATATTCAAATGTTAAATTTATACTAATAAGGATTATACTTTTTGTCAATACTTGAATGATTGTTCAAGTATTAAAATGTGAAAAATTTGATGATTTTTAGTATTAAATCTGTCCCCAGGGCTTCCTCTGTGAGGTCTGCAAAGTATCAAAGGAATTTATAACGAAAAGTATATCCCCGCAGGCAGTTTCGCCCATTCGACAGGCTCTGGGAGGCAGCCTATATCACCGGGCCCGGTCCCTGAAGCTCTAGAAGGGACCTGCGGGAAGAGATTTTTTTCACTGGTGATTTCGAGATCCTCAATCACCGGAGACTCAGGACTAGAAGCTTCGGCTATCAAAGCTTCCGGTCCCTTTTTCACGAAAATTTTTAAAAACCCATAAAAAACCTCGCCGCAGAGCAGCATGTATTATACCCACTCATGAATAAAAATTTATTTTATCCGTTTATATTCCTGTATTTCCTTTTTTATCCTGTCCCGGAGCTCCGCCACGGGGACCCGGACCTGCTCCATGGAATCCCTGAAACGGAGGGTTACGGTTTTATTTTCCTTTGTTTCATAGTCCACGGTAATACAGAAGGGGGTTCCCGCCTCGTCCTGCCGGCGGTAACGGCGGCCGATTGCACCGGACTGGTCGTAGTCGGTGGTATAGTCTTCCTTAAGTTCCTTCCGGATATCCTGGGCAATCTCGGCCAGTCCATCCTTTTTCATCAGGGGAAGCACCGCCGCGGTTACCGGGGCCAGGTTGGGATGGAACCGGAGAACCGTCCGCCAGTCATCTTCATTGCCCTTGTCAGCGACTTTTTCTTCATCATAAGCATCACAGAGTACCATGAGGAGTGTTCGGGTAAGACCTGCGGAGGTTTCCACAATGCAGGGGACATACCTCTCGTTGTTGTTTTCCTGGTCAATGTACTGCAGATCCTTTCCGCTGTACTGCATATGCCGGGACAGGTCATAATCACCCCGGTTATGGACACCTTCCAGTTCCTTCCATCCCATGGGGAACAGATACTGGATATCATAGGCATCCCTGGCGTAGTGGGCCAGTTCATCCGGTCCGTGCTGATGCCAGCGGAGATGATCCATCTTTACGCCCATTTTTTCATAATAAGCCCAGCGCCGTTTTTTCCATTCGTTGAACCATTCCTCATCGCTGCCGGGTTTTACGAAGAACTGCATTTCCATCTGTTCGAATTCGCAGGTCCTGAAAATAAAGTTTTTGGTTACTATTTCATTCCGGAATGCCTTGCCCACCTGGGCAATACCAAAGGGAATTTTCATCCGGTTGGACTGGATAATATTTTTGTAATTTACGTATATTCCCTGGGCAGTTTCAGGCCGCAGGTAAATAATATTGGATTCCTCTTCAATAGCCCCGATATGGGTTTTGAACATCAAATTGAACTTACGGGTATCCGTAAGTTCACCCCCGCATTCGGGACATTTTTTCTGGGCCAGGTTTTCCTCGGGGATCAGATCCGCCCGGAACCGGCTTTTGCATTTTTTACAATCCACCAGGGGATCCGTAAAATTCTCCACATGGCCTGACGCTTCCCAAACCCTGGGATGCATCAGGATCGCCGCATCCAGCCCCACAATATCATCCTGAAGCTGGGTCATTTCCTTCCACCAGTTCCGGGATATGCGGTTTTTCAGCTCAATCCCCAGGGGACCATAATCCCAGGCGCCGCTTTGTCCGCCGTAGATTTCGGATGATTGAAATACAAAGCCCCGTCTTTTGGAAAGGGATGTGATTTTCTCCATGGTAGCAGGACCCTGGTACTCGGTTAATTCTTCTGACATGAATAACTCCTCAATTAAATTGCCCGGCCCCTGGTCCCGACGGATACGGGCTGGTCCGGACTTTAAGAAAGCGCTGAATTCCGGAATTCAGGGTTTTCCTAAAACAGTAAAATTATTATATCGATTTAATTATAGAATGGCGAGGGGGTTAACAATAAAAAGAGTCCCCATGGGATGCATAAAAGCCGGTCTTGCATTCCTGCCCCGGATCCGTTCATACTGTACCAATGCCGGATAATTCCAATACACTTTCCATAATTTTTGTATCATGCCATTTGGAAGAGGGATCCGAGGCGGTTCCCCTTGGGGCCGCCTCGGTGGCCGCAAATGTAAAAAAACACTTCTCCGGTGCTGTTTCTATCAAGTTAATTGAAACCTTTGTGCAGGATGGTACGGATGGATTATTGAATACGATTACCCAGTACCCTGCGGACATGATAGGATTTTCCATCTATAGCTGGAACCGGGAAATAATGACCAGCGCCGCATCACACCTGAAGGATAAAAACAAAAACTGTTTTTTATTCTGCGGCGGCCCTGAAGTTACCGCATTGCCCTACGGATTATCCGTTGATGAGGGCGGTCCCTTTGATACGGTTATCTGCGGCGAGGGGGAACTTGCGGCGGTGGAACTCATCCGCAGCCGTATGGAGAACAGGAATATCAAAACATTTTTTCCAAATTCAAATATCCCAAAAAATGAAATGGACCTTTTACCGTCCCCATGGCTGGAGGGTATCCTCGATGCCAGAAACCGGCCGGGAATCCTCTGGGAGCTGTCCCGGGGCTGTCCCTATAATTGTACCTACTGCTATGAATCCAAGGGAGGAAAAACCCTCCGGTATTTCCCCGATGAAAGGATTTTTGCGGAATTGAAGTATTTTGCGGAAACCAAGCCGCTTTCCGTATTTGTCCTGGATCCAACATTTAATACCAACAAGGAAAGGGCTAACACCATTCTTCGGGCTATTGAAAAGTCTGCGCCGGGAGTCCATTGGCACTTTGAAGTCCGGGGGGAACTGCTTACCCGGGCACAGGCAGAACTATACAGCCGGTTAAATGCTTCCCTGCAGATCGGTCTCCAATCCCGGGATCCCCGGATCTGTACTTCGGTGGGGAGAACCTTCAACCCGGATCTTTTTGATTCGAAAATAAGCCTTCTCCATGAAGCCGGGGTATCCTTCGGGCTGGATCTTATCTACGGACTTCCCGGCGACACCCTGGCGGGATACAAAAAGAGTCTGGATTTTGCCTTGTCCCTCTACCCTGACAACCTGGACATGTTCAGGCTTTCGGTTCTTCCGGGGACTTTGATGTATGACCAGGCGGAAGCCCTGGGATTAAAAGCCCGGAAAAAACCGCCCTACCATGTGGAATCAGGAAAAAATTTTCCGGAGAAGGATCTGTACGAAGCGGAACGTTTATCCCGGGCGGCGGACCTGTTCTATAACCGGGGCCGGGCTGTAGCATGGTTTAACCAGATGCTGTATCCCCTGGGAAAAAAGCCATCGAATTTTCTTGAATCATTTGCGGATTTTTTGGAAAAACAAAAAATCTCTTCGGGACCAAAGGACACTTTTGATATCGAAAAATTGCAGTTAAGTTTCTTGGATAAATCCTATGGGGAAGCAAAAAAGGAATATCTGCTTCCATTGGTCCGGGATATTGTCCGGTTTCATGGAGCCTGGGGCCGGGCCCTGGCGGAAGGGACGAACACGGAAATATCCTGCAGCTACAATCTGGATGAAATTTTAAATTCCGGTACCATGGATATGGAAGAATTGGCCGAAGAGCTGGAACCTTTTTCCTGCAAAATCCTGGTTAAGGTTTTACCGGAAGGACCTGCGTATTCATTCATCGGAGGATAAACCCACTTCCTCATCTTCTGTACCATGATCCTTTTGCTGAAAAAATCTGTGTTTATAAAACCGTTCAAACGGATCCGGCAGGATATAATTGATATTGTTCCTTGCAGCTTTGGCTAAAATTGAAAATATTTCGGAAAGGTTTTTCCTGGTGGTTTCATCCGCATTGTTAATGGTTTTAATCATAGTACCCGTATTCTTCAGCCACTGGGATGTAAGTTCCTGCAGGGTGTTGGCATGGGTCGAAGTAAGTATATCATACAAATGATTAACCAGCTCTTTTCTTTGTTCAGGATCCAGGCTGTTAAGCCAGTCCTTCATGGTTTTATCCACAAACTTACTATTGTTGGTAATTTCATCAAGCCTTACCACATCGTTGTGTACTACCTGCCATGAAAAAAGATCATGCTGCATCAGTCCCTTCTGGGTGCTCTGGACAACCGTATACTTTTCCTCATGCTCAAAGAGCATACCAATAATAGAGGACTGGGGAATGAAGGTATGTATTCTCTCCGCAACCCCCTGGAAGGATTTTTTATTGATTACCTCATTGCTGAATCCCGGTCCATCGTTATTGTAAACTTCCATAATTCTTTTTTGAACATGGTGATTGCAGAAAGCCGATGCATATACCGCCAGATTGCCGCCCTTCGAATGGCCTCCAATTCTCAGGGGTCCCCGGAAAACCCTGGCAATTTTTTCCAGATACGCCACCGCTTCCAGTTGGGAAGGAACCGCCGAAAGAAAACTCATGTTAAAATCCTCTTTCCATCCCACAATAGTCAAATCAGTGCCGCGGAAAGAAATATACGGGGGGATTTTCCCCCCGAAAATGGTCAGCACCGAAAATTGTTTTTCCTCGGAAATATCGATATTGTTCACATACCGGGCAAGCCTGAGGCTGCCAAAACGTTTCGATTCCCCCAGGACTGAAAGCAGCCGGGGATCTTCCTTAAGGATAACCGCTGAAGAAAGCTGCGATCCGGGACGCCGGGAAAGAAGTTCAAATTCGTCCGCCGCTTCCGAAATGGTGACCGATTTTTTTGAATCCGGTCCCGGAACAATACCTTCAAAGGGGAGATAGGAAATTCTTGCCAGGATAAGATTATCCACCGGATTAAACGGAACCTGCTGAAATGTCAGATCCCCCCGCCAGTTAATGTAGTCAAATACAGTGGCCATGTGTTTTCTCCCGGTTTATTCGCAGGCGGGTATAATCCAGCCTGCGGGTACCCCGCACTATAGGGCGATTCTTTGAAGCAACAAAGAAATTGTTTTGCGGGGTATGAAACCCGCATATAATCCATACCTTCCAGAACCAACAACCACGCTGCTTGCCTCGCACGCGAAAGCGTGCAGAAGGTTGTTGATTGATGCTTTTCAAAAAACAATCCGGGTGTCCAAACAGCCCTATTTGTTTAAAGGGTCCTCAAAAACCATGTCAGAGTGGTCTTACAAAGTTCACTAAAAGCTGTCATGTCGCCGGAAAAAATATTAAAGGTATGATCCGCCCCTTCTATAATATAGGTTCTCGAATTACTGTTGGACGATGCATCAATAATCTGATATACATTTTCCGGCAGAACCACATTATCCTTACTGCCGTTTATAGCAAGTACCGGAGCGGAGGATTTTGAAAATTCTGAGAGCACATCCGTTTTCCGGGCAATCTCAAATGCATCCAGGCCGAGTTTAAGGGGTTCCCGCCAGTCAAAATCAGCTGTCACATGTCCTTCCTGTTTGGCGATTTCATAGGCCCGGTTATCGGTTGAAAACATGGAAGCCACGGGAGCTCCCGCCCAGGTAACCACCGATTTAAACACCGGGTTCCGTCCCGCGGAAAGCATAGCAATCGTTCCTCCCAGGCTCCAGCCCATTACCCCGATCCTTCCGGAATCCACTGATGGCCGGGACGCCAGATAGGCCGCGGCAGCAGCGGCATCCGAAACAGCTGAATTAAAATTAAAATTAATATAATCCGTTTTACTATCCCCGGTTCCAATAAAATCAATACGGATGGAAGCTATACCGTTCTTTGCCAGTTCCGGCGCAAAAATCTTATAACCATTCCCCGCCTCGTCCTTGTTGGAACCGAATCCGTGGAGCATCACCACCCCGGGGTACCGTTGATTAATTGTACCGCCCCTGGGCATTGTTACAATGGCGGGAATATCATGATCCCCATTTTTGATTAAAACGGATGTCTCAGTGTATTCGTAAAAAACCGGCTCACTGCCGATCACTGTACTGCTTGCACAGGAACCGAAGAAAAAAATAGAAACCATTAAAGAAGTGATGAAAAACTTTTGTTTCATAATATGATTATAATGTTTTTTCAGCATAATGGACAAGTTAAATGCTAAATCCTATATAGGCCACCTCTAAAAACTGAAGTTTTTAGAAGTTCCCTATATCTAAAAGCAACCTGCCGCTATATGGAGCATCCGTACATTTTATTTTATTATTATAGTATGGATCCCGGCAGTAATACCCTGCAAAAAATTTCTTCCCCAGGATTTCTGGTTCATCCTTTTTATGACAACCGGAGGAATAAAATATTCCTCACGGGCCGGCTTGAGGACGGCCGTTCTTTTGCTGCGGTGGATACAAGGTGGAAACCGTATATTCATATATATCAGGCTGATGTGGACCGGTGCAGGCAGCTTCTTTCAGCAATTTATCATACCCCGGCCCCTTCCCAGGAAGAATCCTTTTCCGGCAGGGATCCGCTGGTGAAAATAATATTTAACACCAACAATGAACGTTCATCCGCATCATCAATTCTGGGGAATGTGGGCATCATATCCCCGGATATGGATATCAAGGTTATTGATCTCTACCTCATAGAAAAAGGATTAAAGGGCCCTCTCTGGATTGACGGGGTTTCCAGGCCTGGCCGTCTGGTTAACCTGGTTTTTTCCGATCCGGTAATTGCACCTTCCCCTCCCCGCCCCGGGGTAAATCTGGTGATTGCTTCCATGGATATAGAGACCAATGAATTTGATCAATCAATAAATGCCTTGTCTCTGGTAATAAAAGATTCAGGTTTTAATACCTTATTTTCAAAGGTCCACCTGGTATTAAAACATGAAGTAACCCACCCAGGGGATGATCATATCCAGTGTCACCCTTCGGAACTATCCCTGCTGAAGGCTCTGATAAAAAACATTCAAGATATGGATCCGGATGTTATTACCGGATGGAATATCCTGGATTTCGATTTTCCCTATTTGATGAAGCGTTTTGAATTTCATGGAATGGCCTGTGCCATTGGACGCTCTCTGGAAGCTGCAAAGTATTTTGCCGGAGAAGGCCGCCGTTCAGCCGCGGTAATTGTCAACGGCCGCCAGGTGATAGATGCCCTCAGAATTGCCAGGGCTTCCCCGGAAAAATATGAAGATTATTCCCTGGAAACCGTTTCCAGAGCTGTCCTGGGAAAAGGCAAACTAACGGCTTCCACGGGTCGGACCAAAATTGCGGAACTGACTAAAATGTATAGGGAGGATCCCCTGGGATTTGCCCGGTACTGCCTCCAGGATTCCGGGCTGGTTCTGGATATTCTGGAAAAAACCGGCCTTTGGAGGCTTACCCTTGAACGGGCGCAGCTGACGGGGGTTTCCCTGGACAAAGCCTGGACCAGTGTGGTCACCTTTGAACGGATTTACGGAATAGAATTATCAAAAAGAAAAATTGCCCCTATTCCCCTGGAACCTGTCTCATCACGGCGGGTATCCGGAGCAGCGGGAGGAACCATCCTTGATCCTGAACCGGGATTGTTTTTTAATGTGGCGGTGTTTGATTTCAGAAGCCTCTACCCTACGATAATCCGGTCATTCAACATTGATCCCCTGGCAAATGCCAGGGCAGGTGATTCTTCAAAAGAAATATTTAACTCTGAAAAATCTCCCGGAGAACCCCGCATTACCGCTCCAAATGGGGCGGTGTTCACCCGGACACCGGGAATTCTTCCCGCTTTGATTGGTGAATATTTTGCTTCCCGCAAGGAAGCCATCGAAAGAAACGATATAGTAGCAGCCTACGTATACAAAATACTGATGAACAGTTTCTACGGCGTACTGGGCACCGCATCCTGCCGGTACGGCAAAACCGAACTTGCCGGGGCAATTACCAGCTTTGCCAGAAAATGGCTCCTGTATTCCAGGGACTGGTTTGAGAAAAACGGCTACAAAGTTCTGTATGGTGATACGGATTCTCTTTTTGTAAATACTAATTTTCCGGAAACCATTTCCTACCAGGAATTCTCCGGAGTCTGCCGAGACCTGGCGGAAAAACTCAACCGGGATCTTTCGGAAAAAATAAAAGAGGAATATCAGGTGGATTCATTCCTGGAACTGCGTTTTGAAAAACCCTATAATAAATTTATGATTCCCCCGCTCCGTACCGTAAAGGACAGCACCAATCCCAGGGGCCGGGCAAAGGGATACGGCGCATTTGTCCTGCACGAAGACGGATCCCTGGATGTGGAAATAAAAGGAATGGAAGCTGTCAGAAGCGATTCAACTCCCCTGGCAAAAAGACTTCAGGTAGAACTGCTGGAACTGGTTTTTAAGGGCGGGACAGAAACGGAACTGAGGAACCATGTGGTTAATGTGATTAAACAGCTCCAGGCAGGCAAACTCGATAAGGAACTGATTTATAAAAAACGGTTGACCAGGCCCCCGGAAAGTTATACCGCATCTACTCCACCCCAGGTTAAGGCTGCCAGAGCATTGGGGTGGAAAGGCAAGCGCGGAAAAATTGAATACTACTGGACGGTCAACGGTCCTGAGCCGGCGGAAAAACTGGAATCCCCCATGGAATACAACCATTACATTGATACACAAATTCTGTCCGTGGCAGGATCCATTGCCCTGGCGGCAGGATGGAACCCCCGGCTTTTTCCGGAAAGGGGCAAGAACCGCCAGGCCCTGGAAGATGGGCAGATGGAACTGGACTGGTAACTTCAAATATATGATTTTTTCGCTCCGGGCTCCTTCGGGGATTCAGGGACCGAAGCTCTAATAGCCGAAGCTTCATGTCCTGACAGCCCCGGTGATTGAGGATCTCGAGATCACCAGAGAAGAAATGTCTCTTCCCGGAGGTCCCTTCGGGAGCCCCAGGACCGGACGCTTTGATAGCCGGAACTTCCCGCCCTGAGTCCCCGGTGATTGAGGCTCTCGAAATCACCAGTGAAGGAAAGTCTCTTCCCACAGCTCCCTTCGAAAATCCCAGGTACCGGAAGCTCCGACGGTTTTTCGTAAAGACTCCTTAATTATCCTGTCCAAATTCCTGTTGACAATCCAGTCCGGGGATTCCAACAACCGGGTTGATTCCTGATAAAACTTATAAAAGTTTTACTTGGAAGAAAAACTGTTTCCTGCTATACTTTTAGATAACCATCATTAAGGAGTTCACCATGACAGATCAGGAAATTTTAAGCCATATTGACCATACCCTATTAAAGGCATTTGCAACCTGGGAGGATATAAAAAAATTATGCGATGAGGCTATTGCGTACAAAACCGCATCGGTCTGCATTCCCCCGTGTTATGTTAAGCCAATTTATGAAACCTACCACGGGAAGCTGGTGATTTGCACTGTCATCGGGTTCCCCCTGGGTTACAGTGTAACCGCGGCAAAACTGCAGGAAGCAAAAACAGCCATAGCGGAGGGAGCCGGGGAAATTGATATGGTGATCAACATCACGGATGTGAAAAATAAAAAGTTTGTTAAAGTAGAAGATGAAATTACTGCCATAAAAAAAGAGATCGGCAACCATATTCTGAAGGTAATCATCGAGACCTGCTATCTGACCGATGAAGAAAAAATCACCCTCTGCGGAATAATCACTAAGTCCGGTGCGGATTATATAAAAACCTCCACAGGTTTTGGTTCCGGCGGCGCCACCATGGAAGATATTATGCTCTTTAAAAAACATATTGGTCCACAGGTAAAAATAAAAGCCGCCGGAGGCGTCAAGACCAGGGATGACCTGGAAGCTTTTATCCTGGCGGGCTGCGACAGGATCGGAACCAGCTCGGCGGTTTCCCTCCTGGCAGGAAACAAGGCAGGATCATACTGATAGAACCTTTTTCAAAACTCGGTTAGTTTTGAAAAAGGCTCGATAGATTTTTCGGTAATCCTCAAAGCGGCATAGCTGTCAATTTTTTTGAAAAAACAGCGCTACACAAAATTCTTAAAGAGGCTGTAAAGCAAAATGTTTTTGCCTCTGGTTTCCAGAACCTCAGCCGCCGGGCTTTCCGGTTACTGAGGTCCCCGAAGTTTCCGGAAAATTAATTAATCGTCTTCTTTAACAATTTCAATTTTCACCCCGTTATTCTGTTCAAGATCCTCCTTGGGAGGGACGGTAACCTTCAGAATACCATTCTTAAAAACCGCCTTAACCTTCTGCTGATCGTACTTATCCACCGGGACGTAGTACTTCTGTTTTTCAATGTCCTTGAGCTTAAGCCGCCGTTTAAAATACCTCAGGTTTTCCTCGGTCTCCGGCGGGACATCAATTGTTGCAGAGAACACCATATAGTCACCCTGGAAAGTGAGGGTGATATTTTTTTCGTCAAACCCGGCCAGGGCAAATTCAAAAATCAAATGACGGTCCTGGGTCATGAACATGTTCATAGGCGGGTAGGAATAGTTGGGATAATAGTCGACGTTTTCGTCACAGGTTCCCCAGCGGTTTTCATTAAACTGGTTAAAATTCCGTTTGAACTCATCGCTGAAGTTGCGGGCCGCATCGAATATCTCATCAAAGATAAGCCCAATATCATTGTAATTCCGGTTGCTTTTCATACAAAGCTCCTTGTTCCGGCCATAAAGGCCCGGTAATAAAGGACCCTCCTAAAGGAGCGGTCCCAGCGGGTACAAAGACCCTTCTTAATACATTTCCTCCATCAGGACATTGTATTACATTAAATATATCACGGATTTTGAATGGGGGCAATGTAAAAATAATTTCCGCTGCGATTTCATTTCGATATTTGATTATCTTTTAAAGAACTTACGAACAGAAAACCGATGATTCAGATTCCGGATTCCGGCGGTTCATCAAGAATTTTTGTGATCTCGGGATTGTTCTTTACGGGGAATTTCATGCGGTACAGATAAACCCCAAGGCCCGTAAGAAAAAGAAGAACAAATCCCGCGGCTACCCGGGCTCCGTCACCGGAACCGGGAAATACCAGCCAGGTAAGTATATATCCTGTTACAAACCCGGCCAGCAAAGGGAGCATCGCCTGGAAAAATTGAATAAATGCATTTGCAGTGGTATTTTCAACTTCCACACACTGACCCGGGGACAGCTCCAAATGACGGCGGTTTTCCGCAGTGATAACCCTTCTGTTGGATTTACATTCCTGATTCATACAGCCGAAACAGGATGCAATCTCCCCGCCCAGGACTGTTACCATCCTGCCGCGGATATCACTGATCCTGCCCGTCTCTTTCATGGTTTGCCTCCGGCAGGGTCATCTTAATCCGTTCAATGGACTTGGCTCTGCCGTCTTCATTTATATCGATAATAACTCCCTGCATTTCGGGTTTATCCCAGGACTCTTTAGGCCAGTCGGGGATACCCGACCGCAGTTCCTGTATCCTGGCCCGGGCATCCAAGCCTCCGACGGAATTGAAACTTCCCGTCCGGCCCGCATCGGTGATATATGCGGTTCCTTCGAAAACGCATTCATCCGCTGTTTGCAGTTTAAAGTGGGAACCTATTACCGCGGAGCAGTTACCCTTGGCCAACTGCAGAAGGGTGAGTTTTTCCGCTGTGGTGGATGCATGAAAATCAATAATAACAAAGGGACTTTCCTGGTTCAGCCGTTCCAGCATTACCGGGAGCCTGGAAAAGGGGCTGTCCCCGTGGAGCCTGGTAAATCCGCTCTGGCCCAACAGGACCGCCACGGCTACTTTCCCTTTCCCGGATTTAAAAATCCGGGAACCGTAACCCGGAGCCGATGAATTCAGGTTGTCCGGACGCAGCACATAGGGGATCTGGTCAAAATTCTCAACCATGTCTTTTTTGAAAAAACAACAATCCCCGGTGGTCAGGACATCAGCCCCGATCTTCCTTAAATACCCCGCATGATTCCTGCCGAGCCCGGCCCCTCCTGTAACTCCATCGGCACAGGCGATAACAAAATCAATTTCCCTCTGCTTTTTAAGTTCCTGGAGCCCTTTTTTAAAAGAATAAACCCCTGCTTTTCCTACAATTTCTCCGATGTATGCAATGACCAAATTAATCTCCAAAATTCAATAGACCCCGCGGAACCGGAATACCGGTTCCGCGGGGTATGATTTCCGGGTGTACCTATCTAAAAAACAGATTCAACCCTGTACGTAAATCAATAGAAGCCCCTGAGATGATTATTTGAATTTGAATTTTTCAATTCGGATATCCGGCGTTCAAATTCCGCCGCAGCCCGGTAATCTTCCAATTCCCTGCAGGTATCCCGCAGATTATAAAGGACATCATAATAAAGGGGGGCTAAACTCAGGGACTGCTCAAAACAGTACCTGGCTTCTTCAAAATCCCCTTCAACAAAATAAAGGACCCCCAAATTATTCCAGGTCCTGGGGTTTTCATCATCCAGCATGAGAGATCTCTGGTAACTGCTCTCGGCCAGATCAAATTGTTCCAGTTCATAGTGGATAAGTCCCATGGAAAGCCATGCATCGGGAATATCATCATCTATGGTCAGGGCCTTTTTGAAACTGAGAAGGGCTTCTTCATATTCCCCGGTCCGCTGCTGGGCAATTCCCAGATTCAGCCAAAGGAGCGGGTTTTGGGGCTCCAAAATTAGGGCTTTGCGGAACAAAGGAATTGCATCATTAGGACGGTTTGCTTCTGTCAATGCAATACCGGAATTGTTAAGAGTAGTAGCTGTTTCCATTTTTCCCCCCTGATTATAATATATCCTTTAATAATATAGAGAACCAGTATTTAGCAGAATTCTTTATACACTATAGAATTAAGTTTAATATGGAGCCCCTGGGGCTTATGCATAATAAACGTTTCTAAACGGGATTCCTTTTTATAACAGCCGGAAACATATTCCCGTTTAAGTTTTAATACCTAGATGTCCTAAAAAACCATGAAGTGAAAGAAAGTTACTATTTTTTATACATTTTCCATCCTGATAATACCTCACATAGGGAATTTCCCGGTTTTTAAATTCATTTTCCTTAAATGCCATAAATTCTTCAAACCAGCTTTCTTTATCGTATTCAATAAAGAAAATGGAAAGATCGATTGAAACCTCCCGGGCCTTTTTTTCAGCCTCATTCAAATAACGGTACATGGCTGTCCACTGGGGACACCAGCTTTGTGTAAGAATAATTGCAGTTTTTGGTGTCCTGCAACGGATTTCCTCCGGAAACTCACCATGTTCCACGGCAAAAAAACACTCGTCCCTGGTCAGTTTAAGAATCATTAAATATTATTATAATGCATAGGTAATAAAAATACTAATACTTCAATATTTTTCCTGCGGATTTAAGGAATATTCCGGTTTTTAATGATTGGCCCGGCACCGGGTAGAGACTGAAATCAATCTATATGGTATATTATTCCATCAAATAACGGAGGTCCTGGATGGGTGAATGTACCCTGGCAGAAAACAAAAAACACTGTAATTGTACCTATCCCTGCAGCAGGCATGGCCGGTGCTGTGAATGTATCAGGTACCATCAAAGGTCCGGTGAGCTTCCAGCTTGTTATTTTGATGTTAAAACAGAAAAAACCTATGACAGAAGTGTCGAAAATTACCTTCGGTTGCTGAAAAAAATATAAATCTATGATATATTGGTGTCATAGTATTATCAAAATATAAGAGGGTGGTACCCTTTCTGTACTAAACCTTAATTACTTAAAGAAGATTAACGTGAAAGATTTAAACGATTTTAATGACAGCACTTCAGAATACGAATTGTTTTCCCATATATACGACAAGGTTGCGGCCAGGGAATTCACCTCTTTTTCATCCCTCAAGGAATACCTGGCACCAATAATCCGGGACAGGAGAACCAATGCGGTTATAATGAAGGGGTTTGATTTAATCAAATCCCTGAACTGGGGATTTTTCTCGGGTATTTCCAAAAATACCCACGGGAAACTCTGGCGGGAGCTGGTCATTCCGGATACCCAGTTCCCGGATGCGGGGAATCTGAAACGGACCATCTCCATATCAAACCTTTATATCGCCATGCTGGATATCCACGGATACACAAAGTTCTGCCAGGATTCCAGGAAAAATCTGTCCATGCTGCATACCCTGGACAGATCCATCAACCACGAAATAAAAATCATTTCTACCCAATGCCACTGCGTAAGCCAGAGGGAACGGGGTGATGAAATTGTTATTGTGGCTGCCTCCGCCACGGATGCCCTGACGGTCACCCTGGCAATTTCCGATTTTTTTGCCAATACGAATGTGGTGGATGATCCTTCAATTACCACCCAGAGGAATGGTGATGCGGCCATCCTTCCGAACTTTAAAATTTCCGCGGGTATTGCCGGAGGCAATACTTCCATTCCGCTGATTATTACCGAAGCGGGGAACCTTTCGGGGTTCCTTCTGAATACCGCAGCCCGGCTGCAGTCCAGGGCAAATGAACTTTCTCCCAAAGAATCCCGGGTTATGACCACCAAGCAGGTGTATATCAATTTTATCAAGGAAAATTCGGTAACCAAATGCTCCCTCTTTAAAAACGGCAAGGTTTACTTTTTTGATACCGGACTCATTGAATTCAAAGGGGTTATGCTTCCCACCTGCGAAGTGGTGTTTAAGGAAAGCGAACGGTACAAAGAACAGTTCAGCGAAGAAATAAACAAGCTCTACACTTCCATCAGGGAAGCCCTCTGGGAACAGAAGGTATTTCTGGACCTCATGGACCTGATTACCAAGGTGGCGGTGGTCATGCCCCAGTACAGGGTGACCCCGAAAAAACCAATTGCCGGAATCACCGTGGTAAACAATGATACGGTTGCCCAATTGTGTGAAGTGGCGGTCAAGGCTTATCTTCAGGATGAGGATTATTCCTATGCCATGGAACTGCTAAACCGGCTTATTGAAATCATGGAACTGGTCCCGAATTTCGACAGGCTGATTCTGGATTATGTGAAGGGTGTGGCGGATAAATACGACATGCTCCTGAAAACCTATGAAGAATACGTGGATAAGCAGGTGGATGAAAAGATTGAAAATATCTTCAATGGAAATAATCTTAAGACGTATTATGCTGCAAAGAACGGCGTGGTGATTTTCGAAAAACTGCGGAACGCTGCAAAGAAAAGCCCCGAGATAACTAAGAAAAAGGTCCTCTGGTACAATCTGATAAAGCAGAACAAGGAAAAGATGACCATGACTATTTATTCCGGGAAGAAATAAACCGCCGGGTTCACAAATTTTCTCTGAATACTTATTTGATTTTTCCGGAATTATGCCTTTCCGGAAAATTCTCCCTTCACAATTTCCGCCAGGGTTTCCCCCAGCTTTTTACGGGCATCCGGGTCCAGGTGGATACCGTCGGTTTTGCTTGATGTAATAATTGATCCCGCATCCAATAAGGAGGCCCCGGTTCCCTGGCAAACTGACGGTACCGGAATGCCAATTTTGGGGAGATTTCTTTGCTGCCCCTAAATATGGGTCTTGAAACCGGGGAATCTATGGTAGCGGTCAATCCGGAATATACGGAATCTCCTGAATTATAGAACCCTGAGGGTATTGCCATTTCTGATATATAATTTTTTAATAGATTCCTTAAAAAAATTATGATATATTTATTATTAGATTCAGAGCCTTTTTAAAAACTCGGCTGGTTTTGAAAAAGGCTTTTGCAGAAAGAATTCTATTTCCTTATCCATACATAAAATAGCATTCTTTCCGCACTCACATCTATGGTTGCTTTCTCAAAATTACGGCCCCTGCGGTCCGGCGGATTTTGAAAAAGCCTCTTCATAAAGGCTATTTTACTGCTATAAAGTGCTGTTCTTTTATAAAGGGAATTGTTCATGAAAAGAAACCAATCCTTCCCTGACCGGTTATCCGCATTTCATTTTTTGGAAAAAAAGAGGTTTTTTTGGCTGCTGGCAGCGGCTGTTTCCCTGGCATTATTTCTGTCCAACTGCGGATCCGGTATCCCGGTGCCTGAATATCTCGATACATATGCCAATACGTCCGCAATACTCATAATAGACGGGGTCCCTATGGCATTTTGCAAAACCCTGGAGGACGCTTTGAATGCCGTTCCGGTTGGGGCAACCGCTGAAATAAACATGGTGGGTACTGTACAGACCAATACAGGGCATACCATTGACGGTAAACGGACAATAACGCTCAAAGGAGGCCACAATAGTGCCTTACACTTTACCGGCAAAGGCAGTCTTCTGACCCTTGAAGATGGGACGCTTATCCTGGGGGATGGGGTCAATGATCTTACCATTGGGGGGAATCCTGAAAATGATACGTCGCTGATCATGGTAGGCGAAGATGGAATTCTGGAGATAAACAATAAGGTCAATATAACCGGAAACAATGCCCTCAACGGCGGAGGTGTATATGTAAACACCAATGGGGTAATTACCATGAAGGGAGGCGCCGGGATTTCCGGGAATACCGCGGACACCGGCGGCGGGGCTTTTGTGGATGGCGGGACCCTTACTATGGAAGACATGGCGGCCATTTCCGGAAATACGGCCAATTCATACGGCGCCGGGGTGATCATAATAAATTCCGGGATCCTTACCATGGAGGGTAATGCCATTATTTCCGGGAATATCGCGGAAAATGTCGGCGGCGGAGTTTACATGTCCACCGGAATCTTTACCATGGGAGGTAATGCAAAAATTTCCGGAAATTCCGGAACCGCCGGCGGAGGAGTTCATATGACCAACGGGACCTTTACCATGGAGGATAATGCCGTCATTTCCGGGAACGGGACTCCTGATACTAATAACGGCGGGGGAGTATATTTAACCGGTAACAATGAAGAAGGCGCCGGTGGTTCACAATTCGATATGAACGGAGGGGTTATTGGGGGAACCAATCCTGGGGAGGGAAATACAGCTCAAGAAGGAGCCGGGGTATATCTATCCGGCGATGCCATAATTACCATGAATTCGGGAAGTATTACCGGGAATCAAGCCATTGACAGCGGAGGCGGCGGATATATAGGCAACAATGCTAAAGTTGTTATGAATTCGGGTATTATTACCGGGAACACCGCCGGAACCAGCGGAGGCGGAATATATAAAATAGCCAGCGGAACCTTCACCCAAAACGGCGGTACCGTTTCGGGTAATTCTGCCCCGAGTAACCCGGATGTACATAACGAGTAAGGCCCTCTATTTCTTCCCGGAAAAGGGCGGAATTCCCTTCTCTAATATCAGGTATTGCTTCAGTCAGGAGTTATGCATTCTTGTCGCATGTATGATATTTTCTGTGTCTTCTAAGCAGCATACCATGCCTATTATACACAGTAACAAGACATCTACTAAACCATGCTTCTTGTACCGGTCTATCCGGGATTCCGATATCCCCTCAAGGTTCCTTCGTAAATCAATCTCTCTTTTCCGATCGCTTTTCCGCAAACTTTTTAGACGCAGATAATGCGGTTGCCATAGTACGGAATGTTTTCCCACTATCATGTTCTAAAAAATCATGATATAATTAATATTATTTGATTCATAATGACTATTACATCACTAAAAAGTGCGGTTTTTTATAAAGGGAATCGTTTATGAAAAAAGACTTTTCCAACCTTGGCAGGTTATCTGTATTTCATTTTTTTGAAAAAAACAGACTCCTTTGGCTGGTGGTCTCCCTGGGATTATCCCTGTCCGGCTGCGGGTTAAATATCTCGGTGCCTGAATATCTCGATAAACATACCAATACGTCTGCAATACTCATGATAGATGGGACTTCTCCGGTGTTCTTCAAAACCCTGGAGGACGCCTTGAATGATGTTCCGGTCGGGGCAACCGCTGAAATAAGCCTGGTGGGTAATGTGCAGGTTAATACGGGGTATACCATTGGCGGCAAACGGACAATAACACTCAAAGGAGGCCGGAATAGTGCGTTACACTTTACCGGTACGGGCAGCCTTTTTACCGTTGATGATGGAACGTTCATCCTGGGGGACGGCAGCAATAACCTTTCTATCCGGGGGAATATGGGAAATAATGCGTCACTGATCCGGGTAGTTACGGGTGGTATTCTGGAGATGAAAGGGAAGGTCAGTATAACCGGCAATAAAAGTACTATCAGCGGCGGCGGAGTTAATGTGGATGGCGGAGGGAAGTTTACCATGAAGGATACCGCTGTCATTTCCGGAAACAGTGCTGGTACAGGCGGCGGGGTACATATAGAGAACAATGCAGAATTTTCCATGAAGGGAAATTCCAGGATTTCCGGGAATACCGCCACTCAAAGTGGCGGCGGGGTATTTGTGAACAGCTATGGGAAATTTACTATGGAGGATAATGCTGCCATATCCGGGAATGCAGCCGATTTATATGGTGGCGGGGTATTGGTGGGAACTGGTGCTGATTTCAAGATGACCGGCGGAATTATCGGAGGGATCAATGCTGGTGAAGGAAATAAAGCTACCAGTGGCGGTGGGGTATTTGTAACTACCAATGGAACCTTTACCTTGGAAGGAAATGCCCAAATATCCAAAAATCAAGTCAATAGCTACGGCGGAGGAATAAACGTAGATAGTACCGGGACCATTGAGATGAAAGGAACTGCCAAAATTTCCGGGAATACTGCTAATCTTGGCGGTGGGGCAAATGTCGCTGATGGCGGGATCTTTGTGATGAAAGGTGGTGCTGTCATTTTCGAGAACACCGCTGAAAACAACGGCGGTGGAGTATATGTATCCGATGCGAAATTTACCATGGAAGAAGAAGCTAAAATTTACGGGAATACCGCTGCTACTGCAAGTTCCGGCAGCGGCGGCGGAGTATATGTGACTGGAACCGCCGGCGAATTCAAAATGAACGAAGGGACTATTGGAGGTTCCAATTCCGGCGAGGGAAATACTGCCTACAACGGAGGGGGAGTATTTGTAGGCAACAATGGAACCTTTACCATGGAAGCTGGGTCCGGCGCAAAAATTACCGGGAATACGGCCAGTCACAATGGCGGCGGAGTATGCGTATCCGGCATGGGCGGGAACTTCAACCAAAACGGCTGTACCGTTTCGGGTAATTCAGATTCCGGAAACCCAAACCAGGATATATATCCTTAACCGTTAATATCCCCAATTCCTTTCCGGAAAAGGAACAGAATCCTCGACTGGTTTCCTCCGGGGTTTTTATTTTATAATATTAGAAGCCAGACAAACGGTGGTTGCCCTTTGCTGTTTTAGCGGCAATGCAGCCGCCAATATGGGAGGTATATCATTCCAGCACAATCCCATAAAAAACCCCATCCGGTTAACGGATGGGGGTCACTAACTTCAATATTCCATTCTATTCTTCCGTATCATCATTGGAATAATCCTCTTCGATGGGAGCTTCAGCTACTTTTTCAAGCTTACGCTTTTCCAGAATCTCCTGCATGTACACATCCAGGTCATGCTGGTCCTCATCGAACAGTTTTATTTCCCTATACCGTTTCATACCGGTACCCGCGGGAATCGGGTGGCCAATAATGATGTTTTCCTTGAGGCCCCGGAGGTTGTCCGTGGAACCCGCAATAGCCGCATTGGTGAGCACCCGGGTGGTTTCCTGGAAGGAAGCCGCCGACAGGAAGGAATCGATGTTAAGCGATGCCTTGGTAATCCCCTGGAACATGGGCCTGGCAATAGCGGGCTGTCCGCCCTCTGCGATTACCCGGTTGTTCTCTTCATGGAACCGGTACTTGTCTACCATCTGACCATAGATAAACCTGGTATCTCCTACGGCAACAATTTCAACCTTGCGCATCATCTGGCGGATAATAACCCCGATATGCTTATCGTTGATGGTTACCCCCTGGAGCCGGTAAACCTGCTGGATTTCATCCATCAGGTAACGCTGGAGTGTTCCCTCACCCAGGATGTACAGTACATCATGGGGATTGGTGGCGCCTACGCACAGGGGCTCGCCGGCTTCCACGGTGTCGCCGTCCCGTACCAGGAGCCGTTTGGTCATGGGGATGAGATGTTTGTATTCCTTGCCGAAGGCATCCTCAATAAGGATAACCCGTTTCGCTTTAACAATACCCTTGAAAATTATCGTTCCGGAAACCAAGGCCAGAACCGCCGGCGATTTGGGTTTCCGGGCTTCAAAGAGTTCACTGACCCGGGGAAGACCGCTGGTGATATCCATAGCCTTGGCGGATTCCTTCAGGGTCTTGGCGATGGTCCGGCCGGCGTTGATCTTTTCATCCTCATCAACCTGGATATATGCACCGCCCGGAAGGAAGTAGGATGCAATCTCTTCACCCTTATCATCCACAATGTAGATCCTGGGCTGCTTGCTTTCCAGCTGGAATTCGGTGATCCGCTTTTCAATATTTCCGGTTTCTTCATCGATTTCTTCTTTTAATGTGGTACCGGGAATAATATCTTCATATTTTACCGTACCGGAAACTTCCGCAATGATCGGGTCCGAGAAGGGATCGAAGGTAGCGATGGTTTTTTCTGTCCCCACCACATCACCCTGCTTAACCACAAAATCGGAACCGTTCCGGATTTCAATTTTCTGGTCCTGGCTGATCAGGTAGAGTTTATCCTTCAGGATTAATGCATAGGCAATTTCCGGTGAAAGAATATCCTTTCCATCCCGTTTAATGATTGGTTCGCCCCGGATAACCCGCTTGCTGTCTCCGACAAGAACCTTATCCTTTGGTTCGATGGCAAATTCTTTTAATACCTTATTCACCACCGCATAACCTTTCCTGGTAAACAACCAGCGGCCGTCGGCGAGTTCCACATGGGCCCCCACTACGTCCCGGATATATACGGGGTACTTGAGGAAGGTCCGGTTTTCTTCACTGATCTTGGTAGCGGCCCCCCCGATGTGGAAGGTACGCATGGTAAGCTGGGTACCGGGCTGTCCAATGGACTGGGCAGCAATGGTTCCTACGGCTTCGCCGATATCAACCGGGCGGCCCGTGGCCAGGTTACGGCCGTAACAGCGGCGGCAAACCCCGTGTTTTGCTTCACAGGTAAGAACCGTCCTGATCCGTACCGATTCAACCCCGGCTTCTTCAATAGCAGCCCCGATTTCTTCGGTAATTTCTTCATTCACGTCCACAATGAGTTCCCCGGTGATGGGGTGTTTTACCCTTTCCAGGGTATACCGTCCTACAATGCGGTCGCTCAGGGATTCAACAATGTCTTCCCCGTCCTTGATGGCCGTATGGGGAACACCGTTGATGGTTCCGCAGTCGTCTTCATTGATAACCACATCCTGGGCAATATCCACAAGACGGCGGGTGAGGTACCCTGCTTCTGCGGTCTTGAGGGCCGTATCCGCCAGACCCTTCCGGGCGCCGTTGGTGGAAATAAAGAATTCGATAACCGAAAGGCCTTCCTTGAAGTTCGACCGGATGGGCAGCTCAATAATATCCCCCGAGGGTTTTGCCATAAGACCGCGCATCCCCGCCAGCTGGCGGATCTGGTTGCGGCTTCCCCGGGCGCCGGAGTTGGCCATCATGTAGACCGAGTTGAAACCGTCCCGGTCGGCTTCCAGGGTTTTCATCATGATTGCGGTCAGGTCGTCGTTTGTTTTGGACCAGACTTCAACTACCCGGTTGTACCGTTCTTCCTGGGTAATATGTCCCTGGCGGTACTGTTTCTGGATGGATTCAACTTCCTTGTTGGCCTTGTTGATCATCTCGGTTTTTTCTTTAGGAACCACGATGTCATCCATACCGATGGTAGCGCCGAACACGGTGGCGTATTTATAGCCGGTGGCCTTGATGGCGTCCAGCATTTTTACGGTAGTCCAGGAACCTTTGGTATTGAATATAATTTCAATCAAGCCCCGTAGTTCCTTGTCCTTCAATTCATAATTAAGGAAGGGAATTTCCAGGGGAAGTTCCTCGTTGAATATCAGCCGGCCGGGGGTTGTCTCAATAAGACCATCCTTATCCGGTTCCATTTCCTTGCCGACTTTTTCCCAAATGGGCAGCTTGGGTGCTTTCACCTTGATAAGGGATTCCCAGTCCAGGGACTTGCTTTCCACGGCCATGATAACTTCTTCAATTGAAGAATACCTGCGGCCGGTCCCCTTCCCGTTTTTCTTAACCCGGGTAAGGAAGTTGATTCCCAGAACCATATCCTGGGACGGGAACACAATGGTTTTTCCGTTGGCGGGGTTCAATAAGTTCCGGGCGGACAGCATCAATGTCCAGCATTCCATCTGGGCCGCCTGGGTCAGGGGAACGTGAACCGCCATCTGGTCGCCGTCAAAGTCGGCGTTAAACGCATGACATACCAGGGGGTGCAGTTTGATTGCCTTGCCTTCCACCAGTACCGGTTCAAAGGCCTGGATTCCCAGCCTGTGCAGGGTGGGAGCACGGTTGAGCAGTACCGGATGTTCCTTCACCACCTCGTCAAGGATGGCAAATACCTCGGGAGTTTCCTGTTCCACCAGCATCTTTGCTTTTTTGATGTTGTATACCACGTCTTTATCGACGAGTTTCTTCATTATAAAAGGCTTAAACAGCTCCAGGGCCATTTTGGTGGGAAGACCGCACTGCCACATTTTCAGTTCGGGGCCGACGGTGATTACCGAACGGCCGGAGTAGTCAACCCGCTTACCCAGGAGGTTCTGCCGGAACCGGCCCTGTTTACCCTTAAGCATATCCGAGATGGATTTAAGCGGCCGGTTTGACGCGCCCTTCACCACCCGTTTTTTCTTGGAGTTGTCAAAGAGGGCATCCACCGCTTCCTGGAGCATCCGTTTTTCGTTGCGGATAATAATATCAGGGGCGTTGAGGCTCTGGAGCCTTTTGAGACGGTTATTCCGGTTTATCACCCTGCGGTACAGGTCGTTCAGGTCGGAGGTGGCGAAACGGCCGCCGTCCAGCTGAACCATGGGCCGCAGTTCCGGCGGAATAACCGGGATTACTTCCATGATCATCCATTCGGGTTTGTTGTTGGAGGTCCGGAAATTTTCTACAATTTCAATACGCTTCAGGAGCCGCTTATCACTCTTGGCTCCCTTCTCTATCATCTTGGCCCGGAGGTCCATGGCCATCTGGTCCAGGTTGAGGTTTTCCAGCAGGGTCTTGATGGCTTCCGCCCCCATGCCTGCGGTGAAACCGCCGCCGTAGCGTTCCTGGGCTTCGTAGAATTCTTCTTCCGTGAGAAGCTGGTTTTTCTTTAAGTCCGTGTCCCCCGAATCGATTACCACATATTTTTCATAGTAAAGCACCGACCGCAGGGCAGCCATGGGAAGATCCAGGAGGAGCCCCATCCGGCTGGGCACTGAACGGTAATACCAGATATGGGAAACCGGCGCAGCCAGCTCGATATGGCCCATCCGTTCCCGGCGGACCTTAAAGTGGGTTACTTCAACGCCGCAGCGGTCGCAGATAACACCCTTGTAGCGGATGGACTTAAACTTACCGCAGTAGCATTCCCATTCCTTGGTGGTACCAAAAATCCTTTCGCAAAAAAGACCGTCTTTTTCCGGACGGAGGGTTCTGTAATTGATGGTTTCCGGTTTTTTTACTTCCCCGTATGACCAGGCCTTGATCATTTCCGGGGAAGCCAAACGGATCATAATAGAATCAAAATCTTGTATATCTCGCATCCTGCAATCCTTTTAGAAATTAGAACCCTGTTTTGAGATGAGTTCCTCATCCCGCTCGGTAAGCGGAATCTGTTTCCCCTTGGCATCATAGATAGTCATATCCAGAGCCAAGCCCCTTAATTCCTGGACCAGTACGTTGAAGGATTCGGGAATCCCCGCGGTGGTGGAAGGTTCACCCTTCACAATGGCCTCGTATATTTTGGACCTTCCGGTCATATCATCGGATTTGATGGTCAATAATTCCTGCAGTGTATTGGCGGCGCCATAGGCTTCCAATGCCCATACTTCCATTTCGCCCAAACGCTGTCCGCCAAACTGGGCTTTACCTCCCAGGGGCTGCTGGGTTACCAGCGAATAAGGTCCTGTGGACCGGGCATGCATTTTATCGTCTACCAGGTGATGCAGCTTGAGGAAGTAGATAATTCCGCAGAACACGGGATTTACGAAGGGTTCTCCGGTTTTTCCGTCCCTGAGGGTGGTCTTGGAAGTTACCGGTAGCCCGGCTTCCTTCAATTTTTCCTCAATCTGGTCAGTTGATGGTGACTGGAATACGGGTACCGTGAACCATTCGTCCAGGGTTGATCCTGCCCAGCCAAGTTCGGTTTCCAGAAGCTGGCCGATATTCATCCGGGAAGGAACCCCCAGCGGTGTAAGACAAATATCCAGGGGAGTTCCGTCTTCCATGTAAGGCATATCTTCTTCGGGGAGAATCCTGGCTACAACGCCCTTGTTTCCGTGGCGCCCTGCCATCTTGTCCCCTTCCCGGAGCTTCCGTTTGGTGGCGATCAGTACTTTGACCACCTCATCCACGCCGGGGTTAAGGTCATCACCCTCGGTTCTTCTGAGCCGCCGGATATCAATAATGGTCCCTTCGATTCCGTGGGGAACCCTCAGGGATGAATCCCGGACTTCCTTGGCCTTTTCACCGAAGATGGAGTTCAGCAGTTTGAATTCCGGGGTAGTTTCGGTTTCACTCTTGGGAGTAACCTTTCCAACCAGGATGTCCCCGGACCGGACCTTGGCGCCCACCCGGATAATTCCTTCCGCATCAAGATTGTCGAGGCTTTTTTCGGAGGTATTGGGAATATCCCGGGTGATCTTTTCCGGTCCCAGTTTGGTTTCCCGGACTTCGGTAATAAATTCCTTGATATGAATAGAAGTAAACATATCTTCCTTAACTACCCGCTGGGAGATAAGGATGGAGTCTTCGTAGTTGTAACCGTTCCAGGGCATGAACCCTACCAGGATGTTCCGGCCCAGGGCCAGTTCACCGTTCCTGGTGGCGGGACCGTCGGCAATAACCTGGCCGGCGGCGATCTTTTCACCCACCTTCACGATGGGACGCTGGTTGTAGCAGGTATCCTGGTTGGTCCGCTGGTATTTTATTAGCTGGTACACATCGGGCTCTCCCGCGGTGCCACCCTTGTCGGGTTTAATGTGCACCTCGGTGGCGGTGACCCGGAGGACCGTTCCTCCCCGGCGGGCCTTAACCAGAACCCCCGAATCATAGGCGCATTTGCCTTCCATACCGGTACCAACCCTGGGGGCTTCCGGGAAAATAAGGGGAACCGCCTGGCGCTGCATGTTGGAACCCATGAGGGCCCGGTTTGCGTCGTCGTGTTCCAGGAAAGGGATCAGCGAGGCCGAAACGGAAATGATCTGTTTCGGCGACACGTCCATGAACTGGATATCCTCGGGTCCCCGGGTGGTATAATCACCCTGGCGGCGGCAGGAAACCTGCTTGTCCGCAAAGGAACCGTCGTCATTTAATTTAGCGGAAGCCTGGGCAATGTAATACCGGTCTTCATCCATGGCGGAAAGGTATTCAATATCCTTGGTGGCGACTCCCTTGGTCACCTTCCGGTAGGGTGTTTCCAGGAACCCGTATTCATTAACCCTGGTATAGTTGGCCAGGGAAACGATAAGACCGATGTTCGGACCTTCCGGGGTTTCAATGGGACACATCCGGCCGTAGTGGGTATAGTGGACGTCCCGGACTTCAAAGCCTGCCCTGTCCCTGGAAAGTCCTCCGGGACCGAGAGCGTTAAGACGCCGTTTATGGGTAAGTTCCGCCAGGGGATTAACCTGGTCCATGAACTGGGAGAGCTGGCTGGAACCAAAGAATTCCTTGATGGCCGCCACCAGGGGTTTAATTGAAATTAAATCCTGGGGTTTGATGGTATCGGTTTCCTTGAGGCTCATCCGTTCCTTGGCAATCCGTTCCATCCGGCTGAACGCGGTTTTCATGACGTTGGCCATGAGTTCCCCCACCGAGCGGACCCGGCGGTTTCCCAGGTGGTCAATATCATCGATATATTCGTCACCCACATACACCTTGATAAGGAATTTCATGGTGGCGATCACATCCTGTTTGGTCAGGGTGAATTCCGTCAAAGGAGGTTTAAAGTCAAACTTTTTGTTAAGCTTATACCGGCCAACCTTGCCCAGGTCGTACCGGCGGCTGGTGAAGAACATCCCCAGCAGGTCCTTTTCGGCGGCTTCCACGGTGATGGATTCACCGGGCATCAGCACCGAATACACCGCGGAAAGGGCATCTTCCTTGGAAGGTTCGTCCCGGTCGGGATCATCCTTGGTAAACTTGATTTCTTCCCGTTCAAAACAGTTGAGCAGCATGGGGGAATTGAGGGAATCCTCGGCTTCAAAGTTGATCACTTCGATGGATTTGATTTTATGAACCAGGAGTTCATCGATATCATGGGGATGGATTTTTTCGCCCGCCCGGTAGAGCTTTTTCTTCCCGGTTTCCCCTTCCACGTTGGTATCGACCCAGATGTCCCTGGCCAGGACCCGGCCGACGAATTTGTCCCGGGTTTTCTTATCATCCTTCAGGGTGATTGTTTCTATAGTATAAAAGGCTTTGATGATCTCTTCCCGGGTGTCATAACCCAGGGCGCGCAGGAAAATGGTTCCCAAAATGCGCTTTTTCCGGTCAATCTTGGCATAAATGAGTTCCCGTTTCTGATCGATTTCAAACTCCAGCCAGGACCCGCGGTAAGGGATAATCCTGGATGAGAAAATACCCTTTTCATGGCTGAAAATTACCCCGGGAGAACGGTGAATCTGGGAGACCACCACCCGTTCTGCGCCGTTGATAATAAAGGTACCCCGTTCGCTCATGATGGGGATGTCCCCCATATAAATATCCTTCTGCCGGATTTCACCGGTCTGCTGGAATATAAGATTAATCCGGGCTTTCAGCGGTACCGCATAGCTGAGGCCCTTCTGTTTGCATTCCTGTTCATTGAATTTGATATTATCTTCATCCAAATTATAATATTCATACTCTAAAACCATATCCCCGTTGGGACTTTCAATGGGAAATGTGGTCCTGAGCACTTCTTCAAGCCCCTGCAGTTCCGGGGCCTTCTTGTTTCTGATCTTATCCCTTTGAAGGAACCGTTCGTACGAACATAACTGTATATCTATAAGATCAGGGAGTTCCATTACATCCTGAATATCTTTACCCATGTAGGATCGCTGTGTGATTGTCTTCCCCTTCGTCATTCATTACCCCCTGGCATTGGCGCCTTCCGGCATTGCAGATTTTTCTACTTTTTTAAATCATACTTTTTCAAAATCCCAATGTTTAAAAAAGCCCATTTCATGTAAATGGAAAAATGTATTATTTCATTACCATACAAGCAAATACATTTATTCCGGGGCTTTTTTCAAAAATAACCGATTTTTGAAAAAAGCTCAATATACAAAACTTATATAACCAAGAAAGGCCCCGGCGAAAGGCCGGAAGCCCCCTGCTCCGGAACCCTGGGGTCCCGGAGAAATTAAGAGAAAATTGATCTGTTATTAAAACGGGATTACTGAATTTCAACAGTACCGCCGGCGGCAGTGACTGCTTCTTTAATCTTATTAGCCTCATCCTTGGAGACATTTTCCTTAAGAGTCTTGGGAGCCCCTTCAACGAGGTCCTTTGCTTCCTTAAGACCAAGACCGGTAACAGCCCGTACTTCCTTGATAACCGCAATTTTCTTTGCATCATCAAAAGCCTTAAGAATTACGTTGAATTCTGTCTGTTCCTCAGCGGGAGCAGCAGCTGCGCCGGGAGCGGCACCAACAGCAGCAACAGCCACAGGAGCTGCAGCAGAAACGCCGAATTTTTCTTCCATTGCCTTAACCAGTTCGGACACTTCCAGAACGGTCATGGAAGAAATTGCTTCCAAAATTTGATCAGTAGTAAGCGCTGCCATATTATCTTCTCCTCAATTACAAACATTATTATCCGTCCCATACGGGCGGTTCCGGGCAAAACCCGGTTCAATTTTAGCCGACAGGAACGGCAGCATTCCGAAGCCTGAAGGCGGGTCAAAAACCTTCGTTTTTCACCTCAAGAAGTTTGAAACCGGAGGTTTCAAACTTCAAAAATTCTTATCATACGATCCTTCAAAGCAAAAACTCCGAAGAATTAAAAGCGTAAATACCGCAGATTATGCAGCACCTTCCGCTTTTTTGTCCCCAATGGCCTTGATGGTCCGCACCAGCCGGGCATTCACATCGTTGAGGCATCCTGCCAGGTTCCGTACGGGACCGTTCATGACACTCATCAGCATGGAGATCAGTTCCAGTTTGCCGGGAAGCTTCGAAAAGGCTTCAATCTGGGCAGCATCATAAATGGAATCACCCACCAAACCGCCCTTTACTTTAAGGGCAGGGGTTTCCTTTGAAAAATCAAAGAGAATCTTTGCAACTTCATTGGAATCCCTGGGAGAGATAGCCACCGCCGTGGGCCCTACCAGATATGATGACACGTTGGGAGCGGAAAGCTGTTCAAAAGCAATCCTGGCGAAATTATTTTTCACCACCTTAAACTGGGCTTCCTTTTTCCTAAGCTGTTTCCGGAGTTCCGAAATCTGCTCCACCGTGAGTCCACGGTAATCGGCAAAGATAAAATCCGGTGCGGTTTCAAAGGATTCTTTTAATTCACCAATTGATGAAACCTTAGCATCCTGTACCTTTTTTGCAACAATCGCCATGGTTTACTCCTCTTTCATGGAAACCCAGACACCCGGGCCCATGGTTGAACTAACTGATACGGTCTGGATGTAATCACCCTTGGCATCAGCAGGTTTTTTCCGTTTAATTTCAGCCATTACAGCCTGAACGTTTTCGGCAAGTTTTTCACCGTCCATGGAAACCTTTCCAATCGCCAGGTGAACCACCCCGGTTTTATCCGCCCTGAATTCCACCCGGCCTTTTTTCAGTTCCGCCAGGGCTCCCTTCAGGTCGAAGGTAACCGTTCCGGTTTTGGGGTTAGGCATAAGCCCCTTGCGGCCCAGCACCATACCAAGCTTACCCACGTCTTTCATCATATCCGGGGTGGCCACGGCTACATCAAAATCGAGCCATCCGCCCTTTACTTTTTCGATAAGATCGTCCGCACCGACATAGGTGGCGCCGGCTTCCTGGGCTTCCTTTTCTTTATCACTCTTGCAGAAAACCAGGATTTTCTTTTCCCCCCGGAACTGGTTCGGAAGAACCACGGTATCCCGGACGGACTGGTTCTTTTTAAGATTCAGTTTTACCGAAAGATCCACAGTTTCATCAAACTTGGCGTAAGCCAGGGTTTTTACCTGATCCAGGGCTCCCTTGAGTTCAAAGGATACGGATGGATCATACTTTTTCAGGCTTTCCAGGTATTTTTTTCCGTGTCCCATATCAGCCCTCCACCTCTACGCCCATGGACCGGGCGGTACCGGCTATAATCTTCATAGCGCCTTCGACATCGACTGCGGAAAGATCCGCCGCCTTCATTTTTGCGATTTCCTCGAGTTTAGCCTTGGAAAGTTTCCCCACCTTGTTCTTGTGGGGTTCTCCGGACCCTTTATCAATCCCCGCGGCTTTCTTAATTAGTACGGCTGCGGGAGGGGTCTTGAGAATGAAGGTAAAGGTTTTGTCCGAATACACGGTGATGACGACCGGAATAATCAGGCCGGTTTCCATGGACTTGGTTTTGTCATTGAACTGCTGTACAAACTGGGGGGCGCTGACACCATGAGGGCCGAGGGCCGGACCAACAGGCGGTGCCGGCGTTGCCTTTCCGGCGGGACACTGCAGCTTGATCATTGCGGTGACTTTTTTCTTTGCCATTCATTTTCTCCTTTTGTGGTATACCCGGGTACTAATACTGTCCCGGGGTAGCGTTTTCATCTTATAATGAAAACTCCCATCTTTGGAGGTAACACCTCTTATCCGGGGTTTAATCCGCCGGATGTATATGAGAAGCATTTATATTGATTTCCCAATAAAACGCCGCTTGTTCCTAATCTAGAGCTTTTCAACCTGGAGGATATCCACTTCCACCGGAGTATTCCGGCCGAAAATACCAACCATGACCTTAAGCTTGTTCTTTTCCGTGTTAACTTCTTCAATAACCCCGGTAAATGATTCAAAGGGTCCGTCGATGATTTTAACCTGCTCTCCCGCATTAAAGGACTGCCGGGGCCTGACGGTCCTTTCACCTTTAATCTCCCCGGTTTTCTGTAAAATTGCCCGGGCTTCATCCCCCGAAAGGGGCTGGGGTTTTCGGTCAGCGGGGGTTCCCACAAATCCGGTAACACCCTGGATTTTTTTTATTCTTGAACAGGATTCCTTCCAGCCCAGATCAGGAAGATCCATCTCTATGAGAACATAACCCGGGAGAAATTTTTTGGTCATGGTACGTTTTTTTCCGTCCTTAACCTCAACCACTTCTTCCTGGGGCACTTTTATATCCCGGACAACTTCTTTATCAAGATCGCCCGATTCCATCATCATACGGATGGTTTTTTCGATTTTATTCTCGTATCCGGAATAAGTATGGAGGACATACCAGCCAGTTGCCATAATAAACCTTTATTTAAACAGTACCTGTACACCCGCAAGCAGCACCACATCCACCAAGCCAAGGACTGCTGCAAATATTACAGTGGAAATAATAACTACTTTGACGGAGCTAATGACATTATCCCTGCTGGGCCAGACAACTTTCCGGAGCTCAGCATAGGACTCCTTTATAAATTGAACCAACTTGTTCATACTATCCTCTTTGTAAGATGGTTTTTCCTGCACAGGCCAGGTAGGACTCCCCTCCAAACCTCGGCTTCCTGCCTCGGTTCTCCGGGCCGTGGTCCTGCCCTGTCGGGCGCATCCCTGCGCCCTTTTCCTCCCATCCGGTCGGCGGGCCGGACCTTTCGAGTCCTACCTGTCCTCCCGAACTTTAACCAGGCCAGGTAGGACTCGAACCCACAACATTCGGTTTTGGAGACCGACGCTCTACCATTAGAGCTACTGGCCTAAAAATTACTTTACTTTGGTTTCCTTATGCAGTGTATGCTTACGGTCGAAAGGACAATACTTGTTCAATTCGAGTTTTTCCTGCATATTGCGCCGGTTTTTGCTGGTGGTGTAATTCTTGCGTTTACACTCACTGCACTGAAGCGCGATCAATTCTACTACTGTTTTCTTGCTTGCCATATATATCCCCTTACATTCCGGCCAACCGGAACACGAATATTTCCATTTTTTTTCAGGAATTCCCGAAAAACATCATTTTTTAATCTATTGGCCTTTCTTTTTAAAAGAAGACCAGCCCTCGAGCGGAAGACACGAAGTGGCGCCCGCCTTGACCTATTGGTCTTTCCTTGAAAGACAGACCCAGCCCTCGAGCGGAAGACACGAAGTGGCGCCCGCCTTGACCTATTGGTCTTTCTTTGAAAGACAGACCCAGCCCTCGAGCGGAAGACACGAAGTGGCGCCCGCCTTGCGGTCAAGGTTCAGTCTCACTGAACAGACCCAGCCCTCGAGCGGAATCGAACCGCTGACCTCATCCTTACCATGGATGCGCTCTACCGACTGAGCTACAAGGGCATAAATTTACTGGTTTTGGAAAGATAACAGGATTAAACACTTGTGTCAAGGGAATACCCGTACGTTTTCCGTCTTTTATTAGATAAATTATTATACAAAAATCCAATAGCCGGTTAAATCCTATGAATAGGATAATAAAATCTGACAGTAAAAAAAAGCAGCAGTCATACACCCCCAGCTATCCTAACAAAGTGAGTGCTACTATTCTCCTGAAGCACATATGACTGCTGCTTAATCTTGTCTCTTTCACTTTTCCGGTTAAATGTAGCACAGAAAAGACCCGGAAATAATACGAATTATTTCCGGATCTGCAAAATAATCTCCCCTAATGAACGTCCCTGCTTTCCATACTGGAACTTAACTCCTTGACGGTTGATACCGCCAGCCGGGCTTCCTGAACACTGATGGGGAAAGGTCTGAGGTTTATCAGGCAGTCCGCAAACGCGGCAAGCTCCGTTTCATAGGGGTCTTCCCGAAGGCCGGGAAATGCATCCGCCCCAGGAATATCCATCCTTTTTCCATCTGTATACCGGAAAATACATCCAGGCTTACAGTTTACCGTGTTCCATTCCAGAACACCATCTTCAAAAACAATCCGGTAACTGGCCGTCAGGGGGTATCCCTTGGGCATAAGGTGGTTGGCACTGATATCAGCACAGGCCTGGGAAGGATACGAAAGCAGCGACCTGACCCTGCCTGCACCGGGCCTTTTCCCGGACCTGGTTTCATAGGCATGGAACGAATCCGGAACACCCAGGAACCAGTTGGCCAGGTCTATATCATGGATGGACAAATCCAGGATGGTTCCGCCGCTGGCTTTTTTATTCTGCAGCCAGTTGTTCCAGCTCCATGCGGGGGTTTCCGATTCCCGGCAGAACGATACCGCCAGGGGCTTCCCCAATTCTCCCGAAAGAATAATGTTCTTTGCGTACATGTACTGGGGCATAAAACGGCAGGTGTGGGCAACCATCAGACGACGTTTGCTTTGCTGTTCCGCTTCGATCATGGCATCGATATCCTCAAGTTCAACGGCAAAGGGTTTTTCCACGATAACATCACAGCCGTTTTCCAGGGCACGGATCACCGCCGCCCGGTGTAAATTACTGGGCAGGCATACATCAACAAAATCCGGTTTTATGGAAGCAAAGCATGAATCCAAAGAATCAAACCAGGGACAATCCCCCAGGGCTGCCAGGATCTCTCCCCTGGATTTGTCCTGATCAACCACCCCCGCAAGGGTGACAGAATCAATATTCAGATAACATTCGAGATGCGTTTTACCCATAAATCCGGCGCCGACAATTACGGCGGACAGTTGTTCCTTAACCATTCTTATTCCCCAATAAAATAAGGGTAACTTCCAAAAACTTCAGTTTTTAGAAGGTTTCCTTGGATGTATTATGGAGAACCCTTTTTATTTCGTTTTAGAATAAAAGAAATAAAAAACGTTCTCCGGGTCACCTCCAAAAATCCAACAATGTTTTTGGAGGTGCCATAAATTTGATTCATTTCAAGATACACCGGGACAATACCGGGCATACCCTCACCTGGGCGGAGCTGCTTTTCCGCTCTTTGCTTCAGCAAAGAACAATCCATTTTGTCCTGACCGGCATTTCCTTACATACGGCCCTCTTTGCTGCTCCAAAACAGATATAAAAGGGGGCCCCATACTACAGCTGAAGAAACACTTCAGTTTCCGGAAATTTACATATAGTTCTTCAGATACTTAACGGCACCTTTAATGGCATCCTCCGGGGTCATCTCGCCTATCCTGCGGTCAAGTTCAATCTCAATTGTTAAAGGTTCAGTATATTTAAGTTCCTTCAGTTTCTTCAGCAGCGCCGGCATATTCACGTGGCCTTCGCCGATAGCGGTTTCGATACCCAGTTCTTTACCGTTGGTAGGGTACTTTCCGTCCTTCACATGAACCCCCTTAAGGTAAGATCCAAGAACCAGCAGGGAATCCACCGCATTTCCCTTTCCGTACATCACCAGGTTTGCAGGGTCCAGGTTGATCCCCAGGTTATCCGTACCGATATCCTGGATGGTCCTGAGCAAGGTTACGGGGGTTTCCTGGCCGGTTTCAAAACAGAAGAACTGCTTGTTCTTTCTACAGTAGGAAGCTACATCTTTCAGATCCTTGATAAGTCCCGCATAGAGGGGATCCTTGGCATTTTCGGGGATAAATCCGGCATGGGTGGAGATGCGGTCCACATGGATCAGCTTGGCAAAGTCCGACGCCTTCTTCATGATGGCGCAGCGTTCTTCCCGGAAGCGCAGCGGAACCAGGCCTACCGTATCCGGACCGCCGGTGAAATTCCATTCGTGCTTTCCCGGCCACCCGGCCCAGAGCATGGTCACCCGGAGATCATTCTTTGCGCAGAAATTATTGATTATGTCCGCCGTTTCCCGGGTGTACAGCTGGGGAACATAGGTGGATACCTGGCAGGTTTTAAACCCAAAGGATTTAATCCTTTCAAGCAGGGGAACAATGCCTTTTTGGTCGGTCATTTTTATCAAAAGTCCAAGTTCATTCATTATATTTCTCCTTATCCTATTGTGTGTTTTTCAACCTAGGTTGAATTGAAAATTCTATTCTGGAAAACTTTCCAAAATTTTTGGAAGTTTTCGGTTACCCTTTGACGGCGCCCATGGTCATACCCCGGACAAGCCCCTTCTGAACAATACTGTAGAAAATAAGAATCGGTACCAGGGCAAGCACCGCTGTGGCGGTAAGCCCTCCCCAGTTGATTTCCTCGTAGCTGACCCAGTTGTATACCCCCAGCGGTACGGTTTTCGTACGCAATCCCGTCAGGATCAGGGCATACAGGAATTCATTCCAGGAATAATTGAACGAGAAGATTGCCGTGGTTGCCAGGCCTGGACCCGCTAAGGGCAGTACTATCCTGCTGAAAGCACCGAAGTAACTGCATCCGTCCATGAGGGCGGATTCTTCCAGTTCGTAGGGAATATCCTGGAAATAACTCCGCATCATCCAGATACCGAAACCCAGGATGATCGTCAGATGCATGATAATCACCGCAATATGGGTATCGATGAGCTTGAGGCTCCGGAAGATAATAAAGAACGGAATCATAAAGGTGATCTGGGGAACCACCCGGGTACTCAATACTCCAAAAAGCAGGAACCTGGAACTCCGGGGGCTGTACTGTTTCCGGGAGAGGATATACGCCGCGGGGGTTCCAAGCAGAAGCCCGATCAGTGTGGCGGAAACCGCAATGATAATACTGTTGAGGCAGTACTGGAGAAAATGGCTGTTTACCCAGACTTCAATATAATTCTGCAGGGTAAATTCCGAAATAAACTTCGGGGGATAACTCAGGGCATCCACCCGGGTTTTAAATGACAGAAGGATAGTCCAGAGGAGGGGGAAAAGGTACACCACCGCCAGGACCCAGATAATCAGGGTTTTGATAACCATGAAAATCACTTTTGAAACGGATGCTTTATTTCTGATCAAAATTGATTCCCCCTGCTTTGATAATAAGAACCGCCATAATAGCGATGAATGCGGACATCACAATAGCCGATGCGGAACCGTAACCCATCTTCAGGAATGTGAATGAATTCGTGTAGGTATATATACTGAGAGTTTCCGAAGCCGTTCCGGGACCGCCCCGGGTAAGGATGAAGGAAAGATCAAATTCCTTTGAAGAATCGATGGCCTGGAAAAGGATAGCCACAAAAAACAGGGGCTTGATCAGGGGCAGCTTCACCCTCCAGAACTGCTGCCAGCCGGAGGCTCCGTCAATGCGGGAGGCGTCTATAACATCATCGGACACCGAAAGGAGTCCGGTGTAAAACATCATAATCATAAATGGCGACTTACACCAAATGAGCACCAGGGCCACGGACATAAGGGCCTGCTCTTCCGAATAGACCCAGGTTTGGGGGGGAATATTCACCAGGCTCAAAAAATAATTAAGCACCCCCAGGGTGGGACTGTACATAATCCTCCACATGAACGCGGTGGCTATGGGGGTCAGAATAATGGGAAGCAGGAAAAGTGCCCGCAGAAACTTCGACCCCTTGATATTGCTGGTAAGATACAGGGCAACCCCCAGACCGAGGATGGTTTCCACCGCCACGACGGTTACCATGAATATCACCGTCCGGGCAAAGGCCAGGAGGAAACGGGTATCCTTGAACAGGGCAATATAATTTTCCAGGCCGACAAAATGGCGCCTATCCGGAGCCGGCAGGTAATAGTCAAAAAGGCTGGTCCTTAATGTATCAAGGATGGGCAGCAAATTAATGGAAAACAGCACAATGATTCCCGGGGCAAGCATGGCCCAGCGGAAGCGCCGGATTTCCTTTTCCTTAATGGATAAAGGGACGGATTTGTTTTTTCCAGGGAACATTCAAAACCTCTCATCAATCAGTGAGATCCATGGGAATCGCCCTGCATGGAACACATATAGTATTAAATCAGAAAACCTAAGCGGCAAACCGCCGGGGCTAAGTCCGGCGGTCTGCCTAAAGGCATGATTTATTCTTTATTTACTTTCCTGGAACAGGGTTGTTACCTTGGAAGCCGCCTCATCCAGCACGGGTTTCACATCCCGCTTGCGCAGGATCAGGGAGTTGAATGCGGTACCAATGGTGTCGAGGTACTCTTCGTTCTTGGAAATAGTGGGGAATGTGGTTTCGGGAACCACCGCATTAAGACCATGCTGATAAGCACTGAGCCAGTCCGCGGGATATTTCTTTGCCAGTTCAGGATCGGTAAGGGCGGATGAACGGGCAGCAATGCCGCCTTCCAGGGCAAGTTTCCTTGAAGTTTCCGGACCGGTAATCCAGGACAGGAAAAGGAAAGCCGCTTCTTTATGTTTTGATGCGGTGCTCATACTTACCGCCCAGGCGCCGCCGGTGGGTTTGCTTCCCGCAGGGCCGGCAGGCATGGGGGCATAACCGACTTTTCCGGCTACCAGGGATTTTTCCACATCCTCAAACTGGGACATGAAAACGCTCATATCCAGATACATGGGAGCTTTTCCCTGCTGAAAGTCGGATACACATTCATACCAGGTATAGTTACCTACACCGGGAGGGCCGAATTCCCGGGCCAGGGTGGTGTACATATCCGCACCCTTGATACCTTCGGGACTGTTGAACACGGCCTTGTTGTACTGATCACTGTCAGCTATTTTTCCGCCGTAGGACCAGATCACACCGGTACAGTTACTTACGGTATGAATTTTCTGTCCCCGGAGAAGGATCCCTGCGGGATATTCTTTCTTAAGAAGCTTGGCGGTTTCATATAACTCATCAAAGATTGCGGGAACCTTAAGACCCTTCTGCTGGAAAATATCCTTGCGGTAGAAAAGGATCTGCTTTTCCCCGGATACGGGAATTGCATAGAGGCTTCCCTTCACGGTGAAGGCCTGCTTAAAGGAAGGACTGATATCATTAACATTATAAGCGGTCTTATCCACCAGGTCCCGGCGGTTAAGCCAGGGTTCCAGGTTTTCAATCCATCCGGCCAGAGCTGCCTGGGTACAGATGGAGTCCATCATGACAATATCGAAGGTTCCGGCTCCGGAGGAAAGGTCCACCAGGCGTTTGGTCATGAATTCATCCTGGGCATATTCATCAATAATGATTTTTATTCCCGTTTTCTGTTCGAATTCAGCTATCACACTGCGGATTGTGGTAGTATAAATATGTTTGTTCATCCCCAGATGCAGGGTAGTCCCGGAATATTTTTTCCAGGCAATACCATCTGCGGAAACCGCATTTCTTTCGGCATCCGAAATTCCTCCGGATGGTTTTGTATCCTGACTTCCACCGGCAAATACGGGAAATACAATACTTAAGCACACAAGCAGGATTAATAAACGACGCATACGCTCCTCCTAAGCTTTTATTTAACGGGACAACTCCCGCTCTTTTCAATTGTTTATCATGATAAATCTGTTTTGTCTATTTGTCAAACAATTTAATTTTTTTTTCGAATAATATTATTCAATCATGAAAATTATATAAATAACAGGAAGGAGGATCGAAAACAGCGAAGATAGATCCAAAGGTTTACACAGAGGAAAAAAAATGAAGGCTGATAGGTACAAAACCGTGAATATAGTTCCAAAGACTTACACAGAGGTAAAAAAATGAAGATTGATAGATACAGCAGCAACCCTAATCTGTCCAGGACAGGACAAACGATAGGCCAGAAGGATCAATTCCTGGAAAAAATTATGTTATTTTGGATTAGAATGAAGATACCAAAAACTCGGGTTATCGTATCGATTATTGGCCTGCAATTTTAGTGATAAGCTGGCGTTTAAAAAGCTCGCTGATACATAACAGGGCGGCTCCGGTGGCGGAACTATCCTCTTTAAGCTTGGAAAATTCTATAGCAAAGGTTGCATCCACCCAGGGAGCAGCCTCCCGGAGGGTGGCCTTGCGGATATAATCAAGATATGTGGGCCCAAGAACGGTTAACCGCCCGGCAATCATTAGCATCCCCGGATCAACAAAGATAACTAGTTTTCCTATCAAACTGCCAAGGGTTGTCCCGGCATCCATAATAACCCTTAGGGCGAGCCGGTCCCCCTTATCAGCAGCAGATTTGATATCATTAATAGTGATTTTATTCTGCTGCCGGAATATTTCCGCCAGAACCGATTCCGGATGCTGTTCTGCCAGCTGTTCCGCTTTTTTTTCCACCGCGGGAACGCTGGCAATAGCCTCTATACAGCCGGTTTTTCCGCAGGAACATAGAGTTTCGTTGTCCACAGAGATATGCCCGATGTTCCCGCCGCCGCCCTTTTCCCCGCGGTAGATATTCCCGTCAATGATAATTCCCGCACCAATACCGGTTCCTACTTTAACGCACATCAGTGTTTTTAAATTCCGGCCCTTCAATTCCGCATATTCCCCCAGGGCAAGGGTATTTACCTCATTATCAATAAAAACATGACACTGGTACCGGTCATGCAGGTATTTCTTTACCGGAAAAAGATGCCATCCCGGCATAAAAGCCGGATGAAAGGCCACCCCATCTTCATATTGTACCGGGGAAGGTAATCCCATCCCGATTCCCAAAAGGGGCATGGGGTTTTCCTGGTGTTTTTTCAGCAGTTCGTCGGTGCTGGAACAGATAAGTTCCAGCACCGGTTCGGGACCGCGCATGAGATCCACCGGAATACGAACCGATTCGATCATGGTCCCCTCAATGTCAAACAAGGCTATTCTGCAGCTTGATCCCCCCAACCCTAAGCCGAGGATATACCCCAATTTCCTGTTGAGCCGGAATTCGATATTTTTTCTTTTATTAGTGGTACTGGAGGAATCACTGATAATAAATCCAGTGGAAACCAGTTTATCACAATTAATGGAAACCGTGGAACGGGAATACCCGCTGAGATCGCTCAACCGCACCTGGGAAATAGAACCGTGTTCTTTAATCAAGGAAAGCAGGGAGAAAACCGCCAGATCCGAATTTTTTTCCTGTTCAACTTTCATAGGACACTCCATTCCGTAAAACAAATAATTAGAAAATTGTTTAGTATTTTGATAATATTTTTTTAATTATAAACTATATTATTCGATTTGTAAATATTTGAGCAGTCGGTATTTGGCTGCTATTTTACTTACTTTCTTTCACACCAACTATAAGGAGAAAAAATAATGTATTTCAATAAAAGTTTTATCGGTTTCATTACTTTCCTGTTTACATATGGTCTTTTTCTGCACGATACTTTTATTGTCTGCCCGGGCCTCTTTGGAAGACACACATATTTAACTTTATACAACCCGGTTTGAGCGGTCATAAAAAAGCTATGTTCAGAATAACTGAACATAGCTTCTACTAAAATATAATATAACATGTTATATCATTTAAAATGTCTATTTCTTCATCATTTACATGACAAATGTCATATAAATATTCATATTTTCCTAACCGAAATTTCCCTACATCAGGGGAACATTCCGGTTTTTGCATGCCCGGAGGGTTTCCTCGGGCCAGACCGAAGCCTGAACTTCCCCGATGTGGGCTTTTCTGAGAAAAAACATACAAAGCCTGGACTGGCCAATCCCGCCGCCGATGGTTTGGGGGAACTCCCCGGCCAGCAGCCGTTTATGCCAGAAAAGATTCTTCCGTTCCTCCATTCCCCGGATTTTCAGCTGTTTCTGGAGACTTTCCCGGTTAACCCGGATGCCCATGGATGAAAGTTCCAGCGAATCCTGCCGGACCGGGTCCCAAACGATGATATCACCATTAAGGCCCGGAAGGCCGTCCTCGGCAATGGTACACCAATCGTCATAGTCCGGAGCCCGGCCCCCGTGGATAGTACCGTCGCTTAATTCGCAGCCAATTCCCGATATAAACAGGGCGCCGTATTCCCTGGCCAGTTCCTTTTCCCGTTCCACCGGGGTAAGTTTTGGGTACCGTTTCAAAACTTCTTCCGCATGGATATGGAAAATCTTTTCGGGAAGGAGGGGCTGTATTTGGGGATACTGCTCGCAGACCACAAACTCGGTCTGTTTCAGGACCTCATAAATCCGGTTAACAATGCTGGTGATAAAAGCCTTTTTCCGGTCCTCTTCCCGCATGACCAGTTCCCAGTCCCATTGATCTACGTATATTGAATGAATCGCATCAATATCATCATCCGGACGGAGGGCATTCATGTCCGTGTAGAGGCCCTTCCCGGTGCTGTAACCGTAATTGGCCAGGGCCATCCGCTTCCATTTTGCCAGGGACTGGACCACCTCCATTTCGGCGTCCCCCATCTGTTTAACCGGAAAATGGACCGGCCGTTCCACACCGTTCAAATCATCATTTATCCCTGATCCCTGGGGGACAAAAAGAGGGCTGGTAACCCGGGAAAGACGAAGTTCCGCAGAAAGATTCCTTTCAAAAAAATCCTTCACAAATTTGATTGCCTGTTCGGTTTGCCTAAGATCCAGAAGAGGAACATAGTCTGATGGTAGAATTTGCATATTTATACTCCTATGTGTGAGATTTCTTTAAGTCGGTTAAAATTTGGAAGATTATGGCGCCGCATTTCTGCGGTCCCCTCGCCGAAGACGGTCCCACCCGGGGTTTCAAAATATCCCGGAGCAGCATTAAAATACGCTGTTCCGCCAAATCCTGAAAGAGATGTTTTTTTACCTGTTTTTCCGTAATTCCGGTAAACCATGATTATCCTCCGGCTGTTATAGTTTTTATTTTATGACAATTGTTACGGGTGTTTCAATGGAATGAAAAAAAAACCGCGGCTTTTGGGTTTCCGATTCACCTCTGTGTTCATCATGCTTTTTCAATACTTACCTGATGGTTAAAATCCCTGAAACCAGGTAAAAAGCTTTTCTTCATGGGTCCCATCGATGCTTCGAGGGCCTCAGCACAAGCAGCCTTAGGGACCGGAGACACCCGGTGGTTGAGACTCTCAAAACCACCCGTCACAAAAAGGCTTTTCTTCGTTTTATTATATTACAGGGTCACGGTGGAAAAAGGCGGGGCTCTCCGCAGGACTTCGTCGATCATCCGGTGTTCGGGCTGCAGAAAGCCCGGGTCGGTTTCCAGGATTCCGAAGGCGTCGGAACGGGCCCTGACCAGGGTATCCGCATCCCGGACGGGGTCGGCGATGCCCAGGTTGAGGTATCCCGATTGTTCGATCCCCGCTATCTGGCCGGGGCCCCGGAGTTTCAGGTCCTCTTCGGCAATGATGAATCCGTCGGAGTTTTCCAGCATTACCAAAAGGCGCTTTTTGCCGTCCTCGGTGAGTTCATCCGAGTATACCAGGAAGCAGTAGGATTGGTCGGTTCCCCGGCCGACCCGGCCCCGGAGCTGGTGCAGGGCGGAAAGTCCAAACCGTTCCGCATGTTCGATAACCATGCAGCTGGCATTGGGGACATCCACCCCCACTTCGACCACGCTGGTGGCAACCAGGATTTTTATGGTTCCCCGGCGGAAGGCTTCCATGGTTTTCCGCTTTTCCTCATCATCCAGTTTTGAATGGATCAGGGCTGCGGGATAACCGGGAAATACCTCTTTCCCCAGACGTTCCGCCATGGACTGGGCGTCCTTCAGGTCCTTAGTTTCATCACCTTCGATTAATGGATATACAAAATAGGCCTGTCTGCCCGAGGCGAGTTCTTTTTTGACAAAATCGTATACCCTCTGTTCGCTGCTTTGTTTAGCCAGATGGGTTTTAATGGTTTTTCTTCCCGGCGGAAGGTCCCGGATAATCGACACATCCAGATCCCCGAATACCGTCAGGGCTAATGTCCTGGGAATGGGGGTGGCGCTCATCATCAAAAGATGGGGATGATCCCCCTTGGCCATGATGGCTGAACGCTGCACCACCCCGAACCGGTGCTGTTCATCCACCACCACCAGGCCCAGGTCTTTATACGCCACATCCCTGGAAAAAAGCGCATGGGTTCCTACCACAATATCGATTTCCCCCGCGGCCAGGGCCTTTAAAAGATGGTTCCGCCCTGCGGCCTTAATGTTTCCCGTAAGAAACGCCGGCCTGATCCCCAGGGGCTCCAGCAGCCGGGCGGCATTTTCCGCATGCTGCCGGGCCAGGAGTTCCGTGGGAGCCATCACCGCCGCCTGGGCGCCGGAATCCGCTACCCAGAGCGCGGCCAGGAAGGATACCAGGGTTTTCCCGGAGCCCACATCTCCCTGGAGCAGCCTTGCCATGGGATAGGGCCCGGCCATGTCAAGATTTATTTCTTCCACCGCGGACAACTGGCCTGGGGTAAGTTCAAAGGGGAGCCGTTCTATAAGCCGTTTTTGCAGGGGTGAAAATTCCCGGGTTCCGGAGATGTTTGCTAGGGATACCTCCCGGTTCTGCCCGGTTCCTGAAATCCTCGATGGGTTCCTCTCCAGGGCGCGCTTTCCCACCATTATTTCCAGGTAAAAAAGTTCTTCATATATTAAGGTTTTTTTTGCCGATTCCAGTTCAGCCAGGGTTAAAGGAAAATGGATTGCCCGGACAGCATCTGCCTTGGGCATGAGTTTTTCCCTTTCGCGGATATCCAGGGGAAGTTCATCCTCCAGGTATTTTCCGTATTGGTTCAGGGCGTTCCTGACAAGCTTGCGCAGCAGCCCCTGGGTCAGGTTTGCGGTTAAGGAATATACCGGAAGGATCTGTCCGAAATTTCCCTTTTTAATGGTATGCTGGATTAGCTGGTCTTCACCGTAATCTTCCCCCAATGCTTCAATTTCAAAAGCTGTGGACTGGATTTCCCCGTATTTATAATAGAACTTTCCCCAAAGCTGATAATAATTTCCTACCTGGAGCTGTTTTTCCAGAAAGGGACGGTTAAAACAAACCAGCACAGCCCGGGCGGTATCATCCTCCACATGAACCTTAAGGGTTCTCATCCTGCCCGCACCGAACCAGTCATGGGCCAGGACCTTAACCACGGTGCACACCGCTGGGTACCGGCTGAAATCCCTCAGGGGAACCACCAGGCTCCGGTCCTCCCAGTCCCGGGGATAGCGGCAGAGAAGACCCGCCACGTCATGGACACCAATCCCGGCCAGGGTTTTTACCGCCGCGGGGCCGGCCCCTTTGATTTGATCAATAGATGCGGAAAGTTCCCGGAGAAACACGTGTTTTTAGAACGGGAGACTTCGGAAAAGCACATCCAGGAGGAAAACCGCTATTCCCAGGATGATCCAGATAACCAAAAGAAAAACTCCGCAGGAAATAATACATTTCCGGGAATCGGTGGTTTGGAATTTGAAGATCCTTCTGTTCAGCCGGTACAGGATGGGCTGAGCCATGAGGTCGACAATCCGCCAGAACCCGTTGTATACGTCCCGGTTGGTGGAAAACGAGATAAGCTGAAGGATAAGCACCAGGATAAAAAATCCCAGGATAAAAGAAACAAATGACCAGATGGCGGACAATAATATGGCAAGAATATATCCAATGGTAATGTGCCCAAAACGCCCTATGGCATAAAAAATATTGCTCAGCACCGAAAGCACCGCCATGGCCACAATGGGGGAAAAATCCAAGGTTGGCGTCTGGAAAGCCCGGAAACGCCTGAACCAGTTTAAGTAGGGATCACAAATGAGACCCAGGATTTCATATATTCTGCCCTGGTGGGGTCCCTGGATCCAGGATAAAATAACCCGGATCAAAATCAATATTAAATACAGATTGATTAACGAAGCAATAAAATACATCAACATTCCCATAAAAACTCCTTTTATAAATCGGGGAACAGGATCCCGCGGGAAAGTGCTATTCCCGCCAAACCTCGGACACCCCGGTGCAGGCCCCAATGGTCTCCAGGGTTCCCTGGTCAGCTCCGGAACTGATCTGGGTGGCGGTCCGGATAATGCCTTCCCCGGATGAGGTCGGCACATGGATAAATACCGCACAGGATCCGGAAATGTCACCCAGGCAATCCCTAAGGGGATACAGATTTTCCTCCCTGGCGGAGGTCCCCGGATCGAGCCTGATATGGACCTCCCGCCAGGACCGTTCGGAAATTTCCCCCATATCCAGGAGGGAATCCACCAGGAAGCTTGGCCTGTCCCGGGACATGTCCAGTTTTCCCTTGAGGACCACAATCTCATCAACCTTTAACCTGTCCCGGTACTGTTCCCAGGTTTTGGTAAAAAAGGTCAAATCCATATCACCGTTAAAATCCCCCAGGGAACCAAAGCCCATCCATTTCCCGGTTTTGGTCTGGTAAGGCCGCAGGGATTTTATCATTCCCACCAGGATATATTCCCGGTCCGGGGTGGACCGTTCGGGATGGGCCAAATCCAGGGTCGAAGCCCTTTCCCAGATTTTTTTGTAGTCATCCATGGGGTGGCCTGAAAAATAAAATCCGATCAGTTCCTTTTCTACCTGAAGCTGTTCATTTTTATTCCAGTCGGGAAAATCCTCAAACACAAAATCGGGATATTCCTTTTCACCGGATTCCTCAAACAGGCTGGTCTGGCCAAACCGCTTATCATCCTTTTTACTTTGGGCATAATCCACTGCCCGTTCAAAATTTCCTATCAGCTTGGCCCGGCTTATCCCGAAACTGTCGAACGCCCCGGTTTTGATGAGCAGCTCTATCACTTTTTTTCCCACGGTTTTTATATCCACCCGCTCCAGGAAATCCATAAAATCCCTGTAGGGAGTTTCTTTTCTGCCGTTAACAATTTCCTCGGCGGAAGCATCACCCAGACCTTTAATTCCCAGGAAACCGTAGGTGATCCGTCCGTCCACTACGGAAAAATATGTATCCGAACGGTTTATATCAGGAGGATCGATGGGAATGCCCATTTTACGGGCTTCATCGATATAGCCGGGGAGTTTATCCGTGCTGGTGATTTCATTGGTCAGGTTGGCCGCCATAAATTCCGCGGGGAAATTGGCCTTGAGGTAGGCGGTCTGATACGCTACCAGGGAATATGCCGCAGCGTGGCTTTTATTAAACCCATAACCGGCAAAGGGGATCAGGATTTCAAAAATCCGGTCCGCATCGGACTCCTTGAAATTATTCTTCTTTGCCCCTTCGATAAACCGGGCCTTTTCCTTCACCATGACTTCGGTTTTCTTTTTTCCCATGGCCCGGCGGAGCAGGTCCGCTTGTCCCAGGCTGTAACCGCCGATGATCTGGGCCACCTGCATAACCTGTTCCTGGTAAACAATAACCCCGTAGGTTTCTTCCAGGATATGTTTCAGGCAGGGATCAGGATAGACGATGGGCTGGCGGCCCCACTTGGATTCCACAAACTGGGGAATATACGCCATAGGACCGGGCCGGTAAAGCGCATTCAAGGCGATAAGGTCCTCCAGCTTGGTGGGCTTCACCTGTTTGAGGATACTCTGCATTCCCTGGGATTCAAACTGGAACACACAGGTGCTTAAACCCTCACCGAGCATTTTATACGTGGCGGAATCCCCCTCGGGAATTTTATCCGAATCAAACCGGGCCAGATCACCGCCTCTCCTGCGGACAAGCTTTTCCGTGTTTTTGATAAGGGTCAGGGTTTTAAGCCCCAGGAAGTCCATCTTAACCAGACCGCAGTCCTCGATAAGGTCCTTGTTAAACTGGGTGGCTATGATCCCGGTTTTGGAGTCCCGGAAGAGGGGCACGTAATCGGAAAGTTCGGTTTTACCGATAACGATCCCCGCCGCATGGAGGCTGGAATGGCGGTTCTTATTTTCCAGCCGCCGGGCAATGGCAAACAATTCCTGGTATTTGGGGTCCTGTTCCAGTTCCCTTAACCGGGGCTCCTGTTCAAAAGCCTTGGCCAGGGTCATTTTGGGATCCTCCGGGATCAGTTTGGCAATCATGTTTGCTTCGTCCAGACTTATGTCCAGAGCCCGGGCCACATCCTTGATTACCGCCTTTGCCTTGAGGGTTCCAAAGGTGATGATCTGCCCCACCCGGTCGGTGCCGTATTTTGCCGTTACATAATCTATAACTTCCCCGCGTCTTTCGAAGCAGAAGTCTATATCAAAGTCGGGCATGGAAATCCGGTCCGGGTTCAGGAACCGTTCAAACAGGAGGTTGTATTTCAGGGGTTCGATATCCGTAATTCTTAGGGCGTACGCTACAATAGACCCAGCGCCGGAACCGCGGCCCGGCCCCACGGGAATCCCGTGTTCCTTGGCCCAGTTGATAAAATCCGCCACAATCAGAAAGTACCCGGTGAAACCCATTTCGATAATTACGTTAAGTTCATAATCCGCCCGGTCCTGGATATCCTTTCCGTAACCGGGATATCTGAACTTTAACCCTTCATAGGTCAGATGGCGCAGGTATTCCCCTTCGGAGGAAAAACCCCGGGGAATTTCAAAGTCCGGCAGAAGGGGGCCCGGTTTCGGAATGACCGCATGGCACCGTTCAGCGATACGGACCGTATTTGAAATAGCTTCCGGATATTCAGGAAAGAGGGCGGCCATTTCATCCCCGGATTTAATATAAAACTGGTCCGTTTCAAAGCGCATGCGCTTTTCCTCGTTCCGTTTTTTCCCGGTGGAAATACAGAGAACTATATCCTGGGCCACCGAATCTTTCTGTTCTATATAGTGGCTATCGTTGGTGGCCACCAGGGGAATTCCGGTCCGCCGGGCGATTTCACCCAAAGCGGTGTTCACCTTTTTCTGGGCCGGGATACCGTGGTCCTGCAGTTCCAGGTAGTAGTTGTCATCTCCGAACAAGTCCCGGAACCACCGGGCCCTGGCTTCGGCCTCGGCGGGTTTGCCTTCCATAATGAGGTTGGGAATTTCACCCGCCAGACAGGCGGACAGGCAGATTAACCCCTTATGGTATTTTTGCAGAAGCTCCTCATCGATCCGGGGTTTATAATAAAAACCCTCGGTATAGGAAAACGAGGAAAGTTTAACCATATTACGGTAACCCTCTTCATTCATCGCAAGAAGTACCAGGTGGAAATACTTATTGCCGTGTTCGGAACCGCTTTTTTCAAACCTGGATCCCCGGGCCATGTAGAATTCACTTCCTATAATAGGATGTATCCCCTTTTCCTGGCAGGCATTTTGAAATTCCAGAACACCGAACATGTTTCCATGGTCGGTAATTGCGATGTGTTTCATCCCCAGGGCAAGGGCTTTTTCGGCCAGGCCCTTAACATCCGCGGCCCCGTCGAGGAGAGAAAAATCACTATGTACATGGAGGTGAACAAAATCAGTCATTTCACGATAATCATAGCCTGTTTTTTTCAGGTCTTCAAGGTTTTCAGGACCGGAATAATTCAAATGTCTGTCCTTGAGCTCCTCAGGCCTATCAAAAAGAAGGAAATGGGATTACCCTAATACAGGGTATATCTAAGGGAAACTTCTAAAAACTGAAGTTCTTAGAAGTTTCCCTGGAGAGAATTTTATTCTTTAGGTTTATGCAAAATACATGTATTATGTAGGTAGGGACTGATTATTATTTTCAAAGCCGGATACCTTTGAAAGGGTTTTCCCAAATCAGGATGGGTGCTTATATGAAAACTGAACTTTTTACTCTCTGCGATTTTGCCCAGGAAAACGGGGGGAAGCTGACCATTGTAGGCACCTTTGATACCATCATTGCCCGGAATTTTCCCTGTGTTCATCCCCAGCTTTCCATAGTGATCCGCCTCAGGTTTGATCTTTGGGAATTCGGAAACCACTCGTTCAGGATTGAAACCCGGGATCTGGACGGAGAAATGACCCTGGAACCCGTGATAGGCAAAATGGAAGTAAAGGGGGTTGGAAATGCCTCGGCGGTCTCCCATCTGGTATATTCGATAACGAATCTGAAATTCAAGGCCAGCGGGGTTGTAAATTTTGTGTTATACGTGGATGACAAGGAAACAAAGACCATCCCTCTTTATTTGCGGAAAGGATGATTCGTCATTTTGGAGGAACGGTTTCCGGTTTAAGGCAAGTTCCGATAGGCTGGTATGCTCAACCCGCTCTCTTTTCTTACGAGAACTCATTTCATTAATAGTTTACCAAAGCATATCCTCCCCCGCAGGTGGTTTCGGAAACCTCAACCGCCGGGAATCTCCGGGCCCTGGGGCTACTTGTGCTGAAGCCCCCGAAGCATCGAAGGGATATGGGAAGAAATAAGTATGTATGAAATGCCCTCTGCCAATTTAATGAAGCAATGGGGTTAACCAAAAGCATACGGCCGTGATTAAAGACAGAGGACCGGTAACCCATTTTTCTTTTTTGCTTTTTGATAAAAAGTTCGTCACCACATTCAAAGATAAATATCCCGCAAATATAAAACAAATAATCCTGGTAGCCTGCGGGGTAAATATAAAAGGAATAATTCTTCCGGTCTGCAGGATAATCATGACTGCAAATAATTGAACCACCACTGATACGGCACAGATAACCCGGTACTTGCCAGGCAATACTTTATACTTTCCGCCCAGGGCAAACTCGCCTAAGGGGGCTCCGCAAATCAATAAAAGATATATTACAGCCGCAGAGCCAAAAGCAACTGCTCCAATAATTGTAGTCATGTTATCCCCCGGTATATTTGAATGCCGGATCAGATTTATTTTTTACTCTGACAAGATTTTTCATGGATTTATGGATCGCCCTTTAGATCCGGTCACACCTGGACAAGAGGAGAAGGTCCGCCAAAACCAGGGATGTCATGGCCTCCACCACCGGAACAACCCGGGGACAGGCACACACATCATGGCGGCCTTTTACTTCAATGGTGCATGCATCACCCCGCCGGTTAATCGTATTCTGGGGCAAAGAAATTGAGGGGATGGGTTTGAATGCGGCCCTGAATTCCAGGGCAGTTCCGGTGGAAAGACCGCCCAGCACTCCCCCGGCATCATTCTTTTGGAAGGATGCGCCGGGTACATCCGGCGGCATATCCCAGCGGGATGGTTTTTCGCCGGGTATAAGGGCATCATTATTCCGGGAACCCTCCCGGCCTGCCGCATCAAACCCGGCACCGAATTCAATTCCCTTACAGGCGCCGATGGACAGGATTGCCCCGGCCAAAAGGGCATCGAGTTTGGCGAACACGGGCATACCCAGTCCGGGAGGCAGACCTTCAGTCCGGCAGGATATTATCCCTCCCAGGCTGTCCCCTTTTTTCCGGGCTTCATCAATTTTTTCCATTACCTTTTCCGCTGTCTTTTTATGGGGTATCCGGAGGGGATTGTTTTCAATTTCTCCGGAATCAAATTCCGGATCGCCCCAGCAGGGTGCCTTTATCCCGGCAGCCTCCTGGGTCCAGGCATGGATACGGATACCATAGGTTTTTAAGAAAACCCTTGCCACCGCTCCCGCGGCTACCCGCCCGATGGTTTCCCTGGCGGAACTGCGGCCTCCCCCGCGGTAATCCCGGAGCCCGTATTTTGTTTCCCAGGGCCAGTCAGCATGGCCTGGTCTGTAAAGATCCTTGATTGCTTCATAATCCCTGGACTGCTGGTTCCGGTTCCTGACAATAATAACGATGGGGGTTCCCAGTGTTTTACCTTCAAATACCCCGGAGAGAATTTCCGGCTCATCCGATTCCTGCCTGGTGGTGGATGCTCCGCCCGCACCGGGCCTGCGCCGGGCCAGCTCAAGCCGGATATCCTCCACGGAAAGGGAAAGCCCCCCGGGGCACCCGTCGATAATACACCCCAGGGCTTCCCCATGGGACTCCCCGAAGGTGCTTACGCAGAATATGGTACCAAAATTATTACCCGCCATACCTATCCTTTGAACGCTTCCATTTCAGCCATGGTGGGCGGTTCCGCGCCCCGCCGGGAACATACCAAAGATGCGGCTTTGTTGGCAAACAGCAGAGCTTCTTCCAAATCTGATTCAGATAACCCGGCAATCCCCGCCCTGGTCATTTTACCATGCAGGATCAGCCAGGAAAGAAGACCCCCGTGAAAGGTATCCCCGGCTCCGATGGTATCCACCACCTTAACCGGAACCACCGGAGCCTTTACTTCAGCAACCGAACCATCGGGGGATATTACCAGTGCCATGGCACCATCAGGACCAAGGGTGGTCACCGCCAGGGATGGTCCCATCCGGATTACCTTCTCCAGGGATTTCTGAAGCCCCAGACCAGGATAGATAAAATCAAAATCCGCTTCGGAAATTTTTACGATATGGGATGCGGCCACCCATTTTTCAAAACGCTTCACGTAGGCAGCCCTGTCGGTGATCATAAAAGGCCGGACGTTGGGGTCCAGGGAAATCACCGGGCCTTCGGGCAATGAGGACTGGTCCATTACAAATTGCTCCACCGCGGAAGCCACAGGTTCCATGGTCATGGCAATGGATCCAAAAAAAACACACGAAGGTTTCCTGCTGAAACTTTTCGGAAGATCATTTACAGAAAAAGAACGGTCCGCCGTACCCTGGGTATAAAAAATGTATTCCGGTTCTTTGCCCTTTTCCAGTTTAACAAAAGCCAGACTTGAATTTTCATTGGACCGGATAATCAGATCCGTTCCCACATTATTTTCCGTAAGCCTCCCGGCTAACATCTGACCGAAAAAATCCCCGGACAATCTTCCTAAGAAAGAAACCGGTGCTCCTAAACGGCCTACCGCTATGGCCGTATTGTAGGGACTGCCTCCGGGGCAGGGTAAAAAAACAGGAACCCCCTCCGCATTTACGGAGGGCACCATATCAATCAAAGCCTCGCCGCAGCCAAGGATCATGTTGGCCTCCTCAAAAAATAAGTACCTGTTAATCATATACGCAAGAATGTATTCCAGCAATACCGGCGGGAAAAATCTCCCGGAGGCGGAGAAGTTTCTGAATCCGTTTGGGTTGAGGGTCTTGAAGGGACTGAAAAGAAAAAATCCTCACCGGTGATTTCGAGAGCCTCAATCACCGGGTCTTCCCTGAAGGAGCCTGCAAAATATCCGTTAATCAACAACCCCGCAGGTGAATGTAGAAAGAGGAAATTATTATACAGGCTGAGGGTTCATACCACATACAAACGTTTCAACCTTCATCCAGGGCGTTAAAAAATCAACCGATGCAAGCATCCGGGTATGAACCCCAGCAGCCCTCCAATCAAAATTGAGGTGTAGACAAAATTCTTCCTATACAAGATGATATCCCTATATGAACATACCTATCGATACCCACACCCACTCGATTGCATCGGGTCATGCTTATTCTACTATTGACGAACTAGCCAGGGAGGCCCGGGAACGGGGGCTTGCCGGTTTTGTTCTGACCGATCACGGTCCGGCCCTGGGGGGCTGCACCCATAGATACCATTTCGGAAACCTAAAAACTATTCCTAAAATTATATTTGATGTTAGGTTTTATTCCGGAATAGAAGGCAATATTCTTGACTCTAAGGGCAATACGGATATTCCCCCGGGATATGGGGGAACCCTCGATTTTATTATGGCTGGATTTCATGAGCTGTGTTTTGAACCCGGAAGGGAAAAGGAAAACACTAAAGCTCTAATTGCCGCTATAGCCAATCCGCTGGTGGATGCCATTTCCCATCCCGGCAACGGGGTTTACCCGGTAAATTATGATGCGGTGGTGGATGCTGCAAAGGAGTATGGCAAGGTCCTGGAAATAAACAATGCTTCCTTTAGAATAAGACCCGGATCAAAAGAAAACTGCCGATTAATTGCACAGAAATGTATGGACCGGGGAGTTCCCATGAGCTGCAGTTCCGATGCCCATTACCGGACCGATATAGGAATTTTCACGGAGGCATTAACAGTACTTGAGGAAGTAAATGCCGGACCGGACATGGTGATCAACAGCAGCGTTGAAAAATTTGAAGCCTTCATCGAAGAACGGAGGGTCCTCCGCGGGAAGGCTTTATTGTCAAAAAAGTGACACAGGTAAAAACCCGCCCGGAGAAAATATTTTTCCCGGAGGAGATGCAGCCGCGGGGCTAAATGTTCATCATAAACTGAAGCATCGCATCCGCTACTTCCAGGGGTTTTTCCTGGTGGGGCAAGTGTCCAGCCTGGGGGAAGCTCACGAGAAATGAATCGGGTCTGAGGGCCTGCAGAGCCTGGGCCGCTTCCGGGGGCATCTGCAGATCTTCTTCGCCCCAGATGATCATTATTTTTCCGGGGAAACTGCGTATTTTTTCCGCTATGGATTTTGATGAAGAAACCGTGTATCCCATCATACTCCGGAGAGATGAAAAATAAGCCCTGTACTGGGTCCCGCTCTCCACCCGGTCAATTACCCGCCGGCGGAGAAAGTCCCTATCCTTCCGGGGCATCCCCTCAAGATTGGCATAGAAGGGAATCAATGATTGATAAGCCGCTTCATGGTTTTTTCTGAACCCCCTGTACCAGGATTTTCCCAGAAAGGGCAGCGCCATAAACAGCAGCCCCGGATTGGGTTTTGCTTTTAACGGCAGGACCCCGTCCATCAGGACCACAGCTTTCACCTGATCAGGATTATGGACCGCGGCGGCTTCGGCAATCATCCCCCCCATGGAACTGCCCGCCAGAACCGCCGGCCCTTTGATCATGTTCAGAATTTGTTCAACCGCTTCAATATGCCTTTTAAAAACCGCTTTTTTACTGGCGGTACTTCTTCCGAAACCGGGCAAGTCCAGGGCAATAATCCGGTAATGGTTCCGCAGAACCGGAAAAAGGTGCCGGAAAGAATCCGCCTCATCACCCAGGCCGTGGATACAAACCAGGGTCAGCTCCGACGGTCCGGATTCCGTATCATAATAAAATATGGTGTCCTGTCCAACCCGCAGCATTTTTGCCAGGGGAAGCAGTTCAGGCCAGGGAATCATGGTTTTACCGGGTACATAAGAAGTAATCATCATAATACCATTCTACAGAAAAGGGTGATGCTTCTCAAGATAAAAGCAAATAATTATACAATCATCAAAAAGTAGCTGATTACACAAAAACTACTTACCCAGAATTTCACCAAGGCTATCAATAACCAGGTCAATATCTTTTCTGGTTATGCCGTGGTGGGTCACGTAACGGTAACGACCCGGGGATGTTTCCCCGGAAACCTTTATGTTTTTTCCCAGCATATGTTTTGTGTAGGCATCAGCACTAAATCCGGGTTTGCGTATATTGAAAAAAACCATATTTATTTCAACCTCCCCGGGATTGCATTCCACAAAATTGAGGGCCTGTAATTTCTGCGCCAGGTATTTTGCGTTTTCATGATCCTCCCCAAGCCGGCGGGTCATTTTTTCAATGGCTATTATTCCCGGCGCCGCCAGGACCCCGGCCTGGCGCATACCGCCCCCCAGGATTTTCCGGTTTCTCCTGGCCCTCTGGATAAAATCCCTGCTGCCCGCCAGGATGGAACCCACCGGGGCACAAAGTCCCTTGGACAGGCAGAACATCACACTGTCCGCGCAGGCTGCAATTTCCTTCACATCAAGCCCCAGGCTCAGGGCGGCATTAAAAATTCTGGCCCCGTCCAGGTGAACCGGTACTCCCCTTTCCCGGGCCGCACCGGATGATGCCCTCATTATTTCCAGGGGAACCACCCGCCCTCCTGCCAGGGCATTTTCCAGACACAGCAGACCCGTTTCAGGACTATGGATATCGGATGTCCTGAATCCCTTTGCCACATCTTCAGGATAAATAAACCCATTGGGATTATCCACCTGGTGGAAACTGACCTGGGACAACACCGCCGCCGCGCCGCATTCATAACGGACAATATGGCAGTTCTTACCAAGGATGATTTCATTTCCCCGTTTGGTATGGGTCATAACCCCCAACTGGTTTCCCATGGTTCCCGAAACAACAAACAGCGCCGCTTCCTTTCCAATCGTTTTTGCAGCCAGCTCTTCCAGGTGGTTCATGGTAGGATCATCACCGTATACATCATCCCCCAGGGGGGCTTCCGCCATGGCTTTCCTCATTTCTTCAGTGGGCTGGGTAACCGTGTCGCTTCGTAAATCTATCATTGGGTTTCTCCTGATGGGATTATGGGGACCTCTAAAAACCCCGGTTGGGTTTTTAGAGGTCCCTGGCATCTTTGGTGCCTTGGAGAAAATCGCCAATACAGTATATCGTAAAGACCTACGGAATTGCGCTTTTCTCTATGGGGTACGAAAACTTCTAAAAACTGAAGTTTTTAGAAGTTCCCTTATTATATAAACCGGAAACCCCTACGGCTAGTCTTAAGCTGCCCCGGCTTTTGCAGCCGCATCATTGACTGTCCATGACGCTTGCCTTACCATAACAACATGATCAATCAGTTTATCCGTACAGAAACAGTGTTAGGAAAAGAAGCTCTGGAACATTTGAAAACCGCAAGGGTTGCAGTTTTCGGAATCGGCGGGGTCGGATCCTACGCGGCGGAAGCCCTGGCCCGGTCCGGGGTGGGTTCTTTTATTTTGATTGATAACGATGTGGTGGCACCTTCCAATATAAACCGGCAGATCATAGCATTGCACTCCACCCTGGGACAGAAAAAAGTAGATGCCATGAAAGAAAGAATCCTGGATATCAATCCCCAGGCCCGGGTTGAAACGGTACCGGTTTTTTATACCGGTGAAACATTCCCCGGCCTTTTGGATACCACCGTATCCGCTGTGGTGGACGCCATCGATTCGGTGTCGTCAAAAATCGACCTCATCACAGCATCCCAGAAACTGGGGATTCCCATCATCAGTTCCATGGGAACCGGCAACAAGGTCGATCCTTCAAAACTGGAAATTGCCGACATATATGAAACATCGGTTTGTCCCCTGGCGAGGATTATGCGGCGGGAGTTAAAAAAAAGGGATGTGAAATCATTGCCGGTGGTGTATTCAAAGGAAATACCCGTAAGAAATTTTGTTTCCGGAGCCGGGGATGAACCCGGAGAAAACCGGAAACATCTGGCCCCGGGAAGCACCGCCTTTGTTCCATCGGCGGCGGGTCTTATAATGGCATCCTGGGTGGTAAGAACCTTTACCGGAATGTTACCGTAAAGTCCAGGCCAAACTTCCAGCCTTCTATGGCGGGCAGGTCTTCGCCGCTCCAGAGTTTATACATGGGGAACCAGGTCCTAAAATCAAAACCTAACAGGAGATTGCTGGTGGCGGCAAAATCCATCCCGACCCCCGCAACCGGGTACAGCCACCGTCCTTTTCCCCAAAAATAGGAAGAAATATCCCTGGTCTGACTGGCGGCATCTTCCTTGTCGGCACCCTCGAGTCCTCCGGCGGTGAGGCTGATCCTGAAATCAAATCCCGGTCCGGCATAAGCCCGGATGGTCCAGAAATCCAGGGGTTTATATATATACACCGCCTGAATCCCAAGAATGGAACCAAACACAAAGGCGGAACGGTTTTCTATGGCCGCAGGGACAGCCCTGTCCAGGGTATATGAATAGGCATAATAGGTTCCGTAAAAATCCAGGGAAATTTCCAGACCGAGATAATCAAAAAAAGATAATCTGGCGGCAGCACCTGGGGAAAAGAGTACCGGTGAAGGGTCGGATTCAAGGCCGTTGTCCTCGGGAAGAAAAAGCATCCCCCCCCGGATCAGCCATTGTACGCCTTCCAGGGCTTTCAAAGGAGCCCCGGCGGCAAAAAGTACCAAAATGCATACCGCAATTTGAATATATCTTTTCATATGATAAAATATACCACACAATATAAAAAATTGCATATTACCCTGAAGCCGGGAAAAAATGAACCTCCCCGGCAAGCCGAAGGGTATAAAGCCATACTCCCGAAAAATATATCCCTAAATTGATGGTTTTGAAAACGAAAAACAAGCTGTTAAAAAATTATGTCCGGTTATTTTCAGTATGATTACTGAAAAAACAGCATCAATTCCAGCGATACAGATTTTCCCGGCATCAATTTTAATTAAACGGAGACCGGACCAGCACAAACCCCGCGGCCCCCACCCCGTAGGAATGCTGTTCCTCCCAGCTTGCAATGATAGTATTATCCACCAGGGCTATTCCGGTATAGAAAAAATCCTCCGGCAGTTCCGGCAGGGTAAAGAGATTTGTTTCGATGGTTTCATCCTCATTTTTTTTACCCACCGCACCGGCGCCCTGGGTAAACACCACCAGGGCTGTATTATTATTTGCGAATGCAAAGAGGGATACTATAGATGATTCCCCAACACCGTTCCCGGATGAATAAAAGGTTTTATATTCATCATCCGGTGAAATCGCTTCAATCAAATATGAAGAGATACCGGATTTTCTGCTTAGGGCTTTTTCCGCGGTACCCCGCAGAAGGGGGTCCGCTTTCCCAAGAGATTCCGGTTCCAGGGCAATCCAGTAATCCCCCATGGATATGGATGATGGAGACTTATCCAGCGCCCCGGTTTTATAGTACAGCTTTTCATGCATGGCTGAAGATTTCTGCACCGCGGAAAAATACCAGTCCCCGTTTTTTCCCCGGGTAAGGGCTTCCAGATCCCATCCTTTTGATGAAGGAAAATTCCTGAATGCGGGGACCTCCCCATCCATAGGCTGGATACTCCCTTTTACAAGGCCTTTTACGGGTGTTTCCGGCAGGGGAAGGGATCCATGGTCCGAGAAAAAATCATCCCGGTACAGAAGTACCGACGGGATTTGATCAAACATAAACAATGAGGCAATACTGTACCGGGCAAAATGCGCCTTATCAAAAACAGGATACATACCCAGGCGGTAATCGTCCCAGGGAATGATGGCAAGAAACCCCTGCCGGTTTACCGCCAGGATCAGCCGGTTTTCCTGGATCATCATATCCTGTATATGGATTGAATAGGGCCAGGGAAGAAAGGACCCGAGGGAAGCTTCCCCGGGTGAGGAAATCACCGAAGGGCCTTCATCAACTAATTCAAACCACAGGGGGTTATCCCCGGGAATCACCATTGCCAGGGGATTCATCCAGAGGGTGGCGGAAGTCCGGACATCGGGTTTTGAAACAGAACCGGAAAGCTTTGGATAACTAACGATGATACCCATAACTAAAAGACCCAGGGCTGCCCCAAGAATTATGAGAGGTTTTCTCCGGATTTCCATACATTGTAGTGTATTGGAAGGAAAGCAGTCCCACAAGGGGCAAGGCAATTCATTCCCGGGGAAAATAAGACCAGGTTTTGCTGGTATAGACTATCACCCCATTTTCCGAATAATACCTCGCCGGAGATTCGGAAGCCTTCAAACCCATGGTCTCTCCGGTTTCCCAATACCGGCTTTCACCAAAAGGAGATGGGGATATCCAGGTCCCGCCTTCGGGAATGGGGATTTTCATATCCGTAAATGTCCTGGAAACCAGGTAACGTTTATCAAACCCCGAACGGACAATCTTCTGGGCCGCCAACTCCCAGTCAACAATCCAGGGATCCGCTTTTACCCCGGAAGAAACGGGACCTTCCCGCAGGAGGGTCCTGAACCTGGGCCAGTCGAGTATTTCGGGGCTCCGTTTTCCTCCGCCGTCAAGGCCGGAGAGGAGCATAAAAAACCGGGCGTCCACTCCTCCCTGCCAGTCTAACCGAAGGGTATCCCCCTGGGTATCCAGCGGGAAGAGCCCCCCCGCTGGATAGAACATACCCGGGGTAATTTTCCGGTTGGGCCAGTGGGGATAGGCGATCACCGGATTTACCCGGCTGCTGCAGATTTCCAGATGAAACACCCGGGTTTCCTGTTCCCGGATTGTCCGCCAGTTCCCCTTAGGGTCCACCCATTCTATACGCCACAGGGGTTTTCCCAGAACCGCCTCCCAATCGCGGGGAATATCCGGCAGTACCACCGCATAGGAACGGTATATCACGGGATTCCCGCAACCCGGCAGGACAAGAATACAGGCCAGTGCCATGGAGGCCAGTAAAACAATTATCGATAAAATTTTTATTCTGCTGGCCGCTTTTTTCGTTACGAATTGGTATGTTTTCATATTATATATATGTACATATTGTGAAGATTGCATTAATTCCTGAATTAATAGATACTAATAAAAGTATGGAAGACTTAAAAAAATATCAGGAACTGCTCGCCCAGGGCCTCGATACCCGGAGTAAATGGCTTGAAAAAACGCAGCTGGTTAAATTAAAAGAAGAATTCCGCACATACCATTCCCTGTTTTCAACAATTTATGAAATCCTTTTAAAGAAAGGCGCAATCCAGCCTGATCCATATAAACACGAAGCTAAAATGGGGGAAATTGAAATTCCCCCTTCAGACGATATTCCCGAAACGGAAAAGATCAACGAAATCTCCATCCGCCTCTCAAATTTTGATAATCAATTGGATTTCCTGGTTAATTTTTATTCCTTCAGCGCTGAATTCCTGACCCTGGAACGGATTAAACGGATTTCCAGCCTGGTAAAATATATAAGTTGGTCCAATCACTCGGATTCATCGGCTAATGTGAATACAAAAATCCTGATGGGACTTATAAACGAGATGAAAACCGGCGGTGATCCCCTGTCGGTATCACTGCTGAACGAAGCTCAGCAGGGTCTGGGAAAAGCCACCAATACAATTATGCAGATTTTAAAAACCGTAGCAGACTACCAGAAAGAACTGTACAAACAGCAAATTCAGGTTAAAATTACCAATAATCTTTCTATCAATTCCGACGGAGCCTATCCCCGAAGATCGGAAATCGTTACCCAGATTAAACGGAAATTTCACAGTGACATGCCCGGGGTTCCCTATTACCCGGACCTGGTGGATGAGGTGATCAGGGAACTGGATTCAAAGGAAGGCCCTCCATTGCGGGCAGCCAATCTGAAAGCCCTGGAAGTTATTGAAAACAAAGCAAAAGCAAAAAAGGAAGTTGTTTCATACAAGCCCTTCCTGATTGACGGACTCAGGGTTATGGGGGGCGGCGCCCTGACCCTGACGGAAATTTTAACTAAGTTCAATGAAAACAATGAGGCCTTTTCCAACATTAAAAAAACCTTTGGACAAAAAATCCGGGAAATCATCCGGCAGATGATGAATAAAGAACCGGATCCGGTGGTATACGAAATACAGTATTTGGATACCGCCAGGGGAACCACCAGTAAGGACAGGGTAAACTATTTCCAATTGCAGCAGGATGTGGAACGGCGGATAAGAGTATTAAATGCCTTTTCTTTAAGAACTTCCTCGGGGAGCAAACTGGATTCCATGGAGGAAGACCAGCTCCTTTCCCTGCTGAATAAAAACCTGAAGGACCTGCAGACGATGCATAAAACGTTATCAGCCCTGGATGACTGCTTTAAACTTACGGCACCTCCGGAGATAAAGGACAAAATCAAAGGGGTCAAACCTGAATTATCTGCAATTAAAAATGTTATCGTTGCTGCAAACCAGAAACGCTATGAGTACAGCTCTCTTAAGGAAGAAGAAGAACAACTTAAGAAAATCGGTATTTCATAGGTTTGTTTCCCGGGCACCGGAAATGTTTTAAGTCTTTACCAAGGGGTAAATAGTATGAATATAAAAAAGATGCATAAACTGTCTGTTTTTAACATCCTGATTATATGCCAGCTTCTTCTGGCAGTCCTTATTTTTTCCTGTAAAACCCAGCCCAGCGGGGATGGGTCCTCAATATCCGGCGGAACCATCCCTCCAAAAACAGAACCCGAAGATGACGGCGGGGAGTACGCCGTTCCCAGACCGGATGTTCTTAACAGGGAAGAATTTACCGTTGCATTTTCCCAGGGGGACCTGGAACTGGATTTCCGGAAATCCTACCTGGCCAGTGAAGCCCAGATGTTTACGGCTTTGTATGAAGGACTTTTTTCGTATCATCCTTTTACTATGGAACCGGTCCCGGCGGTGGCCAGCCGCTGGGTAGTATCGCAGGATAAACGGGAATGGACCTTTACCATCCGGGAAACCGCCCGGTACTGGAATGGGGATCCCGTTCTGGCTTCCCATTTTAAAAAGGCATGGCTTTCCCTGATTGCCCCCGGGGCGGATTCCCCCTACTCATCCCTGTTTGATATCATCGAAGGCGCGAGGGATTACCGGCTCGGCAAAACCGATGTTTCATCCGTAGGGATTGATTGTCCCGATTCCCGGACCCTGGTGGTAACCCTGAATGCCCCCGCATCGTTTTTTCCCAGCATGCTCTGCCACCATTCGTTCAGTCCGATCCATCCGGAAATGCTGAACAGGGAAGACTGGAAAACCCAGCCGCCGGTGTCCAACGGTCCCTTCTATATTTTGAGCAAAACCGATAATTCCATCATCCTTGCCCGGAATGAATTGTACTGGGATGTGTCCAGGGTTTCACTGAAAAAACTGACCTTCCGGTTTTCCGGGGATGGGGATGAAGCTGCAAGCCTGTGGAACACCGGCGAGGCCCGGTGGATTTCAGGGGATGTAAATATTGATGCATTAAGTGACCACCGGGGGGTAGTGGTTAATCCCATGTTTGCCACCCATTATTATTTTATCCGTTCTGCCCGGCAGCCCTGGAATGATTGGCGAATCCGGCGGGCCCTGTCAATTTCACTGCCCTGGAATCAGATCCGGGAGGGGCATTTCATGCCCGCCAAAACCCTGATCTATCCTATCCCGGGATATCCCGAAATAAAAATGGCGGATGAACAATTGCTTGATGAGGCCCGGCAGCTCCTGGTGGATGCGGGATATGCCCAGGGGGCGGGTCTGCCCGAACTGGTCATCAGAATTACCCCGTCCCAGGATGCGGGACGGATCGCCGGGATTATGGCCAGCACCTGGAAGGAATCCCTGGGGGTGCCGGTAAAGGTCGAGGTTGTTCCATACAACAAATATTTCCAGTCCCTGAAAGAGGATAATTACGATGTGGGATCTTCCACCTGGATCGGGGACTTTGCGGATCCCTATACTTTTTTACAGATGTGGACCAGCGGTTCAAACCTGAACGATGCAAAACTGGATGACCGGGACTTTGAAAAACTGATCGACGATTCCATGATGGAAGATGGGGCGGAACGGTGGATCACCCTTTCCGAGGCGGAGAAACTTCTCCTTGACCGGGGAACGGTGCTTCCAATTTCATACAGCCCTGCGGTCAACATTGTAGACCTGGACGAAATTAATGGATGGTTTCCCAATGCCCTGGATATTCATCCTTTCAAGTATTTTTCCTATAAGACTATAAAACCCCTGCCCGGGGTGGTGTAAAGAAGATTTTTCCTTGGTGGCTGAGGCAATTCGCCCTGAACATGCCGAAAGGCCGAAGCCATCCGCCGCAAATATAAATGCCCCTTTCCTTCGGGAGCCTCAGGGTCCGGGGATTGTTCCGGTGGTTGAGGTTCCCGAAACCACCCGTTAGTGTTACTGCCTTATTTCTGCAGACATCTTCGATGATTCGGGATCCGCCGGGGGTTTACCCGGAATAATCGGTTTTCATAAAATTGGAACTCTGAAATTCACTGAGAAATTTTACTTCCCTGCCGCCGTTAAACCGGACATACACCACAGAACCGTCTTCACTTTCCCGGATATCAAAAACCCCGCCGTAACCATAATCATCATGGAAGAGCGTATCCCCTACCCTCCAGCGTCCATCCGATGAAACCTTTGCTCCCGGCTGCCCGGTCTCCGGGACCAGGGAACTGCGGTTCCTGTAATTAAGACCGCTTCCCCCGGATGCAATAAATCCATAGGGAGCATCTCCGATAACCCGGATGCAGTCTTTCCCCATTTCCCTGAGAAATACCGATGGCTCCACCGGCTGGGTCCTGCCGAAAAGACGGCGTACCCCACAGGATGTAATGTAGAGTTCATCCATGGCCCGGGTGGCGCCTACGTAAAAAAGACGCCTCTCCTCTTCCAGGTCCTCGTCTTTTTTGTCTTCCCTGGGGAAAACACCCTGTTCAAGGCCGGTCATAATTACCCGGCGGAATTCCAGCCCCTTGGTATTATGCAACGTGATAAGGGTTACCGCATCTTCATTATCCCCGGATTGTTCTATGCTGCGGTCCAGTTCAACATGTTCCAGAAATTCCAGAAGCCCGGTTTCACTGGCTTCATATTCACTGGCCGCATTTGCCAGTTCCTGAAGATTGGCCAGCCGCTGGTTTCCGGTAATATCGTCGTTCGACCGGTGATATTCTGCAATCCCCGATTCCTGGACCAGCATGACCACACAACGGGAAAGCCCTTCCCCAAAACGGAGATCATCATTTTTATCATGTTTTTTCGATTTCTTTTTTTCCGGCCTGGGGATGATCCCGCTGTTTTGGGTGAGGGCGCTGCGGCCGCTTTCCAGGGCTTTAAGAAACACCTCAATCCCGGAACGGGCTTTGGCACTTAGCGACGGCATAAGCCTGAGCGCCGCCGCCGCAATATCCGCGGAAACGGGTTCCTCCGGGACCAGCAGATCCTCCTGATCACCGGATCCGCCAACCCCGGCTTCCAGTACAATCCGGTCTATGGTGGAAGCTCCGACTCCCCTGGTGGGTTTGTTGACCACCCGCCTGAAGGCTATTTCATCCCTGGGATTTACCAGAAAAGACAGCAGCGCCAGGGCATCTTTTATTTCTTCCCGTTCGTAAAATTTCAAAGAACCCACGACCTTATAGGGAATTCTCCGCCGGAGCAGTTCGGTTTCAAAACCCAGGGACTGGGCATTGGTTCTATAGAGGATTGCCCAATCGTCGTATCTCGGGTGTTTTCCTTCCCCCATGGACCGCTCGATAAGATCAGCGCAAAATGCAGCCTCCACATCCTGGTTGGGCAAAAATGCCAGAAGCGGGATTTCCCCGCCTTCCCTGGAAGCCCGGAGGGTTTTTCCCAGCCGGCCCTTATTGTGACTAACCACAGAGGAAGCGGCGTTGAGGATGGGCAGCACCGACCGGTAATTTTCTTCAAGCCTGATAATTTCCGTGTTGGGAAAAAGTTCCGGGAACTGCAGAATATTCCGGACCTCCGCACCCCGGAACCGGTAAATCGACTGGTCATCATCCCCTACTACACAGAGGTACGTTCCGGGACCAGAGAGCTCCCGGAGCAGTTCAAACTGGGCAATATTGGAATCCTGGTATTCATCCACCAGGATTACCTTAAAACGTTCCCGGAAACGGTCGGCTACTTCGGGAAAACCCTTCAGGATATCCACGGGTTTTTTGATAAGATCCCCGAAATCCACATTGCCAATCTGGAGTAGCCGTTCCTCATAACGCCGGTAGATCCGCCGGAAATCGCCCCGGTGATCAATCAGGTCCGTCTCGGGATCATCCGGGGAAAGAAAATAATCCTTCGCCCGGGCTATCAGGTGGGCCCGGGATTTAACTTCCTGCTTGGTCGAATCGGGCATCAGGGTGGAAAGCAGGGCCACCGTGTCATCATCATCATAAATTACAAAACCCGGAGGAAGTCCCAGGAGATGGCCGTTCCGCCTTAAAAACCAGGCCCCGAAGGAATGGAACGTTCTGAGCATGGCATCGCCGGACCGGGGCTCAATCTGGGCTGCCCGGGAAGCCATTTCCCGGGCAGCCTTGTTGGTAAAGGTCACCGCCAGGATAGACCGGGGGTCAATTCCGCATTCCCGGATAAGGTAGGCAATTTTTGTGGTAATCACCCGGGTTTTCCCGGAACCTGCCCCGGCCAGGATAAGCAGGGGACTTCCCGAATGGAGCACCGCCTTCCGCTGTTCATTATTGAGGGGCTCCAGATATGAAGGATAGGAGGTTTGTTCAGCCATCCTGGTAAACCACATTCAAATCAAAACCGGAGCGGGCAAACGCAACAGCCCGGATAAATGTCCCGGGTTCAAGTTCCGTATCGGAATTAATTACCGCGGCCCCATCCACTTCAGGGGCCTGGCAGGCTGCCCGTCCCAGGAAAAGGCCATCCTCATTGATCACCTTTTCTTCTACCAGAATTTCCAGGGATTTTCCCTTAAACCGGTCCATCCTTTTTTCAGTAATGGGTATTTGCCGTTCCTCAATAAGGGATTTTCTTTTTTCCGCCAGGGTCTTCCGTACCCTGGGTTTCATCCCATAAGCGGGGGTATCCTCTTCCCTGGAATAGGTAAAGATCCCCAGCCAATCCAGTTGGGCCTTTTCCTGAAAATCCAGCAGTTGGGCAAAATCAGCATCGGTTTCCCCGGGGAATCCCGTGAGGAACGTGGACCGGATCACCGCTTCCGGCAGGGTCCGGCGGATGTTATCAATTAGTGTAAGGTATATCTCCGGGGTTCCCCGGCGGTTCATAGCTTTAAGGATGGTCTCCGACCCGTGCTGGAAAGGAATATCAAAATACGGAAGAATCCGGGAATCTTTTTTGCAGAGGTCCAGAATCGCCGGCGGAAAATTATCGGGGTGAATGTAAAGCATCCTCATCCAAAAATGTCCTTCCAGCCTTGATAGGGCTTCCAGCAAATCCGGAAGTCTGCATGTACCCCGGGGAAAAGCCCCCGCTGCCCCGTCCACACCATAGGAGCCCAGGTCCTGGCCGATAAGGTTTAATTCCTTTATACCCCGGTCCAGCAATTCCCGGCATTCCCTTACTATGGATTGGATTGGCCGGCTCCTCAGGGGACCCCGGATGCCCGGTATGGCGCAGAAGGAACAATGGTTGTTGCATCCTTCGGTGATTTTTATATACGCCGATCCGGGCAGGGAAAGCAGGGGCCGCTGGCCATCAGCAAGGGCAAAATCGGTTTTACCGGAAGCATCAATTTCGGGGGTAATAAATACATGATCCCCCTCAACCGCCAGGGATGCGGCCTCGGAAATCCGGGAAAGATCCGCATTGCCCAGCAGGATATCCGCTTCAGCCAGATCTTCCAATAGTCCCGGGGCGTATCGCTGGGACAAACAGCCCGCCAGGAGAACCTTTTTATCGGGGTATGTATTTTTCCAGGAGATAACCGCTTCTATGGATTCACGTTTGGCACTTTCAATAAAACCGCAGGAATTAACAATGATCAGGTCCGCATCCTCAGCATTATCCGCAGCAAGCCATCCCGCAGTATTAAGCTGATTCATCATTACTTCGGCATCAACCTGATTTTTTACACAGCCATAGGCATCAAGATAATACCGCACGGGTTTAATCAAGCCTGACCACGGTTAGTTTGAACCGGCCTTCGTCATCCCGGACCCACTTGATATCCGCCACCACCACTTCGCCGGGGCCGCCCAGGTCAACGCTGATGGTTCTTCCCCCGGCAATAACCTGGAGCTGGACCGCACTGGCGTTGGATACCCAAACCCTGATACCGTTCTGGGCCTGGATGTTCTGGACATCGGACTTATGGAAATAGCGTTCATCCCTGGTCCGGCGGTCGCTTTCCCAGCGGAACATACAAAAACTTTTGAATGTAGCCTGGAGGGTAAAGGGATACGCCGCAGGCGAAGAAATCAGCACCGGGGTATTAGCCGGAACCGATGCAGCCGGTTCGGGGCTTATGGCAGCGGGGGTTCCGGGAACCGCGGGAATGGTATCTCCCGGGATAACCGGCGGAATGGTATCGCCATTAATCAGGGTAAACCGGATCAGACTCCCCTTGGAGGGATCATTTTTAATTAAATCGGCTATGGCAATGGTAAGTTCGGGAATCCCGTCACCATCCAGGTCGATGTCTTTTTCCTGGCTCAATTCCAGGGTGAAATTACCCACCGGAGAATTGATACTCACCGCATCGGTAATCCCCGCCAGGGATATGATAAACTTGTTATTGTCAAAGGGAACTAAAACCGAATCATTTACATAAAAGCGCTTTTCCAGGGAGTTCGAGTCCAGGGTATACTGCACCGGATTCCTGGTCATGGTTTCCGGTTTTGGTCCCGCGGGCCTCCGGGAAACAGCAAAAATGATCCCGCCGATTCCGGCGGCTACCGCCAGGCAAATAAGAATAATCAGCAGGGGCTTGGGAAACTGCCTTTGGGGTTTCAGCAGCTGCTCCACCGGAACCGGCTGCTCCTGGATCCGGAGGGTCCGGTAAAGGCTGATTAATTCATTTACATCCAGCCCAAGATATTCACCGTAGTTGCGTAAAAAACCTAAAATATAGGGTTCCCCGGGGAATTTGGAAAAATCCTCATTTTCGAGGGCTTCAATATACCGTATTGCAATATTGGTTTCCCGACCTACATGGCTGTAGGTGTAACCTTTACTTTCTCTTGTAGTCCGTAATTTGTCTCCCAGGGACTCCACAAACGCCTCCTCCCGGCCAATAAGCCTGACCATAACTCAGGCAGGATGTTTAACTTCCAGAAAAACGGAAACCTCTAAAATCCGGTTAGATTTTTGGCATTCCCGTGGATTAATCGCTATCTTTAAATAAAAAATTATAGTACATGTTTGCCGAGGGGGGCGAATCGTATACAAAACGCTGTTCGGGAATCCCCTGGTTTATCATGATACCGGTAAAATCAATCCTGACGGTACTGTTTGCCACGGTCCTGCCTTCAATCCTCCGGATTAGTTTGGTATCCGGGTTGATATCCAGAAGGATTTCCCTGAACCCCTCCGACACCGACCGGCGGGTAAGCCTCAATTTAATAACCATTTCGGAGGAACCCGTTTCCAGGGGTACCGGATCAGGGCCGGTCACAAAGGCTGCATTGTAGTTCCGCCTCAGCAGAACCAGTCCCTGGGCGGTGGCTATGCCCGCACCGCTTCTCCTGGCAGCTGAACTGTCCACAGCCTGGGCCAGGGCGGCGCTGTCCCCGGGAAGGTAAACCGTAAGCAGGTCCCCGTTAAAGGCGATAACCTGGTTGGCGGGATCAATAAAATCAATCCTGAGCAGGGATGGACTCCGGTGGCTTATAACACCGTGCATGCTGGTATTGCCGGATTTAATCTGTATTTTAGCCTCATAATCGGTAATTCCGGCGTAACGTTCGCCCACACTGATCATGTATTTATCGGCGGTGATAATTTCCTGTGCGGAAATCGAAAAAAAAGCAAATAGTGATAAAAAAAGTATGGAAGCCCAGGTCTTCACAATGGATACCTCGATATTATAGAAAAATAACGAAAACTCTCTTTTCCGTCCGGTTTTCAAATAGTTAGGTTTTTTAAAAGGTATCCCCCTTAAAAATCCCTATTCATTTATAATAACCCAATGATTGCCTTGAAAACAAGCACCCCCAGGGACATTCTGCAGCTTTGGAAAATTCTGCAAAATCAACAACACGCCGCAGGAAGCATGTATGTTGGCTCTGTAAGGTAAGGATTATATACGGGTTTCATACCCTGCAAAACAATTTCTTTGTTGCTTCAATGAATCGCCCTAAAGTGCGTGTATGAAACCCGCCGGCAATTCAAAATGATCCGAAAACCCGTTTTGAATACCACTTAACTAACAAATCAGGGCAGGACAATGTTACGCCGTTCGGGGTCATCGGATTTCCGGTAAAAAATCGCGGTATTTCCCATTACCCGGACCAGCTCCGCTCCGTATTTTTCCGCCAGAGCCGCTGCCAGATCGAAACGTTCTTCCTTGGATGCCACAAAGCGGACCTTCATCAATTCCCGGAAATTCAATTCCTTTAAAAAAGCTTCCGCGACCCCCGGTGAAACCCCTTCCTTGCCTATCATTAAAACCGGGTCCATTTTCGACGCCAGCCGGGATAAGTATCCTCTCTGTTTACTGGAAAGCATGAATTCTCCTTATTGGATAAAATACCCGGATTGATGATTTTCTGCAACCGGTGGTTCAGCCTGGGATTGGACCAAACATCCGGTACTCTTCACCTCTGTGTTCAGGCCGTTTCACCTCTGTGTTCAAACCGTTTCACCTCTGTGTTCAGGCCGTTACCTCTGTGTTCAGGCCGCTTCACCTCTGTGTTCAGGCTGTTTCACCTCTGTGTTTTTTGATGCAGAAATATTTCAGAATATGAATTTTCGGCAAGTTCCTTCTATATTTATTGATACGGATGATCACTTGCGGCTATACTTACCATATGAAGTTTTGGAGCAGCGTTTTATAAAACACTGTTTCTTTATTAAGAAGAATAGGCTTGTTCAGAAACTTCAGTTTCCGGACAAGCTTAATAGGGACTTTTGTCCGTATATATTAGTTGTGATTTCAGATCAAAGAGGGTTATCCATGCAGTTCCGGTCTACCAGATCCCATGAAAACCAGGTTTCCTTTAAAGATGCAATTCTCCGCTGTCTGCCTCCGGACGGAGGTTTATATATACCAACTTCCATCATGGATATGCGGCAATTCTTCCTCTATATGGATGCGGATACAAGTTTTGCCGAACTGGTTGCCACGGTTACCCCCAGCCTGTTTCAGGGGGAACTTAATCCCATGGCAGCGGCCCGGGTTGCGGAAAGCGCCTTTGATTTTGAACCGGAACTTCAGATTCTGGATGAGGGTCACTCCTTGTTAAATCTTTACAACGGTCCCACGGGTTATTTTAAGGATTTCGGTTTTTCCTACATGGCAGCGGTGATGGAAGAACTTTTAAAGGATGATGAAAAGGCCATGATTCTTTCCGCATCCATGGGGAATACCGGTGCCAGTATGGCCAGGGCGTTCCAGGGCAGGAAAAAAATGACCGCGGTTATCCTGTTTCCCCGGGGAGCTATCTGCGGCCTGGATCCCCAGACTTTTGTTCCCAACGGAGGGAATATCCTGCCGATCCAGATTGAAGGAACCCAGGATGACTGCCAAAAACTTATCCGGGAAATGATTAATGACCGGTCCTTTGCGGAAAGATACAATATCACATCTTCTAATACAATAAATGTGGGGAGGCTTCTGCCCCAGGCTTTTTACTACCTCTATGCTTTTATCAAAATAAAAAAAGAAATTTACGGCGACCTGGTTTTTAGTGTTCCCTCGGCAAATTTCGGTCACCTGATTGCCGGTTTATATGCCTGGAAATTCGGTATGCCCGTAAACGGATTTATTGCGGCGATGAATATGAACAATACCTTCGGAGATTTCATCCGGGGAAAACCCTTTGTCCCGAAACCTCTTATTGCCACCAACACCCCATCCTTGGATGTGGCGAATCCTTCCAACTATGAACGCCTGGCGGCATTCTATGAAGAATCCCCGGCGGTAATGAAAAACATGGTATTTCCCTGCGCTATCGGTGATGATACAACCATTAGAACCATCGAAAGGGTCTGGAAAAAATACGGTATTATGATTGATACCCATGGGGCGGTGGGTTTTGCCGGGGCAGAATCATTCCTGGCGGAGGATGACCTGGACAGCCATGTGATAAGCCTTATGCCCAGGCACCCGGCCAAGTCGGCAAATCTTATCTATAAGACCATAGGCCAAAAACCGGAAATGCCGGAACACCTAAAGGAACTTACAAAAGAAGTAGCCCCGGTGGCGGTAATTCCGGCACAGTTGGATCTTCTGGAAGCAGCTATAGCCAGCTGCTGTTAAAATCCATTTTCCGGGACAGGACAATCCCCGGGGTATCCTTAGCGTTAAGTTGTATCCAACGGAGGCTTGTTTAATGGGAAATTTAATCAGCATACACGTAAAACAATTTCTTTGTTACTTCAAAGAATCGCCCTAAAGAGCGGGGTACCCGCAGGCCGCGTGAGCGGCCATACAATCACTTCTTTGCAGAGCCCAGCCGCAGGCTGGATTAAACCCGCCTGCGAATAAAAAAGCAAACACCCTGACGGAAGAAAAGTATTTGCCCAGGATGGGTTATAATAAAAAACAATGAAGCATACAAATCGTCGCATACAATAAAAACGTTATATGCAATGACTTTTAAATTTATACTGGTTGACAAAACATTCAAACATTGATATGAAAGCAGTATGGAACACCAATTTGAAGAATTTCCAAATGATAAACAGAATCCCTATGCACCTCCCCAATATGAAGCAGTTGGATTTGAGGCGAAACCGGAGAAGAAAAATCCCTGGCAGTATTTTATCGGCGTGTTCAAAAAATACGCCGTGTTTCAAGGCAGGGCGAGAAGAGCCGAGTATTGGTGTTTTTCACTGTTCAAATTCATTTTTTCACTTGTATTTCAATTAATAGATTTAAAATTTGATCTGTATTTTTTTGATGATAACGGAATATTAAGCACAATTTGGAATCTTTTTGTGTTATTGCCGTCATGGGGCGTGACGGTAAGGCGTATGCATGACTGCGATAAAAGCGGCTGGTATATGCTTATTCCAATATATAATTTTATCCTATGCTGTTCCGAAGGAACCTACGGTAAAAACAATTATGGACCTGACCCTAAGTGGGAACATGCGAACGCGGAAGAAAAGACAGTTTCTCCTGCATCTCAAAATGCCAATACAAGAAATTGTCCATTCTGTACTAAAAGGATTGAAGTTTCATCAAAATTTTGCTCAGGTTGTGGTAATAATGTTCATGAATATGATAATGAGCAAAAAATAAAAAAAGAACAGACATTTAGGGAAAAATATAAAAACATTGAAGATATTTTTAATGATGAATCTATTATGAAGGAAGCAAAAGAACTAAGACGAATATACGGCAAAAGAATGTATATCTTTCATTTAAAAAGCAAAGCAAGGGAATTTGGTTTTGGAGAAATCGAAATCAATGAAAATGATGTAGAATAATACGGCAAAAATTACTGTACCTAACGGGACTTCCGGATTTATATTTTTGAATATGTACACCGTATAAAACAGCCACTGAATATTCACTTTTTCCTGGGTTCTTAAGGAAAAATGGTTTATCCTTTTGTAATACGTAATATCAGTAAACACCCATTTGTGAGGCTTCTTCCTTCTGACGGATATCCTGAACATCATTCCCTTTTTTTTCCGGCTGCCGCAGCCTGGGAAACCGAAAACAGAATAAATGCCAGCATAGAGGGAATCCCCAGGATCACCGTACTGGAAATAGAACTAAATCCCTGCAGAGTAATTCCTACCCGTTCCACCAAAGCAAAGACCAGGGCTGCCAGGGCAATGCCCCAGACATTTTTGAATCCCAGGTATACCGCAGCCAGGGCGATCCACCCCCGTCCGGCGATAGCCCCGGGGGTGTATACTCCAATCCTGAAGGTCAGGTCCGCACCGCCCGCCGCCGCCAGGGCCGCGGCAAAAGCCCAAGCCCAAGCCCGGTACTTCAGGGGTTTTAGCCCCCGTTCAATAGCCGCATCATTTGAAAGCCCCGAAGCCCGGAGCCGCAGACCGGCTTTGGTTTTGTTGATCACCAGAAAGGCAATGGCCACTGCAATTGCGGCAAAATAGACAAAGGGCAGATGTCCCGAAAGCACTTCGTTTAAAACAGGAATATGTTTTACCAGGGGAATTTCAATTTTACCGGGCATTTTCAAATCCGGGTTTCTGATCACCCCCTGGGTACCAAAAAAAATTACCGACAGGGAATCACAGATACCTCCCGCAGCAAGGTTCAGCGCCAACCCTGCGATAAAAGGATTGGCCCCGGTTTTCTGCACAAAGACCGATAAAATACACCCCAGGAATCCCGCGATCACCGATGTAATTAAGGTACCCAGGATAACCGATCCGGTCCATCCGGCTATGACAAAAGAAAGAAAGGCCCCCAGACTCATGAACCCTTCTATAAACACACCGAGTACTCCCGTAAGTTCCGTCAGCAGGGCCCCCAGGCCGGCAAAAACCAGGGGAGATGCGCTGTTAAACAAACCATCAATCATGGGGTTCTCCTGGTTTTTAATTTCCGTATTAAGGATGACAAGCCGGTTCCGGAAAACTGCACAGTCACCAGGATCAGAATAATTGCCTGGATAAAAGCGGCTGTATCCAATTGAATACCGCTGGATAAAAGGGCCGCGTCCGATCCTGCCCTCAGCCATGCATAGATCAGCGCCGAAGGTATAAGCGCCAGGGGATTATTCCCGGCGATGAGTGCAACCGCAATGGCATTCCAGCCCAGGCCTCCTGAAAAACCCCGGTGGCAAATTCCGTAGGTCCCGGCTACTGCAAAAAAACCAGCCAGCCCCTGAAGCGCCCCTGAAGAAAGCATTGCGGGGATCCAGTAATGTTCCACCCTGATTCCACCATAGCGTGCAAATGCGGGAGCGGTCCCGGCAATCCTGAAACGGTACCCAGGGCGGGTGGAATTAATAAACCCATGGCCCAGGAGAACCAATCCCAGGGCTATCACCAGGGAGACCGACAAACTTGATGGAGGCATGATATGCGGGAGAACCCTGTCCGCGGAGAAACTCCCGGTGGCCTGGAGATTTCCCGAGGTATCCCGGAGGGGACCAATTATACAGTAATCAGCCAGGGGAATTAAGGCAGCGGATAAAAGAAAAGAAGTGATTAATTCGGATGCCCCTTTTTTCTTAAGCCACCCCGAAAGGGTTCCCATCAGCGCTCCGGTGGTTACCGCTGCGCCGCCTGCCAGAACCAGCGCCAGAGGACCAGGGACATTTTCCATTAGAAGGAGAACCGCCGAGGCAGCCAGGCCTCCCAGGTATATCTGCCCCTCCCCTCCCAGGTTAAAGGTTCCTCCCCGGAAAGCCAGGACAATTCCCAGACCGGCGGTCAAAAACAGTGCCGCCTGGTCCAGCATATTTCCCAGGAACCAGGGCGATGACCAGGGACCCGCAAAAAAGGCCTTCAGGGCCGGGAGCGGGTCCGACGTATTTACCAGGATAAAAAGAACCGCCGCAATAATGGCCGCACAAAATGCTATGACCGAACCATAAAACGGACTAATCCGGGATTGTCTTGAAACAGTTTTATCATCGGCCATCTGATAATCCCTTATCTTCCCCATGAACGGACCCGACCATAGCCCGGCCAATGGATTCCTTTAATCCCTGGCTCCCGGCGTAATCCGCGGTTCTAAAAGTACCGGAAACAGAACCGTTCTGCAGAACAATGATTTCATCGGATACGGAAATTAAAAATTCCATATCCGCCGAAAATATGAGAATTGATTTTTCCCTGGCGGCATACTTCCGCAGTTCATCAATTAATTTCTCTATGGAATGCCGGTCCAGCCCCCAGGATGGTTCGGACAGAACAAAGAGATTGGCATTTTCCGCCAGTTCCCTCTGAAGAATAATCCTCTGGATCATTCCCCCGGAAAAGGCCTGCCCCGGTAATTTTGGGGACCGGAGAACCCCGGCTTTCTTCATAATATTGTCCGCCCACCGGTTAAGATAATCCTTATCCATAACACCCAGTTTCCCCAGCCATTTCCTGCCGGACCTGCGGTGGGCGTAAATAATCAGACTGTCCCAAAGGGGAAGCTGGTACGCCATGGCAGTCCCGGTCCGGTCTGCGCTTAAATAGGCGCCGCCGGTTTTACGGAAAATTCCGGGACCCAGGCCGCCGATTTTTTTATCATTCAGAATGATATCCCCATACTTGGGCTGCAGGAATCCCGCCAGGGACAATTCCAGAGTTTCCAGGCCGCTGTCCCGCACGCCGGCAAACCCGATAATCCTTCCGCTTTTAATAGTTACATTAATTCCGCGCAGGAAAGGTTTTTCCGGGTCCTCCACGGAAAGATGATTTATCCGCAATATATTTTTTCTGTTCCGGATTCCCTTATCCTGGGATTCAACAATATGTTTATCCGCAGAAATTACCGGCAGCATTCCCTTGGTTTTTCCGGCTCCAAACATATAACTTCCCAGAGCTTCCATGGAAAGGTCCCTGGATTTCCGGCTGACCATCAATATCCCATGGCGCAGCACGGTTACCCGGTTGGATAGGGCCAGGGTTTCCTCCAGCTTATGGGAAATAATAACAATCCCCCGGCCTTCGTCCCGGAGTTTTTTCAGTAAATAAAAAAGTCTGTCCGTTTCAACAATGCTGAGCACCGCGGTGGGTTCGTCCAGGATAATATATTTCACATTCCTCAGGAGCAGCGCCAGAACCCCAGCTTTCTGCCTTTGCCCGATGTTCAAACTTTCCACGGGATCTTCCACGGGAAGATCAAATCCCCATTCATCCGAAACTCTTTTAACCAATTCCCGGGACTTGGTCCGGGAAATAATCCCGAACCGGGACTGTTCCGATCCTACGGTACAGTCCTCCCAGACCCGGAATCCCGGCACCATCCGGGGGTCCTGCCGGACCATTCCGATCCCGGCCTTGATAGCGTTCCTGGGAATTGCAAAATGCCGGGGGGTTCCATCCACCAGAATAGTTCCATGGTCCGGCTGCAGGTATCCCGCCATAATATGCATTAAGGTGGATTTGCCTGCGCCGTTTTCACCGAGGAGCGCATGGATTTCTCCCGGTCTGAGTTCAAACCCCACACCGTCCAGAGCATGAACTCCGTTGCTGGAAAAATACTTTTGAATCCCCTCGAGTTTTACCATAATCTAATCTATCAGTACCAGTTTTCCCGTACGGATGGATTCTACCATCGCGGCCTGTTTTGCCCGGACATCCGCACTTACCGAGGAAATATACAAGGGATCATCCTGGACAAAATCCACAAACCCTTCTTTTACACCTACCATTTCAGCCTTGCCGAAGGGAAGTTTTCCCGCCAGGTAAAGTTTTGTCTTATCGTAGGCCGCCAGATCCTGCCGCAGGATACTGCTTCCAATTACCACCCCGGGTCTGGTGGCATAACCATTGGTATCAAACCAGATAACCCTGGTACCCGCATCAGCGGCGGCCTTTACAATTCCTTCATTGGCTCCGCCCGCCACACAGAGAATAACCGCGGAACCCCGCCGGATCATATCCGATGCCAGCTCCGATGCCTTTCCCGCATCATACCAGTTGCCTACTACCCTAAAATCCACCTCAAAAGCCGGATCAGCCGCCCGGGCTCCTTCTCCATATCCGGGAAGAATAATACCATTCATGGCAGGATACTCCTGACCTGCAATAAGGCCAATCCTTTTCACAGCGCCGCCCCGGGTATTTCCCTCGAGGGAAACCAGCCCCGCCAGATATCCCGCCATATATGACTGTTCGTGCTGATTATACCGCAGGGAATAGATCATGGGATTGCCGGAAATTTCTCCGTCAAACAGAAGAAAATGCTGCTTGGGAAATTTCGCCGAAACCGCTTCAGCCAAAACAGGGAGTGAAGGATTTGATGAAACAATCAGATCAAAGGTTCCCCCCGCGGCCAGGCTGGTAAGTTTGGTTTCCCAATCGGCCTGATTAAACCCGGCTTCAATAACCCGGACCTCCGCATTTTCAGTTTCCGCGGCTGCTTTCTGGACGCCCTGGGCCAGCATCTCATATATGGGGCTTCCCGACATAATTCCGGGAATAAACACCGCTATGCTGATTTTATCCGGCGGGGCAGAAGGTTGTTCCTTTTTGCATCCCCAGGATACTGTGAGAAGCCCAATAAAAATCAGGATTGCAAAAAGCCGGCAGACATGTTTTCCAAAACAAAAAGTTTTCATCACGTCGCTCCGTTAACCGCCTGTTATGTATTAACAGGCCTTCGTTGAAATCACCGGGATACAAAAAAACCCCGGATTGATTCCAGGGTGAAAAACTACAGGAAAAAAAGACGGACTGCTCCATCGATTTTCTTTCATCCGGACTATACCGTCGGCACCGGAATCTCACCGGTTCAGTTCAGGAACCTCCTGAAGTCGCGGGCTGTAACCGCCGGTTGGGAATAATTGGCGTTAACCAACTCACCCGACCCTGAAAATCTTAAGTGATATAAAGGTAATACAGATTTTAACCGCCGTCAATAGTTTTTCAAAAGTCATTTTCAAAATTAACCGGGTTTTGAAAATGGCTTTATTTTATAGGTAATCCAGACGCAAATGTATCAATTTCCTTCTGCATCTCCCGGTCGGGTATCGACTTTTAAAACAATTCTGGTACATAGTAGATATATGCTTAATGTGTTTAAAAACCTTCCTTTTTTCAAAAAGCACCAGGAAGAAATCATAGACCCTGATGAAATTATTGCGGAAAAATGGGAGGCCGATTTTACCAATCCCGACCAGACCCGTTTCGAGTTAAGGGATATGCCCAGCCATACAGGTTTTATTGAAGACAAAAGCCTGGTTCTGGCACTTAAGCGTCAAAACTGTCTTGCCTGGATAGAAAATCCCCTGTACCGGTACGGGGATTTCGTTATCCAGGCTGTTCTGAGAATCGATGCCCTGGGCGGATATGCCGCGGCGGGGATCAGTTTCCGCATGGTTGATGAGGTTACCAATTATATTCTGCTTATCTCTTCCAAGGGATATTTCCGGATTGATGTGCTCCGCAACCGGAACCCTCTGCCCATGCTGGGATGGACCGAAATTCCCGGCGATCATAGGGATACGGAAAAACCCGTTCAGGTTAAAATTATTGCATCGGGAAATCATTTTATTTTTGTAATAAATGGTCAATGGGCGGCGGAAATGTATGACGATACCCTTCCCGAAGGTCAGGTAGGTTTTGTTTCCGCATCCTACCTGGCGGGTCCGGAAAAAATTGATGGGGAACATCCCCAGGTCTCCAGGGCGTATTTGGATTCCTTCAGTATTGAATCCAGAATCCTGGAGGTTGAAGCGGTATACGAAGAATGGAACCATGACGAAAAGAAAAGTTCCGCCAGCCGGCGCCGGTTGGCGGAAACCTATTTTGCCATGGGCCAGGCGGATGACTCCCTGACCCAGCTTAAATATATCTGGGATAAAAAAGATTACTCCCCCGGCAGCGGCGAACTGCTGCTCGCCGCAAAGGCATCGATGATGCTGATGAATCTGGATGATGCAGAGATATACCTGAATACCATCCTGGATTCCCCGGATTCAGATGCCGCGGATCTTGAAAAAGCCCGGTTCCTTTACCTGGCTGAAAGGTACCAGGACCTCAGGAAATATGCCCTGGGACTTTTGGAAAAATATTCCGAAGACCTGACCCTCCGGACCCTCCTGGGTCATGCCTATTGGAACCTGAAGGATTTTTCCGCCGCCGCTGCTGCCTACGACCAGGCTGCGGCTCTGGACCAGGGGAATGGTATTCCCGCAAAAAACGCCGCCAATGCCTATGACATTCTCGGTGAAGAATCAAAAGCCCTGGAACGTTATTTAAAAGCGGGCCGGCATTTTTTAAAGAACAATAATTACAATGATCTGGGATCGGTCATCCCCAGGCTGCTCTACCTTGATCCAAGAAACTGGGAAGTCCATGCCCTGACCGGGAAGTGGGCCTTCGGGGTTGAGGACTGGCAGAAGGCCGGGTACGAATTCGGTGAAGCTGAAAGGCTGAGGCTCCAGGATAATACGAATCCTCCGGAAGACCCGGCACTGGTTTTTTTACAGGGACTTTTATTAATTCAAAAAGGCAAACGGCAGGAAGCCTTGGCTTTTCTGGAAAAAGCCCTGGCCCTGGATGATGGACACAGCATTTTTCATTTTAAACTTGCGGAGACCCGGTTCCTGTTATACGGGGACCCCCGGGATGATGAAATGAAAAAGCATATAGCCATAGCCCTTCAGCAGGATCCCGATGACGGATGGATTGCGAACATGGCTGCCCAGGTTGCCCTGGCAGGGGGGGACCTGGAATCTGCGGCGGTACATTTATTGAAGGCAGCGGAAAGTCTGGGGGAGGTTCCCGCTATCCGGGTGAACCGGGCGGTCCTGGCATTCCTCAAAGGCTCCGCAGATGAAGCCCTGGAATTGCTGGAAGCCAACCGCAGCGAAGACCCGGAGGGAATCATGGCCAATTGTGCCGGAAACCTTCTGGTAAGGCTTACACGTTACGAAGATGCTGAAGCATATTACAGGAAAGCCCTTTCCATTGCTCCGGACAATCTGGAATATATGCTCAACCATGCATCATGCCTTATCGAAATGGGTCTTTATGGTGAAGCGGATGCCCTGCTTGCCAGGATTCACAGTATTTCTCCCACCCCGGATGTGCTGGAACTGATAGCCTTTGTGGCTGCCCAAAAAGCCGAGTATCCCAGGGCAGAAGCGGCCCTTCAGGCGGCCCTGGAAATGGCCCCCGGAAATATATCAGCAATTGTTTCCCTGGGCTGGATCTATGCCAATACCTTCCGGTGGAAAGAACTGGAAGAAATCCTGAACAGCCTTGATTCCATGGATCTGAATGATGACAGCCGGAAACAATACCTGGAACTAAAGGAACAGTTTGAACAGGCAACGCTTAAAACTATTTCATGCGCCGCCTGTGACAGAAAATGGCGGGTCAGCAAGAATTATATTGATGTGCCTCCTATCCGGCTTTTTTCCGAGCCCCCGGATGATTTACCCGCCGGAACCTGTCCCGAATGCGGAAAAACCTACTGTGTCGGCTGTGCGAAAAATTCTATAGATGAGGATGGCAGGTTCCTTTGCAGGGACTGCGGAAAAAATTTAAAACTGACCGACCCGGGTCTGAAAAAAATTATCAGCGACTGGGCATCCCGGGCATTCCCGGAAAAGAAGAAAAAGGGAAGACCAAAAAAAGATTCCCGGGAATAATCAACAACCCCGCCTACGAATCAAGGAAGATTGATTACAGGAAAGCCTCTGAAAACCCAGCCAGGGTTTTCAGAGGTTCCCTATATAATCCCTTATTTGCCGGACGATCTTTTTAATATTGGATGTCTCCGTATTTACCGTATATGATGAAATTTCCCGGTACCCGATGCTTCTCCTCTGATGAAGTTCCCGGTGGGTTTTCTCAGGATCACCGGTCTGCAGGAATGGCGGAAGCTCCCCGGAGGTTTGGCTGGTTTTCAGAATCCGCTGCCAGGCTTTCCCGGGACTTACTTCAAGGTATACCACCAGGGTTTTTTGCTTCAGCAGCGCCGCCGCTTCCGGGTTGTCAATGATCCCGCCCCCCGCGGCCAAAACGGTGATGGCCTGTTTTTGCCCGTTCCTTTCCAGGGCTTCCTGCAGTGCTTCCAGTTCGGCTTTACGGAATACCTCCGCCCCTTCCCTGTAAAGGATCCGGGGACTTTTTCCGGTCCGCTCTTCAATAAACAAATCCAGATCCAGAAAATCCGCACCGAGTAGACGGGCTAATTTCCTGCCCAGGGTGGTTTTTCCGGAATGCTTAGGTCCTGTGAGAGAAATAATTCCGCAGAAATTTCTTGTATCCATTCTAGACCAAATCCTACCCTAACATGTATGATTAGACTATACCATGAGAGGGCTGGGATCACTTTTCACACTCATATTATTAGCCGCATTGCCGACTGCCCTGGCATACCTTTGGCTGGTCATCCGGAAATATCAATTCAATATAATCTGGTTCCTTTGTTCTCTTCTGGCCGGGGTCCTGTCGGTGTTGTTTGCCTATCTTATCCAATTACTGATTCCGCCCATCACCATTGGGACCATCTGGGGACTTTTAATTAAAATTATTGTCCAGACAACGGTTCCGGAAGAATTAAGCCGGCTGCTGGCGGCGTTCCTTCTTATGTTCCTGGCTAAAAGATGGAAACGCCTGGGTCCCATGGAAAAAAATTCCGACGGTGCCGCTGCGGGATTAATCATGGGCTTGGGATTTGCCCTTTTTGAAACCGCAGCTTATTCAATCTCAAACATCCAGATAACCCTTCTCAGGGCGGTTACATCCTCCCCCCTGCACGGCGCATGCGGAATCAGAACCGGCATGGCCGCGGTATCCTTCAGGAACCGCAGAACCTCACTGGGTATATGGAACATGGTACTGGCGGTCCTGATCCATACGGCTTACAATTTCGTTATCCTGATTCCAAGAACACCTCTGCTTTTTCTCATACTGATTATAGTGGTAAGCACCATCTCCTCATTGATGTATATCAAAGCTGAATGACGGGAATTGCTTCCAATTCTCCGGGCAAACAAAAAATGAACACCGGGATACTTCATAAGAATCCCCATTCGTGATACCCTTTATATATCATGCGTTATACCATTGCCCAGACCGATTCGGTCATTGGTGCTTTTGCCGCCAATTCAAAAAAAATCGTTGCACTGGCAAAACAGGCTGTCCAGGATGAAAAGCCGGACCTTCTGCTGTTTTCCGAACTTGCCCTTTGCGGATATCCCCCTATGGATCTGCTGGACCAGCCGGTCTTCCTGGAAAAAAATTATGAAGCCCTGGAATATCTTAAAAAAGAACTTCCCCCAAATCTCGCAGTAGGTCTGGGATATGTAGCAAGGAATACAGGGCCCGGAAAAAATCTTACCAACGCCTACGGGGTTATATATCAGGGGAATATTATTTTTGAACAAATAAAAACCCTGCTCCCCAGTTATGATGTTTTTGATGAAACCAGGTACTTTGAACCAGCCAAAAAACGGTCCCTGTTTGAATTTGCCGGTGAAAAAATCGGCTTTGCTGTCTGCGAAGATCTCTGGCGGGAATCGGTGATCCCCGGAGGAACCTACGCCATTGATCCAGTGGACGAACTTCTTGCCGCCGGGGCAACCCTGATCTGTGTCCCTTCGGCTTCTCCGTTTTATTCGGATAAACTGGATACCCGGATTAGCCTGGCAAAACATTATGTAAACGAAGGAAAGGTTCCCCTGATATATATTAACACCGTTGGAGCAAATGATTCACTGATCTTTGACGGGGAATCATTTGCGGTATGTCCTTCCCAGGGGGGTGCGGTGTTAGCCATGTTAGCCCCGGCCTTCAAAGAAGCCCTGATCACATGGGACAGCAGCATGCCCCCCGGGGAAATCCGGATTCCTCAAAAAACCGGACCGGTTCCGCCTTCAACCATGTATGCCCGGGAACTGGATAACCTGGAAGCAGCCCTCGTCCTGGGTATCCAGGGGTATATGCGGAAATGCGGATTCACCAAAGCGCACCTGGGACTTTCCGGCGGTATTGATTCTGCCCTGGTGCTTTATTTGGCGGTAAAAGCTATCGGAAAGGAAAATGTCAGAACCTTCGGCATGCCCTCACATTTTTCCACCGAGGGTTCCAAGGATGATGCCCGGGAACTGGCAAAAAACCTGGACTGCCATTTTGAATTGCTCCCTATTGAATCGGTGTATCATTCCTTTATGGAAACACTGAAAGGTGTTTTCGAAGAACGTCCCTTTGATGTGGCGGAGGAAAATCTTCAGGCCCGGATCAGGGGAACTTTGATGATGGCCTATTCAAATAAATTTGGTTCCATGCTGCTTACCACCGGCAACAAAAGTGAACTAGCCATGGGGTACTGCACCCTTTACGGTGATATGAACGGGGCCCTGGCTCCGTTAGGTGATTTATTTAAAACCGAGGTTTTTGCTCTTTCCAAAAGAATCAACCAGCGCTCCCTTGAACAGGGAGGGGATATCATCATACCGGAATCGATTATTATGAAGCCCCCTTCGGCGGAGCTCCGGCCAAACCAGAAAGACCAGGACAGCCTGCCGCCCTACGAAATACTGGATAACATACTGCGGCTCTATTTATATGAAGATCTTTCAAAACAGGAAATAGTCCGCCGGGGATGGGATGAAGAACTGGTTTCCCGGATTATTAAAACCACGGCCCGGGCGGAATTCAAACGCCGGCAGGCGCCGCCGGTTTTAAAAATATCCACAAGAGCCTTCGGACTGGGCAGGCGGATGCCCATGGCAAGGCATATCTACGAAATTGAATAGGAATAATACCATGAAACAAGAATCCGGCATTGCCATTGTCACCGGAGCTTCATCAGGGATTGGAGAAGCCTTTGCCCGTCAGCTGGCCGCCTCAGCAAACGGAACCTGTCCCGGGCTTCCGGCATTTGATGAACTTTGGCTGGTGGCCCGCCGGAGTGACCGGTTAGCATCATTAGCAGAGGATATTCTTTATGCCTTTGGTGAAAAGATCCCCCTGTCCATCAGGACCTTTCCTCTGGATTTGACCGACCAGTCATCCATCAGGAAGCTGGAAGATGAGATCCGGAAAAGCTGGAAACCCCTGCGGATATTAATCAACAATGCCGGATACGGAACCTACGGTCCCTTTTCCGAGGTGGATCTGGAATGGCAGCTTGGCCAGATCGATTTAAACTGCCGGTCCCTGACGGAAGTCTGCGGACGGATGGATCCTTATTTATCCATGGGATCCCTGGTAATAAATACGGCCAGCCTGGCGGGTTTTGCCCCCCTGGGAGGTTTTGCGGTCTATGCGGCCACCAAGGCATACGTTTTGTCCTTTACAGTGGGATTAGCGGCGGAATGGAAAAACCGGGGTATAAAAGTTTCAGCCCTCTGTCCCGGTTCGGTTCAAAGTGAGTTTGCCCTGGTTGCATCCGAGGGAGTCCGGAAGGAAGTTCTTCATGGATTCAGTCCGGTATCCCTCGCAAAGTACAGTCTGAAAAAAGCCTCCCGGGGGAAAATTATTCTGGTCCAGAGATTCAAATGGAAGCTCAACCGGATTGCGGGGATCATAGCCGGCCCGGTATTGAGTGCCCGCTTTGCCTGGCGGTTTATGCGGCGCCCCCATAAAAAAACAGAACCCCAGAAATAAGAAATCCTGGAACTGAAAAAATCCCCGGCCGTCCGCCCCTTGAAGCTATTTCTGTGCCGGCATAGAATGGGATTATGAAATATACGCTGCCTATTTTTCTGTTTTTCCTGGCGGGTGGTTTCCTTTATGCCCATCCCCATATGTCATTAACTTCTACAATCGAATTTGAATATCAGGAAAAAGAATGTACCGGGTTCTGGCTGGAATGGGTTTTCGATCCCTATTTTTCCGCCTCAATTATCCAGGAATGTGATAAGAATAAGGATAAAAAATTTGATAAGGCTGAATCGGATTATGTGTATCAGTATGGGTTTATCAATTTAAGAAATTACGGTTATTTTACTTTTATACGAAAAGGTGATAAACGGATTAACCCCGAGGGGGTTGAACAGTTTACCGCCAGTATCCGGGGGGACCGGCTGGTGTACCGCTTTTTTATAAATATCAAAGACAAGGGATACGGGGATGATTTCAGTGTGGCCATTTTTGATACCACCTATTTCTGTGCCATATTTTATCCCGAAACAAAACCAGTCTCGGTAAAACAGAATGGGCCCGGGGCCGCGCCAAAATGGGAACAAAAGGAAAATAAAAATTATCCGATTTACTACAATCCCATGGGGACAGCCACGGACATGACCATTTATACTGCCTGGAGACCCGGTTTGGAAATTGCGTATCCCGTGGAAGTAAGGACTTTCTTTTAGCTGCTATTATGTTCAGACGTGGTTATATTTTTTTCCTGTTGATGCTGACCTCCTTTCCTGTTTTTGCCAACCCCTTTCTCGGGTCCGGGGAGGCCGGGCCTGCACCGGTGGTTGTCCAGGGATCAAACAAAAAACTAACCGAAGTCCAGTTTGTATTCCGCGAAAAAATTGCGGAAGCCCTTTCATCATTTAATGAGTCGCAGAATACAAAAACCGTTTTGGTTGTTCTGCTGGCGGCTTTTGCCTACGGCTTATTTCACGCCGCCGGACCGGGTCACCGGAAAACCGTGGTATTCTCCCTTTTTCTGACTAGAAAGGCCCGGTCCTGGGAACCCCTGGCCGCAGGATTTTTATCCGCCGCGGTCCATGCTGCGGCGGGGCTTGCGGTGGTGGGCATCTTCAGCCTGATCAATGGAGCTGTAGCCCATATAACATCGGTGGATAGTGCATCAATTTATATGGAAGGATTCAGTTTTTTATTTCTGGGGGTTATCGCCCTGGCCTTGGCCGCAAGAAAAATTATCCTCATGGTACAGTCCCGCAGGACCGCCGGGGAGGAACAAAATGAAAATAATTACCAAACCCGGAGCGGGAATATTTACCGGATAGCTGCGGTGACCAGTCTGGTTCCCTGCCCCGGGGCAACCATGGTTTTGCTTTTTGCCATCTATATGAATCTTACCGGCCTTGGTGTTCTGGGGGTACTGTCCATGTCCCTGGGAATGGGGCTGGTGGTATCCGCCGCAGCCTACCTGGCTTATTTTGGCAGGGGAGGTTTGTTCCTTAGACTTAAGAATAGGGGAAACGTCATAGCCATTGTGTCGGATACCCTGGAAATGGGAAGTTATTTATTTCTGATCCTTTTTGCAGTTTATACGGCTTTTCCTTTCCTGGTTTCATTATTTCCTTAAAACCGGGGATATCCGGATATTTTGCAATTCCCCCTCCAACATATTACATTATAGGTAGAGCCTTTTTCAAAACTCGGTTAGTTTTGAAAAAGGCTTTTGCAGAAAGAATGCTATTTCCTTACCCATAAATAAAATAGTATTCTTTCTGCACTTACATCTAAGGTTGCTTTTTCAAAATTACGGACCTTGCGGTCCGG
>JAVBPH010000097.1:0-9766 GCA_031549725.1 Treponemataceae bacterium
CCCCGGCATTTTCAATAACCCAGCTTCCCACGGTGGTGGAACTGGTTTTTTCCGTAATAGAAAAAATCGCGAAGAGCTCATCCAGGCCGGTATTCCCCATAAACTTGTAGGTGGTATCATCAATTTTTGTAATCTTCTGCACCACCTCATCATGTTCATCCCAAATTTCCCCCACCAGTTCTTCCACGATATCCTCAATGGTGACAATTCCCACGGTTCCCCCGAATTCATCAACAATAACCGCGATGTGGGATTTCTTTTCCTGGAGGGTTTTCAGCAGTTTGGCAATCTTCATTGATTTTGTGATAAACACAATAGGTTTGATAATACTTTCCAGGGGCCTTCCCATTTTCATTACCTTGTAATGAAAATCCTTCTGGAGAATTACCCCGGTAATATTATCAATTGAATCTTTATATACCGGCAGCCGGGAAAACCCGGTACTATAAAAATTACGTTCGATATCCGCTATGGAGTCATCCATGGATATGGCTTCCACATCCACCCGGGGAGTAAAAATATCATTGGCCGTAAGATCATCGAATTCTATGGCCTGTTTTATCATGTCCTCTTCCCTTTCGTTGATTCCGCCTTCCTGACGGACTTCCTCAACAAAGGTAATAAGCTCTTCTTCGGTAACCGACCGGTCCACATCAAGCCTGAATAATTTTACAATGATTTTTTTCCAGACCTTAACCAGGTAGTTTACCGGGGTCAGGAGCCAGATAACCACCCTAAGTATGGGCGTACAAAACATGGCAAACTGCTCGGGGGCTTCCTTGGCAAGGGTCTTTGGAGATATCTCCCCAAAAACAAGAACCAGTACGGTCATGACCAAAGTGGAAACACTGACCCCCAGGTTACCCAAAAAACCCACAAATATGACCGTAGCAATGGAGGAGGATGCAATATTGACCACATTATTTCCAATCAATACTGATGACAGAAGCCTGTCATAATTTTCCGACAAGGCTAAAGCCTGGGCCGCCCTTTTATTCCCCTGGTTGGCCATGTTTTTTAATTTTATGCGATTTAAAGAAGAAAAAGCTGTTTCACTGGCCGAAAAAAAAGCCGAACATAACAATAAAAAACCAAGAAAAACGATTAAACTAATTATATATGTATCCATTCCTTTCCATCAATCATTCTTTTTTTCAAGAATACCATATCATCAAAGGCTTAGCAAGGATTTTATAATAAAACAGGAATCGATTAAATTCTGATAGAACCTTTTTCAAAACTTCGATTTTTGAGAAACAGTCTTAAATTTAAGGGAAAAACCGGATTTAAAAAAAGGTTCGGTATAGATATATTTTTTTATTATTATTAAATATATGGGATTTACCGGTTGTAAGATTAACCAAGACAGGGTAAATTTCCAGTAATTTGATTACGAGGTTATAGATATGAATTATAGTAACATAACCGGAAGAGCCTTTAATTCAACCCAATTTATTAAAATTGATACAGGCAAGGTTAAACCTCTACAAAAGAATGGACGCTTAATAGTTCCGCCGGAGTTGCTGGTCCGGATATCCCATGAAGCAATAAGCAATCTTTCATTTTATTATCGGCAGAGCCATTTACGTTTGATGGTTAATCAGTACAAAAGCCCCGGGGCCAGCGAAAACGATAAGCTGGTAATCGGAGCTCTTTTGCAGAATGCGGTAGTATCGGCCCAGGGGGATTTTGCCCTTTGCCAGGATACCGGGACAGCCATGATTTACGGATGGAAGGATGAATCGGTATATACCGGAGCAGATGATGAGGCGAGTCTGTCCCTGGGGATAAAAGATGTATACCGGGACTGTTATCTCCGGGCATCCCAAACGGCGCCCCTTTCTTTTTTTGATGAATACGATACGGGTACCAACCTGCCCGGCCAGATTACCCTGTATTCAAACCGGGATTCCCAGGACGGGCCGGTATACCGTTTTTTGTTTGGCGCAAAAGGTGCGGGATCATCCAACAAGACGGCCTATTTTTCCATGAGCAAGGCTTTGCTGGAACCTATCAGATTTGAATCATTTCTGGAAGAACAGATAAAAAATCTGGGTACCGCGGCTTGTCCGCCCTACCGGATAGCCGTTGTAGTAGGCGGTACCAGCCCGGAATTAAACCTGGAAACATTAAAACTGGCTACCACCGAAATACTTGATGCAGCGCCGGAATTCGGCAAAAACGAAACCATGGATGAAGCCCTCAAAAATGGCTGGATCAGGCGGGACCCCTATTGGGAAGAACGGGCCCGGGAAATCGGTGAAAGAAGCGGGTTGGGAGCCCAGTTCGGCGGCGGTTCACTGATTATCGATTCCAGGGTGCTGAGGCTGCCCAGACACGCCGGATCCTGCCCGGTTTCAATCGGGGTATCCTGTTCCGCCCACAGGAATATTCTGGCGGAGATTAATCAGCAGGGAATCTTTATTGAAGCTCTGGAAAAAAATCCCGCGGAATTTCTGAAAAAAGAGGGGTTGGATTTCCTGCTTCCCGATTCAATCGGAAAACGAAAAACCAGTTCCAGACATATCCCAAGAATTAACTTGGATACATCCATAAAGGAACTGCAGAATGTCCTTTCCGAATTATTCGTGGGTGATAAGATCTATCTTTCGGGAAAACTGCTCGTGGCCAGGGATGCCGCCCACATGAAATGGCATAATCTTATCAAAGAAGGAAAACCCTTACCGGAATATCTGTATAAACATCCTATTTATTATGCCGGGCCTGCTGCAACTCCTTCCGGAAAAATAATTGGGAGCCTGGGCCCAACCACAGCCCAGCGGATGGATATTTATGCGGAGGAACTGATGTCCCGGGGCATAGCCCTGGTGACCCTGGCAAAGGGAAACCGGACCGCGGTTTGGACCGAAGCATGCCGGATGTACAATGGGTTTTATCTGGGGACCATTGGCGGAGCCGCCGCCATTTTTGCGGAGAGCAACATTGTAAGCGACTATGTCGTTGATTACCCCGAACTTGGCATGGAAGCGGTGAGACTAATTGAGGTCCAGGACCTGCTGGCATTTATCATAACCGATAACAAGGGTAATGATCTTTACCAAAATATCCGCTCAGGTAATCAGGCTTCCTGAATTGTTCTCCTGAGCATATATTCATAGTCCTCCGCAGCCAGGGGAACCGGATTGGATTTTGCCTGGCATGACGCAGCCAGACCGGGAATACTTTCCTCATCAAAACCTGATGATTTCAAGGATGGCAGTTTTGCTGTTTGAAGGAACTGTTCCAGCGTTTCCAGAAGCAGCTCCGTCCCCCGGGTTAGCTTTGATTCGGATAAGATCCAGGGGTTGTCCATTTCATCCTGCCCGGACAGGATGAACCCTGCCCGGGCATAGGAATTGAGCGACCGGGTTAGGGTTTCTTTTTCATGATCCACAGAGGATTTCAGTAACCCATTAATTTTCCTGATATTCAGTTCAGCCCCGTTTTTTATAAGGGTGCCGCAGATAACCCCGTGGGCAATAGGGAACCGCCCTCCAATGGCTGATGCCATAGCATGAACCGATCCAAGCCCGCAGTTTGCCAATGCAAGCCCGGAAATATACGCCGAATAGGCCAGACCCTCCCTGGCAAAAAGATCCCCGCCGTTATCCAGGGCTCTAAGGAAACTTTCCGCAAAACTTTTGACGGCCCCCGGAATAAGGCCGGACATAAACGGTGTGAGCAGGGGCGAAGTCCAGGCTTCAATCAATTGGGTAAGGGCATCCAATCCGCTGGCTGCGGTAACAGAACGGGGACAATTAATTGCCAGAACCGGATCGATCACTGCGGCCAAGGGAAGGTAATTATCATGCCGCAGGGACTTCTTAAATCCCCCATCCCCTATTTCGGAGATCACCGCATTTTTTGTGGCTTCACTGCCTGTTCCTGCGGTGGTAGGACAGGCAATAAAAGGAACCGTCCATCCTCCGGGCTTCCTTTTCCCCACCCCTTCCAGGTAATCCTTCACCGCCGGAAGGGGGCCTGTTTCAGGAACCAGGGGAAGCATGGCCGCCAAGGCTTTCCCCGCATCCAGGGCACTGCCGCCGCCAATGGAAATAACGATTATTTCCTTTTTTCTGCAGGATTCCCGGCCGAACCGGTCCGCGGCTTCATCCACCACAAGATCAATCATCCCGGGGGACGGTTCCCCCGGAGCAGAAACAGACAGTATCTGATTAAAACCTGCCCGGTTCATGGCCGTTATCAGCGCTGTATACTTTTCGCTTTGAACAAAGGATTTCGCTCCGGTCATTATGACAATTTCTTCAGAATGTATTCCGGAGGAATCCCTGATTCTTCCGGCAATTTCCGGCAATTTCAGGATTGTATCGCCGCCGAATTCCACATGCTGGTTTCCAAAATGATTAAATCTCATGTTCCGCCCTCCGCATGCCATTGATCAATCAGGAACCTGGAAATTGCCCCGGGACCCGGAATATCCGGAAGGGTTCCCCGGGAAAACCACTGGACATCGATTATTTCCTCTCCATCCGGTTTTAGTTCTCCCCCGGCATAGGCTGCCCGGAAACCGATCATCATGGAATCGGGAAAAGGCCAGGGCTGGGAAATAATATACTTGATGGAATCCACATCAATATGGGTTTCTTCTTTTACTTCCCGGATAACCGTTTCTTCCAGGGATTCTCCGGCTTCAACAAATCCCGCTATGAGGCTGTAAACATGATTCTTAAAATTCCGGTTTTTTGCCAGCAGTATCCTGTCCTTTTCATCGGTGATCAAAACGATAATGGCCGGGGATATCCTGGGAAATTGGATTTTTCCGCAGGAACTGCAGATCCGGGAAATACCCCGCTTCGATTCTTCACATAAACCGCCGCAGCGGCCGCAGAATACGGTGTCCCTTTCCCATTGGAGTATATGGTATGCCCGGAGTATGTCCTGTATTCCGGAGGAAAATCTCAGGTCCAGGTTTACCATATTATGCAGGCTTGCCCTAAGGGGAACATCCTTCCAGCCGGCGGGTAAAACCATCGAATCATCCAGCAGGGCAGCGGAAATAAAACCGGCTCCATCAAGGGCAGGAATCCGATCCAGGACAATAGGTCCGAAATTACTTTTAACCAGATTCAAAGTAAGACTGCGGGTAATTCCCGTATCGGGTATACCCTCGGGTACAACCAAATTACTTCCCTGAAATAAAAACACCTTATCTTCCCTGTCCGGCTGCAATTCCTGGCTCCCTATTTTATAAATGAATGTGCAGCCGCATTCACCGCTGCTTCAATGTTGCTGATTACTTTGCAGTCACCAATCTTATCGGCCTTGATTCCTGCTTTTTTTATTTTATCCAAAGAAAATGGTACCGGCCTGCCGTTGGTAGCCATAACCACACTGCTGCAGGGAATGGTCACTTCCCCTGCCCGGGTACTGCATATGACTCCGTTGGTTAATATCTTTTTTAGGGTATGGGACGGATAAAACCGGACACCATACTTTTTATAATTTTCCACCATGGCCGGCCAGATACTGGAAGATTCTCCAATTCCTATGGCATCTTCCATCTCAACAATAAAAACCCTGTTTCCCCGGATGCAGAGATATTCAGCAACTTCAATCCCGACAAAACTTCCGCCAATAATTCCTATATCCCCAAAGGGCAGCCTGGTTCCTGCCAGGATTTCCCAGGAATCAAAAACATGGGGAAGGTCCGATCCTTCCACGGGAACAAATTTATTCTTAGCACCCACGGCAATGATCACCCGGTCCGGTTTCTGCTTGATGATCGTATCTTCATCGGCCCCACGGCCGAGTTTTACATCCACCTTGAGCCGGATCATTTCATTGCCAAGAAAATCTATAAACCGGAGTAATTCGGTTTTCCGCGGCGGAGCCGAAGCGAGTAAGACCTGACCGCCCAGGCGGCATGACTTTTCATACAACGTCACCCGGTGCCCCTGCAGGGCGGCAATCCTGGCGGCTTCTAATCCTGCGACCCCGCCGCCTGCCACAATAATTTTTTTTGGCTTTTCTTTTTGTTTTACATTTTGATCTGCCCCGGTTCCGGTATGGAGACTGCAGCGGAGTTTTTCTTCAGCCGCTATCCTGTCCAGACAAACATTGCATCCTACACAATACCGGATGGGTTCATTTTTTGAAACTTTTACAGCCCAGCGGGGATCCGCAATCAGAGCTCTTCCCAGGGCAATGACATCTGCCTGGCCGGTTTCAAGGATTGCCTCCGCCGTTTGAGGTTCAATTATCCTGCCCACCGCAGAAACAGGAATAGCTACTTCTTTTTTTATTGCCCCGGCAATTCCGGTAAAACAGCCATAGGGTTTTATCCCCATGGCAGGAACGGTCTCCCCATGCAACGAATGGGTATATGCCGCATGGATTATATCAAGACCCGCGGATTCAAGGAGTCCCGCTGCGGTCCTGGCTTCATTCAGGGTTAATCCTTTCCAGGAAGGCTCATCCTTTACGGTTAATTTATATTCCAGTATGGTTTCCGGGTACAGCCTTTTGATTTCCCCTATAAGTTCCAGCAGAAACCTTAATCGCTTTTTCAGGGTTCCGCCGTATTCATCTTTTCTTTTGTTCAAATAGCCGGAGCTCATGCTGCCAAGAAAATTTTCCCCGCTCAGCTGAATTGCATCAAACCCCGCCTGGACCAGGCGGTCAACTCCCTGAAGAAAATCATCCCGGATCTGCATCAGTCTTTCCGGGGTAATGGTGTTTATGTCCTGGTCAGGATAATATATTTGGCCGCCTATTAGTGCCCCGTACCCATGAACCGGATCGGATAATTTCCTGAAAGCCCGGATATGCCTGTCGCTGGTAATTTTCGGACTTTTTTTAGCCGTATCCACCGGGTATATTTCACCTAAAACCACATAAGCCGCACCGCCCCGGGCTATTTCCGTTAAATACCGGATAGTCTCCGAAGAGGGATACCCATTTTTATCTTCATAGCAAAAATTCATCGGCGGAAACATTATCCTGTTTTTAAAAGTACGTTTTCCAACCTGCAGAGGTTCAAATAATTTCATAAACATGCTCCAATGCTTAAAGTACCGGGAAATAATCAACCAAAGATATTATACCATGAATGTCCGCCAGTTTCGAGGGACAGGCAGCACCGGAAATTCCAGGAAGCCATGGGATTAATCAAAAACCTCGCCGCAGAACCTCGCACGCGTGGGTGTGCACAGGGTATTAAACCCGCTTGCGAATAAATTATACATACTTATTTTGATTCAAAGAAATGAGCCTCCCCGGGGTATCTTTAGCAATGAGCCGTATCAAGCGGAGGCTCGTTCGGCAGGAAATGTATTATACCGGACTTCCGAATCAAAAGTTCGGGCGTCCAAGTTTTTTAATCAATATGATTATTCAGAATCCTTGCTATTTTGGGCAGTTCCATTTTGGTAATCTTCGGCAAAATAACCACCCGGCAGTAACCGGCAAAGGGGTGTTTTTCATAATAATCCTGGTGGTAAACTTCCGCAGGCCAGAAATGGTCCAGGGCTTTTACCTCGGTAACAATTTCTTTTTTATAGATTCCAGCCCGGTTAAGATCGTTTATTTTCTTTTCGGCGACTTTTTTCTGCTGATCATTTTGATATAAAATGATCGATCTGTACTGGGTACCTATGTCGGCCCCCTGCCGGTTAAGGGTAGTAGGATCGTGGGCTAAAAAAAATATATCCAGGATTTTTTCAAAATCAATAACCGAAGAATCAAAATCGATTTTTACCACCTCCGCATGACCGGTTAACCCTGCACAAACCTGTTCGTAACCGGGGTTATCCCGGTTGCCTCCGGCATACCCCGAGGTAACCGATGTTATACCATCAATTCGTTGAAAAATTGCTGCAACACACCAGAAACACCCACCCCCCAACACTGCGGTCTGTTCATCATTTTTCATGTGGTTGGTCCCCTCTTTCAAAGGTAATGCATCTATACAAAGAAAACAACTAAATCACTCAACCCGCAGTAAATCCGGTCATTCCCTGGGGGGATTATCATATCCCCCTGGTCAGGTAGTTTTTAGATTTTTATTTTAACTGACAAATATAAAACTTTAGTGTATAGTTAAATACATGATCAAAGCATTTTATTTCATGTTAAGGAGGTTAGTATGGGCAAATCTCATTACCTGGAGAATCTACCGGCCTATGAACTAACAAAACTTACCGATACTCCTCCAAAAAATGCGGTATCTTTTGATGGTCATCCCCGGCAGCATCCGCTGGAAAAAAACAAATTTCTATTGATCAATGACCCTCTTGGGGAAAACCCTGTGGTACTTGAATTCAGCCTGGAGGATGTTTTATTTATCAAGGATCTTCATTCCCTCATTACCGAAGATGGTGAAAGCCTTCAGGTGGTAAAACTATGGATCAGAAAAGGGGCAAGGGGTGTCATTTTTGAACCCTTTGAGGTGGACCAGCCCATTTCATTCATTGATAAAACCAAGGAGATTCAGGAGAAATTGTTAAAATCCCTGGGGAATGCCTAATACTTTTATACATCCTACGGTTCCCTGTAATTATTTGCACTAAAATGGATTAAAACCGTTTTAATCCAGGGAAAGGAAAACCATGGAAGTTCATGCAGCGCACATTGAATTATCCGGTGATGGACAGAGCCTTGTATGCAGCCTCTGTCCTCATAGCTGTCATATCACAGAAGATAATTGCGGCCGCTGCCAGGTAAGATGCAATCAAAACGGCAGAACCCACCTTCCGTATTACGGTCAAATCAGTTCCCTGGCCATGGACCCCATTGAGAAAAAACCCCTCTACCATTGGCGCCCTGGTTCATCAATTCTGTCCGCGGGGTTTCTGGGATGCAATATGAACTGTCCCTTCTGCCAGAACTGGCATATATCCCAGAACATGGAAACCATGACCAGGATGATGGCCCCGGAAGAACTGGTCGGGACAGCCCGGGAAAGCGGATGTACCCAAATCGCATATACCTACTCCGAACCCCTGGTTCATTTCGAATATATCCTGGCGGTGATGAAAGAAGCCAGAAAGGTGAACATAGCCAATGTGCTGGTCACCAACGGCTGTATCAATAAAAGGCCGGCCCATGAACTGCTTCCGTTCTGTGATGCGGTTAATGTGGACCTGAAGGCATTTACCAGAGAAAGTTATCATAAAGTTCTGGGCGGCAGTTTTGAGGCGGTAAAAGCTTTTATTGAATACGGTTTCAACCATAAAATTCACCTGGAAATAACCACCCTAATTATTGCTGATTTTAATGATTCCAAAAAAGAAACCCAGGACATTATAGATTTTATCGGGGATCTGTCCGTGGATATTCCCTGGCATATTTCGGCGTATCACCCAAGTTACAAATGGAAGGACCGGCCCTACAAAGAATCCGACCTGAAGGAAATAGCAAACCGGGCGCTGGAATCCCTGAACTACGTCTATGTGGGAAATGTTACCGGATTAAGCAACAATACGGAATGCCCCTACTGCAACAAAGTCCTGATAGAACGCTGGGATTATGAAATACAGATCCATGGAATTACCAATAAGATGATCCAGAATAAAAAGGAGTCATTCTGCAGATACTGCGGCAGCCCCATCCCTATCAGATGGTAAATGATTTAATGGTATTGATTACACAGGAAGCGTATAACGTTAGAGCCTTTTTCAAAACTCGGTTAGTTTTGAAAAAGGCTTTTGCAGAAAGAATGCTATTTCCTTACCCATACATAAAATAGTATTCTTTCTGCACTTACATCTAAGGTTGCTTTTTCAAAATTACGGACCTTGCGGTCCGG
>JAVBPH010000106.1:0-32866 GCA_031549725.1 Treponemataceae bacterium
TGGATGCGGTACTGACATCTCCCATTCCGGCATTCAAAGTAATAGTCCGGGCGGTATTGTCCCTGGTAAGAGCCTTCGTAAAGGTAATATCCCCGGTTTCCCCGGTATTTTCAGTTTCATTAAATGTTAAAAACGTAACATTCCCGGTCAGCTCAACGGGAGCCGCAAATGACAGGACCTTGTTTATGGTTGTAATACCTGCACCAATCTCATTTTTACTGTTTTCCCCGCTGCCGTTCTGGACAAACCCGCCGGCGGAGGAAATGGCAGCGGTGCTTGTAAAAACGCCGCTGTTGGTGATGGTAACAAGACCGGTTACGGTGAGGGAACTTTCAAGGGTTAATGCATTACCCTTAAAAGTAAAAATTCCGTTGTAATATTGGGTATTCGTGGTATTGATATCGACATTTTTAAATAATGTTGTAGATGTACCGGTTGTATTGATGCTCATGGTCCCTACAGGGGCTGCGTTGGTTCCCACATTTCCTGTTATGGTTATGTTCATGTTGCCCGCATTTAATGTCAGGTCCTTGTCTCCGTTGCCCTGGACCGCTATCCCGCCGCCAAGGCTTATGCCCTGGTATGCTCCGGAATCCCCAATAGCCGTAATGGTTCCGGTGGTAAGATCCTTTAACTTAAAGATACCCGTTACAATAAAAGGAGCGCCGGTGCCATCACCCAAATTAATAGCTGCGGCCCCGCCGCCGCCGTCCAGAACAACCCCTCCGGCGCCTGCATTAAGGGTGAGCATCCGGTTCTGGGATGAGTAGTTGTTGAGAATCGTTATGGTCCCGTTTGTCCCTGTGCCGGCGCTGTTTGAAACAGTCAAAGGATAGGTGGCGCCTGAAATATTACTGACCGTTATATTCCCCTGATGACCGTCATCATCTCCAATAATAAAATTTCCCGCGGTGACATTATTCCATGCCGAGGAATACCAGACATCGGCAATGGAAGAATTATTGGGACTATATTCAATGGTGGAATCTCTTGTATATGGAGTTATCTGTATAATTCCGGTCGCTCCAACATCTACATGATTGGAACTCGGACTATTGAAAAAATCAAAATCGTCAACCTGAAGAAAGAGATTATCATTATTTCCTGTTCCTGTTATGTCCGCACCTAATGTTAACTCCGGCGTAGTTATTGACAGGAAATCCTCAAAGGAAATATTTCCGGTAATTTCAATACTTGTGGCGGCAAGAAGGTCTCCGGTAACGGTGTAGGCTCCGGATATTTCCAGTTTGCCGAATTCATTATCATTGGTAATAATAACGGAACCGGTTTCACCGGTAAGGGTGACGGTGGAATCATCCCAAAAATTTGTGCTTTCGGGGGTTGCAGACCATTCACCCCAAACCGTTAACTCTGCTGATGAGTTGAGCTCTAAGATTGTATCGTTATTACCCGATACAGCCAACATATTCCCTTTTACAGTAAATATTGCTGATGGCCCCAGTGAAAGGTTTCCGCCGGTCAGGGTGACATCTCCGCCGACAATTGCGGAACTACTATCATAAAGTATTAGCTCACCTTTTTCATTTATGTCTTCATCATTTCTAATAGTAAGATAACCATCAATTAATAATTGCGTCGAGGGATTTCCCGCAAATTCCCGGCGTCCATCCCGTATAATAATATTTGTAAAATGGGTTATCCCCAACATATCGGTCCCGGTATCATAAAACTCAACGGTACCTTCAATTTCAGTTATGCTTGCCAACGATTCATGTCCCTGGGCCTGAATTGTTCCATTGTTTATGAGATCATCAAAAATAGTATAAATAGAATAACCATTCAGATCCAGAACTGCATCAGAGTCTATAATTATTTTAGAAATTTGAATAATATCACTATCTAAGTAAGGATTATTTCCCTGAGCAGTAATTTGGGCGGTGTCTCCCGGGGTAGCAGCACCAGGAATACCATTCGGATTCCAGTTGCCCGGATTACGCCATAAGCCATCCTCCGCACCGGTCCAGACAAAATCATCCCCCCACCCGATTGTAGCGGCAATACATACCATCCCCAATAGCAACCAGATATTCTTTCCCTGCATTCCGGATAATCCTTAATTTAATCTTACAATATTTTATTCCAATAGATACAATATAGCATAAAATTGAAAAATACCCATTATATGCATAAAAACGCAGCTCTATGGTCCGGTGTATATCCCACAAAACTCAATGTAAAGAAAATCTTCCCCCACAGGTGGTTTCGAGAACCTCAACCACCGGAAATCTCCGGGCCTGGGGTTTCCCGAAGGGATCTGCATAGAAAAAAGTAATTATAAAATGACCCCTAATAGTTCCCGCTGAAAAACCACCCTGCCCGCCGGATTGGCAGATAAGAGCGATGGGATGACAATGCTTGGAGTCAATAGACCGGATTCAGCCAATCTGCAGGGGTGCGTTTTTTGTGTTTACCTCGGTATCCAATGCGGTCCGCATGAACAGGTTGTACTGGTATTTTGCCTGGGCCAGAAGCATGTCGTAACCGTTGATTACCCGGCAGCCCGCATCCTTGGCTCTTATCAAAAACCGGGTCATTTCGGGTTTATAGATAAGATCCATAACCATTTCTTTGCCGTTAAAATTGTACTGTTCCAGGGGATCCCCATCGATGTTTGGTTCCATTCCTGCGGAGGTGGTCTGGATAATGATATGCCAATAGTGGTCAATCAGTTCAACCCCCTGGTTGTCCAGGCCGCCCCAGGCAAATCCGTAGTTCACCGCCAATTCCTTGGCCCGGAACACGGTCCTGTTCAGAATCAGGGCACTGCCCTTTAACCGGAATATTTCCGCGGCCACCGCCCTGGCAGCGCCCCCGGCACCCACAATGGTAATCCTTCTGCCTTTAAGGTTTTTCCGGCCGGTGAATTTCAGCAGCGAATCCGCAAATCCCAGGCCATCCGTATTGTATCCCATCCAGCCTTTGGTACTTCTGATAATGGTATTGCAGGCGCCGATCTGTTCCACCCGGGCGGAACGGTTTGTCAAATTGGGTATGATCGATTCCTTATAAGGAACCGTAACCGATGCCCCCTCCAGGTTGATTTCCTCGGCCAGCCGTAAAAACGAATTAAGCGAATCCGCGGGAAACGGAACGTAGACCGCATCCTTTTTTTCCTGGGTATACAGGGCATTATGAAAAGCGGGACTGGAAGTTGATGTCAGGGGATAACCCACAATCCCGAATATCTTCGAATTTTTATTGATCATCTTAAACCGGTACAGTTCTACCAGTTCCTTTGGATCAAGATGTCCCGGAGCTGCCGGCGGCAAATCTTCTTCACCCTTGACACTGCTGTAGGTTAGATGGGACCCCATGTAATCCGCCAGGATCCGGGTGTTGACCCCAATATGGCCCATACATATCAGTATTTTTTCAATATCCCTGGTTTCCTTGGCCGCCTGGTATACCCTTAACACATCCGCCATGGATTGGGGCATCACCGCCATTTTAGCAATTTCATCACCCGTCCTGCACAGGTCCCGGAGGCGCCGGGAAAGGTCCGGATCTACCCCCTGGAAATTATGGACCGAGCGGATTATTTTTGTCCCGAAGGTCCTGGCGGCTTCTTCAAGACTTGGTACGTTCAGATCGGATTCAATATCGATATAGGCAAAATTCTTTCTCCGGTCAGCCTCCGCAAAAGCCAGGCCCATGGAAAAAAGGGTAATCCTGGAAGCCTCGCCGCCCACATAATTGCCGCCGTCAATATCCCGGCGGATGGTCAGGATTACGGGGATACCCGCGAGTTCGGGAAACCGCCGGATATTAAGGCGTTCATCGGGATCAAGAAAATCAGCCCTCAGTTCGGCCACATCAACATATTTTCTGTATTTCTCCAGGATTTCCAAATCCCTGGACAGGGTACTTCCTGTCAGACTTAAACACAGCTTTGCCATATAATCCTCTGCGGTTCCCTAAAAATCAGAGCGGTATATAAAAAATGATGCGGCCCTTCCCTCTTTGCCCAGATTGATCCGGAGCATCATTGGCCAGGCCTGGCTGGGAAGCTGGTACAAAAGGTATTTCTCGGTTCCCACCAGGGGGTCCCCCATTAGGGTTTTAATAGCATTGATACTGTCACCTATCTTCATATTATAAACCGATACGGGGCAAACCTGCCAAACCCTGTCCCTGAACAAATATATTTCAATCGTAGGATACACAAAAACCACATCATCCTGCCAAGGCTCAATTCCCCGGACAGCATACACCGATTTAGGCGTTCCCAGCTGCTTGAACAATGCCTCCAGGGTAAGTCCCACATAGGAAGCCGGATCTGCTTCCGGCAGCCCGGAACCGCCGGCTTCTTCCGCATATAAACAAAATCCCGGGGTAACCGCCGTCAGGATGATCAAACAAAGAACTATTCTGGAGAAAAACATCTTCATAACTATACTCTACCGGGAGTGCGGATTAGCCGCAATAGGGGCACTGGGGATTCCCCGGTAAATAACAGATTATCCGGTGTCCTGTATGCAACTTTTTTCTGTTCCCAGGGTCTTAATATAAGGAACTCCTAACAATTTCAGTTAAGGATTTGAAAAACTATCAAACAACCTTTATATATGAACCGGCGGGAAACAAACCTATGGAAACCCCCGGTTCTCTTTTGATTAGTCCGGGGTTTCCTTTTATATTTAAAGCAGGAGCAATTATGATACATCCTGAACATATGACCCTGGGAGCCCTGGGATTAAAAGCTGCCGAGGTATTTAAAAACAGAAAAGCCTTTGATTATCTGGGCGAGACAGGTCTTTACAATACCATTACATATGAACAATTCGGTTTAAGGATCAGGCAGATGGCTTCGCTCCTTTCCCAAATGGGGGTCCGTCCCGGAGACCGGGTCATGCTCTTGTCGGAGAACCGTCCCGAATGGCCCGTGGCATATTTTGGTACCATCCTGTCCGGAGCAATAGTGGTACCGGTACTAACCGATTTTATTGCTGAGCATATCCACACCATTGCTGCCCATGCGGAAATTTCCGCGGCTCTTACCACCGAGAGAAATTCCTCAAAATTATCGGAAGCGGGTATTCCCGAAACAATCCCGGTGATCCGGATTGATACAATGCTGTCCATTCCGGATAAGGACCACATCACCGTGTCAATAAACGGTAAAGAGAAATCCTTTCCCCTTCATGTGGATCGCAGTTTTCCCGCAGCTGATGAAAATGACGTGGCATCAATTATTTATACTTCCGGCACCACCGGCAGCAGCAAGGGGGTTATGCTGTCCCATAAAAATATTATCTTCAATGCGGAAGCCACCAGATCGATTATCAGGATTTATCCCCGGGACAGGATACTCTCGGTTATTCCCCTGGCGCACACCTATGAATGTACCGTGGGAATGATCATCGCCGTGCTTAACGGGGCGGGTACCACATACCTGGACAGGATTCCCGCACCGGCGGTGCTGCTGCATGCGGTTCAGATAATAAGACCGACGATTATGTTAACGGTTCCCCTCATTATTGAGAAAGTGTACCGGCAGAAAATAAAGCCCGCCCTGGAACCGAATCCTCTGTATAAATTTCCTCTGACAAGACCCCTGGCAATTAAAGCTGCAGGAACAAAACTTCTGGCTTCCCTGGGAGGGGCTATCCGTTTTTTTGGGGTCGGCGGGGCGGCGCTGGCCCCGGATGTGGAGGAGTTCCTGCATAAAGCCCAGTTTCCCTATGCCATCGGATATGGCCTTACGGAGACCGCACCGCTCCTGGCGGGGTCAAAACCTTTTAAGGGCAAGCTCCATTCCACCGGTCCGGCGCTGCGGGGAGTATCCATCCGGATAGTGGACGCTTCCGGTAATATCGTGGGCGGTGCGGGGTTCCCTAAAAAAGGTCCGCCGGATCAGCAAGGGGAAATCCAGGCCAAGGGCCCAAATATTATGCTGGGGTATTATAAAGACGAGGAGCGGACCAGAGAGGCCTTTACGGAAGATGGCTGGTTTAAAACCGGTGACCTGGGCAGTTTTGACAAAAGGGGACGGCTTTACATCAAGGGCCGCTCCAAGGCCATGATCCTGGGCCCTTCGGGAGAAAATATTTATCCCGAGGAAATCGAAGGAATCCTGAATGCATCGGATATCGTGGAGGATTCCCTGGTTTATTCCGATGAAACAGGCCGGTTAACCGCCCTGATCGTACTCAGCGAAAAAGCAAAAACCATGATAGCCGCCATGGGGGATTCCCTTTCGGAACTCAAGAATATGGTGAATAAAAAATTATCCGCCTTTTCCCGGATAAACCAGATTGAAGTCCAGGATGAACCCTTTGAAAAAACCGCCACTAAAAAGATTAAGCGGTTTTTGTATCCTAAAAAAGATACCCCGGAAGATAAAAATTAGAAAATAGGGAACCTTCAATTTCCTGAAAAACCAAAAACCTGTCCAGGGTCCCCGGCTCCGCTTAAACGGTACTGGGTTGTATCCCTAGTTCAATGCCTGGACCGGCACAATCTCCGCGGCCCTTACGTCTTCCCGGACAATTTCCCGGTTAAGCATACTCAGGATAAGCACCGACCCCACCGGCAGGTGGTAGGGAATGGTAATTTCCCCGCCGGGATGGTCCATAACCGCGAGTCTTCTTCTCTCGCCGTTGGGAAGCAGCGCCTCCAGGCGCACCGATAAAGCGTAGGGATTTTCCGGAAGGGTGTATTTGAAAAGCCCGAATACCTCATCCCTGGGAAGGGTAGAAGGGGCGGTCACCACAATGGAAACCGGTTTGTTTGCTTCAATAATTGTCCTTCCAGCGGGAACCTGGGATACCACGGTTTCAGGAACTTCCCTGCCGGAGACCGGCCGTACGGAGAAACTGAAAGCAATACCGGACTGGCGGATTTGTTCCAGGGCATCCGGAATGGGAAGCCCCACCAGGTCGGGAACTTTTATCATGGCATTTTCTGGCCCCTTGCTGACCACAAATTCAAGCATCGTAGGACCGGATATATCAAACCCCGGTTCCGGTTTCTGCTGAAGGATCGTTCCCGCTTCTTCGGTGGAAAATTCGTACATAAAAGGCTCTTTGAGCGACAGGAGCGGCTGAATTGCGGAAGCGGAAAGTGTCTGGAGTTCTATTTTAACATCATCAATATTTCTGCCAATATAATCATAGATTTTATCTACAATTACTCCCTCACTTACCACCAGCCGGATCCTCCGGCCTGCTTTAACAATCGTACCAGGTCTGGGATCCTGTTCCAGAATAGTCCCCTTATCCAGGGCTGACTGGGAATAGCGGAGCTGGATTTTTGGATACAATTCCTTTACCTGAAGCTCCATTAAAGCCTGGGTCAATTCCTTGCCTTTAATATCCGGAACCATGGTCTGTTCACTTCCCCGGACCGCAATGAAAAACACCGCCAGGGCAACCAGCCCGACAAAAATAACCACCCCAATGATAAGTGAAATGAACAGTCTTAAATGACCGGAAACGTATGATTCAATGTCGTCAAAATCAAAGTGAAAACCCATATACTATTCCCCAAAAGCAAAAAAATTGAAGCCCTTTCAAAAGAATAATTTTTGAAAGAGCCGGTTTATATTCACAATCCCCGGGCCGTTTTCCGGGATCAGGATTATCAGCATGATTGATTTCCTAGCCCAGGACGGAACCCACAAAGTTTCTGGCGCCGTTTAAAAACGAACGCCAGTCCAGGGCTTTTTTGGCCGCATACTGCAACTGCTTTAAAGCCAATATTCCGTCTTTTGTTTTTACCAGGATACCCGCCTGTTTGTCTATGCCTAAAACAGTACCTTCCTTTGCGGAACTAGTCAATTCCGGAGAATTTACCGGGATAGCTTCGAGAATATACAGGTCCTTACCGTCATGCCCGGTCCTGGCCAGGGGCCAGGGATTATACGCCCTGATCCGGGCATCAATTTCCAGGGCACTGTTATTCCAGGAAATAAGGCCGTCTTCCCTGGAAATAAGGCTGCAGTAGGTGGCTGCCCCATGGTCCTGGGGGATTCCTTCCCGGGAACCCCGGGACAGATTATCAATAACCGTTTCCAGAAGATCCGCACTTTTCAGGGCCACCAGATCCCCCAGGGAAGCGGTGGTTTCCAGGCCGGTCAGGGGAAATTTTTCCTGCAGAAGGATGTCCCCCGCATCCATTTCCAGGGCCAGTTTTTGGATGGTGATTCCCGTTTCCCGGTCCCGGTTCAGAATCGCCGCAGGAATAGGTGCGGGTCCCCGGTATTTGGGAAGCAGCGAGGGATGTATATTGATGCCCCCCATGGAAAAAAGGCTTAAAAATTTGGGGCCGAAAATCCTGCCATAGGCAAAGGATACCAGCAAATCCGGTTTGAGGGCCGCCACCTGCTCACGGAATAACGCATCAAGCTTTTCCGGTTTCAGGACCCCGGGAAGTGCCATCCCTTTTTCTTCCAATATTTCTGAAAATTCCGATGATGCCCGGCTTATTTCGGTTGGTTCCAGGATGCCCCGGCGACCCTTTGGGGAGTCCGCATTGGTAAGAATTCCCGCAAGCTGAATTTTTCCGCGGGAATACATATGGTATAACCGTTCCAGGGAAGGAACCGCAATGGAAGGACTTCCTGCAAAGATAATCCGCATTATTATGCCCGTTTTTGTTTGCCGTATTTTATCAGAATTTTGTTGCGTTTTGGCTCGGAAAGACGGTCCACAAAAAGCACCCCCTCCAGGTGGTCGTATTCGTGCTGAATGACCCTGGCCATAATCCCCTTGGCTTCAACCCTGAAGGGTTTCCCTTTTTCGTTCCAGGCCTGAACCTGGATCACCGCGGGCCGTTTAATATCCGCCCAAACCCCGGGGATGGAAAGGCAGCCTTCTTCATAAACCACCTCATCCTCGGAAGTATTTATTATGGTAGGATTGATAAAAACCCTGGGTTCATCCCCTTCAATATGCACAATAAAAATACGTTTCATAACCCCCACCTGGGGGCCGGCCAGGCCAATCCCGGTGTCCGTATCAAGGGATGCAATCATATCATTTGCCAACTGCACGATTTCTTCATTTATATCATCAATCGGCTCAGCTTTCCGCCGTAAAAGTTCATTTCCTAGAGTAATAATGTCCATATTTATATATTACAAAAAATGTAAAACATGGGCAAGGACCGGGGCTGTCCCTATGGACATTCCTGTTTCCCGGGTCCGGAATAATCGGTGGGGAAATCCATTGATCTTCAGCCTATGAATTATGGGGTTGTCCGCCCCAGGGGCCGGGATCCGCTGTATTTTTATAAAATGATTTTACCCTAAACTTGTTATATTAAAAACCTTGGCTTATACTAATACGTATGATATTTAATGATTGTATTATTATGGCGGGGGGGTCCGGAACCCGGCTTTGGCCGGCGAGCAACTCCAAAAAACCAAAACAATTCTTATCTATCCCCGGTTATGTTTCATTTTTTAACGCCGCCCTGGAACGGGCTTTTGCCGTGATCGATATGGAAGGCGACGGCCGGGTTATTATTATTGCGGGGATCACCCATGTTCCCCATGTGGTGGAAGCCTGCAGGCATCTGGATAAGCGTCAGCTCCGGCACCTGGTCCTTATCCCGGAACCCATGGCAAAAAACACCGCCCCGGCCCTTTGCTGCGGTGCCAACTATCTGGAACGGACCTTTAACCAGGACAGGCTGGTCATGGTATTAACCAGCGATCATATTATTAATCCCCTGAAAAAATTTGTGCACGATGCGGAGAAGGCTTCGAATCTGGCGGAAAAAGGCGGCTTAGTGGTTTTTGGCATCACTCCGAAAAATCCTGAAACCGGCTACGGTTATATTGAAGCTTCAACACCTATTTCAGCGGGTACGTTCCATGTATCAAGTTTCAGGGAAAAACCCGATAAAAAAACCGCGGAATCATATATTAAAGCCGGCACTTTTTTCTGGAATTCCGGGATGTATGCCTATTCAAACCGATTCATGCTGGAAGAATTTAAAACCCATGCCCCAAAATCATCGGTTTCTTTTTCAGCATTAAAAAGTCCGGGATCAGGGGCCTATTCAAAGAAAAAGGGAATTACCCTGCTCTCTTCCTGGGAAGGATTGACCAAGGCATACGAGAAAGCCGAGGCCATTTCCTTTGACTATGCGGTTACGGAAAAATGTACCCAGGTTTCCATGGTGGCCGCTTCCTTCGAGTGGTACGATATAGGAAGCTGGGATGAATACGCCCGGCTGACCGGGGACAGGAAAAGTGATGTCTTTCTCTTTGATGCAAAAAATAATTTTATTGATGCGGATATTCCCGTGGCCATCTGCGGAGTGGACGACCTGATTGTGGTAGTCCGGTCAGGTCTGGACGGCTCCCCCGCCTCGGTACTGATTTCCAAAAAAGGAAAAACCCAGCAGGTCCGGGATATTGTGGAGCAGATCAAAAAGCAGGGAAGAAAGGAACTATTGTAATACGGGAATTCCCGGGGATCCCTTCGATAAGCCCGGGACAAGTCCCGAAGGGACCAAAAACAAAAGGGAACTTCTAAAAATCCAAACGAGTTTTTAGAGGTTCCCCAAATCTAATTTCCATTTTTAACGGAAAACGCATAATGGGGCATATGCACCCCGTAATAATGCTTAACAAACCTTCCCCGGATAATCATACCGTTCCGGATTGCCACATTCATTGAAGCAATATTAATATCCCGCACAATAGAGAAGATTTCCGGAATTTTGAGCGTTTCAAACGCATGGATTTTACAGCCCCGGGCAGCTTCTATGGCGTAGCCCTGATGCCAAAAGGCCTTCTGGAACAGGTACCCGATTTCCGGTACCCGGGACCCCATAAATCCCTGGATGGAAATACCGCACTGTCCTATCATTTCACCGGTTTCCTTAAGGATCACCGACCAAAGCCCAAACCCGTCCTTCCTGTACCGGTCCATCTGCTGATGGAGCCAGTTGAGGGTTTCATCATCCGTAAAAGCATGTTCATACGCATACATTACTTCCCGGTCCTGCAGTATCCGGGATAATCCGGGCAAATCGTTCTTGTCCATTTCGCGGGTATACAGCCGCTCTGTTTCATATATCATGTTAAGTCCTATCTAATTGGTTTAATACGGGAATCTTTAAAAATCCATCCGGTTTTCAGGGTTCCAATATTTCAGACACATATACTCCGTTTCGTATCGTTACCAGCAATTCATATTTTACAATGCATAAAAAAATAATTGAGAGGCTTTTTCAAAATGTCAAATTTTGAAAAAGCAACCTAAGATGTAAGTGCAGAAAGAATACTATTTTATTTATGGGTAAGGAAATAGCATTCTTTCTGCAAAAGCCTTTTTCAAAACTAACCGAGTTTTGAAAAAGGCTCTTGATTCAAATAATAATTCTTTTTCCATATCTCTTTCGGCAAACAATTCCCTTCTGGGGACCACATGGCACTCAAAACGGCCATCGCCAGCAGGATCAAAATACCTTTCCAGAAATTCTTCCTTTGAAAGACCGGTTATTTCCGCAGGAATTGTTATATCAATCCGGCTCATAAGTTTATCTTCAAAATAATCAACAACCCCGCCGCAAGCAGCGGGGTATGTTGGTTCTGTAAAGTATGGATTATATGCGGGTTTAATACCCCGCAAAACAATTTTTTTGTTGATTCGAAGAACCGCCCTAAAGAGCGGGGTATTAAACCCGCCTGCGAATAAATTTCTTCATCGTTAAGCCAATCCGTTCCTCCTATAAAAGAAACATAATAATACCCACCATCATGGTTTATAAAAATTGGCGTATATGGCCCAAAATGATATTTTTCGGAATCGATTGCGGCCAGACGCATTTTAATTTTGATTAAAACATCCCGGTCATCCGAACTTACACTTCCGGGTTTTAAGGATATTTCCCGGGCCAGACTTCTGTGGGCATGTAAATACCGTTTCATAATGACATATTCATCCCTGGAAATAGATATGGCATACTTATCCGGGTTTTGGGCCGGGCAGGCGGTGAATAATATTACTGTCAGACATAGTATATTTACTATTCCAGGTTTCATTCCTTTCTCCAGGCAAATACATCCGTAACATTCCGGAAAAGTAATTTGAGGATTAATCTTCTATAAATTTTACAGGATGATCCGTATCTTTCCTAGAGCTTTGCCAGGGTACTCTGCATTACCCCATGGGCCTTGTCTATACCGGCCAGAATTTCTATCAGGGTAATGGCCCAATTCACGGCGGTTCCCGGTCCCCGGCTGGTTACAATGTTTCCGTCAATCACCACCCGGTCCTCCTGCCAGATTCCCCGGGGAACCTGATTTTCCATCTCCGGGAAACAGGTGAATTTTCTACCATCCAGAAGGCCCAGGGGCCCCAGCACCACCGCCGGGGATGCGCAGATTGCGGAAACCAGTTTTCCCGAGGCAGCCATATCTTTAAGAAAATTACAGGCCGTAGAGGATGCGGCAATGTTTGAAGCCCCGGGCATTCCCCCGGGACAAAGGACTGCATCCCATTTCCGGGGGTCCAGCTGTTTCTGCAGGTGCAGATCCCCCAGGAGTACATCCGCCATCAGGGGGATTTTACGGGCCCCTGTAACTATTCTATCGCCACCCACAGCGGCGGTAATTACTTCAACTTCTGCCCGGCGGAGATAATCCACCGGGGTAACCGCCTCTACTTCTTCAAAACCGTTTGCCAAAAACAGTAAAACCTTCTTCATATAATCCCTCCTCAAGGTAAATTTTAATGAAAAAACAGCCGAACATTAATATATGAACCTCAAAAGTTGTAAAAAAATGATCCTTTGATAACCTGGATAACCACCGGCAGGTCCAGGAATGTTGCCGGAAGTACCTATATATCTAGAATTATACTATTTTTAGGGAAAATTTTGAATAATTGGGGTGTTTAATTTGCTTAAAACAGCGCAAAATACCCCGGCCATGGTATTTTTTGCTTGCCATGAGAAAAAAGCCAGCCTACAATAGTTGAGCGGAGTAGTTATGAAACACGTACTTGTCATTGATGAATCACCTCTTTTCCGGGAATATCTTCGGATGAAGCTTTCCGATAATGGAATTGATGTCAGCGTAGCCATAAACGGTCTGGATGGGATATCCAAATTACGGGCCAATACTCCGGATCTGGTTATTATGGATTATAATTTAAACAAAAGCCGCCAAAGTTCCATGGATGTACTTAAGGAAAAGAAATCCAACCCGAACACTTCTTCCCTTCCTGTGATCATCACAGCCCAGAAAATTGACCAGAAAAATGTTATCGAACTGGTTCCCTATAATGTAAAAAAAGTTTTTACCAAACCCATAAAAATTGATACCCTCTTTGCTACCCTGACGGAAATATTGGGGGTTGAATTTGAAGTTGATGAAACCCCATGCATCATAGAAGCCCATGTTAACGATGATATTGTGTTCATTGAAATTGCCCAGGGGCTTAACCGGGACAAGCTGGATCTGCTCCGTTTCAAAATCATCGAACTGATAGAACTGTATGAAATCCGGCTGCCAAAGGTCATTGTTATGCTCAGTGACATTAAGCTGGGATTTGCGGACGGTCCGAATATTCAGAAACTTCTGGATACGGTTATCCAGTCATCCAGGGCAAAGCACCGGTATATCAGGATTCTTACAAAGGATGAATTTTTCAAGAAATTTGTAAAAGGCCAAAAGGAATATGAAGACATTGAAGTGGTTTCCAACCTTCAATATGCCATAAACGGTCTCCTGTCGGATCTGAACAAAAGCATGGAATACGGTGAGAAGAAAGCCGAAATTATCGGGGATAAAATCCTGTCTGCGGAGGAAACCCCCGAAGGCGAATCCATGCATCTCCGGTTTGATGCGGAAACCAAACGGAACATGAAGCTCGAAGACATCGCCAGCACCGGAAAAAACCTTAAAATTGCTGCGGTGGATGACGATTTTATCATCCAGGAATTAATAAAAAATACATTCAAGAAAATCGGAGCCACGGTTTCCACGTATTCCGACGGATCGGAATTTATGGCCGATGCGGAAAAGGAAAACTTTGACCTGGTATTTCTGGATCTGATGATGCCCACCAAGGATGGGTTTGAAGTATTAAAGGAACTCAAGAACAAGGATATCCGCCAGCCGGTGATTGTCCTTTCTGCGGTTACCCAGCGGGATACGGTTATCCGGGCATTCCAGATGGGTGTAAAAAGCTACCTGGTAAAACCCCTGAAACCGGAGGATATTCTGGTAAAATCCATGGAAATATTAAGAACCAATTTTTAGAGGTAGTTGATGACACCTAATGGGAGAGATGCCAGTCCCTATTACCGCTTTTTCAAAGAATCCGAAGCTGCCATGGCTATCACCGATGAAAAAGGGTATATCATCAAATTCAACAGGGCTTTTAATACGCTTTTTAAAACCCTGTCCATAGGACATTTTGATTTTAAGAATTCCCCTGTCCAGGATGTCCTGGCTTTCAGCGAACATTCCCAGTTCCCGTCTATTATTTCCCAGCTCATTGAAGGTATTGTCAAAGAGATATCCTTTATCACTTCCTTCAGGAGCAGCAATGACGTTGTCCACTGGCTGAAAATCCGGGCCTGGTTAATTGAAAAATACAAAGCCGCGGAAACCGAAGAGGGGCCTTTTATCGGGCTTGTGCTGGAAGACCAGACAAAGGAACGGAAGGAAGAGGAACAGCTCCAGGCGGACCGGGAAATTGCCCAGCGGGCCATGGAGGATAAAAGCCGGTTCCTGGCAAACATGAGCCATGAAATCCGGACGCCTATCCAGACTATCATCGGGATGACCGAACTGCTCCAGGATACAAAACTCGACAGGGAACAGGCGGAATACGCCCGGCAGGTGAAGTTTTCAGCGGAAGTTCTGTTATACCTGATCAATGACATCCTTGATTATTCAAAAATTGAAGCGGGAAAAATGGTGCTGGAAAAGACCGACTTTGATCTTGAACAGACCATTGAACAGGCTGTGGAAATGATATCCATGGAGGCCCACAAAAAAGGCCTGGAATTAATCCTGGATCTGCCCCAGGACATCAATATTATGATTGTGGGTGATCCCTATAAATTCAGGCAAATCGTGATCAACCTGGTAAAAAATGCGGTGAAATTTACAAAACAGGGAAGCGTCACCATCTCAGCCGTGAAGACCACCTTCAAGGACGGTGAAGCCGTGATGGTCAGTGTGGCTGATACCGGCATCGGCATTGCCAAGGATCTTCAGGACCAGTTGTTTACCACATTTTTCCAGGGTGACCCGTCCAACACCAGGCGTTTTGGGGGAACCGGTTTAGGATTATCCATCTCCAAAAACCTGGTGGAACTCATGAACGGTAAAATAGAAATGAGGTCCAACGAAGGGGGCGGTTCGGTTTTCAGTTTTATCATTCCCGTGGAACGTTCAAGAATCAGCATCATAGAACCACTGGCCATTACCCGGAAAGATGACTGCGTCCTGGTAGTAGACGACCACCCGGCGGCAAACAGGATCATCTCAACTTACCTGTACGATTTAGGGTATAAAAACACCCGGCAGGCCGGGTCCGGCGAAGAGGCTCTGAAAATAATGCGGGAATACGCAGCAGCGGGAACACCCTTCTCATTCTGCCTTATTGACATGGTCATGCCCCAGATGGATGGGTGGCGGCTGGCTGCGGAAATTAAAAACGATGAAACCATCAATTCATCCAAACTGATTCTTATGGTTCCCCATGGACTTTTAGGGGCGGATGCAAAAATGACCCTCCTGAAATGGTTTTACGGGTACATCAATAAACCAATTGAACGGCACAGCCTGAAGGATGTGATTGATTTAATTAATGATGATTCCATCACGGAGCTTGAACCGGTGGAGAACGAAAGTGCGGAACCGGGATCGTACCAGGAATTAGTGGCCGATTTTGAGGCGGAGGAGGACCATAAACCCCTGGTAATGATTGTGGAAGACCACCATGTAAATCAGAAACTGTTTTCCATGATTATGGAAAAAATCGGTTATCCCACTGTATTGGCCGACGACGGACAGGACGCTGTTGAAAAAGCAGATCCGGAACAGCTGGCACTCATTTTTATGGATATCCAGATGCCCAGGATGAACGGTTATGAAGCCGTCCAAAAGCTGCGGGAAATGGGTTTTAAAATTCCTATCGTTGCGGTTACCGCCAGCGCCCTTTCCGGGGAACGGGAGCGGTGCATGGAGGTAGGATTTAATGATATACTGGTAAAACCCTTTAAGATTCCTGATATAGAGAAGGTACTGTACCGCTGGATTGGTATTGGGACGAAAACCCTGAGGGAAAACCAGGGAAAAAACACCGGAAGCAGCTCCAGGGACAACAAGGGAGAACATATGCCGGAACCGCATACCCAGCCGGAAAACAATACCGTTTTTGATATAAAGGATGTTCTGGATACTTTCATGGGAGACCGGGAAGTGGTTAAATCCCTGATAGAAAAATTTATTGAAAGATCCTCGGAACAAATCGCCGCTATCCGGGAAAATATCAATCAGAAGGATTTTGAGACCGGAAGACGGAACGCCCATACAATAAAAGGGAGTTCCCTGACCCTTTCCGCCAGGGAATTGGGGGGAGCCGCAGCGGAATTGGAGAGGGCTTTTAAAGAAGAAAACCCGTCAAAAATCGAAGCATCATACCTTCCGGTTGAGGAAGCCTTTGAACGGCTAAAAAAGGAATTGGCATCATCCGGAATCTGAACCCCTTGCATAATAGTAATAATTCCTCATTTTTTGTATATTAATCTTATGAAATTTTCCTGTTTGCATACCCATACTCATTTCTGTGACGGCCAGGATGATATAAACACGGTCTGCAGAAGCGCCTGTGAAAAAGGTCTGGTTTCATTAGGATTCAGTTCCCATGCTCCCCTGCCCCGGGGATCGGGTTTTGAATCGGACTGGCATATCCAGGACGGCCAACTGGATGCCTATGTGGAAGCAGTCCTGAGGGCAAAAAAAGAATGGGAAGGCCGGCTTACGGTTTATCTGGGTCTGGAAATTGATTATATCCGGGGAGTCATGGGGCCCATGGATCCCCTGTTCAGAAACCTTGGCCTGGACTATTGCATTGGGTCGGTGCACTACGTGATTCCCCCCAACGGGGCAAAACCCTTTACCGTGGACGGTTCCTTTGAAGAAGCAGCCCGGGGAATTAAGGAAGGTTACGCCGGAGACGGGGAAGCTTACATGCATGCCTATTGGGAAGCTGTAAGGGATATGATAGGCCATGGGGGCTTTGATATTTTAGGCCACATCGACCTGGTAAAAAAGAATAACCAGCATGAAGAATGGTTTTCATTAGCGGGTAAGGTTTATCTTACTGCGGCAGAACAAACCCTGGACAAATTGACCGGCACCACGGTGGTGGAAGTAAACACCGGCGGTTTAATCAGGGGAAAAACGAAGGACTGCTACCCTTCCCTGGAAATCCTGAAAATGATGAAATCCCGGGGGATCCCAGTGACAATCAATGCCGATGCCCATAGGGCACAGGATGTCACCGGCTATTACGATACAGCCGCAAGGACACTATCAGAAGCAGGCTACAGTAAAACAATGCTTTTTGAAGGGAGATCCCCCCGGGGTCCGCAATGGACGGAAACCTCCCTGGAGGATTAATTCCCTACCGGTTTCTCCGTTCGTCCTGGGTTTTGCAGTCTATGCACATTAATGCATAGGGAATCGCCTCCAGACGGTCCTTGGGAATCCGCTTGCCGCACTTCATGCAAAGGCCGTATTTCCCCTGCTGAATCCTGGTAAGGGCGGAATCAATTAATCTGAGTCTTTTCAGGTCCTGGGACCCGATGGCCTCTATCATTTTGCGGTCAATATCATCGCTGGCAATATCCGCCAGGTCCTTCGGGTCCATGCCCTCAACGATTTCCTTGAAATCTTCATTACTTACGATCAGATTTGTGATAATCTCTGACTTAAGATTGGACAATGATTTATCCATGCGCTGTATAAAAGTCTGATCCATACCAATCCTCCCTCATTTTCATTTTTGAATTAGATATTTTGTTTTTATCCGGTGTACATTGCCGTACATTCAACTTTTTGTCAAGTCTTTTACATCACGATTCTCGATAAAAAAATTACTTATCCATCAAAGATCAGTATATTATTATATGATAAGCTTTATTCGTCCGGATGCAACAATATTCTTTAAAATAAGGACATTTCCCTGCAAAATCAAGTTTTTTCTTATTTTTCAGGATGTTGACAAAGGGATATCATTCCTTATAGCATTAAAACCAAGGAAAATGGGTACCCCGGCAGAATGCAGCATTTCAGGGGTTCCAATAGATTAGCCAAGGAGTTATTGTGGCGAAAGAAGAAGCAATTGAAGTTGAAGGTGTTGTCCGTGAGGCCCTTCCCAATACTATGTTCAGGGTAGAATTGGATAATCAGAACGGACATCTTATTTTAGCCCATCTTTCAGGAAAAATGAGAAAACATTACATCCGGATTGTTCCCGGTGACCGGGTACGGATTGCCCTGTCCCCATACGATCTCAGCCGGGGAAGAATTATTTACCGGGAACGGTAGCACACTATCTGCTTTTATTTTTTAGATAAAAAACAAATTCAAGAACAAATATAAACAGTTATGCATGTTCCCGGGAATAATCCGCTTATTACATAAAGGAAAACATCTAAAAACCGGGGTTTTTAGATGTTCCCGTATTTTTCCTGTCTTTCAGCAGTACCCAGGTAGTCCCGGCACCTCCCTGGGAGGTACCGCCAGGACCGCTTTCCCCGGCGAATGGGCAGCGTTCAATAAAGTCCCGGACAGCCCTTTTCAGGACCGCATCCCCGGAGGAATGTATCCCCTTACCATGAATAATCAGTATCTTTTCAAAACCCCGGCGGCGGGCTTCCTGGAAAAATGCATCCAGAACCTCCCAGGCTTCATCCCGGCAAAGACCATGGAGATCAACGGTCATGTCCGGTTTTTTCCGGAGCAACCGCTGCCGCCGTTCGGCGGTACCGGCTTGGTGATGTTCCCCGGCGGCATCCTTATCCTCTACTCCGTAACGCCTGATCCAGGCCGTGAGGGGATCCACTTTTTTCAATTCGGGCTGGGGTTCATCCTTTTCCCGCGGGACCGGTTCTACCTTTTTCGGAGTCCCCTTTCCGGAGGGTTTATTTTTTTTGTTTGACCGTTCCCATTGGTCCAAAATATCGCCGAAGTCCATTATCTTTCCATTGTTTCCGGTTAATACCGGACAGCCCGGTCCCGGGGAATCCATCCGGCTTTCCCGTCGCTGGTTTCCACATATACCCAGCCCTCGGTGGCAGCCCGGATTACCCCGGTCTGCCCTTCCTTAAACCTGCCGCTTACCCCGCCGGATAATTCGGGAACCCGGTAAGCATCGGTATTATAAAATATCGCCTGACCGGGGAATTCTTTTCCGGAACTTCTCAGGACTCCCACGGTACCGTAAATACCCCAGATAACGGCCCCAATTACCAGAACAATAAGTATTATATACCCAAGGGTTTGGGCAAAAGAAACCGGTGCGGATTTATTCTTTTTCTTCCTGAAAAAAAACAGATAAAGAAAAATAATCAGACTTACAATAAGGGAAGCAAAACAGAGGGTCCAGTAAAGCTTTACCGGAAGGCGTTTTTCATCTTCCATTATGCCAAGCCCCAGGGTCTGTTCCAGGTCCTTCCTGACCGGACGCAATGCATATCCTATAGTTAAGTCACGTTCCGCTTTTCTGAGCTCTGCTATTGCCAGGACCTTCTCTCCCCGGTTCCATAATTCTTCTGTCCTGCGGATAACCTCGTCATACTGCTGTTTAAGCGGTCCAAGGAAAATCCCGGTATATGAAGAAGTTCGGCTTTCCTGCCCGGGAACAGCGGGGTCATCCTCACTCATCCGGTAATCCAGTTCCTCCCTGGATAATCGGTATTCCGGCGGTGACCGGGTTCCTGATCCCGGGGTAATCCTTATCCGCAGAGCAGGTGATTGAAGGGAAATTCCTTCATATTCAACCATGATGGGACTAACGGACAGTATCCCTGTTTCCAGGGGAGTTACCTTTACCCGGAGAACCCCTCCTCTAAGATTATCCCAGGAAGTCAGGGGAACCCTCTCCATAATTGCCTGCCCGGGAATATCCAAGGTGATATGCAGGGAACTGCCCAACGGTTTCCGGGGGTCCCGGTTCTGCATAACCAGCAGCAACTCCCTGGTCTGGCCTGCGGGAATGGATTCGGGTACCAGTTCCCACCGCAGCTCCGGATGGTATACCTGGATTCCCTGGGGCATTCCAATCCGGAAAACCATCTGGGATGTGGTGGTACTCTTGCCGGGAATTCTTACTTCAAATGGCTGAAGTACCAACTGCCCCGCCTTTAGGGGGATAAAAAAGAATTCCACCAGGGTCCAGGTTTCACCGGCATTATTCCCGGAAGACATAACCCGGGGTTCGGTTATCACCCGGTCAAGCCGGATATACTCCTCCGGAAAAACAGGAATCCTTACGAGGACTTCATTTGCCCTGGGATGATCAACCCAGAGCAGCACCTTCCATTCGGACCCTACTACAGGAGTAACCGGTTCGGAATTAATAATCACCGACAATGGTTCATCCGGCCCGGAATAGGAAAAAAGGACAGGAGACGCAAGAACAATAATAATAAAACACAGCAGGAATGGTTTTAAAATAAAAAATAATCTCCGGGGGTTTTTACTTTCCCCGGGAAGAGAAAATTTCAAACTGGCTTTTTCAATATCCGCTTTAGATGACACCGGCCCATGTTCCCGGTTCAGCAGACTTTTCGGAAAACTGAAGCTTCCGGACATCCCTAATAATCCAACCAGGGAGAAGTTTTGTCTTCCGGAGATTCCTGGCTTTTCCATGTATCCACTTCCTTTTGACGCAGGTAATCGAAGAGGGTATTGTCTGTACCCTGCTCATTTTTTATTTCCACCGGGGATGATTCAACCGCGGAATTATTCTGCTGTTCCAATGATAACAAACTAAGTTCCAAATTTCTTTTTGCTTCAATCCGGCCGGCATCGATTTCAAGGGCATTTCTGAATTCGGATGCGGCCTCCCCGAAATTGCCGCTATGGAAATAAAGAACCCCCCGGTTGTAATGAATCCTGTAATTCAGTTCCTCATTGTAGTTTGCCGGTGCGGCGTTCATTATTTCATCCGCATTATCAAACCGCTGAAAAGCGGCATTATTCTCCCCAAGCATAAGGTACACCACCCCCAACCCGTATTCCGCATAGGGAGAAACTTCGGGATAGTGCAGGGCCTCCGAATAGGTTGATATGGCCTGGTTATGCCGTGTCCGGGATTCCTGCATATTGGCTTCCATAATAAGCAGCTTTCCCTTAATTCCATCGCATCCGGAACATAAAAAAACCGCCAGGCCCATAAACAGGAATAGCCGGAACGACCCTCCGGATTCATTCTTTTTTTTCATCCGCTCCACCCCCAACCGGATTCAACCCACCGGGAAATTCCATAGGCCATGAGGGCAAAGATAACAAAAAGATACCACTGGGATTTCTGTTCCCTCCTGGAACCTGACGAAGAGGATTCTGAAGACAGGGACTGTACCTGACTGTTCAGCCGGGCCAGGGCATCCTTCTGGCTGCCGTCAATATACAGTCCCCCGGTCCGTTCAGCCGCGTGCACCAAGGATTCCGGTTGAAGGTAGCTTATAACCGCGGATCCGTCGGGCCCCCGGAGGGTATCCTGCCCGGCGGGTACCGGGCCTCCGTCTTGCAGGCCCAGGGCTACCGTAATAATCCCTATATCCGCATCCTTTACTTTCTGCAGAACCGAATTCAGATTTCCCGAAAGGGCTTCCCCGTCGGAAAACAGAATAATCCTCCGCCGGGCGGGGGAACTGTCCTGAAAACCCGAAACCGCAGCAAGGATCAGGTTCTCCAAATTTGTTCCCTGGCTTGTGATCACCGAACTGCTCAGACCGTTCAGGCAGCCCAGGATGGCTTCAGGATCGTCCGTCAGGGGAACCGCAAGAATTCCCGACCCCTTGCCGATGGTTACCGCAAAACGGGTTCCCGGGGAAGCCTTGACCAGTTCCTGGGCCAGCAGGGAAGCCCGGATCAGCCTGGAAGGAACCACGTCCTTAACATCCATACTCCGGGAAACATCCATGGCAAAAACCACATCCAGGCCGCGCCGGTGTTCCGTTACCATCCGGTATCCCCATCTGGGACCGGCTAAGGCAATAATGATACAAACAAGGAAAACCATAAAAAAGAAGGACATGACGATGTAACGTCCATTTAACCAGCGGATCCGGGAAATCTGTTTTTCTTCATTATATTTTTGAAGAAATACCAGAAATATTTTCTGCTGTCTTACGTACTGATAAAGCATTAACAAGACCGCGGGAATCAGAAGAAAAAATAAAAATAAAAGCCTGGGGTGGTCAAATGTCATAAGTATGCTCCCAGGATAAAACGTTTAATCAGCCGGTTTATAATTATTAGAAGGACCGAGAGGATAATCACACCGCCATGAAAGGATTCGGTTTTGTTGATTGTTCCGGAACGGCGGATGGTCATTTCAGCGGCACTCACCTCTGAAAAGGCCGAAGCAAAGGCCTCCGCGGTGGGAGCAGAAATCAGCCTGCCGCCGCCGGCCTGGGCTATCAAATTCAGATTATCCACACTGTACCTGGAATCAAAGGTTCCGGTGCGGCGGACCTTTGTCCGGGGATCCACATAATCAATCGGAACTTCCCCGGAACTGCCTACCCCAATTACCCAGAGGGATGCTCCGTGTTTCCGGACCAAAACCGCGGCAGTTTCGGGGTTGACCGCCCCTGCGTTGTTTTCACCGTCGGTGATAAGTACCACCGAACGCCGGGGAGCCCGGGAATTCGCTATATGGAAAGCCCCCAGGGCAAGGCCCATTCCCAGGGCAGTCCCATCCCCCAGTTCCCCTATTTTCAGCTGACCCAGCCGGTCAGAAAGAACCCGGCGGTCAGACGTGGGCGGAATTAAAAGGGCAGCATCATCCCCTACAGCCACCAGGCCAATAGCATCCGACGGACGCTGCCTGGAAAAATCCTCCACCAACTGTCTGGATGCATCAAAGCGGCTGAGGCCGCCCATGTCCATGCCGGCCATGCTGGGGCTTATATCCAGAACAAATAAAATATCCGCGCCCCGGTTCAGCCAGACCAGCTCGGGAGAAATGAATACGGGGCCCGCAGCGGCAACAAATAAACCAAACACTCCTATCAGTTCCGTAACTTTAAGGATCCTCATGAGAAACTCGATACTGAAGGGCGGTTTGAAGGGAATCCCCCCGGGAGGACCCAGGGGTACCGACAGGGCAAATTTCTTTTTCCTGATCCGGCCAATGAGTATACTTATGATGACCGCGGCTAATCCAATGATAATAAAATAAAACCGTTCAAACCCTATCCTCATGGGGATACCCCCGGTGCTGCGGAAACCGGGGATGTATCCCGGCGGATCGATTCTTTTTCGAGGGATTCAAATGCACCGGCAAACCGGGTGATATCATCCAGGACCGAAAGGACGTTTTCCGTTCCGTAGGTATCACCGCTGAAACGGAGGTCATCACATTTCTTGAATATCCGGTAGAGTACATCCGGATGTTCAAAAATATACACTTCACCGCCCTTTAATGTACCCGGGTCCATCATCCTGGGGAGTGATAAAAATTCCTTAGGTACCATGGTAAAGCAATTGGCCTGGGTAAAAAAAAGCAAAAACTTTCTGAAATCCTGGGAAAGCCCGGTCAGGACCGAATTGCCGGATAGTCCGTTTTTTATAATGGAATTCCGCATTTTATGAAGAGATCTTTGCAGAGACCGGAGGACAAGTTTCCGGTATCTCCATTTTCTCACCGACCGGATATGGGGGACGCCCCAAATCCAGGTAAATATTAACATTAACACAGCCAGGATTATTCCCGCTATACTTCCATAGATAATAACAATGGTCCCCGGCACGGCCATGGGCGGAGCCGCATCGGAAAGAACCATGTCCCCTTTTCCCCCGGATTCCAGGATGGAACTGATCCGGACATCCAATCCGGTAAATTCATAACCGCCTATTTTTAATGGGGGAAACTGGAGTTGTCCCGGCGCATATGCCTGGAAATCAATCAATAAACGGGGTACCCCGGTTTTCCTTTCAATTTCCATCCGGGTTATCACCAGTTCATTTGAAGAGGGCAAAAGATTCTTTTCCGAAACCACCACCGGTTCTATTTCGGCATAGGCAGCGCCCAGGGGAAGAACCAGCCTGCCCCGGTCGCCCACATAGATAGTTTGGGGGATGAGGTAGACCCCATCCTTTTGGTTATCCTTTGCAGCGGAACCGGTCTGGGCAAACAGGGTCATTCCCAGTAAAAAAAATAATACCCCCGCAATGTATGTTTTCATCGGCCTTTTCTTCCCCGGAAAAATTTTTCCAGGACCAGGGGAGCATCCTCCGAGGTCGACAATTCCAGACAGGCCGCTCCTGCATGTTTACAAATGGCAAACCACAATTCTTTTCTCTCATCCTGCCAATCCTTCCAGGCAGAACGGAAGGAGGAAAATCCCGTGGGGGCATGCAGTTTTATTCCCGTTTCAGGATCCTCAAGTCTGAGAAGTCCCGCGTTCATCATCTTTTTTTCCAGGGGATCACTGATTCTTACAGCAATGATATCATGATGGCCCGACAGGTCCCCCAGTTCCTGTTCCCAGTTGATGCAGATAAAATCCGAAATAATCACCACCAGGCTCCGCCGTTTTAATATCCGGGCAGTTCTGGCCAGGGCATCCCCCAGGTTACTGCCCCCGTCCTGGGGTTTGTATCCCAGACCCCTGCCGATTATCCCCATGGTATGACTCCGGCCTTTGGCGGGATAAAAAAACTGCCCGATGGCTTTATCAAAATACACAGCCCCCAGGGGCTGCCCTGCCCGTTCAGCGGAAAATGCTATTAAAGCCAAAGTCAGAAGTCCCTGTTCGTACCGGGTCAATTCCCCGCTGCCGGTGTGCATGGACCGGGAACAATCCAGGATAATAAAAACCGTCATGTCCCGTTCTTCCTGGTATTGCTTCACATAGGGAGTCCCGAACCGGGCGCTGACATTCCAGTCAATGGAACGGATGTCATCCCCCATCTCGTAATGCCTGACTTCGGAAAAATCCATGCCCTGCCCCTTGAAGATTGATCTGAAATCACCCGAGACCATATCCTCCGCCAGGGAACGGGCTTTCAGGGGGAAGGTGGTTATTCGGGCTAACAGTTCACGCCGGTCCACGGTTTTCTCTTATGGAACAGGAATAAAAGCCAGGATCCGGGAAATGACCCCGTCCGCATCCAGGCCGTCGGCTTCAGCTTCATAGGACAGAACTATCCTGTGGCGGAGTACCGGCAGGGCAATGGATTTTACATCCCCGGGTGTTACAAAGGACCGCCCCTCAAAAAGGGCCATGATTTTTGAACAGCGGTACAGCGCCAGGGAAGCCCTGGGGGAAGCCCCGAAAGCAATGTACCGGTATATATCATCCTGGTTTTTTTTACTTTCTTTGTTGGGCCGGGTGGCGGTCACCACCTGGACAATATATTTCTGGATTTGCTCATCACACCGGACCCCCTGGACCTGTTCCCGGAGGGACTCCACCATGGAATAATCCAGATGAAACCCCATGGATTGATCATGTTTGCCGTTCCGGCGGCCCTGCTGGGGTTCAAGATTCAGGATCCTGACTTCCTCTTCGGGACTGGGATATTTAATCAAAAGCTTCAGGAGGAACCGGTCCAGCTCCGCTTCAGGCAGGGGATATGTTCCTTCATGGTCAATAGGGTTCTGGGTAGCCAGCACAAAAAACGGGTTCGGCAAAGGATAACTTTCCTCCCCGATGGTAACCTGGTATTCCTCCATGGCTTCCAGCAATGCGGATTGTACCTTGGCGGGGGCCCGGTTAATTTCATCCGCCAGGATCAGGTTGGCAAAAAGAGGGCCCTTCCGGACGGAAAAAATGCCCTTCCCCTGGTCCCATATGAGGGTGCCCGTCAGATCCGCGGGAAGGAGATCCGGGGTAAACTGGATCCGCTTAAAACCCAGGCCGGTAAGTTCCGCCAGGCTTTTAACCGCCCGGGTTTTTGCCAGTCCCGGCACACCCTCCAGGAGGACATGTCCCCCGGCAATAAGGGCCATCAGAAGTCCGTTGATCATTTCTTCCTGGCCAATAATCCGTTTTGCCAGCTCCCGCCGGGAAGCTTCCAGTATTTTTTGAACGTTTTCCGGCCCGCTAAAACTCTTGTACTGATCCATGGGGGAATTATAATGGGGAATTGTACAATCTTTCAATTAGGGAACCGCTGATTAAACCGGTCGCAACATGCGACCAATCAGCGGTTCCCTTTGCAATTCTTTGCTGCACAAAGAATTGCCTGCATTAAAGAATACACTGATTAATGCTTTGTGGGCATTAATCAGTGTTTCCTTAGACAACGATTTTTTTCCGGGGGTGATTGACTTTTTTCTCCCTGGGCGAATAGTGTAAATATATGAATATATTGGCAAAAGAACTTAACACAATTTTGGAAGGAACCATTGCAGGCCGGATGCTCTCCAGTTTAGGGGAACGGCTGTATTTTCCCAAGGGAATTATTGCCCAGTCGGGCGAAGCAAAAAAACTAGCAAAAACCGCCAACGGAACCATCGGTATGGCACTAAACGGGGGAACCCTTATGCTGCTTCCCGCTGTTTCGGATAACCTTCCCCAATTTTCTGCGGATGAGATTGCGGCCTATGCGCCTACCGCGGGGGTTGAAGAAGCCCGCAGGGCCTGGAAAGAAGGCCTATTGCAGAAAAATCCCTCCCTAAAGGCAGAACATTGTTCACTGCCCGTGGTGGTTCCCGGCCTGAGCGCGGGAATCTCCTATACGGCGGATCTTTTTTTAGATTCCGGCGATACCATTCTGGTCAGCGATCCCTGCTGGGACAATTACGGTCTTATTTTCGCGGACCGCAGGGATGCCTCGATGAGGGAAATTTCCTTTTTCAACGGAACAAACGGTCTGGATTTGGATACCATCGATTCCGGGATCAGGGCTGCGGCTAACCAAGGTCCGGTCCGGATCATCCTGAATTTTCCCAATAATCCGTCGGGATATTCCCCCACCCTGGCAGAAGCGGACCGGCTTACCGGAATCATCCGGGAAATTGCCGAAGCCGGCCAGGATGTGCTGGTCATCTGTGACGATGCATACTTCGGCCTTTTCTATGATGAAAATATCAACAAGGAATCCCTGTTTTCCCGGTTTTCCGGACTACATGAACGGGTTCTGGCAGTGAAAATTGACGGTCCCACCAAAGAGGATTATGTCTGGGGTCTGCGGATGGGTTTCCTAACCTTTGGATCCAAGGGGATGAACGAGAATCACTACGATGCACTTATCAGAAAGCTGATGGGGGCCATCCGGTCATCCGTTTCGTGTTCCAATACCCCGGCCCAATACCTCATGCTGAAAACCCTGAAGGATCCCAGGACAGCCCGGGAAAAGGAAAATAATTTTTTCATCCTGAAACAGCGTTACGAGGCGGTTAAGAAATTTATTGAAATAAACGATATTCCCCCCACCCTGAAACCATTGCCCTTTAATTCGGGGTATTTCATGAGCTTCCGCTGCATCGGAATAGAAGCGGAAAAACTCCGGCAGGAGCTGCTCAATACCTACGGCATCGGCACCATAGCAATCGGGAAAAACTATCTCAGGATCGCCTTCTCCAGTATAGAACTGGAAAAAATTCCCGGGGTGTATAAAACCATTTACGATACCGCAACGGGTATGGGCAAAAAATAAGTTTCTTCCGGAATTGCATACAAAATTACAGAGGGGGAAGTCTCCCCCTCGCTCCGAACCTGCGGTTCTCCGCTGCCCCCTCTGCGGGGCGGCCTGTTAGTTTGGCTGCGCTGCAGCCAAGAATGCCCCGCAACACCCCAAACAGGATGTCATCTTTTCTGTTTTTTATTAATTAGAGAACAAATAATCTGTAAATTATTTAATTTCAGCAAAACCCTGCGGTCAGGAACCCACCAGCTGGCGTCCGATATCCTGGAGTTCGGGCATCTGCAAATACAGGGGGACATGACCCCGGGATTCCCTTTTGTCCATTTCCACCAGTTTTACGAACAGCTCATTCAGCAGATCCGCAAAGAGCTGTAAATTCGAGGCAAAGTTATTGACCGCCATATCCCGGAGAACCTTGTCGGAACCGGTATTGCTGCCGCCGAGACGGTTCCGGAGGGTCGGGACAATTTCCCTCCGGGCCAGGGATACAAACCGGGCCGCCGCGGAAATTTGGCGGTACAATTCATCCAGATGAAACCCCTGATAACGGTACTGCTCGATTTTTTCGGTTAATACCTCTATCAGATCCCAGGTTTGCTTTTCCAGAGGCAATTGGAGCAATGCCGGACGGATAAAACGATTAGAAATATTCGTTTTATAATGTTCCCCAATGCGTTCAATCAATCTTATTATTTCAGGATCACGTACTTGCATTATTTATATCATAACCTGACGGTTAAGGATTGACAAGCATGGAAGACCAACAATAGGATTTGATCATGCGTAAACTCATCTTTTTATCACTAATTGCAGTTCTTTCTTTCACGTCCTGCGGTTTTTTCCAGAAGAAAACCGCCATCCTCTGGACCGACCGGCCGGAGTTTGCTATTTATGCGGAACAGTTTAATTTGACCCAAAATAAATATAAAATTGAAACCCGGTACATGGAACAGCCGGCACAAAGTATTTTAACCACCTCCGAATATCCTGATATTATCGTGGGCAACTGGCTGAAGAGTTCCTCCACCAGAACCTTTTTTACTTCCCTGGACGGGCTTTTCGGCAATGACCGGATCCGGAAGAATGCATTCTACCCCGCCCTGCTTAATCTGGGCAGAATTGATAAAACCCAATACCTGCTCCCGGTTTCTTTTAACGTCCCGGTGGTGGTTTTTTCCAGGGAACACCAGAACCTGGTTTCAAATCCCTTTGTGATTACCCTGGAAGAATTAAAGGCCCAGGGAAAAAGTTTTAATGTCCAGCGGAACGGGGTCTATACCAACATGGGTTTTTGCCCCACCGCCAGTGATGAATTTGTTTTTGTGGTTTCCACCTTGTTTAATACTTCCTTCAGGGAGGGCAATCCCCTGGCATGGGATCCCACCGCTTTGGAGCGGGCAATGGGGTATATTCAAACATGGACAAATGAAGCCAATACCAGTATCCAGGCGGAGGGAGATTTTGTCTTCAAATATTTCTATGATCCGCCGTCCAAACTGGCCCTTTCCGGGAGAATCCTTTTCGGATATCTGACCAGCTACGACTTCTTTATCCTGGGGGAAGAAACCCGGTCACAGTTGGCTTTCCGGTATGTATCCAGCAATAATACCATTCCCCTGGATGAGAAAATGGTGTATATGGGAATCTGTAAAAAAGGCAAAGCCCGGGAGGCAGCCAAGGCCTTTGTGGAATGGTTTTACCAGGACGAAACCCAAAGAAACCTGCTGGCAGCCACTAAACAGAGCCGCCTCAGCGACAACCTTTTTGGTATTGGAAACGGTTTTTCCGCCCTGAGAACGGTCACGGAGTCCGTATTTCCCCAGTTTTATCCCAACCTTTTAGGCCATATCCCCCCGGCGGACTACCTGAGCCCTCCGAATATCCTGCCCAGAAACTGGCTGGTCCTGAAGGAACAGGTAATTCTTCCCTATCTTCATGAAAGGGTCCGCACCCAGAACAGGGGCGATATTAAAACCCTGGAAAAACGGATATCCGATTGGTACAAACTGAACCCCGTCAGGTAAAGCACCTGTATCAACCAGGGTAATCCCGGGGGGATTAATTCTTTCTCACATATTTTTTCTTTATTCCGATAATAAAGACAAGGAAAGAAAAAGTATGTTACAAGGAATATCCGCTTCATATCCTTTATCTCCCAGCATAGGTTACGCCATAAGCATATCCGGCCATGGGAAAACATCGGTTCCGGTAAATCCATCAAGCTATATTTATTCCCACTTCAAACACGTTTCCGGTACCCCCGCGCCGGACGGCGTCCAGGGTGTTACGATTACCAAATTGAAGGTCCTGGATGTACTCATTGATCAGCTCAGCAAAATAAAACAGCGCCCGGATTTTGATTCAGGAAAAGAAGAACAGCAGATGAGCGACGGCCAGATTGATGCGCTCATTGAAACCTACGAAAACAGGATACGCCAGGCCCAGGCGGCGAGTGCCGCCATGCCCTATAAACCAAGCCCGGAAGCCCCGGCGGGGGTTCTTTTTAACATGGTAGTGGCCTAATACCCGGTCATCATACTATTTTAAAAGGGAATATTGCCTATTATTCAATGAAACCCAGGGCATTTTATTCGGAAGTCTGGTTTATTACCCTGCGGCCCGCCGCGGGAGGTTCATTTTCAGCTCTTCCCAAATTATTAAAAATACGGTCCCGCTCCCCTATGCATTTAATTTACTGCGCCTTGACCAACGAATCCTAAGCCATTAATATTGGACTATAAACCCCAATGTAAGGAGTATTGGATGACTAGTTATACCGAATTAGGCCTGGCAAACACCAAAGACCTGTTTGCGAAGGCGATAAAAGGTGGATATGCAATTCCAGCATACAATTTTAACAATATGGAACAAATGCAGGCTATTGTTCAGGCCTGTGTTGAAACAAAATCACCGGTTATTCTCCAGGTGTCTTCGGGCGCCCGGAAGGATGCAAACCAGACCCTGCTCAGGTACATGGCCCAGGGTGCCGTGGAATACGCCCATGAACTGGGATACGATATCCCGATCGTGCTGCACCTGGACCACGGCGACAGCTTTGAACTCTGCAAAGACTGTATTGAAACAGGTTTCTCCAGTGTAATGATTGACGGGTCCCATCTTTCCTACGAAGAAAACATTGCCCTGACCAAAAAGGTCTGCGAATTTGCCCATTCCAGGAAGGATTACGTCACCGTGGAAGGTGAATTAGGGGTTCTCGCAGGTGTGGAAGATGATGTTTCCTCAGAGCACAGCCACTATACCCAGCCGGAGGAAGTCGAAGACTTTGTAAAACACACCGGCGTGGATTCCCTGGCTATTTCCATCGGAACCAGCCATGGCCGGACCAAATTCAAACCCGACCAGTGCACCCGGGATGCCAATGGCATCCTTATTCCTCCTCCCCTGCGTTTTGATATCCTGGAAGAAATTGAAAAACGGATCCCCGGATTCCCCATCGTTCTCCACGGGGCATCCTCCGTTCCTATTGAATATGTGAAGATGATTGAAAAGTACGGCGGAAGCCTGAAAGATTCGGTGGGTATCCCCGAAGAACAGCTGAGGAAGGCCGCAAAAAGCGCGGTCTGCAAGATAAACATCGACTCCGACGGCCGGCTCGCCATGACCGCCATCATCCGCAAGGTATTTGCTGAAAAACCGGATGAATTCGACCCCAGAAAATACCTGGGCCCCGCCAGGGACGAACTTAAAAAGATGTACATGCATAAAAACATCAACGTCCTGGGTTCAGCAGGGCAGGCATAAGAAACAGCCGCAGGCTGTCCGGATAAACGGACAGCCTTTTTTTAGTCGCAGGCGGGTTTAATACACGCTCTTTAGGGAGATTCTTTAAAGGAACAAAGAAATTGTTGTGCGTGTATGAAACCCGTATAAAATCCTTAGCTAACAGAACCAGCATACACGCTGCTTGCGGCGGGGTATGTTGATTGATTTCAACCTTTCAATAACTTCAGGGACCGGGGCTCCCGGTGGTTGAGGTTCCCGAAACCACCCGCAAAAACAAGCCTTTTCGCTGCTGGTCCCTTCCAGGCCCTCAGGGACCGGGGCTCCCGGTGGTTGAGGTTCCCGAAACCACCCGCAGGAAGAAGCTTTTTACCGGCCCTTTTGCAGACCCGGAACGGAAAAGCTCATCCACAGATGTACTGTTATTCAGGGTTAACTGTTAAATGCTTCAATAAAACGAATTCCCGTGTGAACCACCATGGGTACCAGGGTAATACCAAATAGAATATACCCCAAAAGATACATTTGACTGTAAAGAGCCCAATAGGCGGTGGCCCCGGCAAGGGGAAGCAGCACCGCTCCGGCAATGCAAAGGATAGATACAGCCTGTTTTACCACCGGTATGGTCTGGATAAAGTACCCAAAGCCCACGGCCAGCCCAATCCAGATTAATGGCACTATAACCAGGTACAGGGGTTCAGCCTGGGTGCTGTGGGTCATGGTCCAAAAAATCCCGAAAGGGATACACCACAACAATAAAAAGTTGGTAACATTTATGGTTGAAGAAAAAACCTTCAAAAACATAAAGAGCAGACATACCCCCAGGGCGGTCAACACCGGGAAAACCGCCACATCAATAAACCCAATCAGCCATTGAAGGAAGCCAAACTCCCCGGAACGGATCACGGGGCCGGTAATGTACTGGATAAAAGCAAGAATGGTTCCAAAGATAATGGCCCAGATTCCTCCGGTACTCACAGCATTCTCTTCGGAAAGGGATTTCCAAAACAAGAAGAAAATCAAGGGTAATGCCAGACAAAATAGACTCATGATTATACCTTAGCATGGGAGCCGGGGCAACCGCAAGCATTCCCGCAGGATGATATCATCCGGGACTTACTGGAAATTTTATCAAATTGCGGATAAATTGATCTTAGAGCCTTTTTCAAAACTCGGTTAGTTTTGAAAAAGGCTTTTGCAGAAAGAATGCTATTTCCTTACCCATAAATAAAATAGTATTCTTTCTGCACGTACATCTAAGGTTGCTTTTTCAAAATTACGGCCCTTGCGGTCCGG
>JAVBPH010000117.1:0-30372 GCA_031549725.1 Treponemataceae bacterium
ATAATGATATCAAGCAGGAGAATGATGATGGTATCATTATCAAAAATGATTTCGTCCCGGTTGATCTTACAGATGACATGGTAAGATGCCCCGGATTGGAGTTGTCTTAATCTGTTCTTCATACCCTAGGAATGGGTATGACTGACGGTTATGCTTCTCCTTTTTCTCCTTTTTTGATCTTTTTCTCACCTTTTTCTCTGCACAGAGGTACGTCGGTTTATTGTACAAGATGATCATCTCTCAATATAAGAAAATCTGTCACCTCTGTGTTGATAACTTTTGAAGGTAAAAGATCGGGACAATGCAGAGAAATTCGTATACCACCCGGTTTTCAATTTCTCCCTCAACTTTCAAAGTAGATCAATCCCAGTGATAACTGGTAATCACCGGTTCATTATAAACTATTTTATAAAGCGTTAGGTTGAACCGCTGGTCAAGAAAAATCTTTCTGTAAAATGGTTTTAAGGATACAGCCTTTTTTATTTTTTCCGGTATCCCAGTTGTCCGGGGCATAATACCTACCAATATAATATGGACTTCCCTTATTGGATCTCATATCCGGGTCATCCAGGAGAAACTCATCAATTCAATCCCATGGGAATATACCAAATGGGATGCCGCAAAATCATTTCACCTTCGGAATCGGTTACCGTTTCCTGGGTCGACTTAAAATAATCAAGCCGGGCCATCCTGGCTTTAATATCGCCTGCTTTTGTAGTCCGATGTATTGATGGATAATCATTATAAACTTTGCCGGTGGTATCACAATCTTCGACCAGGTATTAAAGGGCAGACCAGTGTTCTTGATCCTTCCCATCCTTTCGGCTACTGTACCTTTTGTTAAACTGGGTAATTTTTTGCCTGCCTTATTTCCTACCGTGGTACCTTCGCAAAGTAATGGATCATCAAATTTTGCGGTAATCCACTGTTCCTCATCTGGATTATGAATGGGATGATATGAATCATAAGAGCCGATAAAGTACCCTGCTTCAACAGTCTTGCTAGCCAATCCGGGCTTATAAAAAATTCTTTTTCATATAAATCCTGTTTTTTCTGGGGACATGAAAAAATATAAAAGAAAAGCATATTAACTAAAAGAGATAATTCATAATTATATTCTGCCAAAAATTTCCGGTTTTGTGAGTTACAGATGAAGTTATTGAAAAGTCCTAACATCCAATCAATTTGCATGTTAGATCATATTTCTGCAGACCAATCGGTCATATAAAAGTATCCATGGATTCATCATGGAAGTTTTCTGTTGATTAACCTGCATAACTTGAATAAAAATCCGATTACTACTATTTTATAAATAACTGGCTTAACTTTCACATATTTACGGAGGTTGTATTTATGAGCAAAACCACTCGAACCCTATTGATTGTCGGTATAGGTATTATTGTCCTAGTACTAATTATATATTTATTCTTTCCAGGCAATTATAACAAAATAGTTCGGGCAGAAGAAAATGTTATGGCCCAGTGGGGGCAGGTTCAGAATGTGTATCAAAGACGCTATGATCTTATTCCTAATCTGGTTGCCACGGTCCAGGGATACGCATCCCATGAAAGTGATGTTCTTACCCAGGTTACTGAAGCCAGGGCAAGAGCCGGCGGGGTTATGAATGTTTCAGACGATGTTCTTAACGATCCGGAAGCATTCAAACGGTTCCAACAGGCCCAGGGAGAACTAGGTTCGGCTCTTCAGCGGCTCCTGGTGGTCACCGAGAATTACCCTGATCTGAAGGCAAACCAAAATTTTCTGACCCTCCAGGATCAGCTTGAAGGAACAGAAAACAGGATAGCCGTTGAACGTCAGCGCTACAACCAGGCGGTCCAGCAATACAATTTAATGATCAGGAGTTTTCCCCAGAGTATCATTGCCAATATGTCAGGTTTCCGTCAGAAGGCATACTTTACCGCGGATGAATCAGCCCAGAGTGCTCCCAGGGTCGAATTTAAATGAAAACCGCAAAATTACTTTTAAAACTGCGTGTTACTAACCAGGACCTCGAAAATATCAGGGAAGCGGTAATAGAAGCTGAAAAAAACACCTCCGGTGAAATAGCCCTGGCGGTCACCGGAGAAAGCCATGACTATGCCTTTTACGAGCTGATGGTTTCCCTGGTTTTTGGAGCACTGGTCTTTCTTATCCTGCTTTTCTTTTATAAGCCCTTAAGTTCTCTGGTTGATACAATTTTATGGCATTTTGAAGGCTGGCAGGTTACGGGCCTTTATGGGTTTATTTCTTTTTTGGCAATAGCCATAATGTATAGCCTGACAAACATCCCTGGCATAGACAGAATTATCATTCCTGAGAAAGCCAAAAGAATAGCGGTATACCAGAGGGCAATGCAGCATTTTATTGAAAGCGGAGTCTATTCAACGGCGGATCATAATGGGATTCTCCTGTTTGTTTCATTGATGGAACATGAGGTTTGTATTATAGCCGATGAAGCAATTCTTAAAAAAATTGCGCAGAATGAACTGGATTCCCTGGCCCGGGAACTGGCAGCAGGAATCCGCAAAAAGGAATTGGTTCCTTCACTTTTGTCCTGTATATCATCCTGTGGAACAATTCTGAGCACCCACTTTCCAGAAAAAAATGATGCTGTCAACGAACTTCCCGACGGACTTGTCATTCTGACCTAGGAGGATGCTATGAAAAAGGCAGTATGTTGTTTAAGTATTTTTATCTTGTTTTTAATAACCTCCCTTCCGGGATTCTCTATGGATGTACCGCCCCTTTCAGGACCCGTAAATGACCTGGCAGGCATTTTAAACAGCCGGGAGAAGCTTGATCTGAAGGATTACCTGGAAGCGGTTAATAGCCAAACCGGAGTACAGCTTGCGGTCCTTACCATGCCGAGCCTTGACGGAGATTCCCTGGAATCTTTTTCCATCCGGGCGGCTGAAAAATGGGAACTGGGACAGAAAGGAGAAGACAACGGTGTGATCCTTATAGTTGTAATGGACGACCGTTCCATAAGAATTGAAGTTGGTTATGGCCTTGAGCCTTTGTTAACCGACATGAAAAGCGGGCTTATTATCCGGAATGTTATTGCCCCCCAGTTTCAGAAGGGGCTCTATGGTCAGGGAATAATTGAGGGGTGCAAAAATATTGTTGGTATTGCCACAAATAACGCGGATATTGTGGCAGACTCGGTAAGGAACCCTAAAACCGACAGCGGATCAATGTTGATACCTATTATCTTCTTCGGCTGGTTTCTGCTGATCATCATAGTCAGCGGATTAACCCGGCACAGACGCGGCGGTCATTACCGCGGAGGCGGTCCGTTTATTGGCGGAGGATTCTCCGGCAGGGGCGGCGGAGGATTTTCAGGGGGCGGATTTTCCGGTGGAGGAGGATTCTCCGGAGGCGGGGGAAGATTTGGCGGAGGCGGTGCCTCCGGAAAATGGTAGGAAAGGTACATAATTATGGAATACCCGGTTCCTCCGGCCCTGCAAGAATATATTGACGGTAATTTCCCAAAACTTTTGCAGCTTATCCGGGACCTCTGCGGAATTCCTTCGCCTTCATTGCAGGAACGGAACAAGGCAGAGTTCTGCAAACAATGGCTGGAAAATGAAGGAGCCCAGGGAGTATACATTGATGAAGCTAATAATTGTATATATCCGGTAACTATCAAAAACAGCAGGGATATTCCTGTATTTATTGCTCATACGGATACGGTATTTCCGGATCTTGAACCTCTGCCGTTTACCGAGCAGAATGGTAAATTTTTCTGTCCCGGTGTGGGGGATGATACGGCAAACCTGGCCATTCTCATGATGATTGCATCTTATATTGCAAAAGAAAAAATCCACATTCACCCGGGGATGATCATTGCGGCCAACGCCGGCGAAGAAGCTCTGGGAAATCTTTACGGTTGCCGTCAAATTATGAAAAGTTATGAAGGCCGGGTCAGGGAACTTATATCATTTGACTCCACCAGTTTTGACCATGTGTATACCGAATCCGTGGGGTCCCACCGTTATAAAGTCACCTTCAGAACCGAAGGAGGTCACTCCTTCAGTGATTTCGGAAATGCCAATGCTGTTGTATATATGGCATCGATGATTCAAACCCTGTACCAGATAAAGGTTCCTGAAAAAGGAATAACCACCTACAATGTGGGCCTTATCAGAGGAGGTACATCGATTAATTCCATTGCCCAGGATGCGGAAATGTTTTACGAATACCGTTCCACATCGCTGGAATCCCTGGAATGTATGAATCAGTTTTTTTACGCCGTCATAGACGCTTACAGAAAGATTGGCATCATCATTGATGTGGATCTGGTGGGAGAGCGGAAATGCAGCAGCATCGGCAGTAACGGAGACGCCCAGGAAAAACTTATCAAAAAAGCAAAAACTATTTTAAAGGATTTTACCGGCCAGGTTCCGGAGGAACTGCCCGCATCGACGGACTGCAATGTTCCTCTTTCCATGGGAATACCCGCAGTAGGGTTGGGGCTCTGTATTGGCGGCGGAGCCCATACCAGAGAAGAATGGATTGATATTGAAAGCCTTAAGACTGGTTTAAAGATAGCTGCCAGTTTTATTTCGAGTTACTGGGACTAAACTTTTCAATATACTCGGGAATTTCTATCATCGGAGGACGTTCGATGGCGGAAATTTCCGTACTCACCACTTTATGGATCGCCTTTTCTGTTTCCAGGGCAATATGATATTTTCCCAGCTCCTCATTAAGGGGAAGATTTTTATATTTTTCTATTCTCGACAAGAAAGTATTCAGGATTCCAAAGGACATCTTTCCCAAAGCGCCGGTGGTCTGGTTGCGGTGGATCCTGAGATCCAGGTCTACCTGGGCCAGCACATCAACCCCGGAAAGATGGAATATATCAATAAGATGACCCAGCTCTACCCCGTAACCCACGGAGAAGGGAAGTTTTTCCAGCAAAGACCGGCGGCCCGCGTATTCCCCGGATAAAGGCTGGATCAGCCTGGCCAGTTCCGGATAAAAGAGCGAGAAGATAGGCCTTACCAGAATTTCAGTAACCCTTCCGCCGCCGGAGGGACTGATCCCTTCCCTGGACTTAATCGGTCTTTCATAAAAAGCTTTGACATAACCAATATGATCATCCTCCAGGAGGGGACCGATCAGTCCATAAACAAACTTGGGCGCAATATTGGAAATATCCGCATCCACCCAGACAATAATATCCCCCTCCAGGGCATAAAGGCTTTTCCAGAGGTTCTCCCCCTTTCCCCGGCAAAAACCATATTTGGGCAGGATGTTTTTTGATATAAAAACCTTTGCACCGAACCGTTCCGCCACTTTGCATGTATCATCCGTGGATGATGAATCGATGACCACAATTTCATCCACCAGGGGATACCGTTCAATCAACTCAGTCCGGATAACCAGTATTTCCTTCCCGATGGTTTTTTCTTCGTTCAATGTCGGAAAGGCGAGGGAAATTTTCAGTCCTTTTTTTTCTTTCAGGGAAACCAGGTGGTTTATATCCGAAAACCGGGAATGATGCCAGGTCCGGTTTAAAATTGAATCATCATTTTCGGTCATGGCTGCTCCCTGAATAATTTCCCGATTATTTCTTCCAAAAGCTGTCTTCCCTTCTCCATAGATGCAATATCAATTACATCATTTTCCAGCCCTACCCTCCCTCTGGCAACCCCAAGGCTCATGGTGGGAATACCGCTGTTTAAAAGAAATGCCGCAGGATCGGCTCCGGTTTTTTCTTTTACTTTTATATGGAGATCCTTCATGATGTTGACCACCTGGGTAATAAGGTTGTCATTCACCAGGGAAACCCCCGCGGGGATATGGGATATGATCTTGATCCCGAGAGTACACTCTGTTTCCTGCTGAACCGCTTCAACCGCGGCTTCCACCGCCTTGAGGGCTTTGTCCAGATATGATGCATCATCCGAATCAATTTCCACATCAATAATCCCTTCGGAGGAAACCGCCCCGAAACCTGCACCGCCTTCAATACGCCGCACATAACAATGGGTGGAATTATCATACCCCAAATCCAGATCGGAAAGATTTTTTGCAAGGGTTATCAGTACATCTATCACCGGGTTATCCGAATGGGTGACCCCGTTTTTCTTTTTTCCGGGATCTTCACTATCATCATTCTGTACGGGCGAAACTACCTTAATTTCCAATTGGTAGTTTCCCTGGGGCCGGTTTATAATCGCCCCCAAAGAAAACCCCTGGATACCAAGAGCCGCCGAAGGCCGGTCCATATCATGGTTCAGAATAAAATCAAATGCATCAATTTTTGGATCATCGAAGGAATAGGCGGAAAATAAAAACATGATATCCGTATTAGGGGCTATCCTGCCGCAGATAATTCCTTCAATGAGTGAAAGCAGCGATGCGGTTCCCAGGACATCCGCCAGTCCCGCGCCCTTTGCGGTGGATGCATCCAACTGGGACAGGCTGTGCACCGAATGCCAGCGGTTGGTACCCAGGTCGGTAAAAAAAAGAAACGGGCCCTTATCCGGCTGTCCCGCAGAATACAGGCGGACCAGTATATTTCCATGGCTGTCAATGCTTTTTTCCACGCCCAGGAGGGCCAGGCGGTCCAGCACAAACTGGGCCCTCAGTTCCTCCCTCTGTGTCGGGGAAGGGATTGCTGCCAACATGACCGCATCGGCTAAAATTTTATCACCCAATGATAAAGGGGATTTGGAAACACCGGGAAGTATTTTCCGGGTCTTTCCGGTAATAAACCTTAATCCTCTAGAAATCAGCTGTCTAAATTTTATTGTCGGTCCCATGCCTAGATTTTATATTAGTTCCGTTGAAAAGTACACAAAAAAATGCAAACCAATTACTGTGAATTTTGATTAAAACATCATTTTAACTATGTAATGGCCGATTTTACCTTTAGAACAGCAGAAATTCCTTCAATTTTTTTCTTATCCCATCCACCGCACCGGGACCGGTATTAATCCAAACCGCATCCGGCAGGGACGAAAAATAGAGAATCTGCCGTTTAGCATAGCGCCGGCTGTTGCGGGCTATCAATTCTTCAACTCCGGTCAGGTCCCGGGATATTTGCATGGTACCGTCATCACCGGGAACAAAAAATTCCTTGTAACCGATGGCCTTCAGTCCCGGATCGTCAGGACCGTAACCAGCATCTTTTAAAGCTGTAACTTCCTCAGCAAGTCCTTCCTGAAACATCCGGGAACAGCGCTGGTTTATCCGCCGGTAAAGTTCCTCCCGGGAACATTTTAATCCAATGATAAGAAACCGGTATGCTTCATTGTTTTTGCCGGAACCGGTTCGGGCAAAACTGCTCAGAGGACGGCCGCTGGAACGGTACACTTCCAGTGCCCGGAGCAGCCGGTATTCATCATTTATATGAATCCTGGCGGCGCTCACCGGGTCACAGGCTGCCAATTCTTCCGCAAGGCGGCCTATACCATATTGGTCCCGCTCAACCCTTAACTGGTCCCGGATTTCAGGATTCGAAGGAGGGGCTTCACTAAGACCCAGGACAAAATTTTTCAGGTAAAATCCGGTACCCCCGGAAATCACGGGCAGCTTTTTCCGGCCGGCAATATCAGTACAGGCTTCGCCGGCAAACCGGACAAATTCTCCTGCGTTGAATTGTTCATGGGGATCACAGATATCAATAAGATGATGGGGCATCCGTTCCCGTAATCCGGGTGATGCCTTGGCGGTTCCAATATCCATACCCCGGTATACCTGCATGGAATCCGCAGAAATAACTTCCGCCGGGAAAACTGCCCCCGGATCCGCAAAAAGCTGTTCCAGGATCGCGGTTTTTCCGGAAGCCGTGGGGCCAAAAAGGATCATCACCGGAATCATAGGTTGGTCCGGCATGGGGGAATTATTCTTCTAAGCGGAAATCAATACGCTTCGTGAAAATCTGACGGGCAGCCAGGGAAACCACCTTGCCGTCGTTGGCTTCAATTTCAGGGTCCTTAAGCATGGAAAGCTGGTAAGCCCGGCGGGAAGCGGCACAGGTAATTTCATACATATTATCATTGTATTCAATAAGTTCTTCTAATGGAAATATCATACCTTTCAGTATACCTATTTGGTGTTTTTATGTAAAGATATGTATACAGGATAAGGATTTCCCGTATTTCCGCTGTATTCCGCGGGGTTAACAGAAATACGGGATATTGTCTTCAATGGTCTAACCGGATAAAATAAACATGCGGATACCCCGCCGTACGGGGATGGTAAAGGTTTGTTATGGGTTTAAATATATTTAACTTTGAACTTGACGGAAGAACAGTCCTGGGCTTTGATACAGGATTACATGAACGGGCTTTCGCCCAGGCTAAGGTAAGTTCTCTCATTACCGAACCGGGTTATTCGGTGACTCCGGATGGCTCGGTAAATATATGGAAACCCGAAGGTGTGGCTGAGCTTAATAAAAGAATGGTTATCTGGGGACCGGGTTTCGAAGGGACTCCCCTGGATATAATAATTCACCGGGATACTGATAAAAATGCCGCCCTGAATGCACTCCGCTTTTGGCTGCGGGCAATCCGGATTCTTACCGAAAAAGATACTTTCCCCGCACCTTCTCCCCGGGGAGTATTGATCTCAAAAAACGGGGCGGTGCTCTTTCCTCCCGCCGGATTGGTAAAAAGAACCCTGGATGCGGAGGGGCCGGATGCCGGATTGAACGCTTCGGACCGTTATCTGCATCCGGACCTCCGGGGAGCCGATGCACTGGATTTTTGTGCCGGAGCAATGCTTTACCAGATTTTTTCCGGAGAACCACCATTTCAGAATTCCAATCCGGATATGCTGAGGAGTGACATCCGGGAAGGTATTTTTATTCCCCCTGGGCTCACCGCTCCTGGTTTGGATGAAAAAACAGCCCGGCTGATCAGCAATGCCCTGAAACCGGAAGGAGCCCGGCCGGGCTTACCGGATTTCATTGAAATACTTGGATCAGCGGGATCAAAGCAATACGATGGGTTTTTCAGACCTGTTAACGATAATGAAAGGGAATCCCTCAGACTTGAACGGGAACAATACGGCAAACGCACCCAGGCCAGAATAAAAACAAAAAGATTTTTTCATAGGAATACCGCTGTATTTATAGGCGCAGGAATCGGGATTGGGGTGATCGCCTTGACACTATGGAGCATTATCGGAGGATTAAACCGCAGACCCAGTACTAAGGGAATGCCCCCATATGAGGTGGTCAGTCAATACTATGCATCCTTTGGCACCCTGGATCATGGTTTCATGGAAGCAGCGGTGATTAACAAGGCCGGCAAGGGTGACATCGATATGATACGGAACCTGTATGTAATTTCAAAGGTCCGGGAAGCCTATGAGCGGACCGTCAGGGTCATTCCGGCCCAGCAATGGCTTAATGATGGATCCCGGGAAACCGAGGCCATGATCTTTGGAATTACCAATCTCGATCTAAAGGAAATCAGCCAATCCGCGGATGAAGTTTTTTTTGAGGCCCGGTATATTTTATGGCTGCCGGCTAATTTTGCCGGGGAAGGAGAAACAGGCTCACCACCAGAGACCAAAGAATCCCAGGGATGGGTTCCGCCTGTTCCCATCAGGTATACCGATACTTTAAGGTTGATAAATCAAAAAAATCTTTGGCGTATTGCGGAAATAAACCGGCAGCAGAATTGATACGGATTATTTCCGCCGGAGTTCTGCCTGATTAATCCGAAGACATCTGAAGCTCACCCTTTATCCTCTGGTTCGTTTTATTGTGCAGCATCTGATCATATGCCATGTCAGCAATATCTGATAATTTTTGGTCCGCCCGGTCTTTAATGCTAAATCCCAGTGCCATGGATAAAACAAATGGGTACGCGGTAATAGTTGCTAAATGTTCCTGGATTGCTTTTATCAGTGCAACAAGCTGGGGAACCCCGGCATTCGGCATAAGAATAATAAATTCATCTCCCCCCACCCGGGAAATCCGGCAGTTTGACGGGCAGCAAAAATTAAGCGCCTCCGCGGCAACCCTCATCATTAAATCGCCCATCTGGTGTCCATGGGAATCGTTGATTGCCTTCAGGTTATCCAGGTCCCCCACAATAATGCCCAGGGGATAGTTTTGTCCTTTGTCCAATTCCGAAATAAAATACTTATTCTTTCTCCGGTTTGACAAACCCGTCAGGGGATCAACACCACCTTCCTGGTCTACCCTTCCCATAAGAGCTTTATTCTCTGTGACATCCTGGTAAATAATAAAACTGCCTATTTTTATATTATCCTTGTCCAGGATTTCCTTTTCCTTAATATGAAATACCGTTTCATCGGGTTCTTCAAAAAAATGAACATACATTCCCTCATCGGCATCCGGCATAACCTCCAGCTGGTTTGATTTTTTCCTGATTGCTTCAAATACATCCTGGTAATGATTTGTATCCAGGTTCAGCCCGGATATCTTCAATATTTTATTTACCGCATTGTTTTTATTAATGATTAATCCCTCATCATCGGTAATAAAAATCGCTTCTTCCATGTTTTTAAATATTTCATTTCTGGCCATCACCAGAAATTCCTTTCCCTGGTTGTTTCTGGTGGCATAAAAAACAAAGGCATTGCAAATGGCAAGTGCGCAAATTGAAATATCGATACCGGAAAAATACGTATCCGCTGTTACGGATGCAAGTATGATCCATAACCCTGCAATCAATAATGTGGAAGGAAGCCGGTATCCCTTTGATAAGGTCCGGTGCTGGACCATACTGATACCAATACAGACCGAAATAATAATAAAATTATAAACGATGGTCATCCAAACCCAAACACCCGGAACACTTTCAATAAGACGATACGGAGTCATTGAAACAATTTCGATCCGGGTTCTGAAAAAATTATATTCCGGCGTTATCAACGCCAGAACAAATGTACATACAGGAATAACGGACAAGGCGCCGAATATGGTTTTGGAAATATACAGTTCTTTGCTGTAGAAGTGCATAATAAACAGCAGTCCGGACAGGCTGCACAGGGTTGTAAGGGGAAGATCCAACTCATAAAGGTATAAAACTGCAGCAGGAATATTAATGGTGTAAAAAAAGATTTTTAAGATCTGCCATACAAAGATTGTAAATGAGAAGAACAGGAGATACGGTGTAAGTCTGGCATGTTTTTGGTTAAAAATACTCTTGCATATTATGTATGCAGTCAGGACCGCCAGAGATATATAAACTATGGTTAGTATGATATTACCCACAATGCCCCGCCTGTTTACCGTCTATCCATATTATAAAAAGCTAAGCTTTTAAGGATTCCCTGAACTGATTATCATTAATCATATTAAAATCCGCATCTTCAATAAGTTCGTTTATATTTTCTTCAAGGTTATATTTTGTGGCAACCCCCAGCAGCAATGGAGGAGCCGCCTGGATTTCCCTATGCCGGAGTTCGTAATAATTAACCTTTACGTCATTAACTATGTCCTTTGCCCTGGGTTCATTGTACCGGGGAATAAGGATAATGAATTCCGCCCCGCCGATCCTGGCAGCATACCCTGCTTCGGAACGGCACTTTCCCAGAATTTCCGCAACCCGTTTAAGCAAAAAATCTCCCATATTCCGTCCATTGGCTTCGTTGAATGACCGGAGATCATTTAAACGGCAGATAACAATACTTAAAGGAAGACTATCGGAGGTATCAAGTTTTTTAAGCAGCTTCTGATAATGATAACGGTTCGGCAATCCGGTCAGCTGGTCCCGGCCGGAAATTTCTCTCATACGTTCCAGAAGGAGCCGGTTCTGGGTAACATCCTTGAGGATGGCATAAAAGCCCACGGTTTCATTGTTTTTATCCCTGAACGGATATTCCTGCAAGTTGTAAATCACGGTAAATCTGCCGTTTATAATATACACATCCTTGCCTTCATATTTATCCAGGTTTCTTTTTATAATTTTTTTATTTTCCACACATTGTTCAAGCAGCTTGTAAAGCGGGATGTATTGGAAGGGTTCATCCAGAAGATCCATAAACCTGAATGCGGCCATATTTCCGTCAACTATCTTGCCTGAGGAGTCAAGAATAAAAATAGCATCATCCAGGTAATTAAAGATATTGCTTCTGTCAATATTAAGATAATCCGTCCGGTGGTTGGTGATCGAAGCCAAATAAAAAAGAGGTATACTTAGATGTAAAGCAATAAGCTGGAAATCAAGATTAATCCTGTAAAGATAAACCGTTTCAATAAGGGCTGCAAAAATATATATCCCCAGGGCTATGGTAATAAATGTCGGAGCTTTCCTGTAAACCCTGGGCAGTCTTCTCTGTTTGAGAATAATGATTAAAGCCATAACAAACACCAGGACCTGGCTGTATATTACATGAACATAATTCCAGATGCCATAGGTTCTTTCAAACCTCAGGAGAGGAACGTAGGAAATGATGGTAAACGATTGGGTGATGAGATTATGGAACGGACTGGTCAAACAGAAAACGGATGTGATTGAAGGAACAATACAAATGACCAGGGGAAACCATTTCGGAATCTTTGTATTCAGCCTGAAATAACCGAATACAATAAACATGATGACCACGGGAATAAAGGCAACAAAGATTTGTTTCAGCGATGTAATATAATTCAGCCACCGTATATTCTTGATCAGGTAATAGGATAATTCACAAAGGGACCAGCATATAAGCAGGGCCGCTAAAATCATGGTTAAAAAGGTAACCCGCGGTTTGTTCTTTTGAAAAACCAAAGAAACAAAAAAGACCAGTGTCATAAGAATTAATGGAATGTATACCAGAACGGATGAAACATTGGTCATGGGAATGGGGTTCCTATACCCAGACGGGCTGCCAGGTTATGCCGAATTTATCGGTGACCCATGCGCATTTACGGATATCCATAATCGCTTCGGGTCCCATCATCACCTGTCCATCCTTTGAAAGACCGGCGAACACCGCATCAAATTCAGCTTCATCCCTGCAATCAATATAGAAGGATACCGCCCAACTGAAGGGTGGAACCGGGAATCCGGACTGCATATCCATAAATAATATTTGATTTCCCTTAAACGACAGGATACCGTTTAATACTTTACCCTCATCTCCGGACTGGCCTTTTTCAAAACGGACCAGCGATTCAATCTTTGCTCCCGGAAGAACCGATGTGTAAAATTTCATAGCCTCTTCGGCGTTTCCCATAAAGGTTAAAAAAGGTAAAAGGGATTGGTTCGGTTTTTGCATGTTTTATTCTCCAAATTGAAAATTTACCAATGTGATTTATATCGATTTTCCTCAAATAGGACTAAAACCCCTCATTTTCCAGCAGGAATGCAGGGATTTTTCATCGATATTAATTATATTAACAGCAATAATCCCAAAGTAAAGCCCTAAATCAAAGAAGTTCATAAATTCTCATTCTGTTATATTTTGGAAAGCTTTTTACGAAGAGCCGTTTTTACCGGAAACCGGTTTCCGCTCGGTTAAAGTCACCTGTATGGTATCTCCGGGTTTTTTGCCTATCTTCATCCGGATATCCCTGCGGACCCCAATGATATGACAGGGGGTTCCCATTTTAACAACACTGCCGTCATAGGGTTCTCCGTCAAAGGTTGCATGGACCGGAACCCTTCCCTTGCCAAATTCCGCTTTCACATCAAAGGGAATTTCCACATATGCCCCGTCAATATCGGGAACCTTTTGGAGAATTGCATCAAATTCATATATTTTACCGGACATAATTATCCCCTTAATTAAAAGTAAGTTTACTATAAAATAGTCTAATTAAGAGAGCCTTTTTCAAAACTAACCGGAGTTTGAAAAAGGCTCAAGATTCTGTAATTATGCCAATTGCTTCCTGCCGGATCCATGTCTGTAGGCACATCCGGACATTCATGGATCCCGGCGAAGTATTTCCGGCCTAGAAAACCAGTTGTTAGTCATCTGTCCCGGATACTACATTTTTTCCAGGATTTTCCAAACCTGCATCAGGGACCGGGGAACATGGAAACAGCCTTTCCACTTACCGCCTTTAAAGGGGAAAAGAACCCGGCCTTCCCTATTAAGGTATCCGTAGAATTCCGGATAATCCGGATCTTTAAAATGATTCCAGGTATACCGGTGCAGTTTTTCAAACCATTTAAGGAAATCATCATTTTTTGTATGGGTATACCCTTTGACACAGGCAATAATACTTTCCAGATGAACCCACCAGAGCTTCTGGTCAAATTCAAGCTGTAAAGGATACTTACCTTTCACATCGATAAAATAAAGTATCCCCTCATATTCCCGGTCCCAGCCTTTTTCCAGAGTCTGGAGGGTGATATCCGCAGCCTTCTTAATAATTGACTGATCCCCCAGCCGTTCCCCCGCATCCATAAGAAACCACATGGTTTCTATCCCGTGGCCGGGAGACATGGTCCTGCCTTCGAAGGTATCCGAAAAAGAACCGTCCGGTTTAACATTTTCCAGGATACAGCCGAATTCGGGCTTGTAATAATCCGTCAGGATTTCCCTTGCCAGATCCCTGACCAGGTTATCCACGTAGTTTTTTTCGAGTACATGCTCAAGTTCCAGGGCAAGATTGGAAAGGATCATGGGCAGGGAGAAACTTTTAAGCTCCCGGGTTCCCGGGTATTGTTTGTTGTATTTTCCCTTGGGGTTATCCCGTCTTTTCAGTATGGATTCGAAAATATCCTTTGCTTTATTCCCCCACCCCTGTCCGGGCGCCGCCCGTTCCAGCGCGCCGTAGGCCATACAGGTAAAACAATCGGAGAATACATTGTACGGCTGAACCAGGGGTTTCCCCTCCTGGGTAACACCAAAATAGAATAAGCCGGATTCATCCCGGGCATGCTTCTCCAGGAATGCCGCACCATGAAGAGCCATATCCAGCCATTCCGGGCGCTTTTCGACCTGGTTGTACAGGGTGGCGAACATCCAGACTTCCCTGCCCTGAAGCCATATCCATTTATCCGTATCGTATACAGAGCCATCCCTGTCAAGACTGGTATAAAAACCACCGTTTTTATCATCCTTTGAATTGTTAAGCCAGAAAGGGATAACATCATCCAGAAGACATTCCCTATATTGATTCATGTATGACCGCATGGCCTTTTTTCCTCCGTTATTTCAATTTGATAAAATAGTATATCACCATCCTCATTATCGGTATATATTTTTATGGATATTTCTGGTACAGTAATAAAGAGTTATCCGTATGTAGATGGGATTTTAAAAAAATCTCTATTTCCATATTGAAGATAAAGAAATCCATATTAAGAATTGGAAAAATTGATGCGGAGGGAGAAATATTAAATGCCTGAATATGAAGAAAAATTAAACGCCGAAATTGAAAGGAAGGTGGCAGCCATGGAAAGGGATGATTATGTTTTTCCAAAACGTTTAAACCGGCGGGATTATATAATCATTGTTTCCGTTTGCCTGGTATGTTTAGCATTTTTAATTTTAGGTATTAATATATAATTCCCGGGATAATATCGTGAAAAAAGATATAGATAATCAGATTGAAAAAGAAGCAGTCTTCGGTATTGTACCAATTCTGAAGAATGAAAAAATCTACGGCTTCTGGGATGCTTTTTTAGTACTCGCCGGTTATTGCATTGCCACCTGGAGTTATACCCAAGGGGCGTACCTGGCAAGCCTGGTCGGTTTTAAACAGTTATTAATCGGCGGGTTTTTCGGTGCCATACTGATGCTGGCCATATATCAGCTGCCGGTTATACTATCCGTACGGTACGGGATTGATATATGGATATGGCTTAGGGCTGTATTCGGAATAACCGGTGTCAGAATAATTACGGTGATCATCATTATTATCAATTTTCCCTGGTACGCGGTTTGTGCCGATCTGTTTGCTTCATCAATGATAAATCTGATTTCTCTTTGGGGAATTAAACCGCCGGAGGAAATAAAGGTTTTTCTGGGGATCGGATGTGTACTGCTGGGAACATTAATTGCGTATAAAGGCGTGGGAACCATCACATGGACAACCCGGATTCTGGTGCCGCTTTTACTGGTCCTCGGGGTAATGGTAATCATTGTAGGATTTACATCCGTACCCTTCGATGTAATATGGAACTACAAGCCGTCCGTAACCCCCCAGGCAAACCATACCGCATTGTATATCATGTCCGTGGAGGCTAATTTTGCTTTTGTAATCACCCTGGTGGGCGGTATGGCGGGGGTTCCCAGGTTAACCAAAACTGAACGGGCCGGATTTTGGTCCGGCGTATTTGGGCAGGGATTTGCAGGATCCTTTTTTGTTGTGGTGGGTGCGGTTATGGCAATTGCCATGCGGTTTGTCACCGGAAAAACCATTGAGGACCCTACACTTATGCTTGCCGCACTGTCATTTCCCGGGTTGGCACTAAGTTCATTAATGCTTGTGGCATTTGCCAATATCGGAACCCAGGCGGTGGGCTCATATATTTACGGAGTTATGTTAAAATCATCCTTCAGGAAAATGAACTACCATGGGCTGATAATAATATTAGCAGCCTATGTGATTATCCTCTGTATCTGGGGGAAGGTGGTTGAATACTTCGGGTCTTTCCTGACCATCAGTGCATGTGTATATGCTCCGCTGGCGGCACTTTTGTTCGTGGACTTCTTTTTTATCCGGAAACAGAAACTGTCATTGCGTTCTGCCTTTGATTTTAAGGGATACCATGCCTATAAATATACTAAAGGGTTCAACTGGATCGGATTTATCTGCATGGGTGCCGGGATTGCCATGTCCCTGCTCATATACAACCCTGTCACATCAAAGGTTCACAATCCGTATCTGTTCTATCTTACACCTACAGGATTTTCTTTTTTGGGAACGGCGGTACTGTACTATAGCCTAAGCCGGATTCCTAAAATCCGAAGATATTTGGTCAGGGACAGGCAGGAAATTACAGTTTAATCATACAAGGGCGCCTCAAGAAACTGAAATTTTTAGAAGTTTCCATAATTTTTTTTATTGGATGTACTAAAGGACAGGCATAAATGTGCAGACCGAAAAAAATCGTTACCACTCCTTTTGACAGGAATATGATTCCGCCGAAGCAGAATCTTTTCGCCTTGTTTTTGATTTGGCTGTTTAGTTTTATAATCACCATGCGGGCAAAATTGAAAATCCGGAAAGTGAGAATGAAAGGTCTTAAACCGCCGTTCCTGGTTCTGGGAAGCCATCATTCGTTTACGGATTTTTATGTCACTCCCTTGGCTTTGTTTCCCTACCGGGCAAATTATGTATCTGAATTGGAAGGGTTTGAAGCTTTTGGTGAATGGGCATACCGTCAGGCGGGCTGCCTTGGAACAAGAAAATTCGTCAACGATGTGGCATTGGTAAAAAATATTAAGAAGGTAATTGAAAGAAAAGGGATTCTTGTTTTATACCCCGAAGCAAGATATTCAAATGTCGGAACAAATTCAAAACTCCCCGATTCCCTGGGAAAGCTTGTGAAAATGCTGAACGTTCCTGTGGTGGTAATAAATATGAAGGGTAATTATCTGCAGTCGCCTATATGGAATTTAACTTACAGGAAAGAAGCAAGACTGGAAACCACCATTACCCAGGTGTTTACGTCACAGGAACTGGCGGAAGCGGGTATACCGGAAATTACCGAAAAGCTGCAGACATTTCTGACCTATGATGAATACGCCTGGCAGTATGAAACTAAACTTAAAATCACCTACCCCAAAAGGGCGGAAGGACTAGAGCTGGCATTGTATAAATGCCCGGTCTGCAAAAGTGAATTCGAAATGGCCACAAAGGATGCTTCTATTTTCTGTAAAATCTGCGGGACCAGATGGTATATGAATGAATACGGAAGAATGGAACCGGGTACAACCCAGGCGACGGAAAGCAATGGAAATTTTTCCCACATTCCCGACTGGTATGAATGGGAACGGGCACAGGTGATACGGGAAATTGATAACGGAGCATATGGCTTAAACATGAAGGTCCATATAGAATCCCTGCCGAATGCCGTCAATTTCATCGATCTGGGGGACGGCACCCTGGTCCACGATGAAAAGGGATTTTCTTTATTGTTTACCGAATATGGGGAAGAAAAAGCGAAAACTCTTTTTTTTGCTTCCATATCGATGACTTCAATCCACACGGAATATAATTACAGAAACAAGGGGCAATGCATCACCCTTTCAACTCCCGACAATACATATTTTCTCTTTCCTAAAATGAAAGGATTCAATGCCACTAAAATTCAGTTTGCGGTGGAGTATTTATACGAAAAGGCAGCAAATGATAAAAAATTTCGGTTTAAATCCCTGAACGCTTTACGAAAGCCTTCAATAATTCCCGATAAACAGTCTAGTCCGGAGATTGAACTTCAGGGTTAGCCGCATTAAATGAAATATTACCAGGATCGATTAATTCGGCATAGTTAAAAACATGCCAACCCCGGCATCCGTTGGTATACCGGGGTTGGCATGTTAGAATGATTTACGGAACCACAATCCTCTGGATTAATTCTTTATTCGCAAGTGGGTTTAATACCTTCTGCACGCTCCCGGGTGCGAGGCTCCGGGGCGTTCTTACAATCTTGTAAGTGAAAATTGTATGGGTATTAAACCCACATAACATCCATACCTTACAGAACCAACAAACCTCACTGCTCTGCAGCGGGATTTTTGATTATCTGAATTAATTCTCCATTCGACCTGCCGAAGATTTCTTCCTCGTACATGCATTCCGCACTGGCTGCGGGGGTGGGATAAATCCCGGGCATCACAGCTCTGAAACGGAATTCCACCTCCTGACGGCCCTGTTTAAAATATCCCCAATGGAACTGGACCTCATCATTCATTACAAACTGGACGGGCCTGGAACCCGGCTGGTACCAGTTGTATACTTCCTCCTGATCTTCCTCTTTCGGAGGCTGGGTGGATGAAGTAACAAACGCAGCATCGATTATCTCAGCCCCGGATGGAACAGGGACCCTCAAGGCCAGGCTGGTCCTGGCCCGGGAAGTGGAAACCACCGCCTTCCTGATATAGGTTTTACCGGCAATCAGAACTCCGTCATTTACCTCGCTGCCGTTTTCATCATAGGTTTTGACAAAAACGCTGATTCCCTCATCCCTGGCCTGGGCCAGTTCGGAGGCCAATCCGTACCTGAGGCTGGCGGTATAATAAAGTGTTCCCGGACCGGACTTTTCAATCCTCAGGGGAAGAAGTTTATCCCTGGAGATATTTTTTAAAGGCTCCTCATCAAGATTAAAAACATTTGAAACAGGAACGCCGCCATAGGACCTGAACGTTGCGTTTTGAAGCAGGGTCCCGGAAAGGGTTGTATTGGACGTAAAATTGGTTTCCTGTTTTGATTCGGCATCACTGATCCAGCTGTAAGCCAGGATTGCCCAATAGTTGGTACTGGTATTTCCCCAGGATCCCCGGCGCTGCCGTTCAAGCAGCGAATTAGCCAGCCTGGTGGTCATATCGCTTTCCGGCTCCAGGGAATAATACAACATTAATGCCAGGGCATATTTGTTTGTATTGTACCCCCAATACTGTTCCACCGACTCATAGGTATCCGTAATATCCAGGGTTCTGGTGCCGGGCCGGATAAATCTCTTTATTTCATTTTTTGCTGTGACGGCAATATTTGTCCGGTTGATTTCCATTGCGGCCATACCGGCGAACCCGTAACCGGAAATGCCGATTTTATTTCCCAGCTTTAAATAGTTACTAATTTCGGTTCCCACATTTTCCTTATACATGGCCCTTACCCAGAGGGTGTATCCGTAGAGGAAATAGTTGTTCTTTACATACTTATGGGCGTATTCCGATGAAGTAAGATAGTTCATCATCGCCTTGGTATCAATGGTATCGGGCAGGGCATACCCTTTCTGCCTGGCCAAATGAACAATATGGGCAACCCGGAGGGTTACATAAAAATCGCCGTACCTGCCGCCGGGCCAATAGGGATAAGAACCGTCGGAGAGTTGGTTCTTCCCGATCAGGTTCAATTCATCATCAATTAATTGTTTTACATTGGCAACCCTAGTTTCCAGGCCAAAGGCATCCAGATGTTCCCCAAATGAAACCAGCGGCAGAAGCCTGGCGGTTCTTTGTTCCAGACAACCATAGGGATAATCCAGAAGGTAATTCACCGCTTCCTTGAGCAGCGCCAGCCGGGATGCGGACACGGAAACCGATAACGACCCGGTTCCTTCGGGAATGGCCGAGGGCAGAACGATCCCCTCCTCCATAAAGGTTTTATCATTTCCCAAGTTCCCGATGGTTTTAACGGTTTCGTACAGGACGGGCCGGCTCACATTCAGAGTATGGATAATCCGTTCGTTCACCTTCGGGGAACGGAGGGTAAAGGTAAGTTTTGCTTCACCCGGGGCAACCGCAGCAATGTTAAACAATACTTCCCTGGTTTCTCCCGGGGGAATCTTGATTTTCTTTTTTGCATCGCCATCCACCACCAACCCGGAGGGGGTGTTTCCGCCGGCATTTTCGATTGCCAGGGATACCTCCGCTTCTACCGAGGATCTTTCCAGGTTGGTCAGGATCAGGGATGCGCTGCCCGTGTCCCGCCAGCGCAGCTGCCTGGGAAGAGCCGCGGTGGCAACCAGGGGAGCACTTACCCTGAGGTCCTTTTCCTGGATACCGAAACGGTCAACCCCGGCGGCCACTGCGGTACACCGGTAGGTGGTCAGGGAATCGGGGAGCTTGAATTTGACGGTGACCTTCCCCTGATGGTTGGTAACCAAATATGGTTCAAACACCGCGGTGGCCCGCCAGTCCTTACGCTCGGTTTCCCCAAGCTTATCATCCCCATCCGCGTCTCCTCCCTGGAGATCAGCGAGGGAATAGGTTACCGGATCGATCAGGAGGGACCGGCTGTCAGCTCCGGCCACTGCCAGGGGGAAGTTGTACCGGCTGTAGAAATAGGCCAGCGGATCCGGGACATGATAATTGATCAGATCCACTACTCCCCGGTCAACCGCGAGGAAACTCAGTTCCACCCCCTGGACGGGTTTTCCATTCTGGGTTACCTTGAGTTCCACCTCGGCTTCCTCCGCCGGACCATACACGCCCTTAACAGGTTCGATATCAACCGTATACTGTCTCGAAGATGTATCCACAAAAATCGATGTCAAACCGAACAGGCCCTTGGGTTTATCCAGGTCCGGTTCATTGTATGTATTGTTTGCCGGGGCGGATCTTACGGTGTATGAAGAAAGAGCCACATACACAATAGGAATATGGGACTCATCAATGGGAATCTCTATGGTCTGGGCAGACCCTTCAAGATCAATTATTTTTTCAGAGATAATTCCTTCCCTTTCAATAGTAAGCAGGTACTTTCCCCTGGGCAGGGGGGACCGGACCAGGAGGACCGCCTTTTCACCGGGGGTATACATGGTCTTATCGGTGGTTATGGAAATGATATCCGCGTCATCCGAACCCCAGCGGACCCAGCCGGCGCCGCTGACATAAAACTGGTACTTGGTCAGAATCTTTCTTCCCTGGGGATCCTCACTGCTGAGCCGAACTTCCCAGAGGCCGCTCTGGGATGGGGTAAAGTTGATCACTCCGGAGAGGTCTCCCTTTACTGCAGAAAGATCGATGGTCTGTTCGGTTTCTATGTTTTCAGTTTTTTCCCAAACCAGATTCACCTGGCCGCCTACCCCGGCCTGCCGGGCGGTTTTCCATTCGTAACGGACAAGCTGAGCCTTTACGCTTCCCTTCCAGCCCCGGGGAGCCGCAAAAAACGTTCCGTCGGGTTTTACCAGAGCCCAGCTGAGGCTTGCTTTGTCACCTGCAGAAAGAATCCGGGCACTGGCAGAAGAAGACCTCTTATCAATATTCCGGAGAGATCCCTTGTCGATCCGGGAACCGATATAATATTCCCCGGGATGCACTATGGCGGATGCTACGGCGGCAATCTCCTGCCTGGCCGCATCCTGGACACTGGTCTCCACCCGGTACAATTCGGGGGCGCCCTCAACCCGGCTTTCGGTTTTCTGGGACAGGGTATCGGTTCCGCCGGATGACAGGGTTCCTTGTCCCTGGCTGATATAGTTTCTGTATCCGTCATAGTCAGGACCGAATCGCCACAATTCCCATGGGCCTTTGGGATTAAACGGGATCACCTGGCTGGTCCAATAATAGGAATAATGTGCCCCGCCCAGGGAACCTCCCGCCAGATAATTGGCGGAAAGGGAAGCACTGAGATCATCACCCATATAAAAGAACCGGTCCGGGAATGTGACGGATGATTCGAACCGGAGTCGCTGAAAATTAGCCACCGTGAAGCTTGTGGTGTTATAGGAATCACCGGTTTTATACCTTATAAAATAGGTCCCGGGCATGGCGTTCTGGGGTATCGTGAAGGACCCGTAACTGCCTCCATTGCTGGTGGTGGTACCGGTGAGTTTGGTAATAATATCTTCACTTCCTTCCACGGTAATCTCATAGGAACCCGTATAGGGCTTATATATTCCATACTCCAGTTGGCGGTCGATGCCCCGGAAGGTCACCGTCTCGCCGGGTTTGTACAGTCCCCGGTCGGTAAAGAGAAATACCTTCCTGCGGTCCCTGGTAATGGAAAAAGGATCAGAATACGATTCATAATCAAACCGCCAATGGTTGTGGCTTGAGTTGGGAATAAATTCAACCTGGTCCCCGCCGGATCCGGCTCCGCCGTTTTCGGTGACCCGGATCCGCAGGCCATAGTCACGTTCATTATTCCGCATCCTGCCGTTCGGACTGGGGCTGGTGAATAAGGAACCAATGCCCTCGGGAAGATTGAATACGCAGAGCCCATTGTTATCCGCTACAGATTCCATCCTCATGCTCGTATTCTGCAGCAGTTCCACCTTAGCCCTGGCCGCGGGGGTCCCGGTGGATAAATGGGTAGCCCATACAATCACCTTGTTATAGGCATAACGGACGGTTATCCCCAGATCGGTAACCTGCAGGTTGAGCCAGCGGTCATAGGTGTATACCTTCCCCCTCTCCCAGGAGGACGGTTCCTGGTACTGCCACCGCAGTCCCACGGTACCTCTTCCGTTGGAACCCAAATAGGGGGACAGCTCATCCACAAAAAAGTATTTTGAATTTTTAGGGATCATGGATGTATCCACATCCTTAAGGGTTTCCATATCCAGAGGTATATAAGGATTGGTAATCGTTTTGACGGACCGTTTCAGGGAAAGGGGATTCTGCACTTCCCAGGCATACCGGGGCGTATAGGCAGCTTCCAGCATCCTGGCCTGGCTGTCACCTATTTGTACATAACTGCCCGCATCACCAACCTTGATAATCTCAGACCGGGCAGCCTTTATATTCCTTCCCATGATATCCTTCAGCCCCGAAGAGATAGATACCCGGTAATCTCTATTGTACTCAAAGGGAAGACCCGTCAAATTAACAGTTGATCCATAGACTTGGAAATTTTCCTTTTTCAGCGGGGGAAACCCGTTTACCGAAATATATTTTTCAATGTCCTTCTCTTCGACGGAATAACTGAAATACAGGGATACCCGGACAGGATTCGCTTCTTTTGAACCGCCGGCATACCCGAAATATACCCTGGAGGAATTGAACTGGAAGGGATCCAGGGTTTTGAAATTAAAACTTGCATCCGCCCGGCTGCCCAGATATCCTTCCCTGGATCTGGCGCCTTTCAGAATGGTGACCGTAAAGGAGGTATCCATGGGCAGAGTATCCTTTAGGGTTACCTGAACAACCTGGTCTTTTTCATACCTGCTGTTCTTCATTTCATCGGGACGGGAAACGGAAAAAGCCCATTCCTTATCCGCCCCCCTGATTCTGATCCATTTGACAATTTCATTAAGATCCACGGGGTATGAAAAATAAATGGTAATATTCCCGGCATCCTCCGGATGGGCGCTTCTGGTATTGATATACCGGTTCTCACTGCCCAGCCGCCAGGTCAGCATGGATAATCTTTCGGTTTCAAACTCAAAGGTCCTGTTCCCCTGCAAGCGTTTACCCCCCAGGGACCTGAGTTGCTCGGTTACGGTGATCGTGAATTTCTGCTGGGGAATAACCGGATCATCCGGTTCAAAAGAGAGAAGTTTCGTGCCATACCAGCGGTATACCCCCTTTAACGGGGGACTTATTGAAAACACCGCCGCATCTTCCCGGATGGGTTCGCCCAGCTTTGCCAGGGGAACCACCGGCTGGGAAAACACCACATATATAGAAGGACTTCTGATTTCAGAAGGCAGTTCACCCGAGGGACCAAAATCAACGATTGTAAAAGGATCATCCGATTCCTGGATGGTTTCGGTATCATCTATCCTGGCGGCTACTTCTTTGGCATCATAATAGATAATTCTCCGGTCTTTAAATATAGAACCTGCCCTGGAGACGAGGCCGTTATTGGAACTGCTGGTGCTGGACCTGCTGGAATCTGCATTTGACCCTCCGCAGGAAATAAATCCCAGGATGGCCATAAGCTGCAGAAGCCCCCCCAACAAAACAATGGTTTTCCTTAAACACACTTTATTCATATATTCCCCCACTTGAAGTATAGTATACATGGATGTATAATTTAATGGCCTTAAATGTAATAGGTAAAAATCCTACCATAATTATTTATGATTTAATATATATATCAAAAATTGTAATTCTGAAAAAATAATTATGTGAACCACATGTGGTATTACAAATATAACAAAAAAGATTTTCAAATATCCATTACCAATGTATTACAATCAACAGCTTTTCATCGGAGGTGTGGACCGTGAGGATTTCCGCAAAACTTAGTATCGTCATTATTGCCGTAAATGTTGTTTTAATAACAGCCCTGATATTTATAATCCACAACCGTTCGGAGAAACTTGTCACAACCAAGGTTGTTGAAAGCACTTCCTATCTGGCGAGCTTGAATTCGGAAAAGGTAGAACAAATTTTTGACCATTCCCTGACTGTTGCCAGAAGCGTTGCGCAGATCATGGAGGAGTACCAGATATACCAGCCGGCGGAGCGCCGTCACATATTTGATAATTATCTGAAGAAAATACTTTTATCCAACAGTAATTTCCTCTGTGTATGGAACTGCTGGGAACCCAATGCCCTGGACGGAATGGATGCGGCATATGCCAATTCCCCCGGAACGGACGCCAGCGGACGGTTTATATCGGCATGGAACCGGGCAAAAAACGGCGAAGCCTCACTGGAAGCCCTGGTAGATTACGACAAAAGGGGTGAGGGGGATTATTATCAAATCCCGCTTATTACCGGAAAAGAAGCTTTAATAGAACCATACTTTTATATGTATAACGGAGAAAAAATACTGATCACCTCCTTGTCGGTGCCGATCATGCATGACGATAAAGTTATAGGGGCAATCGGAATTGATCTTGACATCTCAACCCTGCAGGATATTGTGGAAAGCATCAACCCTTATGAAAACACCATTGCAGCTATTTTCAGCAACCGGGGTGTTATAGCCGGTCACTTTGATCCTTCCAGGAATGGAAAAAACATGCGTGAAACCGAGCAGAGTATCCTGGGTCCTAAAACAAATACCATCGCAAATATGATTAACGCCGGGGAGCGGATTTTTTTCCAAATCCCCAAGGCATTGGACAACAATGATTTTACTATTATCGGCAGTCCCTTTACCGCGGGACATACAAACAATCCCTGGACCGTTATGATAGGAGTTCCCGACAAAGAAGTGATGGCCCCTGTGAATGCCATGCTGTTTTTCAACATACTCACCGGAATTGGAGCTATTATCATTGTTTCCGCGGCGGTTATTATCAGCGCACAGGGTATATCAAGGCCAATCCGCAAAACCGCATTAATGCTTAAGGATATTTCCGAAGGAGAAGGTGATCTTACCAAAAGACTTACCGTAAAAAGCAAGGATGAAATCGGGGATATGGCCCATTATTTTAACCTTACCCTGGAAAAAATCCACAACCTCATTGTGGTGATAAAAGAGCAGTGTATGGGGTTATCAAATGTAGGAACCGAGCTTGCGTCCAATATGACCGAAACCGCAGCGGCGGTTAACCAGATCGCTGCGAATATCCAGAGCGTTAAAACCCAGGCGGTTAACCAGTCCGCCAGTGTCAGTGAAACCAATTCCACCATGGGACAGATCACCATAAATATCGATAAACTGAACGGACATATTGAAAGCCAGTCCGCCAGTATTCACCAGTCATCATCCGCCATAGAGGAAATGCTGGCAAACATAACTTCCGTCACCCAAACTTTGATGAAAAACGGGCAGAATGTTAAAGACCTGGCATCCGCATCGGAAAAGGGAAGAACCGGTTTGGAAAGTATGAGTTCGGATATTCAGAAAATCGCCCGGGAATCCGATGGCCTTCTGGAAATAACAGCGCTGATGAATACCATCGCCAGCCAGACAAACCTTCTTTCCATGAACGCGGAGATCGAAGCCGCCCATGCGGGGGAGGCCGGAAGAGGTTTTGCCGTGGTGGCAGCGGAAATCCGCAAACTTGCGGAATCATCCGCCGAACAGTCAAAAACCGTGGCGGCGGTCCTGAAGCAGATTAAGGATTCCATAGACCACATATTGCGTTCGGTGGCGGCGGTGTCTTCCAATTTTGAGGTGATAAACGATGAAATTAAAACCGTATACCAGCAGGAAGAGAGTATCCAGATGGCCATGGAAGAACAGGGTCAGGGAAGCAAACAGGTACTGGAAGCGGTGGAAGAATTGAACAATATAAGCCGGATGGTAAAAAGCAGTTCCGGGGAAATGCTCCAGGGAAGCAAAGAAGTCATCCATGAAAGCAGGAACCTGGAAATAATAACCCAGGAAATAAATAATGGAATGAACGAAATGGCCGCCGGAGCGGAACAGATTAATGAAGCAGTTTCCAGGGTAAATTATATTACAGGTCAAAACAAGGAAAATATAGATATCCTGATCAGGGAAGTTTCCCGGTTCAAGGTTGATAAAGCTTCATAACAGTTTTTACCATTATCGATAGGGATGCTGAGGGTATGGCTTATCCGCAGGCGCAGTATAATTCAGCCTGCGGCTGGGCTCTGCAAAGAAGCGATTGTATGGCCGCTCACGCAGCCCGCGGGGACCCTGCTCTTTGGGGTAATTCTTTGAAGCAACAAAGAAATTGTTGCGCAGGGTATGAACCCCAACAGCCTTCCAATCAATGTGCTCTGGATAATCTATAGGGAACTTCAAAAAACCGGTTGGATTTTTAAAGGTGCCTGACAGCTTCTTGCCATAAACGGAAAAACTATTTATAGTGTGATAACAGGCAGATTTCGTTGAGGAAATCTGTAGTCCATATACAGGAGGAGCGCAATGTCCGGTACGGACGGCGGGGGCAGTTTAGTCCCCAGTCATATATGTAATTTACATATTTCAAAGTCACATTTGCTCCCCCTGGTGTTTGCATATCCTTCATAAATACTGAAGGGTTTTCCCCGGGAGCAAATCCAGGAGGAAAATCCCATGATTATAATCCGAACTCAGGGGGACCAAGGCATTATTGAAGCCAGTGAACCCTGTAAAAATTGCTGGATTGATGCCAGGAATGTTACCAAGGAAGACCTATACCATCTGGAACATGAATACGGCATCTCCGGCGAAGTGCTCACCGATATAATGGACGCGGATGAGCAGGCCAGGATTGAAAAAGAAGATAACTACACAGCCCTGATTATCCGGATCCCCGTGTATGACCAGCATTACGAGGTCGCCCACTTTACCCTTCCCGTGGGAATTATCATTTTCTCGGATAAAATTATTACTATCTGCCAGAAGTCCAGCGACGCCCTGGATGATCTGGCCAATAACCGTATCCGGGGTTTCAACATCAAAAATAAAAGCGCCTTTATCCTCAACCTTTTGGGCAGGGCGGCCTTTACCTTCTTGAAAGCCCTGAAGGAACTCAACAAGCGGACCAATATCATCGAACAGGAACTGCAAAAATCAGTCCAGAACCATGAGCTGATCCAGCTTCTTTCGGTCCAGAAATCCCTGGTTTATTTTACCACCAGTATTAAAACCAATGAGCTGCTGCTGGAAAAACTCCAGAAAACATCGATATTCCGTTTTAAGGAAGACGAAAAGGACCTGCTGGAAGATGTGGTTACGGAAAATAAACAGGCCATTGAAATGGCAAATATTTATTCTTCCATACTGACGGGAACCATGGACGCCTTTGCCAGTGTAATCTCAAATAACCTCAATATTGTCATGCGCCGGCTTACTATTATTTCCATTGTCTTGATGATCCCTACCCTGGTAACCAGTTTTTACGGCATGAACGTGGGAATTCCCTTCCAGAATTCTTTCTGGGCAGTTTGGGGCATCCTGGTATTATGCTTAGCCGCATCATTTATAGGCGGATTATTCCTGAGCAGGGACAGGCGGAGAACGAAAAATAAAAACATTTACTATACGCCTAACATTATGATGATTCATAAACATTGATTCGCTGGCGGGGTTGTTGATTTTTCCGGACCCCGCCGGGGCGGTATCCCTACTCTTATGTATAACAACCGCCAAACATACACATTTCATTTTCCCGCAAGATCCGGTTTTTTCCAGAAAAACCCTTGCTCTAAATGTAATTACCTATCATAGTTAATCTATGGAAATGTATACAAAGCGGAAAGAAAAAATTTATAACTGGATGGCAAAAGAAGGTATTGCCATGGTTATGTTTGAAGATACAGAAGGCCGGAGGGATCCTTCTATTCGCTGGCTTACGGGGCATCCCATGGATGCGCTTCTGTTTCTGACGGTGGATAAAAATTCCCTGCTGGTGGCCTGGGATCTCAACATGGCAAAACTCATAGCCCATGCGGATGTGATGTTCCCGTATTCCGATTTTGACCGTCAATCGGTAAACGCGGCCAGGGGGGCGGCAAAATATTTTAAGGTACCCCACAATTCCAGAGTTGAAATTCCTTCGGTAACCCCGTATCTTTCTTTTCTTAATTATGTTGAGGCCCTGGAAGATTTTGATGTGATCTGCCGGAACGGCGGAGTCCAGGAAGAGGTGCTTACCTGCAGGGCTATTAAAGATGAATTTGAACTTGAAATTTATAAAAATGCGGCGGAAATAACCAACAGGATTATTGATTCCCTTGAAAAGGAATTCCAAAAAAAATCCCTTAAAACTGAAACCGATGTGGCCCTTTTTATTGAAGCGGAGTCCAGGAAATTGGGAGCGGAGGGTACGGGCTTTGAAACCATTGCCGCAGGTCCCGGCAGAAGTTTTGGAATTCATGCGTTCCCCGCATTTACAAATGAACGCTTTACAGCGGACGGACTTTCCATCCTGGACTTTGGAATAAAATATTTTGGTTATTCTACGGATGTGACCCTTACCGTCGCCAGGGGAACCCTCTCAAAAGTCCAGGAAAAAATGATTACCCTGGTGGAAAAAGCCTATGCCCTGGGAGCTTCCTTGTTAAAGGATGGGGTTGCTGCCCGGGACGTTGGAAAAGCCGTGGATAATCTTTTCGCGAAGGGGAAGTTCACCATGCCCCATTCCCTGGGGCATGGTATCGGCCTGGATGTCCATGAAGCACCGGCCCTCCGCAGCCGGGATGACAATGAGTGGATACTACAAAAAGGAATGGTGGTAGCCATGGAACCGGGCATCTACGATCCCCTGGCAGGGGGATGCAGGCTGGAAAATGATTTTATCATCACCGAAAAAGGTGCCGATGTGTTAACCAAATCCCGGATTATCCGGATTTAATTTCCGGATCCCTAAGGAAACTCTGATTGGCCGCATGGTGCGACCGGTTTAAATCAAAACCACCCGTCCAACGGGTGGTTTGCACTGCGGCTATAAGCCGAGGTTGCCAGCGGCGTCTCAAGACGCTGGCTTTCACTGACGTTCAAGCCCACTGCTTTTGACACGTCGCTACCCGTGAAACGGGTAGTTGTACTACTTCGACTCACCCCTAAAGGGGTCCTCATGTTCTTTCACGCTCAGTTTATCTAACGCTATATCGTGGTTTTCCTGTTCTTGGATGTATTTTCTGATTGTCGCTTCATTTAAGCCTACCGTACTCACATAATACCCCTCTGCCCAGAAATGTCTATTTCCAAACTTATATTTCAGATTCGCGTGCTTATCAAACATCATGAGTGCACTCTTCCCTTTCAAATATCCCATGATTTGCGACACGCTATATTTCGGCGGTATGCTCACCAGCATATGGACATGATCTACCATCAGATGTCCCTCGTGAATCTCCACTCCCTTATACCTACAGAGCTGCCGCAAGATTTCCCCGACACTTTTTCGATATTGATTGTAGATTATTTTCCGTCTATACTTCGGCGTGAACACTATGTGATATTTACACATCCATTTTGTATGCGACAGCGAATTTGTTTTATTTGCCATTTACACCTTACCTCCTGTTTTCTTG
>JAVBPH010000014.1:0-50735 GCA_031549725.1 Treponemataceae bacterium
GATTATACATCTTTTCCGGAAAAGAATAAATTATGGGAACTTCTAAAAACTGAAGTTTTTAGAAGTTTTCCTTAGATGTAAGATGGAGAAACTTTTTTATTTCGTTATAAGATAAAGAAATAAAAATTTCTCCGTGGGCACCTCTAAAAATCTAACCGAGTTTTTAGAGGTGCCCTTATATCCAACTAAAGGTCATTTCATAAATACTTTTATTTTTTTCAGATCCCTTCGATAATTCGAGAGTCTCGGCACAGGGAGCCCCGGGGACCGGACATTCCCGGTGGTTGGGGCTACTCGCCCTGGGCCTGTCGAAGGGTCGAAACCCACCGGCGGGGGAAAATATTCTTTGCTAAACTATTTATGAAAGGAACGGTAGATAATTTTTTTATTAATAATAGTTTTCTGTTCTGAAGCCCGGCGGTAAAAAATCCAATTGATTGTCAGGTATATGCAGTGATTCTGCATAACATATCATTTCATCCCACTGTTTTTTATTATCGGCATTTGCGGTATTCAATTTTTTCTGATATACGGGGCTTATTCCCTTAGTGGATAGTTCAAACTTCTTTTCCCGGAATACTATTATTGCTTTTTCCGGATTGTGAAATGTAACATACCATTCCATTTTTAATTTTCTGCTCATATTTTTCTGGATAATAGATATAACCTGTTCTAAATTTTCCTTTGAAATAGATATTTTGTATATTTTTACAATACCGAAAAAACGTTTCTGAACACCTATAATAGTAACATGTTTGAAAATATCCGGATCAATCTGGCTTAAGTTTATGACTTCCGCATGGTAATTTTCCTGCATAATCGTGTACAGGTATAATACAAATCGTTGAAAATGTAAATGAAAAACTTCTAAAAACTGATGTTTTTCTTAGGGTGCCGAAGGTAACAGGAACCTCTAAGGAAAAACTGATTAATGCCCAGAGAGCATTAATCAGTGTATTCTTTAATGCGGGCAATTCTTTGTGAAGCAAAGAATTGCGAAGGGAACCGCTGATTGGTCGCATATTGCGACCGGTTTAATCAGCGGTTCCCTAAAAATCCACACGAATTTTTAGAGGTTCCCGTAATTGAAATTGTTCTAAAATGAATATCCCAACCTGAATGTAAAACCTAAATCAAACGGCAGATCCGCATAATGCCATTCATCTTTTTCCCGGTATGTTCCTTTATTGTCTTCGGATGCAATCGTCCAGGTTTTATCCGCTCCCATACCTAACTGTATGGTGAATCCCTGTTTGAATACCCATTGATATCCCGCACGGAATCCCGCCCCTAGATGGGCAAAACTATCATCCAGATACTCGGTTGAAACATAACTGTATCCGGCTATGGGGTATGCGCTGATAAACATTCCTTTCAAGCCTTTTCCAAACGGTCTGTATATTAAGGCCGGCATTATCATACACTGATACTGCTGACCGTATTTTTCATCATATCTGCCGCGGCTGTCTTCTAGGTAGCTGTCCATATAGTTTTCAAAATAAAACATATATGTAAGAGATATATTAAAATACCTGCTTACCGCAAATTGAAACTCCAGGTCAGCTAAAACCACATTGGTTTGCCAGTCATTATCAGCGGAAAGATAGGCTATATCGTTTACTAAAAACAAGGGACTCGTCTGTATCGAAAATTTCTTTTCCCTTGAAAATGCCTGAATGGAAAAAAATGTAATTAAAATAAATATGAATAACCATGTTTTATTCTGCATTCCGAACCTCCCATTTATTTCTCATAATGTAAATTGTGTTTTTATTGAAAATTCCCATATTAAAACCGGCTTTAAAGTACCATTCCATATCTCTGTAACTTTCATACCGGGCGGTACGGATAAAACCATCGACCGTATAGATCTCTTCATAGCCGCCGTGGGGGTTTTGGACTACCACTTTATTTTTGCCCAGGTCCATCAGGGTGACTAATCCATAATGAAGGACCCATTCAGACGGGGTATTCCTTGAGGGAAATTCAATGGGTACCGGAAAACCATTATCCAGGGAAGTGTAGATTTTTTTCAGTAATTCCGTATTTGTAATATTTACACACCGGGTGGTTTCCCATTCCGGGAATTGATCGTGCATTTCCCTGAGAAACCCTGATCCTATGGCGGTCGTTATGATGTCGCAGTCTCCTGAGGATAATGTATCCTCAGTGATGGGTTTATTCTGCCATTTTGCAAGCATCTCTATAACCGCGTATCCGCAGCTGACTTTTTCTTTGAATATCTGAATCCCGGTTACGGATACTTCCTTTGAATATGCGTCATTCCGCAGTAATTCAGAATAATCATCATCATAATGTACCCTGAGTTTTGCAGGATACCCTATGGGATCCGTGCAGCTTCCAAATAGTAAAACAACAAAAGCTGATATTACTAAATGAAAAAATACCTTATTTAATTTGTACAATTTTAACCTCCATAATTACCTTTTGTATAACCGTTGATACATATGCAACATATTTCAGAATAAAAATTACACCTGATAGGCTGAAAATCTTTTGCAGCAGTGATTGTTGATTTTACGCCGGCCTTGGATTAGTTTTAAATTATGGGACCTTCTAAAAATTTCAGTTTTTAAAAGGTCCCATAATTTAAAAAACCAGGAGCTGAAATTTGGAGAGGATGCCCGTCGTTTTTGTTGGCCATGGATCCCCCATGAATGTGATAGAAAATAATTCCTTCACCGCCGGGTGGAAGGATATGGCCAGGGTCATTCCGGTTCCCCGGGCCATATTATGCATCTCCGCCCATTGGTACGGACCGGGGCAAAGGGTATCCAGGGCTGCGGAGCCGGAAACCATCCATGATTTTTACGGATTTCCCCGGGAACTTTACGCAATCAATTATCCTGCCCCTGGAGCACCGGCCCTGGCGGAAAAAGCAGCGGAACTTATGGGAACCCAGGCGGAGGTCACCGCAGGCCGCGGACTGGACCACGGGGCCTGGGGTGTGCTTCGTTTGATGTATCCCGAGGCCCGGGTCCCGGTATGTCAGCTGAGTGTGGATTCTTCCGCATTTCCCGGGGAAAACTATCAGACCGGACAAAAACTGGCACCCCTGCGGGATGAGGGGGTACTGATCCTGGGCAGCGGAAATATTGTGCACAACCTCAACCTGGTTGAATGGGACAATGAAGCAGGTTTTCCCTGGGCCGATAATTTTGACAACCATATCCGGGAAGCCATTCTTGCGGACGATCATGATAGGGTAATCCATTATAAAAAGGCGGGAGAATCCTCGGAACAGGCCTTTTATTACCGGGATCATTTTGATCCGCTCCTGTATGTACTGGGAGCCGCCGGGCAGGATAGAACAAAACCAACGGAGGTATACAATAACCGCCGGGTCATGGGTTCCATGTCCATGACGTCGTATATATTAAGATAAATACTCCGGTATCTTCGGGGTACCCCCGGTGGCTGTAGTTCCTTGTCCTGAACCTGCCGAAGGGTCGAAACCTCCCGGGAGGGAATATTGAGGAGTCAAGTTTCTGCAGTCACACTTGTATACCAATACCGGATGGATTTATTTTCAGAATTACTGAATTAAAAATATTATTTTCATCGCTTAATATTAAAAGGAGTAAAAACAATGGAAAAAATAAGCACCTGTTTATGGTTTGATAATCAGGCCGAGGAAGCGGTCCGTTTCTACAGGGGAATCTTCAAAAATTCATCTGCCGGAAGAATCGAACGCTACAGCAGGGTTGGCCAGGAATACCACTACCAGGCCGAAGGTTCGGTGATGTCCATAGAGTTTGAACTTGATGGCCGGAGCTTTATCGCCCTGAATGGGGGCCCGGTTTTCACATTTAACGAAGCCATTTCCCTGGTTTTAACCTGTGAAAACCAGGAAGAGCTGGACTATTACTGGAACCGGTTATCCGAGGGGGGTGATCCCGCTGCCCAGGTCTGCGGATGGCTTAAGGATAAGTTTGGGGTTTCCTGGCAGGTGGTTCCATCAATATTTCGAGAACTAAGTTCTAATCCCGATAGGGTTAAAGTCGACCGGATGCTGAGTGCCATGTATACCATGAAAAAACTGGATATTTCGGAACTGCTGAAAGCCTTTAATGGCTAACATACGCAGGAAATACATTTCCCAATTAGTCCTGATTTTGATATAATTGATAGGGGGAACCTCAAAAAATCTAACCGAATTTGCGGAGGTTTCCTATGGAAACACTGATTAATGCCCACAGAGCATTAATTAGTGTATTCTTTAATGTAAGCAATTCTTTGTGTAACAAAGAATTGCGAAGGGAACCGCTGATTGGCCGCAATATGCGGCCAATCAGCGGTTCCCTAAGGATAAATACCATGAGGGGAATTGCGGTTATCGGCGGGGAGTGTCCGGCCGGGGAAGTGTTGCAAAAAATCATACATGCTGATAATTTACTTGCAGCGGTTGACTCGGGATTGATCCCCCTGGAAGAAGCGGGATTTATTCCCGATTTGATTGTGGGTGATATGGACTCCCTTGATACCCCGGAACGGCTGAAAAAATACAACCCCGAATCTATTATCAGGTACTCCGAATATAAGGATTATACCGATACGGAACTTGCCCTGGATCTGCTCCGGCGGAGGGGCTGTGATGAGATTTGGATTGCGGGCGGCGGCGGCGGCAGGATAGACCACCTTTTTGCCCTCTATGCTTTATTTGAACGGGAAAATCCCCCGGACCGGTGGTTTATCCCGGGTTACGAAATGCGGCTTATAAAAACCAAATCCATACTGGAACTTCCGGCAGGATGTCAGGTATCCCTGTTTCCCCTGGGAGCGGGTCCCTGGAAAATAAAAAGCCTGGGACTTCAATGGCCTTTGGACAACCTGCCCTGGACGAGGGGGTTTTTCAGTATCAGCAATATTATGGCGGATGCCAGGGCGGAGCTTAACCCGGTGGAAGGAACATTTCTTCTTATCATTCCGGAGAATTGATTTTAAGGAATCCCTAAAACTTGGTTGGATTTTTTGAAGTTCCCATTATTGATTCAGGGCCTTCCGAAAGGCTTCCAGTATTTTTTGATGGCTTACCTTCACATCTTCCACCAGAACCCGGTTTCCCGCAATCAATTCGGCTACGCCTATTTCCCTGGGATACCGGGGAATCACATGCTGGTGGAGATGTTCTATGGAAGCCCCCGCGGTCCTGCCCATGTTGTATCCAATGTTATAGGCCTCCGGATGGTATAGACCGTCCAGGACGGAGAGGGAAAGGTCCAGGGTATCATCCAGGGCTTTCCGTTCTTCCTTGGACAGATTCCGGATATCCGTTTCATGCCGCAGGGGGAAGATAAGCAGATGCCCCGGATTATAGGGGTACAGATTCAGGGTAACCCCTGTAAAATCATTCCGGTAAACCATAAGGTTTTCCACCCCGGGGGTATTATCCCTAACATGACAAAGAATGCAGCCCTCGGGTCTTTTTCCCTTTAGATATTCCATTTTCTGAAAATTAAAAAAATATCCCATGATCAACCCTTACTCTTAATAAGAAACTTCAATCCGGTTAAGGGGAGTTCCATGTCCCGGAATGTTCCTTACGGCGCCTTGTTTTGAAACAGTGTCCTGATCACCTCATCCGAGCCTTTTTCTATGGCCAGATATTGGATCAATATAGGATATTTTGTTAATAATTCGCCATATTTTTCAAGCTCATCAAAACGCTGCTGGGAATAGATCCTTTCTGCGGCAGCAGCGGTCACCTGGTTTTTAAGGATTTCCCTTTGTTGGGCCAGGTAATCCTGGTACATGGATTTTGCAGAATCGTATAAATCAAAATCAGGAAACCTGGCCACATTGATTGTACAGGTAAAATTGGTAATTTCCGGAAAAGCGGATTGTATATTGTCCGCCAGGCTGACCGGAACCGGGTTGCCAAGAAGCTTTTCCAGGGCGGTCCTGTCTTCGGTATAAACCTGGAGCTGCTGGACCGTAAATGCGGAAATCTTTTCCGACAGGGAATTCAGGTAGGTGTTTAATGAGGCCTGGTCCGTAATTGCCTGGGTTTCCACCAGCTTCGGCAGGGTTTCAGGTTTCAGCAAAAAGGAAAAGGTCCCGTCCACCTGGTAGGAAAAATCCATGGATATCCCTGAAAAGGCAGCATAGGTGTCACCCGAGGGCAGGTTCCCCTTGACGGAGATGGGTTTTTCCAGGGGATTCAGTTTGAAGGTCAGTATTTTTACATTGGTCGGAATCAGCTTAAACCAGATCCAGCGGAATTGTCCTTCTTTAATAATTTCATGGTCAACCCCATGGGTTTTTGAAATCATCACACCGTATTCTCCGGGGGGAACCATAAACTGGGCCCAGCCAAAGAAAAAAGCAACACCCCCAAGGATGATAAGAATTACCAGGCTAGTAATAAACTTTTTCATGCAAACTCCAACGGAGATTTTTTATAAAAAATTGAATAAAAAAATCCCCATATAAACATCTAAGGAAAACCTCTAAAATTTGAAGTTCCAGTATTTTTAATAATATACTAAAACCGGCAAAAGTAAAACAAGGAAACCTAATTATCCCGAATTTTGGACCTTGAGCTGGGGTTAACTTAATTGCCCATCTTGTCATTTTGAGCTTTTATTCGGAAGTCCGGTTTAATACCCCGCGGATTGCCGCGGTTCAAAGAACGAGCAGCATAGTTGCGGGGTATTAAACCAGACAGTATAATACATATATGAAGTTTACCAGACCCCAGAAAAAACCATTGATTGCCCTCCTGGTCAAGCGGACGGTTTTTTTCTTTTTTTCCTTCAGTCTGTTAATCACCTTTTTATATATAGTGGGCACTATCCAGGGGTTTATGGAAACTACCCAGACTATTCTTCTCCGGCTCCTGGTTATTATGGGTATTTTCCTGTCCATTGGTGCCTTATACGGAAGCATCATGGATGCGGGGTTTATTTTGATAAACCACCGGAGACGGTTTATATTGGGGATCATATCCTACCTGCTGCTGGTTATGTTCGGGGTAACCATTTCCGTAATTTCATCATTTATTTTAGTATTGACCGGGGGAAACATCAGTTGAAGGATCATAAAAAACTTTCCGCCCTCCGGGGAGCCTGCCAGGCTGAAAATACCAGCGAAGATATGGTGCACCAGGTTTGTGCCCTGTATGATGAATTGCTGAATCAGAACAAGCTCCAGGAAGAAAACATCGTATCGGTAATATTTTCCGTGACCCCGGACCTGGATGAAAAAAATCCCGCCGCCGCCCTAAGGTTGGGCGGAAGGGCCCGGGACCTGGCGCTTTTTGCCGTTCAGGAAGCGGTGGTGAAGGGCGGCCTGAAGAGGTGCATCAGGATCCTCATCCACGCTTATATTGATCCGGACCAGCCCCTGTACCATGTCTACCGGAACGGGGCGGAAATACTCAGGCCCGACAGGGTAAAAACATCTAACTAGAGAGGCTTTTTCAAAATATCAGATTTTGAAAAAGCAACCTTAGATTTAAGGGAAAAACAGGCTTTTAGGCGGTTTTTCCGAAGCCATTTTCAAAACTAACCGAGTTTTGAAAATGGCTCCAGAACTTCCCATAAAACGAAAAAGAAATAAGGAGATCATCATGAAAAAAATTGCATTTTTTGATACTAAGCCCTACGACAAAACCTGGTTTGACCAGCTGAATAAAAAGTATGAAATCATCTACTACGAAAACAAACTCAACGCCCAGACCGCCGCATTGGTTCAGCACTGCGAAGGGGTGTGCGCTTTTGTAAATGATGTGATCGATAAGGAAACCATAAACATCCTGCATAAGGCCGGGGTTAAGGTCCTGGCCATGCGCTGCGCCGGTTACAGCAATGTGGATTTTAAGGCAGCCTACGGAAAGATAAACGTAGTCCGGGTTCCCGCATATTCCCCCTATGCGGTGGCGGAACACGCCATGGCGTTGCTTTTAACCCTTAACAGGAAGATCCACCGGGCTTACATCAGGACCAGGGATTTTAACTTCAGCCTGGTCGGATTAACCGGGATTGACCTGCATGAAAAAACCATGGGGGTCATTGGCACCGGTAAAATAGGGCGGGTTTTTGTGGATATCTGCCGGGGGTTCGGTATGAAGGTCCTGGCCTATGATGTTTTTCCCGCCCAGGGTACGGATATTGAATACACGGATTTGGATACCCTCCTGAAAAAAAGTGATATCATCTCCCTCCATTGTCCCCTGACCGAACAAACAAAGCACATCCTGAATGAGGAAGCTTTCGAAAAAATGAAAACCGGGGTAATGCTGATTAATACCTCCCGGGGTGCCCTGGTGGACAGCCAGGCATTGCTGAATGCCCTGAACAGCGGAAAAGTCCGGGGAGCCGGGCTGGACGTATATGAAGAGGAAGCAAATCTTTTCTTTGAGGATTTTTCCGGTACCATCATAAAAGACAATATCCTGGCCCTGCTGGTATCCCGGCCGAATGTGATTATCACCTCCCACCAGGCATTCCTGACCGAGGAAGCCCTGGAAAATATTGCCCTCACCACCTTGCAGAACCTGGACGATTTTTTTGCAGGCAAGGTTCTGGCCAATGAAGTCTGCTATCAGTGCCAGTCCGGCCAGGTTGCAGAAAAATGCTTCAACACCAGAAAAAAACGGTGCTTCTAAACTAAAGCTCCCGGTGGGTGATTGAGGCCACTTGTCCTGAGCTTGCCGTATGGTCGAAATCACCCGCGAAGGAAGAGACATCTTATTCACAGGGCCCTTCGGGAGCCTCAGGGACCGAGTTCCCGGTGATTGAGGACCTCGAAATCACCGGCGAAGTAAAACCTTTTCTTCGCACATGCGGGTTAATTTTTTAAAATATAAATTTTCTTTCAAAGACTTGACCAAACAAACGGTTTTTGGCTATAGTACCACTTGTCCTGCCATCTTAGCTCATCTGGCAGAGCGCGTGACTTGTAATCTCGAGGTGCCCGGTTCGATCCCGGGAGATGGCTTTCAGCCTGTTTGTTGGTTAAGCATGTTATTACGGGGAGATTCCCGAGCGGTCAAAGGGGGCAGACTGTAAATCTGTTGGCTCAGCCTTCGAAGGTTCGAATCCTTCTCTCCCCATAAGCCTTCCTTTGATTGGGAAGGCTTTTTTATTCGCAGGCGGGTTTAATACCCGCTGTACGCTTTTGCGAACGAGCTTCAGGGCGATTCTTTGAAGCAACAAAGAAATTGTTTTGCGAATATGAAAACCGCATATAGTCCTTACCTTGCAGAACCAACATACACACTGCCTGCGGCGTGTTGTTGATTATTTACTGGATAGGGTACTATTCTGTTGTTTCGATAGCAGGGAGTATCTTATATGTGCGGACTGTTTTTCCGGTTTTTTTGTTTTTATACCTTAATATAAGCTGCAATAACCCGGTTTTTTTTTGGAGAAATATGATGGAAAAGCTTTTTTATGAAAATGGCCTTCATTTTTCATGCCAGCGGTGTTCATCATGCTGCCGTCATGACCCCGGGTTTGTTTTTCTTTCTGAAAAAGATGTTAATGTTCTGGTGGATGTCCTGAAAATGGGATATAATGAATTTATTAAAGTCTATTGCCGGTGGGTTTCTTATGGAGATGGGCTTGAAAAACTATCTTTGAAGGAACAATCCAACTATGACTGTATTTTTTGGAAGAATGGCGGATGTACCGTTTATACCGGCCGTCCGCTGCAGTGCAGGACCTTTCCGTTCTGGCATTCGGTGGTAAGATCCGAAGCCGCCTGGAATGGAACCGGGGAATCCTGTCCCGGCATGGGGCGGGGGACGTTTCATTCGAAGGATGATATAGAGTCCCGGCTCGTTCAGCGTGAATCAGAACCAATAATTGAGAGAAAAAATTGATGCAAAATATGTGAGGAAACAAATGCGTATCCGTTTTTGGGGAGTTCGAGGTTCCCTGCCAGCACCGCAGTCACCCAGCCAAATAAAAAGTAAAGTTTCTGCTATTATTGAGCGGGTAACCCCGGAGGACCTGGAAAATGCCCAAACCAGGGAACGCTTTCTGGCAAACCTGCCGGCCTGGCTTTTTGGGACCGTGGGCGGCAATACCCCCTGTCTGGAGGTCCGGTCGGATTATCATAATGATGATGTAATCATATTTGACGCAGGTTCCGGGATCCGGGAATTGGGTAATGCCGCAGGCAAGGAACGGGCAAAACCCAGCCATTACCACATATTTTTTTCCCATTTTCACTGGGATCACCTTCAGGGATTGCCCTTTTTTGGCCCCTCCTACGACCCTTCGGTAAAAATTGATTTTTATTCCCCCAAGGATTTCCTTGAAGAAACCCTGAGGGGACAGATGGTCCAGCCCTATTTTCCGGTTGGCCTGGATTCCATGAGTGCGGCGAAAAAATTTACTATTTTGGATAAAATGGTTACCTTAAATGATATGACCGTATCATTTAAAAAGATGAGTCATCCCGGGGATTCCTATTCATACCTGGTGAACAATGGAACCCGTAAATTTGTGTATGCCACGGATACGGAACTGTCTTCCCTGGATTTTGAAAAAAATGAAGAAAATATCGCCTTTTTTCAGAATGTCGATATGATCGTCCTGGATTCCCAGTACACCCTGGGGGAGGCCATAGAAAAATACAACTGGGGTCATAGTGCTTTCAGCCTGGCGGTGGATTTTGCGGCCAACTGGGGCATTAAGCATCTTGTATTATTTCATCATGATCCCACCTACGATGACCGGAAGTTATTTAACAACCTTCAGTCTGCCAGATGGTACACGGACAGGATAGGAATTAAAGGAATTGAAATTTCCCTTGCTATGGAAGGGATGGAGATTACCCTATAGAAATGAATAGTCCGCAAGAACCGGGGCTTTTTTTCAGCCTGGATGATTTGAAGATCCTGTTTTCCAGTCTAAAAGCCTTTGAAGAAAATTTGGATCTGGATGCTGAAATACTACTAAGCAGAATAGAAAAAATCCTCTATGATTATTTGTCTATCCGGGAAATTGAATCCCTGTCTCAATCCGGCAGGAAGTAAACCTATGAAGATCCGGTCTTTCCTAACTGCAGTTTTATTTATATGCCTTAACTGGACAGTTATTTCCCAGGAACTTCCTCTGCCGGGAATTTTCCTGCCCGTCACGGGAGGGCTGGGGGGATTTTCCCTGGGGGCTCCGTCGGCTCTCTTTTTATCCTCCGACCCCAGGGCTGCCGCATGGAACCCCGCGGGACAGGCGGACCGGGAGCTTCCGGCTTTTTCCGGTGCTGTCCGGGTAGGGTTTCCTGTTAGTTCCTCCCAACAGGGCGGGGGCGTGCTTTTTTCGGGAAGCACGGCTATTCCGACCCCCGCGGGTACCGCCTGGGCTATCCTCGACGGGGCCGTCAGGGCCGATACCCTTACCGCCTGGGCAGTTCCGGAGGGATTCAGTTTTCATGGCGGGCTTTCAAAAAAAGCAGGGGACTACCTCAGCTTTGGCCTGGGCCTGGGAACAGGATATACCCCGGGGTTATCACCGGAATGGAAAATAAATGCATCCCTGGGGGGAATGCTCGATCTGCCCCATTTGGCCAGGGGAAGCAGAATCATGCTGTCCTTTTTAGGTTTGGGATGGCCCGATGATCCCGCATTTGCCCCAACCGTTGTGGCGGCCATGGAAAGCCGGCTGGTGGATTCGGAAAAATTCAGCCTCAGTTTGTCATGCCTTCTGGCAAGTCCCGGATTTACGGATTTTGCCGCCGCCCTGGGAACTTCCCTGGAATTAGGCCGGTATGTAACCGTGGATATTGGTTATGGGATAACCGCAAAACAGCTGTCAAACTGGTCCAGGGGAAATCAGGATGCATCCCTGTATGCCCCGGCCTATATACCTACCATATCAATCAGTTTTAACGGGTCCAGCCTTCTGCGGTTAGGTAAATTCGGGGCGGAACCCAGGATCACGGTAAGTCCCGCCGGCCAGGAAGCCATGACCGCCGAATTATCCATGGTATTTTCCATGGGGGAACGGGATATCACCGGACCGGAAATCCGGCTGGAACAGGACCGGCTTGAATATTCCCAGAACCTGAATCAGGAGATCACCATTCCTGTTCATATTAAGGATGAATCCCTGATAGTTTCCTGGAATGCGGTGGTTACAGGACCGGATGGTATGCCGGTTTTTGCTGCCGGGGAACAGCTGGAAGACCGCAGTAACCTCGGCCAGCTTTTTTCGGTTAAAAAAGGTCTGTCCGCTCCGGAGAAGTTAACCATAGGAATAAATCCATTGTTACATGATGGGGAATACCGGGTGCTTATCCAGGCCAGGGATGAACATGGAAATGAAAGCCGCTATACCGGTACAGCCTTTATCCTGGATGGGACCCCGCCCGGGGCTAGTATCGGTCTGCCCGAATACAGGGTGTTCAGTCCCAACGGGGATGGTGTCAGGGATTTCCTGCCTATACAGCAGACCAGCAGCCCCGAAAGCCGCTGGACCGGCGAGTTTAAGGATGAAACCGGAAATGTTGTTTATACGGTTGAATGGACCGACGGGGAAGCGGTGAATTTCACCTGGGATGGCCGGGATAATACGGGAAACCTGGTTCCCGATGGTATCTATACATATACCCTCGGTTCCGCGGATGAAGCGGGGAATTCCTTCGCCGTAACCTCCGAATCCATCACGGTGGATGCAGCGTCCCGGGCTTTCCAGGTTAGTCTGACCGGACAAGCCATGTCCACCGATCCCGGAGCTTCCCTGAGAAACATTGGATTAAACCTCCATACGGTGGTAAGGAAGGGACTCCAGACCTGGATCATTTCACTGGATTCCGTCGAAGGAAAAACATTCCGGACCTGGGAAGGTTTAAGCAGCAACCTGGATACCATTCCGGATATGCTTACTTTTGATGGCCGGACCAGGCAGGGCGATCCGGTTCCGGACGGAAGGTACCGGTTTAGGGTTCAGCTGTCATACGGTAACGGCGATAAACCGGAAGCGATGAGCCAGTATTTTATCATTGATTCCCAGGTTCCGTCGGTCCGGGTCAGGTCATCCTCACCCGTATTAAACATTGACCGGGGGCAAAGGATCAGTTTGTATCACGATCTTTCGGAGGGTGCTTCCTGGAAGGGAATTATATACAATTCCCGGGGCGAAGAAATAAAAGCTTTTGATCTGGGCCAGGAACGGGAACCCGTCCTGCAATGGAACGGGATTACCGATAAGGGAGAACCCGCCCCGGAGGGAGATTATTATTACATTGTTCAGGGAACAAGCCCGGTGGGACTTACGGGCCGGTCAAACCGAATTCCCCTCAGGGTGGAAACCGGCGGATATGAACTTTCCCTGGTACCGGAAAAGGAAATTTTTTCGGCCATCGCCGGCAATGGCCGGCAGCGGTATTTTGTCCGGCTCAACCGGAGCGAGAGGGCCCAGAATTACAGCCTGTCCATATACGCTGAAAACTCCCAGACCCCGGTACGGCTGATTTCAGGAAGAATCCCGGTTCCCGGCAGTATTGACTGGGACGGCAGGGATGAATTCGGTATCCCGGTGCCTCCGGGAAATTATTCCGCGGTATTCCGGGTTACCTATAATGATGGGGAAACCGCGGGTTCGCTCCCGGTAATAACCGAAGTTGATTCCACCGCCCCCGGGGGAAGCATTGAACCCAGGGTAAGTCTTTTTTCTCCCAACGGGGATGGTCTTCTGGATACCGCTGATTTTGTCATTTCCTCCAGCAAGGAAGGACGGTGGACCGGGGAAATCCAGAACCAGGCTGGGGAAACCCTCCTGGCCTATGTATGGCAGGGCAGGCCTCCATCGGTCCTGACCTGGGACGGTACCGACGGCCATGGGGGATGGTTCCCCGACGGGGTATATACAATCCTTTTAACCGGTACTGACCGGGCGGGGAATAGGTTTTCCGTCAGGTCTTCCATGGTGACCCTGGATTCCCGGATACCCGGATTAACCCTGACCGCGGATAAAACCGCCTTTTCACCTAACGGGGATGGATTTGCGGACACCATGAATTTCAGGTTAAACCCATCGTTTAATGACGGAATTTCTTCCTGGAGTATCACCGTGGAGGATAATACTGGCAGGGAAATAAGGGGACTTGACCGGGGAAATAATGCGGATATCACCAAAAAAGCGGTACCAAGCCAGACCTTTACCTGGGATGGAAAGGATGACGCGGGTCAAAAAGTTCCGGACGGCATATATCTGGTCAAAGGCCGGATCATCTATTTTAAGGGGGATACCGTAACCGCCCGGAGCAGCAGTTTCCTGATGGATACCACTCCGCCGGAGGTAAAACTTAGCCTAACCCCCCTGCCGTTCTCCCCGGATGGGGATGGTTTTGAGGATGAACTTGAAATTGTCATCCAGGCGGAGGATGTCAGTCCCATAGCAGGATGGATCCTTCAGATAAACGATCCCGCGGGTTACCCCTTTACATCATTCTCCGGCAGGGAACTGCCGCAGGAACCCTTCTACTGGGATGGAATTAACCTGGATGGGGATCTGGTGGAAGCCGCCCAGGATTATCCCTATACTTTACGGGTAAGGGATAGCCTGGGAAACAATACGGTTATGGAAGGTATCATTTCCACCGATGTGTTTGTTATATTAGATGGGGACCGGCTGAAAATCCGGATATCATCCATTGTATTTCCCCCTTCGTCTTCATCCCTGATGGGAATAAACCCGGAAACCGATGCAAGGAATAATATGATCCTGGACAGGATTACATTGGTCCTGAACCGGTATCCGGAATACAAGATCAGAATAGAGGGGCATGCGGTGAACCTGTCCGGTACTGACCGGGAGGAAAGGACAGAACTGGCCCCCCTGAGCCTGGCCAGGGCGGAATCGGTGCTTAAGGCGCTGGTTTCCCGGGGAATATCCCGGGAACGCCTGGAAGCCAAGGGACTGGGCGGCACCGAACCCATCGTTCCCCACGGGGATATCCAGTCCCGCTGGCGGAACCGCCGGGTAGAATTTATACTGATCAGGCCTTAATGGGTCTTGATCCATGGGATATGATTTTATTGTATAATTTATTATATAATAAATAGAAATTGCGGAGATATAAATGTTCAAACCGATACGGATACTGTTTAAAATACTGAGGACTATCATTCTCCTGACCCTCATTTTCTTGATCGCCGGGATAGGTTTATTCATGTATTTTAACAGATCCCCGGATGTGATGCCCTATATCAGCGAAGACATAAAAAACATGAGCATGGAAAATGGCCATCTCATTCTGGAAGTAAAAAGCGGTGAAACCGGCATGTCCGTGGGAAACCGGCTTGAGGAAGCCGGGGTCATCAGAACCCAATACCTTTGGGCGCTCCTCTCAAAAATCGATAAAGAATATATTAAAGCCGGGGTCTATGCGGTTCAGCTTCCTGCTTCCCAGATGGAAATCCGGTCCCTGCTGGTTTCGGGAAAACAAATGCTGATTAAGGTAACCATTCCCGAAGGGGGCACCCTCAAAAAAACAGCCCAAATACTGGAAGACGCATCTGTTTGCACCGCGGAAGATTTCCTCAGCGCCGCAGGGGATGAAACAATCCTGGCCCGGTACAGGATTCCCAGTAAAACCATGGAGGGGTATCTCTACCCGGATACATACTTTTTCCCCCGGTCTTTCCCGGCAGCCCGGGTTATAGAAAAAATGGCGGATACCTTTTTTGAAAAGCTGACGGAAATTGCTCCGGAATCCCTGGCCATGAGCCCGGAGGAATTGAACAAACGGGTCATCCTTGCCTCAATTGTGGAAAGGGAATACCGGGTTTCCGACGAGGCTCCGCTCATGGCGGGGGTATTCTATAACCGCCTGAACATAGGTATGGCCCTCCAGTCCTGCGCCACCGTGGAGTACGTTATCACCGAGATCCAGGGCAGGGATCATCCGGAGGTATTGTATAATAAGGATATTGAAATCCGGGATCCCTATAATACGTACATCCGGCCGGGACTCCCCCCGGGACCCATATCCGGGCCGGGGGAAGTTGCATTGAAGGCGGTTTTTCAGCCCGCATCAAGTAATTATCTTTATTTCCGCCTGGTGGACCCGGGCGCGGGAAGGCATTATTTTTCCAGAACCCTGGATGATCATATCCGGGCGGGTGTACTTTATGTAAAACGGAGTTCCTAGGCGAGATGAGTTTTATATCCGAATCGACTATCCGGGAAGTCCATGCTAAAGCGGATATCCTCAATGTGGTGGGGGAATACGTCCGGCTGGAAAAACGGGGAGGCCGCTACTGGGGGCTTTGTCCCTTCCATAACGAAAAAACCCCCTCATTCAGCGTGGACCCCGGAAAAAATATGTACTACTGTTTTGGCTGCCACCAGGGGGGCGGGGTGGTCAATTTTCTCATGGAGATGGAAAAACTTTCCTATCCCGAAGCCATAGAAACCCTGGCAAAACAGCAGGGTGTCGAAATTATGTATGAAAATAAGGCCGGTCCCCGGGACGATACAAATAAAAAACACCAGGAAGACCTGGAAGAACTCTACCGCCGGGTGGCGGGAAGTTTTCATCATATATTGACTGAAAAACCTGAAGGACAGGGGGCTTTGGGGTATATTTTATCCAGGGGAATACAAAAAGATATGATAGAAAAATTCTGCCTGGGGTATGCCCCTAGGGACAGGGGCTGGTTATTTCAATTTTTGATAAAAAAAGGCTATTCCGGGGATTTCCTTAAAACCAGCGGTTTGTTTTCCAAAAATAATCCCCGGACAAGTTTCTATTCCGACAGGCTGATGTTCCCCATTGCCAATAAAGAAGGAAAAACCGTGGCCTTTGGGGGAAGGCTCCTGGACGGGGATGGACCAAAGTATATCAATTCCTCCGAATCGGATATCTATAAAAAACGGGAAACCCTGTTTGCCATTGATCTGGCGCTGCCGGAAATCCGGAAAACCCGGGAAGTCTACATAGGCGAGGGATATCTGGATGTGATAGCCCTCCACCAGGCGGGGATAACCAATGCGGTGGCCCCCCTGGGAACAGCATTTACCGATGAACAAGCCAGACTGCTCCGGCGCTGGTCCGAAAAGGTGTATTTGATTTTTGATAGCGATGAAGCAGGGCAAAACGCTGCGGTGAAGGCCATCCTCACCTGCAGGAACAATGCATTATCCTGTTTTATCGTAAAATTACATGATGATAAGGAGGTTCCGTTCGATAATAAAAGCGCCGCCAAGGATCCGGCGGATATTTTAAAAGAAGCCGGCCCGGAGGCATTGCAAAAAAGAATAAAATGTTTTATAACTGACTTTGAATATCTATTGAGCCGCAGCAAGTCTCTTTTTGACGTAACCAGTTCTGATGGAAAAGCAGAAGCGGTGGCGTTTTTGTTTCCGTTTCTGGAGACCATAGAATCGGAGATATCCAGGGATGCTGCTGTAGAAACTATCGCCGATACTTTTGGGGTTGAACGATCCGCAGTAAAATACGATTTTGGCAACCGAAATATGCCAAAGCGGACAACCATCAAAAATACGGTATCCAATAGTTCCGGCCCAATTCGTATCAATGAAGAGCTTTATTTGCTCGTCGCAGTATTTATAAATAATGACCTATATCAAAAATTACGTTCAACCCTTTCAATAGAGGAGGTCGAAGATCCCAGAGCAAGGGAAATTTTCATTGCCCTGGAAGAATGGTATCGTAACGATTCCATGGGATTTGATGATTTATTAGCCCGTATTGAAGACGAAGGGTTAAAACGCTTTATCCTGGAAAAAAGTGCATCCGAGGCATTCTCGCTTAATGCGGATCAGATTATTTCTGATGGTATAAAACGGATAAAGCTTAAGAATTTGGAACGCAGGAGCAATGAGATTGTTTTATCGTTGCGCTCTGCAAAAAACGGAGTGTCAGAGATTAATGTCGAAGACCTCATGGCAGAAAAGGTACATATAGATGCCGAACTACTCCGACTTAAGGAAATTAACGAATGACGGATTTACAGCTTGACCCTGCTGTTGTAAAGCTGATTGAATACGCAAAAGAAAAGAAAACCCTATCCTACGAAGAGCTTTCTGATTTTTTGCCGGAACATATTGCCAATACAGATAAAATTGAACAGGTGCTGGCCTTGTTGGAGGCCAACAATGTCCAGCTCATTGAAGAAGATACCCTGGGGGAGGATGATTCCGAACCGGAACAGGGAAAAAACGGGGACGCGGAAAAAAAACGGCTGGTTTACAGTGATAAGGAATCATCCGTGGATGATCCTATCCGTTTGTATCTCCGGGAAATTGGCAAGGAAAACCTGCTTACCGCAGAACAGGAAGTTGAATTATCTAAACAGATGGAAGACGGGGAAAACATCATCAAAGGGGTGATAAAAAAATCCGGGATGATTATCCCTGAATTTTATTCCATCGCCCAGAGGGTTTTTTCCAAGAAAGATCCCCGGGAAATGAGCCTTTCCAAAAAAGAAATCACCGAATTTATGACGGAAAAACGGAGGCTCAACCAGTTTTACAAGGAAACCCTCCGGGCCATAGGTTCGGATCTGAAGGCTTATATTGATTTAAAAAGACGGCTTACCAGCCGGGGCAGCGATATTTTCGATGACAAGGAACTCAGCACCATCCGGAAACGGATCCTGGCGGTTATTGAGGATGCGGAAATTCACCCGGAGGAAATAACCGGGTTTTCCGACAAATTCGCCCAGGCAGCCAAGAAAATCAAACGCTACAAAAAAGAACAGGAACGTATAGAAAAACGGCTCCGGGTTAACAGTTTAAAGGAACTCCGTGCCCTGGGCCGGGGGTTGACCATTAAGGAAGACCGGGAACGTTTTGAAGAGGACCTGGGCCTCAGTTCGGATGAAATCAAAGAGTTTATCCGGCTCATCCAGGTTACCGAAAAGAAACTCCGCCAGATGGAAGCCGAGTTTGAAGAAACCATTGAAAACATCAATTCCATGGCCAAGGAAATCAACCGGGGACGGCTGATGATGAAAAGCGCCAAGGACAGGCTGATCAAGGCCAACCTGCGGCTGGTTGTTTCCATAGCGAAAAAATATACCAACCGGGGGCTTCATTTCTTTGACCTGGTCCAGGAAGGAAATATCGGTCTTATCAAGGCGGTGGAAAAATTCGAGTACCGGAAGGGATATAAATTTTCAACCTATGCCACATGGTGGATCAGACAGGCTATTACCAGGTCCATCTCCGACCAGGCCCGGACCATCCGGGTTCCGGTGCATATGATAGAGCAGATCAACAAGGTGGTCCGGGAATCCCGGCAGCTTATGCAGGTCCTGGGAAGGGAACCCACGGATGAGGAAATTGCGGAACGGCTGGGCTGGACCGCCCAGCGGGTAAAATCCGTTAAAAACGTAGCCCGGGAACCCATATCCCTGGAAACCCCCATCGGTGAAGAAGAGGATTCCCTCCTGAGCGACTTCATCGAGGACAAGGATGTGGAGAACCCCGCGAGCCAGACCGCGTTTACCCTGCTCCAGGAACAGCTTTCCGGAGTTTTAGCCACCCTGCCTGCCAGGGAACAGGAAGTATTAAAGATGCGTTTCGGGCTGGATGACGGCTATTCCCTTACCCTGGAAGAAGTGGGACTTTATTTTAACGTAACCAGGGAACGGATCCGGCAGATTGAGGCAAAGGCGCTCCGGCGTTTAAGGCATCCAAAACGGAGCAGAAAGCTCAAGGATTATCTGGATCATTAAACATATATCATATAGACTCAATATGAACATTTTATATAATGCACCTTGAAGGGGAAATAATAATGGTAACCGAAGACATTTTTGAAAAGTTAAGAAATCTCCAGGATATCCTTTCTGAAAAGATCCGTCTGGAACAGGAAATACAGGAAATCCCCAGGCTTTTAACAACCCAGGAAGAACTGCTGACCCGCCTGAAGAAATCTTTTATTGAAAAGAATCAGGAGTTTGAAAAAACCAAGCAGGCCCAGGCGGACTTTAGAAACCTCCTGGCCGAAGCGGAAAGTTCCAGGGAAAAAGCTGAAAAGAACATGGATTCCATCAGTACCCAAAGGGAATATGAAGCCCTGGACAAGGAAATCCGGGATGCCTCCGAAAAAGAGGCCCAGTACCGGAAGGACCTGCACCGGGAGGAAAAGCTCCTGGGTGAACTGGATGAGCAGATGAAACAGAATGCTTCACTTATCGAACACCAGGAAAACGAACTGGCCGAACGGAGAAAGGGAGTTGAAGCTGAGATAGCCCAGAAAAACAAGCAGGTTGCATCCCTGGTGGAAAAGGAAAAAAAGATTATCCCCGGACTTGACCAGGAAGTCCTGTTTAAATTTGAACGGATTATCCGGAATAAAATGGGCCGGGGTATTGTGGCAATTAAGGGCGGCGTCTGTATGGGATGTCATATGATTCTGCCCTCCCAGTTTGCAAATGTCATCCGCCAGGGTGAGGAAATTGTTTTCTGCCCCTATTGTTCCAGGATTCTTTTTTACGAAGAATCCGACGAGGATACCCAGGATTACTTTGATAATGATGATGCGGGAAGCCTGGCAGACCTGGATGATATGGAAGACGAAGAAGATGAGGATGAAGAAGACGAAGAGGAAGACCGGGTCAGCATGGATTATGAAGACTAGGGAACCGCTGATTAAACCGGCCGCAGTATGCGGCCAATCAGCGGTTCCCTCCGCAATTCTTTGTTGCACAAAGAATTGCCTACATTAAAGAATACACTGATTAATGCTCTATGGCATTAATCAGTGTGTCCCTAGACTTTCCTGTTCTTAGTAACGTAAAAATTAAAGCGATGGATTGGATACCGCGGCGGGGTCAAACCTGCCGAGGAAAGTCCGGGCTCCGACGGGCATGGTGCCGGGTAACCCCCGGGCAGGGAGTAATCCCTGACAGACAGCGCAGCAGAAAGAAAACCGCCGGTAAAACGGTAAGGGTGAAAGGGTGGTGTAAGAGACCACCGCATTTCCAGCAATGGGAACGGCATGGCAAGCCTCACCAGGAGCAAAGTCAAGCAGCGGTATGAATGCCCCTTCGACGCCGCGGGTAGGCTGCTGGATAGTTTTGGCAACAAAACTGCCAGATAGATGGTATCCATACCATGGAAATTCCGTGGTATTACAGAACCCGGCTTATAATTCATCGCTTTTTTATTTTAATTGTTGAAAACGATACTTTCTGTTAACAGAAGATAAACTTCCTTCAATTGTGGTTTTACCCCTTTGATGCTTCCGGAACCTCACCCCGGGCCCCTCTTTTCCAAGCCTTGAGAACCAGGAAACGGCAAAATTTCATCTGTAAGCCCCAATTATAGTTATTTTTCCTATATCCACATATCTTCAATGTATGTACATTGACTTTTTGGCTTAAAAGGTATTAAATCTATCAGACATTATGTTCAAAAAACGGTCAAGAATTGGTTTTAGCAGGTCTTCATACAGGCAACAGCCATTATTTAAAGCAATAATGGTGGTTTTTTTGATTGCTGGGATTATTTCTTTATCTGCTTTTTTCATAAACCGTCAAAATAGATTGGGAGTTCATACATCAGAGATTGTTCAGCTCTGGGAAGATGGTATATACAGCGAAACCTACAGGCTGGCAGGGGAAGAACTGGAAAAAAAACCTATGGATTTTTTCCTGCTGACCATGCATGGGTTTTCTTCTTATCAATTGGCCCTGGCTCAAATAAATAATCATGATATCCAAATCTATATTGATGAATGTATCTGCTCCCTGAGAAAGGCGCTGCTGGTCCGGGGAGGCACCAGGGACCCCAGGGTTTGGTATGTACTGGGCAAGGCTTATTACTACAAGGGACCGTATTATGCGGACCTGGCGGTTAAGTACCTGGAAGAGGCCCGGGGTATGTCATATCAGACCTCGGATTTGTCGGAATATCTGGGATTGGCCTATGCCGCAGCCCATGATTACAGAAACAGTGTGGCAGCATTAAGTATGTCCCTGGATCCATCCGGTTCGGACAATACGGGAATTTCCGATTTAAGGCTCTTAACCATAGCCCAATCGTATTTGGGTTTGGGAGAAAATGAATCGGCCAGGGCATACCTGGTTCAATGTATTGAACATTCCAAAGATGGGGATATCGTTTTAAAGGCCAGACTTCTTTTGGGTTCGGTGCTGCTTGAACTGGGGGATACCACCGGAGCCGTGCAGCAGTTTGACACAATAAACGAAGTGAGCGGCGGAAATGCTGATGCGTACTACCAGCTTGGTGAAATATATGCAGCTGCAGGGGATGCTGCCAGAGCCCGGGCGGAATGGAGAAAAGCGGTGAAGGTAAATCCTTCCCATATTCCGTCCAGGGCAAAACTTAATATGTAGGTTTGATGACGGAGGAATTATGTTTAACAAGAATGCATCAGATATAGGAATTGATCTGGGTACCTGCAATACCCTTATTTATATACGCGGAAAGGGCATCGTAATTAACGAGCCGTCGGTGGTTGCGGTTGAACGGGGAACCAAGAAAATTGTAGCCGTGGGCGCCGATGCAAAACGGATGCTCTGGAAAACCCCCGGAAATATTATTGCTATCCGTCCCATGAGGGACGGGGTTATCGCAGACCTGGAATCCACGGAAAAAATGATCCGCTATTTTATCTCCAAGGTTATCCCCCGGTACCGTTTCGTAAAACCCAGGATGATGATTGGAATTCCTTCGTGTATTACCGAGGTTGAAAAGAGGGCTGTCCAGGAAAGTGCCCTGAAGGCCGGTGCCAGGGATGTGGATACCATTGAAGAAAGTCTTGCCGCGGCAATCGGGGCAAAAATCCCCATCTTTGAACCCGTGGGCCACATGATCTGCGATATCGGCGGGGGCACCACCGAAATATCCGTTATCTCCATGGGGGACATGGTAGTTACCAACGCAATCCGTTTAGGCGGAGATGAATTTGATGAGGCCATTATTAAACACGTCCGGAGTGTCCATAACCTGATTATCGGGGAACAAACCGCTGAACGGCTGAAGATTGAAATAGGAAATGCTTCCCCGGATAAGACCATCGAAAAAATGGAAATCAAAGGGACCGATGCCATCACCGGGCTTCCCCGGCGCCTGGAAATCGATTCCGTTGAGGTCCGGGAAGCTTTAAAGGACCCTATCACCCAGATCATCGATGAGATCAAGGTTACCCTCGGTCAGACGCCGCCGGAACTGGCTGCGGATATTGTGGAACACGGAATTGTCATGACCGGAGGCGGTTCTTTGCTGAAGGGACTTCCCAAGCTTATATCCAAGGAAACCGGAGTTCCGGTGATTGTTGCGGAGAACGCCATGGACTGTGTTGCCCTGGGGGCAGGCCAGTATTTTGAAAACGCCAAAGGCTTTGATAACAGCCGCAGTATATATGACAATCTGAACGGATAGGATATGAACCTTACTGAAGGGAGAAAGCCGAAGAAGCGTTTCACCCGGAATGCCTATGTATTTATTGTCCTTACCGCCATTTCTCTCATATTGCTGCTGTTATCCACCAGAAGTTTTATCGTTGATTTCAAAGATATAGGTTTATCCGCTTTTTCCGGAATCCGCGGCGGAGTGGACAACGTGGGTTCCATCGTTTCCAGAACCGTCCTTTCAGTAAAAGAGCTGGCAAACCTCAGAAAAGAATACAATGAATTAAGCGAACGGATCAGCCGCTATGAACAGCTGGAACGGAGCGCCGCCGAAATCAGACAGGAAAACATCCGTTTAAAGGAACAGCTGGGATTCTCTGAAACTATTATTTACAGGCATATCCCGGCAAAAATAATCGGCCGGGATCCGGACAACCTCTACTCGGTATTTGTCGTAAACAAGGGGACCAGAGACGGAGTTGAAACCGGAATGCCGGTCATTGCTTTCCATGACGGAACCCAGGCTTTGGTCGGCAGGGTGGTGCAGGCAGGTTTTATTGAAAGCCTTATCATGCCATTATTTGATCCCAGTTCGTTTGTGTCCGCCCGTTTATCCGAATCCCGGTATGAAGGAATTGTGGAAGGACAGGGCAGTTACGAAGATCCCCTGCTGATGCGGTTTATCCGCAAACGCGCCAGGGAAGAAATAAATTTCGGCGACATGGTAATCACCAGCGGTATGGGTAGGTTGTACCCTGCGGATATAAATATCGGGCGTGTTTCCAGGGTGCTGGTCCAGGAATCGGAAAATTCCATTGAGGTTGAACTGGAACCCTCCATCGATTTTTCAAGATTGGAATATGTGTTTGTAATTGTTACGGAAAACCAGGAAAACAGGAATGACTAAAAATATCATCTGGGCATGTGTCTTTATTCTTATTGCGGCAATTCTCCAGTCTACCTTACTTGCAAAACTCGCTGTTTACCATGCAGTACCGGATATAGCCCTGCTGGTTCTGGTGTTTGTTTCCTATGTTAACGGAACTATGAACGGGCAGCTGACCGGGTTTTTCGGGGGAATTTTCCTGGATTTTCTTTCCGCCGCACCCCTTGGATTAAATGCATTTATAAGAACCATCACTGGTGCGCTGGTGGGTTTGTTCAAGGGGAATTTTTTCCTGGATTATTTTTTCCTGCCCATGGCCCTGGGAGCTTCCTCCACTGTCCTGAAGGCGGTCCTGCTTTTCCTTCTGCATTTTCTTTTTGCCGGAGCTATTCCTTCCTACAGACTGAACATTCCTACCTTTTGGGTTGAGTTAATTATGAACACCCTTTTGGCTCCCCTGGTTTTTGCATTCCTGAGATTATTCAGATCGATTCTGGTTGGCCGGAGAGAAAACTGATGAGTTCCACCGACCAATTTCCCGGGGATGACAAACCTGATCTGAGAATAAAAATCCTGCAGGGTATATTTATTCTTATTATAGCTATTTATGTAATAAAGCTTTTCAGCATGCAGATCATCAGCGGTGAGCTTTACCGTTCCCAGGCACAGAATATTTCCCGGAGGACCATGGTGCTTCCGGCCCAGCGGGGTGAAATATATGACAGGAATTTTAACCAGCCCATGGTACTTAATACGGATTCCTTTGCTATCAATATAACCCCCGGGGAAATCACAAGAAGTGAAATACCCGCTGTAATAAGCCGTTTATCCCAGCTTTTATCGATTCCCCAGACCCAGATTGAACAGAAGGTTCCGCCCCAAAATTATCATCTTTACCAGCAAATTGAAGTAGCCAGCAATGTGTCATTTGAAACCGTGGCAATGCTGGCTGAAAGAATTGATTCCTTCCCCGGTGTTTCCTGGCAATCAAAACCCATGAGAAACTTTGTGGATACCGGAAGTCTTTCCCATATAGTAGGTTACGTTGGGGACATTACCAAGGATGAATTAACCATGCTGTACAACAAGGGATATCAGCAGGGGGATATTATCGGAAAAACGGGAATAGAACGCCAGTACGATGAAATTTTGCGGGGACAGGAGGGCAGGGAGATCAGGACCGTGGATGTGAGGGGCCGGCGTATTGCCGGGGGCAGTAATGTTACCAGGGAACCGCCGGTAATGGGCAACAACCTGGTTCTGACAATTGACCGGTCAATTCAATTGCTTGCGGAAAAAGCCCTGGGCGAAAGGATGGGAGCCATCGTGGTAATGCGTCCTTCCAACGGGGAAATTCTGGCTATGGTATCCTACCCCTGGTATAACCCTAATATGTTCAACAGAAATGAACTTGGGGCAGAATACCAGAATCAGATTAACGATCCCAAGAAACCTTTTTTGAACCGAAGTATTCAATCGAGCTATGTCCCTGCATCGGCCTATAAAATTGTCATGACCACCGCAATTCTGGCTGAACATGCATTCCCGCCGGAACAGACCGTGGAATGTCCCGGAGAGATATTTTACGGTGAACGGCTTTGGCGCTGCCATATCCGCAAACCCGGTCATGGATATGTGAACCTTCAACAGGCCCTGGCCCAGTCCTGCGATATTTATTATTGGGTGGTAGCCAGGGACCATCTGGGTATTGAAAGAATTGTTACCCATGCAAAAAATTTCGGATTTGGTGAAGTTACCGGGATAGACCTCCCCGGGGAAATCGCAGGGTCAGTTCCCACTCCCCAATTGAAGGAACGCCGGGAGCATGTTAGATGGCTCCAGGGTGATACCATGAATGTGGCCATAGGACAAGGAACAACCCTGGTTACCCCCATACAGATGGCCAACATGGTAGCCATGGTGGTTAATGATGGTATTGTCTATAAACCCCATCTGCTGAAAGAAGTCCGGGAACCGGTCAGCGGAGCTATCACCACAACGGTAACCCCGGTGGTGCTCCATAAAAATACCGATATTGAACCGGATGTCTATAAACAGGTCCGGAAGGATATGCGTTCGGTCATCAGTGATGGAACCGCCCGGTTCCCCCTGAATATAAAATCCGTGCAGATTGCGGGAAAAACCGGGACCGGTGAAGTAGGTTTAAATGACCGGTGGCATTCCTGGTTTGTTGCCTATGCTCCTTATGATTCGGTTAATCCTGAAGAACAGGTGGTGGTATCGGTTATTGTGGAAGCGGCAAATACCTGGGAATGGTGGGCTCCCTATGCTTCGGCAATTATTTTTCAGGGGATATTTGCCGGAGAAAGCTTTGAAGATGCGATCAAGACCCTGGGATTGCAGCATGTTATGCCAGTCCAGAGCAGGAGGGAGTAATGAAAATAAGAAATATTCTTGAAATTGATTTTCTGCTGCTCCTGGCAGTTCTCGCACTGACTGCCATAGGCATCCTTTTTATTTATTCCTCCGGGGTAAACTCCATGGGAGTGATGATGTCCCCCTCCCCTGAATATGTAAAACAGATTATTTGGGCTGCCGCAGGGGTTATTTTACTGGTTATTATTTCCTTGATTGATTACCGGAAAACCTATGACCTGACGGTTTACATTTATCTGGGAACCCTGGCGCTGCTCCTGTATACGGTTTTCTTCGGGCGGCTGGTAAACGGCGCCAGGGCATGGGTCGGTATCGGCCCAGTGGGAATCCAGCCATCGGAATTTGCAAAAATTTCGACCATACTGCTTTTGGCCAGGTACCTGGATTCCTCCAAACACAGCAGGAATGGATTCAGGAGATTTTTTATTTCCTGTATGATCGCCCTGATCCCCATGGGGATTATCCTGCTTCAGCCGGACTTTGGGACAGCATTGGTTTTTATTCCAATCCTTCTGGTGATGACCACCATTGCGGGAATTTCCGCCAGGTACATCGCATTTCTGGGAATTTGTATTGTGCTGACCGGTTTTCTTATGGTGGTTCCCCTTTGGCAGCAGTATATCCTGAGAGGTGAATATCCCTTCCTTCAGGTTTTTTCCAATTTACGCTTTATACTTATCCTTATAATCGCCTTAACTCTGATTTCCCTCTTAGCGCTGTACGGGTTTAACCGGTACAAGAAACGGTATTTTTACTGGATAGTCTACGGTGCGGCGATTGTTGTTTTTTCCTTCGGGGCTTCTTTCCTGTCCACCAAGATTCTTAAGGATTACCAGATCATGCGGTTGATTGTATTCCTTGATCCGAATGTGGACCCCAGGGGCTCGGGCTGGCAGATTATTCAGTCCATCACCGCCATTGGATCCGGAGGGCTGTTCGGAAAGGGATTTCTCCATGGCACCCAAAGCCATTACAGATTTCTTCCTCAGCAAAGTACCGATTTTATTTTTTCCATCTTTTCTGAAGAAATGGGATTTATCGGCGGTTTGTTTGTTTTCGGTCTTTTCCTGCTCATCCTTTTAAGGCTGGTAAAAATCATAAAATCCACAGCGGATTCATTCGGATCCTATATTGTCGCCGGACTTTCGGGGATGATAATTTTCCATTTCATGATCAACGTGGGTATGACCATGGGTATTATGCCAATCACCGGTATACCCCTGCTGTTTATGTCCTACGGGGGTTCTGCCCTGATTTCAGTGATGATTGCCATTGGACTCTGCGAAAGTATTCATATCAGAAGGTTCAACCATTAAAATGCCGCTGAAACAATACATTGATCCCGTTAAAGACCTGGGGGGACTTTTATTGCAGGTTGAAAAGCCTGCCCGGTATACCGGCGGAGAATACGGAATGCTTTCCAAAAAAGATGCGGTTCTGCAGATGGTGATTGCATTTCCGGATCTTTATGAAATAGGCATGTCAAACCAGGCTTTGAAAATTCTCTACAATAACATCAACCGGATTGATGGTGTATCCTGCGACAGGGTTTTTGCACCGGCGCCGGATTTTGAACAGCTTTTGAAGGATCATTCAATACCTCTGTACGGGTTGGATACAGGAATACCCCTGGGGCATACGGATATTCTGGGGTTTTCCCTGGGGTATGAACTGGGGTTTTCAGGAATTCTGAGCATTCTCAAGAGCAGCGGAATACCATTGAAAAATTTAGACCGGGGACAGGAAGACCCGGTGATCATTATGGGCGGCCCCTGTATTTCAAATCCCCTGCCATTCTCTAATCATATTGATGTATTCTGGATTGGTGAGGCGGAGGATGAATTTTTCCAGCTGATTGAGAAGCTGAAAACCTTAAAACAAACCGGCGCATCCAGGCAGGACCTGCTTTCGGAAATGACTTCCCATCCTCATGTTTGGACTAAGGGAAAGGAATCCGCCCGGAGGGCCAGGGATGGGGATTTCAGTACCCGGCTGCCCCGGGCGCCGGTATTTCCTGTGCCGAATATGAAGGTGATCCAGCACCATGGTGCGGTGGAAATCATGAGGGGCTGCCCAAATGGATGCCGCTTTTGTCATGCGGGTATCTGGTACAGGCCCATGCGCCAGAAAAAACCCTCGGTCATTACCGCAGAGGTGGAATCCTTTGTCAGCCAGGGTGGTTACCGGGAGATAAGCCTTTCATCCTTATCCACCGGGGATTACGCTGATATAGATACCCTGGTAAAATCTCTCAACAGGGATTTTGCCCCCAGGCACATTTCATTCCAACTGCCGTCTTTGAAGATTTCCACCTTTTCCTTGACACTGCTAAAAAGTGTATCCGAAGTAAGGAAAAGCGGTTTAACCTTTGCGGTAGAAACACCGGTGGATGCCTGGCAGCTTTCAATCAATAAGGATGTCTGCCGGGAGAATGTGGTTGAAATAATTAACGAGGCAAAAAAACAGGGGTTCAGGAGCGCTAAATTTTATTTCATGGTGGGTCTTCCGGTGGGGGATTACAATAATGGCTACCGCGGAAATGGTGAAGAAAAAGAAATGGTTGACTTCATCCTGGATATACACCAAAAAACAAAAATGCCCATGAACATCAATGTAGGGGTTTTCATTCCAAAACCCCATACGCCCTACCAATGGGTTCCCCAAATCAGCGAAGAAGAAGCCCTGGAAAAAATCAGTTATATCAGAAATGAATTGAAACCCCGGGGATTTAAATTCAATACCCACAGTCCATTTATTTCAATTATTGAAAGTATCATATCCCGGGGAGATGAAAGGGTAGGGGACTGGCTGGAAGAGGCATTTCACAGGGGATGCCGTCTGGATGCATGGAACGAATATTTTAAAGAAGATATCTGGCGGAAGATTTTAGATGATAACCGCTCCTCTGTCCTGGGCATTTTACAGGCCAGGGATGTGGAAGACAATCTTCCCTGGGATTGCATCGATTCGGGAACAACTAAAAAATTTCTTCAGCGGGAATTTTTCAGATCAAACGCCTCAGAATTTACATCAAGATGTATAAATAATTGCACACATTATTGCGGTGCATGTGATACTGAAGCTTCAATATCTGAACAAAATGATACATCTTCAGAGAATACATCCCGGGGCCCGGAGGAGATTTTTTATACCAAAATAGGCGCCAACCCTGAGAATACCTACCGGATATTGTTTTCCTTTTCAAAGAACGGGCGTTCGGTTTTTTTGCCCCATCTGACCCTGGTGGAAACCTTTTCCATGTCCTTTGTCAGATCCGGAATACCCGTGGGATTTACCCAGGGATTCAACCCTATTCCCAGGATTGATTTTGCAGCCCCCCTGGCCATGGGAATCAGCGCGGACAATGAAATAGCCACGGTGGATACGGATATGCTGTACGATGGGGAACTCTTTAAACAGAAGCTTAATTCTGCCTTGCCCGAAGGAATCCGGATTGTGGAAGCATTTTCCTTCAGGATACCCCGGGGGGTAAAGAAGCATTCCGCATCATCCTTGCTTTGGGGTTTTACGTATCACCGGGAGGACAATCAGGGGACCCTGGTGGTGCCTGCCCTGGAAGAAAAAGTATACCGCCGGAACAGGCTTGGGGACAGGGGAAATCTTTTTGATCTTCACAGGCATACTATTCTGGCAAGAAATATGGATGGTGACCCGGAATCATATTTTTCTGTATATGAAAAATTGTATGATGCCAAATTAAAATAAAGATAATTTACTTATCCTCTGAGAGATGGCTTTTGATCACCGGATATTTCCCGGTGGTTGAGGCTCTCGAAACCACCTGCAAGGAAATATTCTTTAACACCAACACCATTATTTAGTAGACAGAATATACATTATAGATAGTAAAAGATGCGGAAAATTAATTGGATAACGAAGAAAAACCTCCCCCCTTTCAGGTGGATGTCTGATCTATCGGTAACAGAAAGATTCCAATATATGTAGGAAAACTATACACCGGGGACCAGTTATTATCAGCCCCTACTTTTACGATATAAATGGAAACATAACAATATTCGGTTGTTGTATCATTTGCATATGCCTGAACATCCTTATTGTAATCCTGAATGAAAGTATAGTCCCGCATCTCGCGGCTGTTCTTAAATGTATAATTCCCGTCCGGTTTGGGATTGAAGGTTCCCGAATCCAGGGACCTGCTTAATACATAAGGAACACCATTCAGTTTTAAAAGCGGATCCGGAGAACTCCCTGTGTCATAAAAGTCAAGCTGTAACAAACCACCGTCGGCGGTGGTATTCAGCAGTGATTCGATATTTGTCCCGGCCACCGCAATTTTATTGTAATTTCTGCTTCTGAAGGTGTATTCTATGTTTGATGGAGAAATATTCGTATTACTGGCGGTAACATTGGTAAATTGTTTGATATAATCGTAATGCGCTTTTAAAACAGGGTTTATATCGTTTAAGTTTCCTTCGGAAACCGTCCCTACTATTTCTAGTTTGCTTAAATAGATTCTATAATAAATTGAATAATACCTGAAATATGACGATTGGTTTAAAGAATTTGGCAGGGTAATCTCAACTACATTGTTTGCTCCGGTTCTTACATTTCCTGCAGGTATGGGATCGAGATAAATATAGTCCTCCACACCGCAGGAAAGAAAAACAAAAAGAAAAATTAATAGTCCGCAATAATAATACCTTTTTGCCATATTATATTATAAATAGTAACACATTCCCTACTCTTTTTCTGAATTAATTTGATAAATCAATGAGTTTGGACTGTGCAAGTTTGGACCATTCATCCTTCGGATAATCATCCACAACCTTCTGGTACATTTCGATAGCCGCTGCGGGATCATTTTGGGTTTCGTATAACCTTCCAATGGCGAAATAGGCCCTGGTGACCCCCGCAAAAAATCCATTATACTCCGCTGCCTGGGTGTAGTAATCAATTGCTTTGATATTGTTCCCCTGCTCTTCCGCAGCAACTGCTGCATTAAACATTGACAGGGGGGCAAGGAAAATACCCGGTGCCTTATTGGCTGAATTAACCCAGGCCTTTTCCGCTAAATCCCATTCTTTTTTTTCTGCATGATAATTAGCTACCAGGTTATATGCCTGGGCCCCGGCATAACCGCCCTTGCCTTTGGCAAATTTTTCCAGTTCCGCCATCAGCTCTGCAGTTTCGGGACTGTCGAAATCGGCTCCGGCCAATTTTTCAGTATATGAATCCAGTTCAATAACAGCTGCTTTATTGATACTTTCATTGATTGAATATCCTACAATAAAAACGATAATCCCCAGAACAATACAGCCAAGACAGATTAATAAACCCACCCTGCTTCTTTGGATAAAATCCAGAATTTTTTCCACGCCATTGGCCGCTTCCGTCTTACTCTGTTCCTTTGCCATATCGCTGTTACTCCTTAGGATTAAGAATATTAAACTCTTTTATCAACCTTGATAAATAGGTTCTTTGTATATCAAGAGCCTTTGCAGTCTCCGTTTGATTCCAGTCATTTTCTTCAAGTACTTTCATAATATAATGGGATTTAAAAAGATTAAGGGCCGTCTTTAAATTCCTGTCACTTTCATTTTCAACGGAGATTGAGCTGGTACTTTTCAGCAGCAGATCCTCCGCTTGAATCCATTGGCTTTTTCCTATAACACAGGCCCTTTCAATACAGTTTTCCAATTCCCGGACATTCCCGGGCCAGGAATAGGAAAGCATGGTTTCCATGGCATCATTGGAAAATCCGTCGAACTGTTTTTTTGTTTCCCGGATAAATTTTTTCAGGAAAAAATGGGCCAGTTCGGGAATATCCTCCGGACGCTGCCTTAGGGGAGGAATATACAGGGGAAGTACATTCAGACGGTAATATAAATCACTGCGGAACTCCCCCTTCTCCACCAGGCTTTCAATATCCTTGTTGGTGGCCGCCAGAATCCGGACGTTCACCGTGACGGATGTATCCGAGCCAACTTTTTCAAAGGTCTTCTGCTGGATGACCCGGAGCAGTTTTGCCTGAAGCGGCAGGGGAAGATCCCCTATTTCATCCAGGAATATGGTTCCTCCGTCGGCCAGCTCAAACCGGCCTTTGCGGTTTTGAATGGCGTTGGTGAATGCACCCCGGACATGCCCGAAGAGCTCACTTTCCAGAAGGCCCTCCGGAAGGGCCGCACAGTTTACCCTTACAAAGGGTTCCTTGTTCCTGGCGCTCCGCTGGTGGATCTGTTCTGCAAATATTTCCTTTCCGACACCGCTCTCTCCCAGAATAAGCACCGACGAATCGGTTTTGGCTACCCGGTTAATGATTTCCAGCTTTTCCAGAATAGCGGGGCTTTTTGCAATTAAGGTATGATACCCCTGGTCGGTGTTCAGCTGATCCTGCAGCAGTTGGATTTCGCCAATAGCTTTTTCAAAACTCCGGGCAGTCTGGAGAGCAATAGCCGCCTGGTTGGCGAATATTTCAAGCCATTCCAGATCATCCTGGGTAAAATACTTATCATTTTTTTTATTGATAATTTCTATGACGCCGATACATTCATCTTTAAATCTCATGGGGACGGCCAGCATGGTTTTAGATGCATACCCAATCTGCTTTGAAATATCAATGCGATGGCGCCGGTCGTTTTCCACATCATTTACGATAATGGAGGTATTATGCAGGGCTACCCATCCGGCAATGCCCTCCCCCATATTAACCGTAAATTGTTTGACATCCGAACCCTTGGAACCCAGGGCAATTTCAAAATAGAGTTTCTTGTCTTCCTTGTTAACCAATAGGAGACTGGAAGCCTCCCCTTCGGTAAGCCGGGTAGCCGATTCCAGTATTTTAGTGAGTAAAGACCTGACGTCCATATAATCAGAACTGATGAGGGTATTAATCTCAATAAGAGTCTCGAATTTATGGACGTCAATCGTTGACAGCATGGGGCGGTCTTCTAATTTGAACCCTTAGACTTTAAAAAATCTCCGAGGGTAAAGGTTGAGCCATCAGATTCTTCCGCAGCCATATACCGGGACATTTCATCCCGCTGGGCTTTTTTATTGTAGTCCCTGATGGAGAATGCTACCTTTTGCTTATCCGGCTGGATTTCAATTACCACAGCCTTAATCTTGTCACCCACGTTGTATTTCTTGATAAGCTCATCCGGGTTATCGTCCCGGTTTTCCGAGAGGTTGGATTTATGGATAAGCCCCTCAATACCTCCGGGAACTTTTACAAAGATTCCGAAATCGGTAATTGAAGAAACTTCCCCTTCCACCTGGCTGCCGGGTTTATAAGCTTCCGAGAAGGTCTTCCAGGGATCATCAGAAAGCTGCTTAACCCCAAGGCGGATGCTGCGGTTTTCAGGTTCCACGGCAATAACCATGACTTCAACTTCCTGACCTACCTGCAGTTCACTGCCCGGATGTTTGACCTTTTTAGTCCATGAAAGATCGTCCGCATGGAGGAAACCGTCAATGCCCTCTTCAAGTTCGACAAAGGCGCCGGCGTTGGTAATTTTTACCACCTTCCGGGTTAAACGGGTTCCTACGGGATATTTTTCGGTAATATCAGTCCAGGGATTGGCTGTAACCTGCTTCAGCCCCAGGGATACCCTGCCGGCCTGAAGGTCATACCCCAGGATCATACATTCCACTTCATCGCCGATGTTGAGCATTTCCCCGGGTTTGTTGATCTTCTTTACCCAGGAAAATTCGGAGATATGGGCAAGCCCCTCAATACCTTCTTCAAGCTCAATGAAGGCTCCAAAATCGGTAAGCTTGGTGACCTTTCCCTTAATAACATCATTCACATGATACTTGTCTTCAAAATGTACCCAGGGATCATCCGTAAAGTGCTTTAAGGAAAGGTTGATCCGTTTTTCCACGGGATCTATCCTGATTACCTTAAGGCGGATTTCCTGGCCCTTCTTGACAAAGTCCTTAGGCCGGGTTACATGACCCCAGCTCATATCGTTGATATGAAGCAGTCCGTCAAAACCGCCCAAATCGATAAATGCTCCAAAAGAAGTGAAGCTCTTTACAACCCCGGTCACTTCATCACCGATCTGGCTGTTTTCAAAGAAATTTTTGCGTTTGCTTTCAATTTCTTCTTCCAGCCATTTCCGGCGGTTAACCACTATATTTGCCTTACTTTCGGAGAACAAACGTTCCACATAAAACTTGGATTTTAATCCAATGAGTTTTTCGGGTTTGTCTACTTTTTGGGCATCCGACTGGCTGATAGGAAGGAAAGCCTTAATTCCGGAACCCAGGTCAACTTCAAAACCGCCTTTCACGATTTTTTGAATGACCCCTTCTACGGCTACTTTATCCACAAAGGCCTGGCGAAGGTTCTTCCAAAGCAGTTTGATATCAGCCTTTTGTTTAGATACGATTACTTCACCATGTTTGTTTTCCTTGGTGATTAAAATAACCGAAACCACATCCCCAATCTTAGGAACTTCAGTAAACTCCGATATTGGAATCTTACCCTCAGATTTATACCCCACATCGATGAACACCTGGTCCGGGGTTACCTGAACAACATGCCCGTCAACGAGCTGACCTTCCTCGAGTTGTTCCAGGGATTTAAGATATTCTTCCTGTAATTGTGTCTGGACATTGTCTCCGGAGTTTTTAGACTCATCCATTTCCACTTCCATCTGACCCATGATTGATCCTTATAAACGTATTTTCTCTATCAATTTCTCATAAACTTGACCGATGGTCAAGTCCGATGTATCCAAATATTCAACGCCCGGTACAATTTTCAGGCTTCCTTCTTCTTTATTTTTATCTATCTCATCCCGTTCCTGGATGGTTTTCTTAATTTCCTCCAGACTGAGCCGGGAAATCCCCTGGTCGAACCGCCTTTTTGCCCGGGATTCCACGGAAGCATCCAGGTAAAAACGGTATTCCGCCTGGGGGAATACCACGGTGGTCATGTCCCTGCCCTCCACTATCACATTGGTATTTTGGGCTATTTTACGGATCATATCGTTAACAATATGACGGATAGGTACAATGGCAGACAGAGGGGCCGAATTCAGGTCAATTTCATCGGTATGAAGCCTGCTGCTTACATCCTCTCCATCCAGAAATATTTTGGCATCTTTATAGGTTATATTGGCTTTTTTGGCATATGCCAGGGCTTTTTCAGGATCCCTGGGGTTTACACTGTTTTTCAGGCACCCGAAAGTAATGGCCCGGTACATCTTCCCGGAATTAACATAGGTAAAATTCAGAGCATCCGCAAGTTTCTGTGCAATAGTACTCTTTCCCGAACCGGCAGGTCCGTCAATAGCGACAACCATCAAATCTCCTGATTTACAGCCTATCCGTATAATATACTAAAAAAATTATTTAATCTACCATACAAAAAAAATAAAGTACAATTGAAACCGCTTTCAAATATCGATTTGGACTGATTTCGTGAATTTTCATTAAAAAGGGAAATGGTAGAAAAATATCTATTAAACGATATATTTGTTTTTCCGGGTAGATTTATCCGGCAAAGAGAAAGTCTGTTTTTTCTAGATAAAAATATATCCTATTAAAATGATATGGAAAATCTTTTTTCCAAAAAATGTAAACCATAGTCTGGATCATTAGTACAATCATCCAAATCATATTGCATTTTTTGCCCTGCGGGTTCTCGAATTTGAGTGTCAATTTCTAACAGCTTTTTCTCTATTCCCCGGCGGGGTTAATACACGCTCTTTAGGGCGATTCCTTATGCTTGGAACATAGGTACCGCATATTTTCTGTAATGAAGAACACCAGAAAGTCCGGGTTGTGAAAATCCGGACCCGGTCTTTCTGTTATTCGGCGGTTCGGCAGTCTTTTACTTTACCGGCGTCAGCGTGTACGATCCCGGTGTATTAATCTTGATGGTGGCCATGGCCGGGTACTGTAAATGCATTCCGGCTATGGGGATGGAGTTCCTTGAAACATATTCCAAAACCTTTTTCCGGATATCCGCAGCCGCATTTGGGTCGGTGTCGTAGGTAACGGACTGGCCGGGGACAGGGATCTGGATGTCCTGGACATGGACCAGGTCCGCCCAGATCAGGAGCTGCTTTCCTTCGGAGCTGAGCAAAAATATGGTATGCCCCGGGGTATGACCAAAAGCTGCAATGGCCTTGATCCCGGGAATCAGATCCTGGATCTGGGCTCCCAGTTCTCCGGGCCGGAAGGTTTGTACATTGTTCCCGTAGGGAGCCAGGGCCGCAACGGCCGCCTGGAACCCGCGTTTTTGTGCTTCCGGAAGTTTGGCAATGGTATCAGGGTTGGTCCAGTAATCCTTTTCCTGGGCTGCCAGATACACCCTGGCTTTGGGGAACAACGCCTTCCCATCCTTCTGAAGCCCTCCGATGTGGTCCCCATGCATATGGGTAATAAGCACCACATTGATCTGATCGGGGCTGACCCCCAGGGCTTTCAGGTTATCAAAAAGGGTAGTTCCAAACCCGGTATCCACCAGGATAATCTGGTCTGGGGTTTTTATAAGAAATGTGTTTACCTCGGATTTATATGTCCCCCCGGGCAGATATTTCTGTACCATAGCCGGATCCGGGTTAACCAGGACAGAGCTCCGGCCTTCACCGCGGTTTTCCACCAGGGTGGATACCTCAAATTTTCCTATCTTGTAGGTAAAAACATTACTTTCCGCTGAAAATGCACTTACCGTCAGCATAGTGAATAGCACTCCAAAAAATACACCTGTTTTCATAATACCTCCGTTTTTGTTTTTATTATAATCTTTTTTTTGAAAATAAAGAACCCCGAGGCAGAGTCCCGGGTGTAGAGGAAATTATTATACAGGCTGAGGGTTCATACCACATACAAACGTTTCAACCTTCATCCGGGGCGTTAAAAATCAACCGATGCAAGCATCGTGGATGAACCCCAACAGCCTTCCAATCAACTAGAAAAATTCATAAAAAGTTTACCGAAGGATAGGTAAAATAGGGATTGTCAGTCTCCGGGTAGCGGGGCCCTGTTTTTGCGGTGGTTTCGAGGGCCTCAGCCACCGGGTATTACGGTCCCTGAGCCTATTTGTGATGAGGCTTTTGAAGCATCGAAGGGAATTGATGGCAAAATACTATCATTTATCCCTGTGTTAAAACAGATTTTTCCAGCTGCTGGATTTCGTCCTTTGTCAGGGGACGGCTCTTCCCCTCCTCCAGATCTTCCAATAACACCGGTCCAATCCGGATGCGCTGAAGTTTTTCCGGGTGCAGATGGAAATGGGAAAACACCCTTCTTATTTCACGGTTTTTTCCTTCCATAAGGATTACCCTAATGGATTTAATTCCCAGACGGTCAATCTTTTTACTCTTGTAAAGAACACCTTCAATTTCAATGCCCTGCTGGAAAGCTTCGATCATTTCATCAGGAATGGGGACCGTGGAATGGACCAGGTATTCCTTTTCTATCTCCGCCCTGGGGTGGCCGATTTTTTCTGCAAAATCACCGTCGTTGGTAAAAATGATTAATCCCGAGGACCGGTAATCGAGGCGGCCCACATTGTAGAGCCGTTCCCCAAAAGCGGGAAGCAGATCCTTTGCCAGGGGCCGTCCCTGGGGGTCATAGGAACTGCATATGTACATGGGGGGTTTATTGAGTACTAAATAATGAAACCGGGTTTCCAGGCTTACTTCTTTGCCGTCCAGGGTAACCCTATCGCCGGGGTTTACCCTGGTTCCCAACTGGGTTATGGTTTGTCCGTTCACCTGGACCCTGCCCGCGAGGATCAGTTCCTCCGAGGCCCGCCGGGATGCAACTCCGCATTTGGCCAGGTATACCTGGAGCCGGAGGGATTTTTCCTGTTCGTTATTCTGGTCATTCAGATGCAAGATCTATTCTTCTCCATTGAGTTCAAACCGGTCGAGTTCATCCTCATTCAGTTTGGGGAGATCCGCAATACTTTCCAGCCTGAAGAATTTCAGGAATTCCTTGGTGGTCCCGAACTGGACGGGTTTTCCGGGGATATCCTTTTTTCCCACTTCCCGGATGAGGTTCCGTTCAATCAGGAGCCGGATCATATTGTCCGCGGAAACCCCCCGGATGGCTTCGATCTCTCCCCGGGTTATGGGCTGGGAATATGCAATAATCGAAAGGGTTTCCAGTGCAGCCCTGGACAGTTTGGATTCGTTCTTTTTACCGTAGCGTTCCTTCAGGGCATCCCAGTACTCTTTTTTCGGGGAAATCATCACCCCACCGCCGATCCGGGACAATTCCACCCCGGAATCTTCCTGGGCGTACCTCTGGGCTAGTTCTTCCAGGGATTTTTCCACCACGTCCTTGGAAAGTCCTGAAATCCGGACCAGGGAATTATCATCCAGGGGATCGGCCTCCAAATAGAGGATAGCTTCAATCAGTGCTGTCTCTTTCTCCAATCGAAACTCCATCCTGTGCCGCCTTATCATAGGGCCTTATTAAGATATCTCCGAACATCCGGTTTTGATAAATCGAAACCATCCGGAATTTTACCGCTTCCAGTACAGCTAAAAATGCGCAGACAATATCCAGAACCGAACCGTTTTTTACCACCAGTTCGGTAAAATTACATTCACCGTTTTTTTCCAGCAGTTCATTCATAAAGGTAAGTTTTTCATTTACCGAAACTTCCTCATACAGGTCAATGATCCGTTCCCCGCTGAGGTTGTTCATCAGGCTGGAAAAAGTCTTCAGAAGATCCCAGATATCCACCTTTTCCCAAAGTTCCTCCTCCACAAAAGGCAGGGCCCGCTGGAGTTTTTTCCGTTCAATCACCCACTCGGCTTCTTTTTCCTTTTCTTCCATAAGGACCGACAGTTTCTTGAACTTCTGGTATTCGATGAGCTTATCCACCAGTTCCTGCCGGGGATCCTCTATATCATCATCCATGTTCACTTCCACAGGAAGAAGCATCCGGGATTTGATGTACAGGAGGGTTGCCGCCAGGGCATGGAATTCGGTGAGGTCCTCCAGGTCCAGTTCCGTGGCGTAGCTGAGGTACTCCATGTACTGCTCGGTAATCTGGGCGATGGGAATATCATAGATATTCACCTCATTCTTTTTTATAAGAAAAAGCAGCAGATCCAGGGGACCTTCAAATTCCTTCAACCTGAAACTGCGGGCGGTGGTATTGTTTGCTGCATCCATTTTATTGAATTATAACGGGTAAAAGGGGGCTGGTAAATACCTGCCGGGGGAAAATGCATGCCATTGGTAAACTTTCGTGTTGATTGTTCAGTCGGAATTATTGGACCAGAATATTAAGGAATACAGGGAAAACTTATAGAGGCCCCATGGAGAATCATCACCAAAACAGATGGGCGGATAGTAACCGTATTAACGATTTTGGACGGAAGAAGAAATAATTCAGATATATTAACAGGGAAATTATTGCGGTAAGTTTTTTCCTGTTTGCAGAGAAAACATTTTTTCAGAAAAAATGAAGAACCCGAGGCAGTGCCTCGGGGTATCTTCGTTGTAGAGGAAACTATTTTATACAGGCTGAGGGTTCATACCACATACAAACGTTTCAACCTTCATCCAGGGCGTTAAAAAATCAACCGATGCAGGCATCGTGTATGAACCCCAACAGCCTTCCAATCAAAAAATACCTGTGCGTTTAACCCAAAAACCCACCTGTCCTTTCCACTCCTTGATCCGGGAGGTCCCCAAGGATTTCCCGGAAGGGCCGGTTGGTTATTGGGTCGACCGCCTGGGGAAGCAGTTCCAGGAGGGGAATAAGCGCAAAGGCCCTTTCATTAAGACGGGCATGGGGAATAACAAGTTTAGGCGGATCATCAATGATTTCATTGCCAAAAAGCAGGATATCGATATCCAGGGTTCTCCTGCCGAACCGCTGTTCCCTGGAACGGTCCCTGCCGTAGGCGGCTTCAACGGAATTGATAAACTCCAAAAGTGATAATGCTTCCCCGTCAAAGTACCCCGAAACAGCGGCGTTGAAAAAATCCGGCTGATCCAGGACGTACATGGGGGCGGTTCTGTAAAGGGATGAAAACCGGAGCTGCCCTATCCCTCCGGATATCCGGGCAATTGCCTTCGTCAAGGTTATCCGGGAATCACCATCATTTGATCCAAGACCAAGGACAACCAGGGAACCCCTGTTAAAAGAGTCCGTCCCCGTCGTCATCGAATTCCTGGTTCTTTTTAGGCGGAGCTTCCACCGCTATTTCCGCAGCCTGTTTAGCCGGGCCGGCGGGCTTTTTCACTTCCTTGGCAGCCTTGTTCTGTCCCGCAGCATTATCCGGAAACACCCTGCCGGGGAACATGATTTCCCGGAGTTTCTTCTCGATTTCCACGGCAAATTCCGGATTGTTTTCCAGATAGATCTTGGCATTGTCCCGGCCCTGGCCTACCTTTTCTTCACCGTAGGAATACCAGGCGCCCTTCTTTTCAATGATGTCATATTTTGCAGCCGCATCCAGAAGGCTGCCGATGGCGGAAATTCCCTTGCCGAACATAATTTCCATTTCCACCTTCCTGAATGGGGGGGCTACTTTATTTTTTACCACCTTAACCCTGACCTTGTTGCCGATGGCGTCGTTGTCCCCCTTTTCCAGGGTTTCGATTTTCCTGACTTCCAGCCGGACCGACGCATAAAATTTCAGTGCGTTGCCCCCGGTGGTTGTTTCGGGATTCCCGAACATAACGCCGATCTTCATACGGATCTGGTTAATAAAAATAAGGATGGTATTTGATTTTCCGATGGTGGCGGTAAGTTTCCGCAGGGCCTGGCTCATGAGCCTGGCCTGGAGCCCCATGTGGGCATCCCCCATTTCACCCTGGATTTCCGCCTGGGGTGTCAGGGCAGCCACCGAGTCCACCACGATGATATCCACCGCCCCCGAGCGTACCAGGCTTTCGGTAATTTCCAGGGCCTGTTCACCCGTATCGGGCTGGGAAACCCACAGATCATCAATATTAACCCCAAGACCCTTGGCATACACCGGGTCCAGGGCATGTTCCGCGTCCACAAAAGCGGCGATACCCCCCAGCTTCTGGGCTTCCGCAATGGCATGCAGCGCCAGGGTGGTCTTCCCCGATGATTCGGGACCGTAAATTTCAATAATCCTTCCCCGGGGATAACCGCCTATTCCCAGGGCTTCATCCAGCAGAATTGACCCGGATGGAATAACCTCTATGCCCGCCGCATTCGCATGGGCTCCCAGTTTCATCAGAGAGCCTGAACCAAACTGTTTTTCAATTTGAAGCCGGGCAGCCTCCAGGGCTTTTTCCTTTTCTTCACTGGTCGCCAGACTAACATTGGTTCCTTTTGTTTCGCTGATCTTTGCCACGTTATCCTCCGGTAAAATACGGTTTTATCCTGTGTTTTGCTTTAATATATCATAAAAATAATTAGTTTAACTAGAAGCTGTTTCATAAGAATAGTTATCATCTCCGGAAAATTTGAGCTTTCACCAAACCCAGAAACCGGGACTCCCGGTGGTTGTGATACGCTCGAAACCACCGGGCAACGGAAGCTTTTTCAATCCCTTCGATACTTCGGGAACCTCAGCACAAGGAACCTCCGGGACCAATTGTTCCGGTTTGATCTTTCTTGCACCGGTTCTAAACCGACTGATCCGCACCGGCATATTGCTGCATGGCCATGGAAAGATGCTTTTGGGCATCCTCAAAATTACCGGATTCCAGGTCCGCCTTAATCTCCTTCAGGGACATATCCAGATCCTTATTAAGGGAATAGGATGCGGCTTCATTCAACAGGATCATGGAGGCTTCCCTGTTGCCGGACTCCAGGGCTTTTCTCATCTTTTCCAGACATCCATGCAGGTAATGGGAAACATTCAGGGGGTGTTCCTTCAGGCTTCCGCCCCTGGCCAGGGGAACAATGACAAAGAGTTTTTTTTCAAGCATGTACATATTACCCATGAGGCTGTTAAAATCATCATCTATCAATTGAATGTTTCCGTCATGGGCAGCGGATGCCATGACCCGGGCCCGGTTGGCACAGTCCCTGGCACCCACCCCATGGAGGGTCCGGCGCAGGTCCAGCATATCCTGTTCAAAATCTTCCCACTTATTTCTCTGGATAACCTCTTTTTTCAGCCGGTCCGTCAGGGCGCCCAAAATCCGGGAAGCCGCATCCATCCGGGAAATATAACCTTCAAAATCACCATCCATTTCCCTGAGTACATCCGACGAATACATGCCGAAATTGTCCAGCGCAGAAATCAGTATTTCCGGGGTCATCTGGTCCTCGGGGGTTTCCTGGTTATGGGATAACCGGTATTTTTCCTGGAAGCCCAGTTTTTCCGCGGGAAGCCACCGGGTCAACACTCTCCGGAGATCCGACATTTCCACGGGCTTGCCGATAAAGTCGTTCATCCCCTCCGCCAGATACTTGTCTTTTATGCCGCTTACCACATTGGCGGTCAGCGCAACAATAGGGGTTGCCCTGTTTGGACCGTTCCCGGTCCGGATCAGCCGGGTAGCGATAATTCCGTCCATCCCGGGCATCATGTGATCCATAAAAATAATATCGTACACAGAGGTACCGCACATATCCAGGGCCTGCTGCCCGCCTTCGGCTTCATCCACCACCGCATTAAAAGCCTGGAGCATTTCCCTGCCCACGGTCAGATTGATGGCATTGTCGTCAACTACAAGGATCTTCACATCCCGCAGGGCCATGGCTTCGGTATTCATGCTGTCCGGATGGATGGATGATTCCTCCTGGACTGCGGAATTTTTATTAAGGAAAGAAGCAAGATGTACCACCTGGAAGGGAGCATAGAGCACGCTGTCCTGGTACTGGTTCAGGGACATGATATACCGCAGGCTTTTAAGCACCGCAAACCGGCAATCCGGGTATTTTTCCTTTAATCCAGGAATAAAATGTCCGAAATCCGCATCGTTATAAATACAGTGGGTAAAACGGGAAAGATCCATCCCGGGATCAAAGTTTTCCGTTTCAAAGGATACGCCCAGGGATGTCAGCATTCCGGATAAATGTTCTCTGTAAATCCCGGATTCCAGCAGCAGTACCCGTTTGTTGTTCTTATCCTGCACCAAAGCCATGGGCGTATCCGATACAATCTCCTGGGGAATTTCAAAGGAAAATGTACTCCCCTGGCCATAAACGCTTTTGACCATGATCTCACCGCCCATGGCATGGGCCAGCTGTCTGCTGATGGAGAGCCCCAATCCGGTTCCCAAAATGCTGCGGTTGGTATGCAGATCCACCCTGGAGAAGGCGTTAAATAAAAGGGGAATGTCCCTTTCCTGTATTCCCATTCCGGTATCTTCCACACTGCAGAACAACCGGGGCTGGTCCCGGCCTCCGGTCATGTTGAACTTCAGCAGGATAGAACCTTCTTTAGTATATTTCACCGCATTCGAAAGTATATTTGTCATGATCTGCTTAATCCGGATATCGTCCCCCCGGAGAAGCGAGGGCATTCCCGGGTCGGCATCCACCAGCAGCAGCAGCCCCTTTTCCTCGGCCTTCATACTGACCACGCTGCACACACTGTCGATTAATTCCGCCGGGCTGTATTCGGTTTCCACCAGTTCAATTTTTTTGGCATCGATTTTTGCAAAATCCAGCACATCATTGATAATCCCTAAAAGAGAATTGGAGGAATTGATGATATTGCTGACATAGTTGCGCTGCAGGCTGGTAAGTTCCGTGAGGGCCAGCAGCTCGCTCAGACCTTTGACCGCATTCATGGGAGTCCGGATTTCATGGCTCATATTTGCCAGGAAGTTGCTCTTGGAAAGAGCCGCCTCCTCGGCCTTCTGTTTAGCCTTCACCAGCTCGGTGATATCCGCCAGGGCCATGACCGTACCCACCGGATGTCCATCATCATCAGCCACTGGATTAATGGAAATCCGCACATCGATTAATCCCCGTTCAGGGGAAAAGATAATATCGTCATACTGGACAGGTATGAATTTGGCATATGCCAGCCGGTGCTGTCCCGCCACCCGGTCTACCCATTCCTTGGGTATATCCCTGGAGAATATATCTTCCAGGGATATACCGGCAAGATTTTCCCGGGGAGACCGTAAATAGAGCTGGCTCTCTTTGCTGCTGGTCAGCAGGTGAAGATCAGCGTCAAATAAGAATACAATGTCCGGACTATTCTCCAGGAGAAGTTCATTGTAAATCTTTTGAGGATTCAGTTTTTTCCCGATTCTGTTCAACTTCATTACATTTGTACCCAACTAATTATTTTTTCCGTTTATATTCTGGTATCCTGGAAAGTATATCATATCTTATGGAAATTAAAAACCAATAATTATTATTTCATTTGCCATTCAGCTTCACAGGAAATGGGAAACACTATATACTGGATTTAGTGGGAGGGATTTACGTGACCAATACCTTTGCCATTACCGCAACCCGGTCTATGAAAAGTTATGCATCCCAGGTGGCAGATCATTTATCTAAATTTCCCAGCTTTTCAACTTTGGAAGATCCTATAGATTGTGTAGATTCTCTGACTGCGGAACGGTTCGCCGACGGTGAAATGGAAGTTACCATTAAACATTCCCTCCGGGGAAGGGATATCTTTCTTTTTACCTCCTGTGCCAGAAACGAAGCGGATATCACCGTGGAAGAGGCTAAAATCGAGTTATACCATACGGTGGATGCCTTAAAACGGTCCCAGGCTAACCGGATCACCGTTTTTGAGCCCTACGTTTCCAGTTCCAGGTCGGACAGGACCATCCGCCGGAGCAGTGTTGGCCTCTGGGTTCATTTAAAAACCCTGGTCAGCCTGGGAACCAGCCATTTCCTGACCTACCAGCTCCATTCGGATAAATCCAAATCCATGCTGGACCCGACGCTCTGCCATATGGATGACCTTCCCGCGTTGACCCTTTTAAAAAAGCGGCTCTGCGATGTGTATATCCAGGATATTAAAACCCTGGAAAACCAGGTCAGATCCAATTGGGCATTCTGTTCCGTTGATGCGGGGGGTGAAAAACTGGGCCGGCGTTTTGCCAATGCCTTTGGGACTCCCCTGGTGGTGGCCCATAAACAGAGGGATTATTCCAGGGCAAATTCCATTGAATCCATCAATATCCTTTCAGCCGAGCCTATTAAGGACAAGGTGATCTGGATTGTGGATGATATGGTGGATACCGCCGGGTCCGTGGTGAGTCTTATCCAGGCCCTGGCGGGTCATGGGCCTAAGGAGATAAACCTGGCGTCGGTGCATGCGGTTTTTTCGGATCCCGCGGCGGAACGGCTTAAGGAATTAACCAGAGCAGGCCTTTTAAATCATATCATGGTCACGGATACGGTATTCTGTCCGCAATGTGACAACCTGGATATTCCAAACCTGGAAGTGGTTCCATCGGTGGAGCTGTCCTCTAAAATTATTGCGACTATAGTAGAAAACCGGCCCATGGGAAAAATCCTGGAAGATTTTAACGCTGAGAAATACCTGAAGACCCGGGGGCTGTTTGTCTGAAGATAGCCTATTTTTTATTTTTCGTAGCTTAGTTAGGTATCCTGGTCCCTGAGGCTCTCGATGGGACCAGCGAAGAGTGGCTAATTCCACTGGTGGTTTCGAGGGCCTCAACCACCGGGTGTCCCAATTCCAGCGACTATATTTTCTATAACAAGGATAATTAAAAAACCTTTTTAGAATCCAAAAGGATGGTCACCGGTCCATCGTTGGTGTAATGCACCATCATGTGGGCCTGGAACACACCTTTTTCGCAGAACAGACCGGCGGCTTTTACCCGGGATATAAAGTATTCGTAAAGCCGGTTGGCCGTTTCCGGGTCCGCGGCTTCCGAATAGGAGGGGCGCCTCCCCTTCCGGGCATCCGCCAGGAGGGTAAACTGGGAAATTGCCAGGATACTCCCCTTTTCATCGATCACGGATCGGTTCATCTTTTGGTTTTCATCTTCAAAAATTCTGAGGTTGATTATCTTGTCCGTCATATAGTCGGCGTCTTTTTCCGTGTCTCCCGCGGCAACCCCCAGGTACACCAGAAGGCCCTGATCAACTTGTCCTGTAATTTTATCATCCGCAGATACGGAACCGTTTCGTATACGCTGGACCACCGCCCTCACCGTCTTGCTCCGGAATTTCCAGATTGATGAATAGCTATTCCTTCCAGGATGATGCCCATTCCCTGGGATTCACTGCTGCTGGCGGGAATGACCTTGCCCAGAACCTCCAGGGGTCTTTCCAGGTCCACGGGTATGGAAATATCAAATTCCACCGGCACAATTCCTTCCAGGGCGCTCTTGGTATCATATCCCACCAGTAATTGAAAGGTGGTTCCCTTTTCGGGCATGTTCACATTGGCCGCCATGCCCCGCCAGATCACGTAGCAGTCCCGGTACAGCCAGGGTTCCCGGTACACCCCGGAATAGGAATACCGGTCCTTCAGGGTATCAAACCCCGGGACATCCGTGTAGGAAATAAGGACCCGGGCCTTGTTTTTTATGGATTCGGATGCGTTGGATTCCAGAATCCGGTTCAGTTCCACCTTGCAGGCTTCGTCCCTTCTTTCGGTAAAAAGTTTCCGGGCCTTTTCATAGGTATCCAGGACCTGCTGGCGGGTCAGCACATACCGGTAGGACCCGCCCACCTGAACCGGTTCGGCCCGGTCTTCCCTTTCCAGGCTGGTCAGATCAAACCCTGACCGTTCCGGGGTTCCGGGATTCTGCAGTTTGAAAAAAATCCCCAGACCCAGGGAAATGATCACCACCACACCCGCCGCAGGAATAAGTACCTGGTCCCAGGAAAGGGGAACCCTGGGCAGGGGCGGATACAGCTTATTCAGCTTTCCGCTTTCAATCCAGATGGTAAGGCTTTCGGGATCGCCGTGTTTTCTTATGATATCCAGGGCCCGTCTGGCCTGGACGTTTTCCGGATCCAGTTCCTGAACTTCCAGGTAAAAATCTATGGCCCGGGCGGTTTCCCCCCGGCGCAGGTAAAGCACCGCCATTCCCAAAAGAACCGAAGGGTCCCGCATCTTTATATCCCTGGCCCTTTTGAAATACGTAAAGGCGCCGCTGAAATCCCCCACATACAGACAGGAAACCCCCAGGATATAGTAATAGCGGAAGGAATCATGATACCTCACCACTTCGGGTTCGAGCATCTGAATCGCCGCACCATACTGTCTGCGTTTGGTAAGCCGGGCGGCCTTGGTTAGAATAGGATCAAGTTTTATGGACAATTTACGGCACCTAAAATAAATAGTAAGGCTTTTTCAAAACATCATCGTTTTAAAAACAGCCCTGGATTAAGACCATGTTCAAAACTAACCGGGGTTTGAACATGGCTCAGCTAACAGGAATTATTTTCCTGTTAAGTGTATTTATAGCTAATTTTTGATAAAAATCAACATACCCCGCAAAACAATTTTCTTTGTTGCTTCAAAGAATCTCCCTAAAGAGCGTGTATTAAGCCCGCCTTTGAATCAAAACTGCTCTCATGCATACTGAATGAATTATTATCATCAACATATAAAATGATGGTAAACTGTTTCTGCCCGCCCCGGGATATATCCAGAGGACCATAATAATACGAAACTGCCTGATCCCTGGAGGGATAGTCCGTTCCGGAAGTCCCCGGAATCCAGGCAGAATGGTAGGAGGTTCTCCAGTCCACCGCCTTGGCGGATGAGGGATTGTTTTTTCCTTCCACAAAAATGCCCGCCGCCAATCCTGCGGTATTATCCTGGCTGAGGAAGAAACGGTTCCTGCTTTCCTTTGGGATAGTTATTTCGGTTAAACCCGCATTATCCTGTTCACCCAGACAGGTATCCAGTAAAACCCAGGCCTCCACCCGGCTGGACTGGGAAGCAATATTTTCAATCCGTATGGTAATGCTTATCCCGTCCTGGGGGATGTCGTTTGATTTTTTGATGAAGGCGAATTCTTCGTATACCCTCAGGAAGGACGATTCAAATACGATGGCCGGGTTTTCCCTGTTTTCAATTCTTACCCTGAATGCGGGATCATCCCCCAGACGGTATACCCTGCCGTCAACTTTCACAGCCAGAAAACTTGATCTGGGATCTTCATCGGCTATCAGGGGTATATATTTCCCCGATGAAGGATTGATCAGATAATACAGGGAAAACCGGCCCTGGTCCCGGTGGATAACAAAACGGAGTTTATCCTGTTTGAACTCCTGGGCGGTGATGACTTGAGAAACGGTAAGCACCATAATCAGTATTAATCCCATCCCGCCGGGGGATTTCATTTTTTCTCCTCCTGGGCTTTCAGCAGATCCGCAATCCGTTTCTGGTATGCAATTATTGCCTGGTCGTAGGACCGTTCCCTTCTCTGGTAGGCTTCCACGGTTTTCAGGGATTCCTCATGGCTCCACTTCAAAATAGCCAGGAGTTCCGCCTCAACTTTTTTTTGATTGATCAATGCAATCCGGTAATTCGCAGCTTCATACTTTACGCTTTGGGGAAACTCATCCACAATCCGGTAAAACACATCCTGGGCCATCTGGAGCTGCCCCAGGGAGAACAGACACTCACCGATCCAGTAATAGGATGCGGCTATTTTTGATGGATCCGTATTGGCATCGGCATATCCCTTTAAAAGTACAATCGCCCGGTCATACTGGCCCATATAGTAGAGGCATCTTCCCTGCTGGTAGGGTACTTCCCTGACCCGGGAATTGGTACTGTCTATCCTGAGGGTTTCTTCCAGGTCCCTCAGGGCCGCTTCATACTCCCCGGCGCCGATTTCGGCCAGGGCAATCCAGTAGAGAGCCTCCCCCCGCTGGGTATTATTCTGGGCTTCCGCCTGGGCCCGGCGCAGCTCCAGCACCGCATCCCGCCATTTGCCTTCTCCATAAAGGGTTTTCCCATGGTCAAGCCTGGATTGGGCGGACTGGGCTCCTGCCATGGTTAGGATGAGACATAATTGGATACATAAAAAAATAAGCCAGGCCTTTTTGTTCATACGGAACTCCTCTACCGATTTTCGGCAGAAAACCGCGGGATTGTTACCCGGGACTGCCAAAAAATAATTTATTCACATGCTGGTTTAATACCCCACCTTCAGGGCGGGGTTGTTGATTATTGTATCATCCGGATTGTTTCCGGGTTTTTTATTCGCCAGTGGGTTTAATACCCAGCTGCTCTGCGGCGAGGTTTTTGATTCTATCATAATCCTTTTAATGCGTTTACTGCTTTTCCCGGGTCAGGAGCGCCAAAGAAGGCTGTCCCCGCTACAATGACATCCGTCCCCGATTGCCTTGCGGCGGCTGAGGTGTTTTCGTTGATTCCCCCGTCCACCGAAAGAAGATAACCGTATCCCCTTTCCTCCCGGAGTGTAACCAGTTGGGATACTTTATCAAGACATTCCGGGATCATTTGCTGGCCGCCATATCCCGGATTTACGGTCATGATCAGGATAAGGTCCGCAAAGGGACATAATTCGGCTATACAGGAAACCGGTGTGGAAGGAACAATGCTGATTCCCGCCTTTTTCCCGGCGTTATGGATCTGCTGGATCACCCGGTGGGCATGGACCACCGCTTCGGTATGAAAGGTTATGTAATCCGCCCCGGCCCGGGCAAAATCTTCTATATGGTTCTGGGGATGTTCCGTCATAAGGTGGACATCAAATATCAAACCGGAATGCTTTCTGGCATCCTCCACCATTTTTGAACCGAAGGTAATGGGCGGCACAAAGGAACCGTCCATCACATCGAAATGTACCCATTCAGCTCCGGAATTATGGATCAGTTCTATTCCTGAAATAATATTTGAAAAATCCGCTGATAAAAGGGAGGGGGCAATAATAGGCATTTTCATGCTTTTAATGATAACCCCTGGGAACGGGTATGTAAATAGATTAACAGGGTAACGGGATAACAGGTTCATGATTAAGGACAAATCCAGGAGTCGATTGATCCCCGGATTTGTCCTTAGGATTTTTAAAAGGTACCCCGGGTAAAGGTGGTTCTGTCTGCAGTGTCCCCAGCGCCAAGTTGGCCATAGGTGTTCAATCCCTTACTATTATTCTGAATAATGGGCCTTTTTCAAAACTCGGTTAGTTTTGAAAAAGGCTTTTGCAGAAAGAATGCTATTTCCTTACCCATACATAAAATAGTATTCTTTCTGCACGTACATCTAAGGTTGCTTTTTCAAAATTTGACATTTTGAAAAAGCCTCT
>JAVBPH010000069.1:0-65526 GCA_031549725.1 Treponemataceae bacterium
TACGTTTTTAACATTTAATGAAACTGAAAATACCGGGGAAACCGGGGATATTACCTTTACGAAGGCTCTTACCAGGGACAATACCGCCCGGACTATTACTTTGAATGCCGGAATGGGAGATGTCAGTACCGCATCCATTGGAACCAACGATTACATGTTCAAAACTATAGAAATTACCTGCGATGAAATAACCATCAGCGGAAATGTATATACAGACGAGACCATAACTATCGATAATAACAATACCCTGACGCTAGAAACTTCCGGCGGTCTTTATGCCCAGGGGTTGTTGCGGATAAACGGGGATACTGTAAATAGTGGAACTATCCAGGCAGGGCCGGTAACTTTAGGTATGGCTGTCAGTTTCGGGGGAGATTATGCCAATAGTACCGCAGTACCCTATGGAAAGCTCCTGGGAAACAGCAGCACCGACCCTATTATAGAATTTCAAGGTGATGTTTCCTTTGGTCCCAGTGGGTCCTTCGATCATGACGGTGATACAATACAATTTACCGGGGACAAGGAACAGGAATTCAACTCCGGAACGAACCCGGTCGGTACTGTAGTAATTAATAAGACTGATAAAAGTGTAAAACTCATAACAAACCATGTGGCCCAGCGGGCTGGCAATTTAATCATTGAACAGGGAATCCTTGATTTAGATGATCAAGGATGGATCATAGATTACGGTTCAACCCCGCCTTCACCGGGATTTATCGGCAACGACGGAGACCTGGTTTTTGGCAAAGACCAAAACAATTATACCGCCGAATTACATACCGGTGATTTTATTATAGAAAATGAATGCAGTATTGAAGGAAGCGGTACAGCGAATATTGTTGCCGGTGGGAAAGTTGATGTTGATTGGAGTAACTTCTCAGGAGACTTACCAAGTGTAACCATCACCATGACCGGTTCCGGAGAAACGATCACGACCCATGATAAACAAATTGGAAACCTCACCGTGTCTAAAACAGGGGATATTATCCTTAAGAGTGACCTGGTGCTGACCGGAAATATGACCATAGAGGAAGGGGGAAGCCTGGATGCGGATTCTTCCAACAAAAATATAACCATCGAAGGTAACTGGATCCAGGAAAAAAATGGTACATTTAACCCTCAGGAGGGTACCGTGAGTTTTGGTTCTTCCTCCCAGACCAACCCCACTTTTGAGATCAGCGGGAATACTACCTGGTGGAATCTGGTCTGTACTGTTCCTGGTGCCACGATTCAATTCTCCAACTATGACAGTTCCAATCCCGGGACTCACCGGATTAAAAAGAAATTTGAAGTGGAGCCTTCCGACCCGGATAAACCAATTCTCATTACCAGATTAACGAATAATCCTAATCCTTCCGGAACGCTCCCTCCCCCTGACAGTGAGAAGTCCCGGTTCTGGTTCTTTACCCTTGATGACGGAGCTGAATTAGCCATCAATCATGTAACCGTCCGGTATAGCTATGCCACTACCACCATTCCTCTTCCAGAAGGAGGCGATATCGATGCCCTGCCTTACTACAATTCAGACCCGCCGCCGAATTCCTGTTACAATTACAATTGGGTCAGGTTTGTAAGTTTTGTATACTGTTTTACCGAAGATTTAACCGGTAACGGGAAGATAGACCGGTTGAGGCTCCAGGCCACGGTACCTCTTAATACGGACATCCCGGAATGTTTTGATGATATCCAGGTCGTAATCCCGGGTTATGAGGTAGATCAGAGCAAAGGGGACCGGGGATACGGGTCAGTATCAAATCATATGGATTGTATTTATGTATGGGTAAAAGAAAAGGATTATACCGACGGCAATATATGTCCCCGTGTGCAGGTTGTCAGTAATACTTATCTTGTGGACAGCGCAACCAAAACCTATACGGCGGGAACCTATGACCAGAACGGGACAAAGATATGGATTACCAGTACCGACACGGTGCCACCGCGGATCAACTATACCCTAACCTTGCCCCTGGGGGATTCCATCTTTGTACAGGTTTCGGAGCCCTTAAATATCAGTACTGTTTCGAGCAGCGACGTTTCGCTGGCAGGTACCTGGGACGTAATCACCCCGGGAAATGGCGGTGGTACTTCGGAATTCCTCCTGCCCTTTAACGCGGGCCCGGGACCATCGGTTTCCGATCTGGCTAATGGTGATAAGCAAATAATAATAAGTGCCAAGGATATGGCTGCGGAAGCCAGTCTAGTACCGTTTCCCGGTTATACCGGTAATACTCCTCCCAAATATCCCAGGCAGTATGGAGATTATTCGGATTATACAACTTCCGATACGGGAAATAATGTGCCCCCCAATAAAATGCCGGTCGATACGCATCGTATTACGGATGTGCTCATATCGGTTCCTCCCAAAAGTATATCATCCGAGGGAACTTTCTTTGTCTGGCCTGTCTGGGCCAGGGAGGATAATGAGACTATTGCCATCGCTAACGGTCCGGACTGGGACGGAAGCACGGTTCAGGAATTCGGAATTGTCCGGGACTTTACCGGGAAAGGCCGTCTCCAGGACAGGAACATCACCCTCCAGGTAATTGTCAATCAGAATATCTTCGTGGGACCCTTGATCTTTGGGGTTAATATTAAAGAGGAATTCAGAGCTCGGCAGGAACATGGGCCCCGGGGGCTCTGGTTGCCGGAATTCTACGATGTTCCCCCCTTATCTGGCGATCCTGATGACTATTTCTCCAATATAGTGCCGAAACCCTATCTTGATACCAAGGAACTTTCCGGGGTTCCGGTGGCGGGATCTGCAAATCTTTATAATTATTCCTTTACAGAAAATGATTATGCCAACGGTTCCCGGGTGGAGTTCTTTTTTAAACCGGATAATAATAATGTTCCGGATAACCCCCTCTATACGGGAAGGCTGGACATGGCTGCGGGGGCTTCTATTCCATCGGACTGGTACCGCAGGATCAAACCATTTATTTTTGATATCCAGGACATCACCCAACAGCGGAGCAACGCCACGATCCTCCACAATGTGATTGATCCCACCAAAGGCCAAAAGACCTATCTCCATTACAAACTTACAAAAAGCGGCCGGGTGACGGTGCAGGTATTTACCATGGACGGAACCCTGGTACAGGTGCTGTACCGGGGCAACCGGAACGCCGGTGAATACATTGAGAGCTGGGACGGGAAAAACCAGGGAGGACGTTCCGTGGCCCGGGGTCTGTACTTTATCCGTATTGTTGGCCCCGACATCGATGAAATCCGGAAGGTTATGGTAATAAAAGAATAGAACGAACCTAATTCGATCCTGACGTCCGTTTTTTTATATATTAAGCAGGTTGTGAAGGCATAGTTTTCGATGCTTATAATCCCAGGAAAAGAATTACTCCCTGTGAAAACATGGGATTTTCTTAAAAAATGCTATACTATATGATAGATATAGGGTTATAAAAGGTACGATGAAAGCGGAATTAAGGAAAATTTGGCTTCTTATAGGGATTCTCTGTATATGCTCCTTCTATGGATGGGGGGAGGTTTTTTATTGGACCGGCGCGGTGGGAGATGATAATTGGTCAACTTCTGGTAACTGGGATTCTTCCGATTCATCGGGTTATTATCCGGGGGAAAATGACCCTATGGATACGGTTACCATAGATCCTGGTTATCCCGGTTATATTGGTGGAAACCCGGTTTTTGATATATATTGGCAAACTATAGAAATAGCTAGTTTAACCATGGAAACAGGGTCTGTCCTTGATATTGCTGGAGCCGGATACTCCCTTACGGTACAAGGGAATGTCGATCTCCATGGGGATTTGCACCTAAATGGCGGTACCCTGGAAGTTGGGGGAGATATTGGGGGTACTGGGTCTCTCACGGCCGGAGGTGGTTTTATAACTGTCGGTGGAAGCTGGGATGTAGCCGACATGGGAGATTCGTCAGCGGATGTATCATTCACCGGGTCCGGAGATATAAATCCCCATGGTCAAACCTTTGGCTCGGTAACAATTAGTACTGGTGTCGCCCAGGTTTACAGCCTCACCGGGACAAATCCCCTTCAAATTCAGAATGCTTTTTATCAATATAGTGGTATTCTTAATATACAGAATTCGGCTAGCCTAAATGCAATATCCGCAGGGACCGGGTTTTCCCATTCCGGTGGAACTATCAATATTCAGAACGGCAGCAATTTTACAATAAATGTTTCCGGGGGTACCGCAACGGTAAACCAATCCACTACAGCTGTTATTGCTTCTACCGGTTCCGGTCTTTTGACGGTTACCTCTCTCTATGGTATAACCCTTAACGGGTCAAATAATATCCAGAACCTTGACTTGAAACTTACCGGAACCGTCACCGGCAGATCCATAACCTACCGCCAGACCGGAACAACCGCATTGAATGTATCCGCGAGCAATGTTTCGCCCAGCGGGGCTATTACTATTAATAGTACAAATGTATCGAGCAATGTGACCATAAGAACCGGCGGGATAAGTTCCTCCGGGGGGACCGTGCAGGTTAACTCCTCCGGCAGCATAACCGCAAGCAATGGGGTTTCTTCGAGTAATGGGACCATCACCTTGAATGGTACCGCCGGAGTAACCCTTAATGCCGGGGTAAACGCCGGCACAGGAAGCATAACCCTTCAGGCGGGCAGCGGGATGGTAAGCCAGAATGGCAGCGGGACCTTGACCGGGAATGCCCTGACGGTCTATGCGCTGAATGGAATTAGCTTAAACGCTGCAACCAACCTGGTTCCCACAATATCCCTGACCAATGGCGCCGGTGCAGGCACAAATATTGTCTTTAAAAACGGTACTTCCGCCCTTTTGGCGACGGCGGTCAACAATTCCCCCGCAGGGATTATTAACATAGAACAGAGCGGAACCTTGACGGTGAATACCGGGGGAATCAGATCCAGCGACGGAGCCATCACATTGAACGGGGTTAATGGTGTAACCCTCAATGGCGGGGTAGATTCCGGCGCAGGAGGGATAACCCTCCAGACGGGCAATGGGAGTATAGGCCAGAATGCCAGCGGAATCTTAACCGGAACTTCATTGACGGCCTCTGCGCTGAATGGTATTAGCTTAAACGTTGCCACCAACATGGTATCCAATGCATCCTTCACCAATGGCGCCGGGATTAATGCCAATATTCTTTTCAGGAATGGCAGCTCTGCCCTTTCGATGACCGCAGCCAACCAGTCCTCCACGGGGGGTATCAATATAGAACAGAGCGGAACCCTGACGGTAACCACCGGGGGAGTCGGTTCTGTCAATGGGGCAGTTACATTAAACGGGGCCAATGGGGTGGCCATTAATAATCCGGTTGGTTCCGGTGCGGCAGGTATAATTCTCGAGGCGGCTAACGGGACCGTAAGCCAAATCGCCGGCGGAACTATAACCGGGAACAGCCTTATGGTCACCGCATTGAACGGTATCACACTGAATACGGCGGGCAGTAACAGCGTTCTCAATGCTACCTTGAACAAAACAAGTACAACCTCGGGGGCTGTTGTTTTTGCCAATAATTCCGGTTCTACCCTGAATGTTCAGGGATACAATAATTATTCCGGTTCTTCAATAACTATTACCGATGATACAAAGATTGTTGTGTCCGGGGCTCTTACCATTGCCAATGGGACCATTTCCCTTACCGCGGATGATATGGATTTCAATGCTGCAGTCAATGCAGGAACCGGAACAAACAGTATGGTACAACTGAAGGCAAGCGATGGACGGGACATTGATATCGGCACAAATACCTCCGGTAAGCTGGGACTGTCCACCGCTGATTTTCAGCGGGTCACCGCCCGGACCCTGGATATCGGCCATACCGCTGCGGGATCCATAACCCTGAGCGGAGCCTTTCAAAACGCAGGCAGCACCGTTCAAACCCTTGTCCTCAGAACCGGCGCGGGTGTAACGGTTACCGGGATGGGCGGACTCATAACAGTTCCAAACCTGGCGATCCAGGCAAACAACGGGGTGGATGTTAATGTCACGGTTACTAATATAGCCGTGTCCTCCCAAACTGGGGGGATAAAAATCACTTCACCGGCCCAGGGATTTACCATTGCCCAGGTATCGGATATATCGGGGTTAACCTGCGCAGCCGCTTCACAGACAATAGATCTGGCGGCAGCCGGTGTGGTAACCCAGACTATGCCGGTGAACGCAGGACCCTCCGCCGGGACCCTTTCATTAGGTGGTACCGGCGGTACATACACATTTATGAATACCAGTAACCGGGTCAATGTGCTCATCTCCGGGGCGAGCAATCCCGCTTCAATCAGTTATACCAATAATGGTTCTTTTACGGTGGGCAATGGAACCACCGGAATTACCACCGGCGGGGCGGTAACCCTGAATACGAGTACCGCCACGCCCCAGGTGATAACGGTACGTAATACTATAGCTTCAGGTTCCGGGATAGTTACCGGAGGAGCCATTAATATTTCTACGGGGTTAACCACAGGAAGTATAATTCTTGGGGCTGATATAAATTCCGGCGGTACTTCGAACGGAGGCGCCATAACTTTAGGCCGGGCTGTTACATTAACAAACAATGCAACTGTTACCACGGGAACCGGCACCGGAAACATTACCTTCAGCAATACCATCCAGGGGGCCTATTCCTTAACGGTAACCGCGGGTACAGGGACGGCCATCTTTAATAATTCCATAGGCACGTCGACACCTTTGACCAGCATTGGTATAAGCGGCGGAACTATACAATTAGCGGGAATAAGTATAAACACCCAGGGAAATATCAATTTCACCGGTCCTGTACAATTGACCGGCGGTACCGCTGTTTCGATCAATACCGCCAACAACGGGAATGTCGCCTTCAGCAGTACCGTTACCGGGGCCCGTAACCTGTCTATTACCGCAAACGGTACCGGGCAGGTGTCCTTTAATGGCGGGGTGACGGTCGGTTTTTCGGTTGCGGGGGCTCTTTCGGTAACCGCGCAAACCATTGCCTTGGGTTCAAATGTAATTCTCAGTACCATTGGGGTTAACGGAAATATTACAATCACCGCAGATGCATTTACCCTGGGCGGAACCAATTCGGTAAATGCCGGAACCGGTATTTTTCAGATAAGCCCCAGGACCGCGGGGTATACCGTCGAATACGGCCCAAGCAATTCCACCGGCGCCACAGTTTGGTATTCATCGGGTTGGACGTCTATAGCAGCGGGTTCGTTCATCATTGGAAATTCGACTCATCAGGGGAATATAACGGTCAGTAATATTTCAGGTGCCACCTATCCCCTGACCGTGACAAACAGCGCCGGCACAGGGACAAACGGGACCATAACGATTCTCAACAACTATTCATCCCAGAACCGGATGCTTACCCTTAATGCAGGCGCAGGCGGGGTTGTTCTGGACGGCGGCGGAGGGACAGCAGCTATTGATTTGGGTACCGTCACCGGCGCTCCTTTTATTGTAACGGGTATCTTTAAATTAAAGGATCTTACCGCCGGAACCATTACGGCTATTGGGGTTTCCGGAACATTCCAGGGCATAAGCCTTGGCGGCGGGATAGCGGTCCAGGGAGGCGGCGCTAAGGATCTGACATTAAATGCGGGCGCCAGGAACATAACCATAACAGGAAATGTGGGAACCAACGCTGACCGTGTGGGGACCATGATGATCAATACGGCCGGTACATCGATAACATCATTCAATACCACCGCAGCTGGTCAGTTTTACAGCGGGAACTTCGATTTTAATGGTTATGCGCTGACCATAAACAATTCAATCAATGTGTCGGGGGCTACCACCATTACCAATAGCGGCCCCTTTGTTACTGCTGCAACCGGGACTATTACATCCGCCGGCGGGTTTGCCCAGGATGGCCTTGGAGTAAACAGTATCGGGGCAAATATTACCGTCACCGATACTGCAATTTCATTTGTTACTGCCGTCACCCTTAACACCGCAGGAACGGTTACCTTTTCCACCGGGGCCGGTACACCGGGAAATATTCAGTTTGGCAGTACTGTGAACGCTTCTGTTGCGAACAGCAGCGGTCTTACCCTGACCGCCGGAACCGGGGATATTACCATAACGGGCGCCCTGGGGAATACCTCCCGGCTTGGGACGCTGACCATAAACAGCGTTAAGGATGCGGGTTTTTCCGCGGCGGTTTATGCGGTTAATTTTACCCAAACAGGCGGCACGGGAACGACCACTTTCAGCGCAGTCCAGAATTATACCGGCGCATTTTCGTTTACCGGTACGAACTTAACCATGAATGAAGCCATGGCCGTAACCGGCTCTACCACCATTACCAACAGCGGGCTTTTTACAAAGACTACTACCGGCGTTATCACCGCTACCGGCGGGTTTACCCAGGATGGTTTGGGAACGAATAGGATTGGGTCGAATATTACCACCAGCAATGCCGTAATTTTATTCACCGGTTCCATTGAACTGACAAATACCGTCTCATTTACCACGAACAATGGGGATATCACCCTGACCGGTGCCCTTACCAGGGACAGTACTGCCCGGTCCATTACCCTGAATGCCGGTGCGGGAACGGTACAGACCGCAGCCATGGGAACAGACACCGCGGCGGGCCGTCTTATAAATATTATCATATACAGCGGGGCCATAACTATTAATGGTTCCCTCTGTGCCAGCGGTTATATTTATATATACAATACGGGGTTGCTCACGGTTAACAATCCGAACGGCGGCCTTTATGCCCAGGGGGTGCTGCGGGTTTCCGGGAACACCCAAAACCGCGGAATCATCCAGGCCGGTCCTGTTGATTCGAGCATCGTGGCCATCAGCTTTGGCGGAAATTATGCCAACAATGCTGCAGCACCCTTTGGAAGTCTCCGGGGAAATACTACGACTAATCCAATAATCGAGTTTAAAGGCAATGTTTCCTTTGTTAATGCCGGAACCTTTACCCATAACAATGGTGCGGTTCATTTCAATGGTACTTCAGGGGACCAAGCCCTGGATGTTCAGGGTAATACCTTTTATAACGTGGTTATCAATAAAACCACCGGCAGTGTAAAACTTAATAATTCGGACGTCACCCAGGCGGGAACCAGCCTCAGCCTGAACATCAGCCAGGGTACCCTTGATCTGAATGGCCGGTCCTGGAGAATGAACCCCGGAGCTGGTCCCTATACAACGGGCTTCACGGGAATCACCGGGGAACTGGTATTGGGAGCCGGCGCAGCCTTAAGTTCCGGCGGTTTTGTAACCAACGGCAGCGGGTTTACGGTAACCGCGGTGAACCCAAGTTACATCACCGCCTCGGGAAGTATTAACGTAGCCGACGGGACCGCGGGTACCCTGAGCAATGTGTCCGTAATAATGACCGGGACCGGAAACCTCCGGCTGCCTTCGGTATCCGCGGGCCAGTATCAGATTTATAACCTGACGGTTGACGGCGGAGCCGTGGCTTTGACGAATGATCTTTTAGTCGGGAATGACATTACGATAAAGACGGTTGGCAGCCTTGATGTGGCTTCGGATTATCCGGTGACCCTCGGCGGCGGATGGTACCAGGATAATCCGGTGGGTTTTAATCCCCGGCAGGGGACGGTGAGGTTCACCGCTGAAAGTCTAATAGTGAATATTCAGGGATCAACCACGTGGTATGATTTTGTATGCGAGAAGGACCTGGCCACGATCCGGTTTTCAAAAAATCCCGATATGCACTACGTAAAAAATCAGATGGTAATTAAGGCGTCCAGCAGCGCCAACCGGATTACCCTGACGAAACTGCTGAATAGCCAGTACCGTCCGGCCCGGACGCCGGACAGCACCGACGGAAATCCAAGTCTGCCCAAGCCGAATTTGCCCGCGGAACATAATTACTTCTGGAATTTTAATCTGGACGCAAGCGGCAGTATCGACTTTGATAATGTGGAAGTTCATTATAGTTACGCCATCCCGCCGGGGCGGACCATCCCGGTTATGAGCAGTACCATATGGGCAACACCCTACGCAACGTATTATAACCTGCGGTGGATTGACGGGATTGTCTTTGTATACAGTTTTGCCGAGGACAGCAATGGGAACGGACGGATCGACCGGATCCGGGTCCAGGCCTCAACAAACGTTGGGGATGATTTCAGCGGGTTCCAGGTAAAGGTGGATGGGTATAATCTGAAGTACCCCTACTATGAACGGCACAGTACCGATTTCGATATGATCTATATTCTTCTGGAAGAAAAGCCCTATGCGGACGGGAATGCAACGCCGTCGTGGTACATTGTATCGAACACAACCCTGCGGGATATCAACCCGGGCAATACCCTGCTGAAGACCTACGGCGATGCCCCCATGGTTCCTGTGGACACGGTGTGGCCCCGGATCAACTACAGTCTTATCCTGCCGGGGCATAATGAGCTGTTCATCCAGATGACCGAACCCGTAACAGGTTTAAGCGCAGCAAGTGATATTTCCATAAGCGGGGCAGCCCCGTTGGTGACATCCATACAGGGAATAACCGGAAGCGGCGGTTATTATTCGGAGTATAAGGTAATTCTTGATACGGTGATAAGTGTATCCCAGATAGCCTATGATGGCATAAAATTTAATCTGACAAGTCCCGGTTCCGTAAAGGATAAAAAGACCGAATTTGATTCGGTGGATCCCGGGTATGATGCACCGAAGTATCCTCTGAACTGGAATTATGGCAGCTACAGCAGTGCAAACCCCGCCCCGGAATATCCGGTGCCCGCAGCTGCGGGGATCAGTGACCACCGGATAACCGACATGCTCGTGTCGATAGAACCTTCAAGTCCCGGGGATAACCGGTATTTCGTATGGCCCGTTTGGGCTATGGATAAGAGTGAAAGTATCAAGGGTTCCTCCGGGTATGACGCGGGGCTGATCCGTGATTTTGACGGGACCCAGCGGCTCCGGGATACGGACATTACCATGGAAGTGACGGTTGGTCCTGGTATATCAGCGCCGACAATGATATTTGGAACAAATGTCCCCGGGTCCTACCGGGCCGGGTCCAGGAATGGCCCCGAGGGACTTTGGCTGCCCGAAACTTTGGGTCTGGTGCCGACAGGTTATGGTGAAACCATCTCAGTACCAGGAACCAGCATGGGAGGAGGGTTGTATGATTTCAACCTGTCTGAAAGTTATTACCAGACCAATTCAAACCTGGAATTTTTCTTCAAGCTGACTGGAGCGCCCTTCAACCTGAGCGCGGGGTATTTATCAATACCCGCCGGAACTTCCACGATTCCTTCTAACTGGTACCGCCGGGTGAAGCCCTTTAGTTTTGAGATCAAGGATTTAACCCTGCAGCGGGGCGGGGCAACCATACTGAACAACGTGATTGATCCCACAAAAGGCGAAAAGGCGTACCTGAACTATACGATGACAAAAAGCGGCCGGGTGACGGTGCAGGTATTTACCATGGACGGGACCCTGGTACAGGTGCTGTACCGGGGCAGCCGGAGTACCGGTGAATACATCGAAAGCTGGGACGGGAAAAACAAGGGCGGGCGGCCCGTGGCCCGGGGTATGTACTTTATCCGTATTGTTGGCCCTGACATTGATGAGATCCGGAAGGTTATGGTAATCAGGAGATAGACTTCTATTTCTATAATTTCCGAAATTACAGTTTGTGATAAAAAACCCGGTATGTAAATACCGGGTTTTTTCTTTGCCCGATTGCCACGAATTTCCATGTGCTGTATGATGGTAACCATGGACCAGAAAGAAATAAAAGCCCTGGTGGGCAGAACCGCCGTGGAACGGCTTGTTAAAAACGGGATGAAACTGGGCCTTGGGACAGGATCAACCGCCATACCTGCGGTAAGTTACATTGGTTTGCTTATGCAGCAGGGAAAACTTTCGGGCATAAAAGCGGTGGCCACCAGTTTTCAGACCACCATGGAATGCGAAAAATGGGGAATCCCCCTATACACGCTGAATTCCAGGGAAATAAACGGTGAACTGGATTTAACCATCGATGGGGCCGATGAGGTAGATCCCCGGAAATTTTGCATAAAAGGCGGCGGCGGCGCTTTGCTTCTGGAAAAAATTACCGCCTATGCATCAAAGGCCTATGCCATAGTGGTAGATGAATCGAAGGTGGTGGAACATCTGGGCTTGCGGTTTCCACTTCCGGTGGAGGTTGTTCCCGCTGCACGGGTTACCGCCGCCAGGACCCTGTCATCCCTGGGAGCCGAAGTGACGGTCCGGGAAGCTGTCCGTAAGGCCGGTCCTGTTATAACAGATAACGGTAACCTGATTCTGGACATTCTTTTTAAGAATCCTGTGGATCCCTCATTGTTGGAAACCGAACTGAACCGTATTCCCGGTGTAGTAGAGAACGGTTTCTTTACACGGCTTCCGCCGGTGGTATTTATCGGCCGTTCGGATGGATCGGTGGAAATCAGGGAATAATATGGCCGTCGAAAAACATATCAATTTTTTTGAACTGGAGAAGGCCTGTGAAAAACCCGGATGCCCCCTGTGCCGGATAGTGTCGGACCGGGCAGACCGGTATATCGATAACATGCTTTTTGAGCATGTGGCAGACCGGGGATTCAGGGCCCTGCACCGGGCATCCGGAGGATTCTGCGATGTGCATTCAAAAAACCTGGTATCCTTCAGGGATGGCCTGGCGGTGGCTATTCTGGGCAGGGATATTCTGGAAGACCGGATTGAGCATTTCAAAAAAAACAAGCCCTGGAAACCCAGGGGGCAATGTCCCGTTTGTATTGAAAGGGACCGGATAGAGAAGGAATACCTGGGTTTTCTTGCCCAGGCTCAGGGCGGCGGCGAAGCGGAAGAGCTGAAAAGACTTTTCCTTGCATCCGACGGCCTTTGCGCTCCCCACTATGCCAGGCTTCAGCAGGAAGCCAGGCAGATCCCCTCCTGGCTCAGGGAGTTCCATGAAAATAAGTTCAAAAAACTCCTGGAACGGGTCAGCCGTTTTATCGATCTGTCGGCCTATGGCAGGCAGGCGGAATTTGCGGAACTTTCTGAGGAAGATAAAATTGTCTGGAAAGAGCTGGCGGTAACATTGCGGGGAAATGCGGACAGGAGTATATAGGGTATCTTAAATGCTCCGGTTGGATTTTTGTATCCCTGGATTTTTTTATTTTATCATCCTATGATAGAATAAAAAATTTTCTTACAATATAGCTGGGATAGGCATTTGAAAGTTAAAACTTTTGGATGTTTCCTATATTAAGGAGATGGTATGTCCGAACAGGTAAAGGAAATTGCCGGCCGGGTAAAGGTCCTCCGGGAAATTGAAGATATTTCTGCCGAGGCGCTGGCCAAAGAATTAGGGTTTGATATTGATGAGTATCTTGACTGGGAAGAAGGCAAAAAGGATTTTCCCCTGGGATCTCTGGTTGAAATTGCCAACAGGTTCAGGGTTGACCTGGCGGAACTGGTCAGCGGAAATTCCCCCAAACTGAAAACCTACAGTATGAGCAGGGCAGGGAAGGCTCCCGAGGTCCGGCGCAGAACCACCTACACCTACTGGAATCTGGCCTATAATTTTTCCCATAAAAAAGCGGAACCCTTTCTGGTTGAAGCGGGACCGGAGACCGAATCAAAACCCCTGAGCCTGAATACCCACCCCGGCCAGGAGTTTGATTATGTTCTGGAAGGCACCCTTCTTATCAGTGTGGGCGGCCATGAGATAGAACTTCAGGCAGGGGATTCAATATATTACGATTCGAATGAACCCCATGGAATGAAAGCCCTGGGGGGTAAACCTGCCCGTTTTCTTGCAATCATTTTATAGGAGCATCACCGTATGTTGTTGGAACGTTTTTTATCCCGGACACAGTTTGAATCGTATGATGATTTTTTTAAGAACTTTTCCCTTAAGATCCCGTCAAATTTTAATTTTGCTTTTGATGTGGTGGATGAACTGGCAAAAACAAAACCCAATGAAAGAGCCCTGGTATGGTGCGACGAGAAAGGCGCGGATGCCTGTTTTACCTTTGGTGAGATGAAGAAGCTTTCAGATCAGGCTGCCAATGTGTTTGCAGAAGCCGGAATTAAAAAGGGTGACCCGGTCATGCTTATCCTGAAGCGGCGCTATGAATACTGGCCTCTTCTGCTGGCGCTGCATAAACTCGGGGCTATCGCAATTCCCGCAACCCATCTTCTGACATCAAAGGATATTGTATACCGGTGCAGGGCAGCGGATATTGCGGGCATTGTTTGTGTGGATGAACAGGAAGTTCTGTTTCATGTGGATGAAGCGGAACTTAAAATGAAGGCCGAAGGAAACTGTCCCCTCCGGTATAAAGCCTTTGTCCGTTCGGTGCATACCAGCAGGGACGAGGATATTGCAGCCCAGGCTGAAAAAGCACAGCATACCGAAACTCCCTGGAAGGATTTTAACCAGGACCTGGCAAAAGCTTCACCCGCATTTGTTCGGCCCTCCGGAGATGGGGCATCAAAAAACAGTGATATTATGCTTTTGTACTTTACATCGGGTACCACAGGAATGCCGAAAATGGTTAACCATGACTTTGCCTATCCCCTGGGACATATTCTTACTGCCCGGTTCTGGCAGAACATCCAGCCCGGGGGGCTTCATTTAACCGTAGCCGACACCGGATGGGCCAAGGCTGCCTGGGGAAAGATTTATGGACAGTGGATTTGCGAAGCCGCGGTGTTCGTTTACGATTACGACCGGTTTGATCCTCCTGCGATGCTGAATATTATATCAAAGTATAAAATCAATACATTCTGTGCCCCCCCCACAATTTACCGGTTCTTTATAAAAGAGGATCTGTCAAAATATGATTTTACCTCCCTCAAATACTGCTGTGTCGCCGGGGAACCCCTGAACCCGGAGATTTACGAACAATTCAAAGCCGCCACGGGATTAAAATTAATGGAAGGGTACGGCCAGACCGAATTGACTATAACCCTGGCAACATTTCCATGGATGAACCCAAAACCCGGTTCCATGGGGAAGCCTTCCCCGGGTTACGATATTGACCTCATCAGGGAAGACGGCAGCTCCTGTGAAATGGGTGAAGAAGGGCAGGTGGTGGTCCGGACGGATAAGCGGAAACCCGCGGGAATGTTCGGAGGTTACTACCGGGATGAGGCCCTGACCAACAGTGTGTGGCACGGTGGTGTGTATTACACCGGAGACATGGCCTGGCGGGATGAGGACGGGTATTACTGGTTTGTAGGCCGTTCTGATGATGTGATAAAAAGTTCCGGGTACAGGATTGGTCCCTTTGAAGTTGAAAGCGCCCTTTTGGAGCATCCGGCTGTTCTGGAATGCGCCGTAACCGGTGTTCCAGACCCTGACCGGGGAACGGTGGTTAAGGCAACCATCATCCTTGCGAAGGGCTATGTTCCAAATGATGAACTAAAGGTGGAACTTCAGAATCATGTGAAGAGAACCACCGCCCCCTATAAATATCCCCGGATAGTGGAATTTGTAACCGAGCTCCCCAAGACAATCAGCGGAAAAATCCGCCGGGTACAGATAAGGGAAGAAGACTCCCGGAGCTGACCGGCTGGTATAATCAAAAAGGATGCCCGGGATTTCAAAAGCAGTTCTTCATGACTGCATATAAACAAAAATCCCGGCATTTTTTTTTGCCCTAATTCCCGCCGGAGAACAAACTAAGTCCGTAGGAAGTCATATAATCCTTAAGTGAACTAACAGGAATTTCTGCTTTGATGGCCCCCATGGAATAGGGGGCGATTTCGTATTGATTCCAGAAGAACCCCATCCCCTCGGGTGAAAAATAAAAAACCGAAGGCATCTTAATATCATTTTCAAAGAATCCACCGGTGGTCAGTTCTTTTCCTGCGGGAACATTGTAATCCCTCCGGAGTACCTCGGTGATGGTTTTTTTTAGTCCTGACATACTATCCGGTTTAAACACATCTCCCATGGAAATCTGTTTCATCGTATTCAGATCGATCACATAATAATTCCCCTCATGGATACCATGGGCTCCGCCGGTATAAGAATCCTTATTGCGGTTAATAACTAATACCCTGGAAGTTCTGTAAAATATATCGCTGGTTTCTTCATACGTCCAATTGGATGAGGCGGATTTTAAAAGTTCCGATTTTATCGCTTTGTATTCTTCTTCATATTCATAGACCGTATCGGAAACATACCCCTTGGCATCTTTGTTTCCATACATTATTTTCCGGACCGCAGAATCCGACGGATTAAGCACTGCAAAAGAAAAGGTCATTTTTGGACTGGAATTTCCCAGTTCCGCAGACAGGGGTGTTTTCTTTTCAAATATATACACAGAATAGGCCCCTTTTTCCTGGGGTGTGGTTTTACAGGCGGCAATAATAAACAGTGAAAATAAAAGTGCCGCCCCGAGGATAAATTGTTTATATGTTTTCATATATATAATATAATTCTTTTTATAAAGAAAAGCATACAAATGGGGTTATTCGCAGGTGGGTTTCATACACGCACTTTAGGGCGATACTTTGAAGCAACAAAGAAATTGTTTTGCGTGTATGAAACCCGCATATAATCCTTACCTTACAGAACCAACATACACGATGCTTGCGGCGGGGTATGTTGATTGGAAATAATGCATTTTCCGATAAAGTAGAATATATTCAATTATTTTTATGGAAGAAAATGGATTTTAATCTTTTTGTTTATAAAATAATAACCATATTTTTGGTATATAAAGCGATAATCTTACCGCTTTGTGTAGTAGGAATGGCCTTATATCAGATTCTTTCCAGAAGGAAAAATCTTTCAGATGCCGGAAAGAATTATGTTATTATACCCTCAAAAAATTCAACATCCGCATTTTTACTGTACTTATATTTGTTTGCGTTGATTCTTATTGTTATTTTGTCGTTTTTAGTTAAATCAACGGAGTATCTTATTTTTTCCCTTGTCCTGCTGCCAATATTATCCAGCGCCTTTTCCAGTAAAAGTTATGAACATATCTGCGGATTTTATGAAAATGGAATTATTAATGGTAATTTTATTCCCTGGAAAAAAATTCATTCGTGGAAAAGACCTTCTGAAGATACCCTCATATTGCTGGATAAAGACGGCCAGGCGCTGAAATATGACAGGATTAAAAATATTGACGAGGTCATACAATTACTAAAAAATAACAATGTTCCGTTTCGGGAATAATCGGTATTTTTTTCCGCATTTTATGGTTTGCCTTCTCTTGGTCTAAATGGTATACTGATTTTAAATGAAGAATCGAAAAAACACGGAATGGTTTCATGATGCGGATTTCTGGAATGAATTTGCTCCGGTTATGTTTGATGAAAAACGCTGGGCCGAAGTTCCTGTTGTGGCCGACGGGATCATAAAACTTTCGGGCCTGGAAAACAGGCTGAAGGAAGGCGGAAAAATTGCGGATCTTTGCTGCGGTATGGGCCGGATCTCCAATGAATTAGGCCGCCGCGGTTTTTCCGTTACCGGTATAGATATTACTAAATCCTACCTTGATGCAGCCGCTGAAGATGCAGCTGCCGAAAATCTTTCCGTTGAATATATCCATCAGGATGTCCGTACTTTTAAAAAGCCGGAATATTTTGATCTGGCTGTTAATTTATACGTTTCCTTTGGATATTTTGATTCTCCTGAGGATGATTTCCTTTTTGTGAAAAATACCTTTGAATCACTGAAACCGGGTGGGAAATTTATTATTGAACTCCTGGGAAAAGAAACTGCTGCCCGGGATTTTATCGAAGGGGAAGCCTTTGACCGGGCCGGCTTTGTGGTGGTAACGGAATATAAAATTCTCGGGAATTGGGAACAACTTCAAAATATCTGGACTATTTCCAAAGATACCCAACGGATGCAGAAGATTTTCACCCAGCGGCTGTATGCGGCAACGGAATTAGAATCCATGCTTCTGAAAGCCGGGTTCTCCCGGGTTGAAATCTATGGTGATTGGGACGGCTGCCGCTATGATGAATATGCCAGAATGCTTATTGTGATTGCTCAGAAATAACACCCTTGTATGGATTTTTCAGGGTCCTCTTTTTCCGTTTAATATATTTAAAAAATAGCTGTCTCCTTGCTATCATGAAATAGATGCCTATAATTGATTAATATAACAGGAAATAACAAATTATAACAAAAAATTATTGAAACTTCCTGTCTGTAATTTTGTGCTAATAATATACTTATTTCATTATAATACAAAGAGATAATATATATTTTGCCGGAAATCCGTGGAATAAGACCAGATTGAGATTTTTGAAAGAAAAATATAGTTTATCCTTGGTTTACATATGTAAAGTATTATTAACATATGAGTGAGGAAAAACTACATAATAAGAAAGGATTTCTTTTTTCAAATTGAATTTCTTATTCGGAAGTCTGGTTTAATACCCTGCAGCTTGCGGTGGCTCAAAGGACGTGCATCATAATCGCGTGGTATTAAACCAGACGGTATAATAAATTTCCTATCGAACGAGCCTCCGTTGGATACAGCTCATCGATAAAGATACCGCGGGGCTTGCCCTGCGGAGGCTCATTATTGAAATATGATAAATTTACAAATTAAATAATCTGTTGGTTATTTCAAAAGATTATCAAAGAGGTATTTAGTTGAGCAGAAGACACAGGATTCGAAGAATTTGTTTTTTATTTTTTTGTTATTCCATGTTAAAACCAATAGAACTGCAGGCCCAGGAACCCGCAGTTCCAGAGCAAAATGAAATACTCTCCGATACAGATCCAATGAAACCCCGTTACGGAATTGCCTTTGCCGAAGCCATGGGCAGCAGTTTGCTGCTCCTGGGAATAAACCGGTTTATCCGTAATGCGGATTACTCTTATATCAGTTTTGATTCTATGGGGAATAATATTACATCTCCCTGGGTTTGGGATCAGGATGAATTTTCTGTAAACCAGCTGGGGCATCCCTACCAGGGATCATTTTATTATATTGCCGGCCGTTCCAACGGGCTTAACTTCTGGACATCCACCGCATTAACCGCTGCAAACAGCACCCTCTGGGAACTTCTTATGGAAACCGAGACCCCGTCAATTAATGATATTATTACCACCACCGCCGGAGGAATTTCGTTGGGCGAGACTTTTCACCGGATGTATGTTGTTTTGGATGACATGCCCTATCCGCTGCGCTTTTTCAAAATAATTTTCAGCCCCTTTGATGCGCTGAATGATGCCCTTTTTGGGAAACCAGAACGGGGGCCGGGTTACTCCTCCCTGTATTTGGATGAAACATATTTCAGCACCGGGGCAGGGTTGTTCCTGAGCAGAATGGACCAGCAAAGAAACGATGAAGATGATATATCCATGTTTTCCATGTTTCTTGATTTGAATATTGTGTATGGTGATCCCTATACATTGAGGGCTGCTGTTCCTTATCAAAACTTTGAAGTGTATGCCAGGTTTAATTTCGCATACCCGTCCTATTCAATTGACCTTTTTTCCAATGGTGATCTGTACACCCTGGGACTATGGGGGAATTCAAGGTATGACAGTGCTTTATCATTAAACCTTCATTATGATTTTATTTTTGGATCATTGATAAATTTTTCCGCCCATTCCCTGGGGTTGGGCTACAAAACCCATAATCAGCTATCAGACAACTGGGATTTGTCATTTAAGCTGCATACCAATTGGGTCTTTCTTGGAGCCAGTGAGTATATTCCTATCTGGTATGGGGATATTTACTACGAAGACCCGGATGCGGAACACCGTAATTATGATTTCAGTATAGGTACTGGAATAAAAACGTATTTTAATATAAGAAATCCTCTGATTGGGACATTTAATATCAGCCTCATGGCATATTTTCTTCATACGATTGATGGTGCCGTCCCTGAAAATGGTTCCCCGGGTTTTTCTTTGATTGGAACAGGTAATGTGTCCTATGAAAGAGAAATTGTATCCCGCTGGTACTTTGGACTTATGGCATCGGGTTATTTGAAATACGGACATTATTCTTATTCCCCGGATATTTTTGAGACAACCAGGAATTATACGGTTTTTGTGAAAAAAAGATTTTAGATGATATTTCCATCATTTACAAAATTACAAAATCTCCCATAACAGAACCATGTTCAAAAATCGGCTAATTTTGAACATAGCTTGGGAAAACCGTCAAAGGGGCTGGTTTTCCCCCTAAATTTTAGGTTTGTCAGATAACTGATATTATACTAAAATAGGAACATGGAGTAATTATCCCATGGAAGAATTGTTTATAGGTTTTACGAGTTTCACCTGGCAGCAGGCGGTGATGATCCTGGTAGGAATTATTCTGATTGTGCTGGCCATAAAAAAAGAATATGAACCCATGCTGCTCCTGCCTATAGGGTTTGGAACAATCCTGGTGAACCTTCCCTTGTCGGTGGTTCTTTTTCATGATGGAAAACCGGGATTTCTCCAGATCCTCTTTGATGCAGGAATAGCTACGGAACTTTTTCCGGTGCTGATTTTTATAGCCGTGGGAGCCATGTGTGATTTCGGTCCCATGTTTAAAAATCCGGTGATGATGTTTTTTGGTGCCGCCGCCCAGTTCGGGATATTTGTGACCATTCTGATCTGCGTAGCCCTGGGGGTTGATCTGAAAATTGCCAGTGCCATTGGCATTATTGGTGCAGCGGATGGTCCCACTTCCATCTATGTGGCTTCCCGGTTTGCCAAGGATTATCTGGGGCCTATCTCGGTGGCGGCCTATTCCTACATGGCCCTGGTACCGCTGATCCAGCCTCCGGTGATAAAACTGCTGACCACCAAAAAGGAACGGGCCATAAAAATGATAGCCCATGACGATACCATACCCAGGAGTCTGCGGATAGCATTTCCCGTGGTGGTAACCATTGTTTCCGGGTTGTTTGCCCCCATGAGTGTTCCCCTGATCGGGGCTTTAATGTTCGGGAACCTGATCCGGGAATGCGGGGTATTGGACAGGCTGTCCTCGTCGGCACAGAACGAGCTGGCGAATATTGTGACACTCCTGTTGGGTATAACCATAGGATCAAGTATGAAGGCTGATCAGTTTCTCCAACCCACCACATTGCTGATATTATTGATGGGCTTAGGGGCATTTATCTTTGATACCGCGGGCGGGGTGTTGTTTGCAAAATTCCTGAACCTGTTCCGGAAAGAAAAGATTAATCCGATGGTTGGAGCCGCCGGGATATCCGCGTTTCCCATGAGCGCAAGGGTGGTCCAGAAACTGGCGACCAAGGAAGATCCGAACACCTTTGTGCTCATGCATGCGGTGAGTGCCAATGTATCCGGGCAGCTTGGGTCCGTCATTGCCGGAGGAATTATCCTGGCGCTGGTACCGTATTTAGTGGGGTGAGAAATGAACGAAATAATTGAAATAGTTAGACAAGGTACGCCCATGGAAAAGGCCCTGTTTCTTATGGTTTGTGGGCTGGTCTTTGTTTTTTCCATTCAGGTGATTTTCTATTTGATTATCAGATTATGGCCGAAGAAAAAGAAAGAACAATAAACATAAGGGATAATCCGGATCAATTGAAAAGCATGTTTTGTGGCCATTAAACCGCAAAACTGCATGACCTGTGAGATAACGGACCGGATTATCTCGCAAATGTATTAACTGTTCCGGAAATATTTCTCCATGCTGATTAGGTGAGTTTGTTAAAATCAAAATCCTCTTTCTGCATTTCTTCATAATAGGAATCCACGGGTTTTGCATTGTTCATTGCTACTGTACACTGCTTTACTCCTTCGGTATTCCCCAGGAATATGAATCCCTTAATAGCACCGTTTTCCATGACAATTTTCCGGTAATCTTCGCCGTGCCGGCATCCCGCGGATTTAAGTTTACTTTCCGCATCGATATCCCCGGCGGATACAAGATTTACCCCTGCAACTTTTAATGATGTGGAGGGCGGTACGGGTTTGTATACATAGTTACCCCCAGCCATATTAATACCGGCACATTTGCCCTGCTGCATGGCCGTAACCCAGAGTCCGCTGGGAACCCCCTTGAATTCCGCCACATCCCCCGCTGCCCATATACCGGGTATGCTCGTTTTCATGAACTCATCAACTTTGATACATTTATCAATCTCCATGCCTATACTTTTTGCCAAGTCCAGGTTTGGTTTTATCCCCGCAGAAAAAAGAATCAGATCGCCGGAAACATGCTGGCCGTCTTCAAGAATAATCCCATCCGCATCAGTATCCCCGGTGATTTCCTTAACCTTTGCGCCCAGCCGGAATGAAAACCCCTGGTGTTCAAGTTTCCGCTGGAGCATCTCCGCACCCTGGGGATCCATCTGTCTTGGCAAAAGCCTGTCGAAAAACTCTATTACCTCCACGGTGAGCCCGAGCTGGATAAGACCGTGGGCTGCTTCAAGTCCCAGGAGCCCGCCGCCAATGAGGATTACCTTTTTTGCATTCTTTGCGGATTCCTTCAGCTGCAGTGCATCATCCACTGTCCTGAGGGTGAAAATTCTTTTTTTGTCGGTTCCCAGTAAGGGAGGGATGTTTGATTTTGCTCCGGCGGCGATGAGGAGGGCATCGTAGGGATAGGAATTCCCCCGGGAATCCGTAATGATTTTTTTCTGCGGATCTATTGAAACTATTTTTGTACTGAGATGCAGGTCAATATTCCGGTCCTGGTAATCCTTTACTTTGTGCATGGTAAAACTATCCAGGGTGTTTTTTCCGGCCAAAAAATCCGGGAGCTTAGGACGGTAATAAAAACTATACGGTTCTTCAGTAAAAATTCTGATGCTGCTTTCCGGGTCGGCTTTATATAGTTCATCCACCGCATTTGCCCCGGCGGCGCCGTTTCCAATAATCAGGTAATTTTTCATCGCATTCAAGCTCCATGGTCATGTAGGGATTCAAAGATGAAAAATATTGTATCCCATTGATGTATTCCTTTAAAATAGGAAAAAAGAACTGAAAAATCAATAATATGTAGAACCGTTTTCAACACTAACCGAGTTTTGAAAACGGTTCTGTATACAGAAAATCCCCCAAAGACCAAAGTTTTCAGGGGTTTTTTAAAGTATAATCCTGCCAGAGAATAACCGCAAGGCATTTTCTGTTTCTGGAATAGGGTCTGTTTGTTGGTTAATCCAGGGATAAACAATTTCCCAAAGCAACGAGGTTGGTTTTAGTTTATGTATGATTATGATCCTTCCGGGGAAACGGGGGTTCCCTCCAGGGGCCGCGGGGATGGCCCCCTCTTCCAAAGGGCGGTCTCCCAAAACCATGGGGCCCAAACCAGTGATCGCCCCGGTCATCTTCCAAATCTTTTTCCATAGCGGCAATGATCCGTCCCAGATATTTTTCCAGGGTTGATTGTTCTTCCCCGGATAGGCACTCCAGAATATGATTGAAACTTTGGGGTTCATCCTCATGGCTGGCAGCGGCCATTCCTTTTTCAGTAAGACTGATATCCATAACCCGCCGATCTGATTCTGATGGAGTCCGGTTAATAAAACCGCTGCGTTCCAGTTTTGACAGAAGTTCCCCCAGGGATTGGGGCCTCATATCAAGAAGATACGATAGATCCTTCTGGCTGATCCTGGGCTGCATTTTAAGTAATTTCAATACCCTGCCCTGACCCCGGTGGGGATTTCCCATGGGACCCTGGGTGCTGTAATTGCGCTGCTGATACCGGAACATCAGCCGGGCAATACGGATGAATTGTCCGGACAGGTTTTCCTGTAATTTACCGGGATCGTCCATGGATCTCTCCTTTGCCGGAATTAATACCGGCTTTTAAAATTGATTATCATTTGAGGCTTTTTCAAAATGTCAAATTTTGAAAAAGCAACCTTAGATGTACGTGCAGAAAGAATACTATTTTATTTATAGGTAAGGAAATAGCATTCTTTCTGCAAAAGCCTTTTTCAAAACTAACCGAGTTTTGAAAAAGGCTCATTTAACAGTGAACCTAATTTCCGCTTTTTAACTGCAGTTCCAGAAGGGAAATATTGCTGCGCATTTCCTTGGCGGTGTCCCGGGAAATACGTCCATTCTCAAACATCATCTGAATTTGATCCCGTTCTATCTGGAATCCCGCTGAGGAAACCTCTGCAATTTTATTTTCATCTGTCTCCTGGTGCATCGCTCCTTCCAGGCCTCTCCGGGTTTCCTGGATAGACCGGGACATTTCATATTCCATTATCAGTTTTTCCGCCGCCGGATTATTTCCGGCTTCTTTTAATCTATACAGTTGTTCCAGAACATAATGGTTGTTGGCTTCCATCAATGTTAGAAGCTCCTCATGTATAAAAGTATCTTCACCTCTTCGTTTCCGGTGATGCAGCATATGGGATAACCGCTCTGCAGTTTTTTGCAGGGTCCTGAAAAAATTCCTTTTTCCGGAAAATCTCTCGGTTAATTTATCCAGCATATCCAGATAATGAAGTGCTGCCGGTCCGGATATTAGTTTATGTTCCATCATATCGTTAGTATGGGCCCGTTCCCATTCCAGAACACGTATCCTGAGCAGCCGTTCATTTTCATCCTGATAATAATGATCAGAATGATTTGTATGCTGTAAATTCGCGGTCCTGCCGTAATAACTGCGGATAACCAGTTCTGTGGCTGATTTGTTTTCAGAATTTATCTGGATTCCCAACTGGCTGATTACATTACGGAGGATTTCCAGGTATGCTCCGGTTTCTGCAGCGCTGCGTCCCTGGTTTGTTTTCTTTTCTATCAGCAATGGAAGGATAAAGTTGGTGATCACCAGGGAAACCAGGATAACCCCGGTGGAAATCAGGATGATCAAATCCCGCTGGGGAAACATGGTACCATTATCCAGAAGCAGGGGAATAGACATGACGCTGGCCAGGGTGACGGTTCCCCGGGCTCCGGATAAACCGAATATCAGGCTTGCCTTGAACTTATGCAGGGAGGATTTATCTTCGGAATATTCTTTTTTCCGGATTGTACAAAAGGACCATGCAAGCCGGATTATTATAAGCATCGATGTGACCGCAAAAATATAGAGGAGAATTTCCCAGGTGCTTATATCGTAGGCCCCCTGCAGAACCGTTCGGATAATTCCCGGCAGCTGGGTTCCCAGAATAATAAACACAATTCCATCCAGGGTGAATGACAGGACAGACCAAATACTTTGGGATGCAATATTCAGGCTGGCCGTTTCGGGGTTCAGTTTATCCCTGCCAAAAGAATGGGCTATTCCTGCGGCAAAAACCGCCAGGACCCCGCTGGTTCCCAGAGCTTCGGCAATCATGTAAATCAGGAAGGGCGTCAATAACTGGATAAGGATATGGATGGTTATGTTTTCCATTCCCAGGGAACGGACCCACCGGACAAACAGGTATTTTATTCCGGTCAGAAGAAGTCCCAGGAGAATCCCCCCGAACCCGATGATTAAAAATTTTCCGATTGCCCCGGCAAATGAAAAAGTTCCGGTTACCACCGCAGCCAGGGCAAACTGAAAACTTACAATCCCCGATGCATCATTGATAATTGATTCCCCCTGCAGGATGTTCATAATCTTCGGGGGCATATTTACCCGTTTTGCCACCGAAGCCACCGCCACATCGTCGGTAGGTCCCAGGGCTGCGATAAGTACAAAGGCCGCCGCCAGGGGGATAGCAGGAATCAGGAAATGTACAAAGTATCCTCCGGCAATTACCGTGACAAAAACCAGGATTATAGCCATATTCAATATTGGTTTCTTAAGTTCCCAAAGGGATTTTTTGTCCGCGGTTTTGCTGGTATTAAACACCAGGGGAGCGATAAAAAGCACAAAGAAAAGTTCCGGGTCCAGGGCTACCCCAAACCCGAAGGGGAGAAAACATATACAGGCTCCCAGAATAATCTGGACCACCGGTACCGAAATAGAAGGAATAAATCTATTAATCACATTGGACAGAAGTATCGCTGCCAGCAATACCAGAACGTATTCGAAAAGCAGCATCAATTTCTCCTTAAATTCCCAATATTTTAAACTCCGGTTTTTTGCATTTCTTTACTATAATAAACATTCCGGTTTTTTCATAGCTTTGTTAAGACTATTACCTTCCCCGGTTCCCCGGGACAGGTAATATCTTTTTCCCATAATTCTTTCAGACCCTAACCTGGGAACCATCCGGGCTGCCGGAATTATCCTGGGTTAAAAACCCATTCTGCCGCTTGACCCGGGGATGGGGCGTTCAAAATCCCTTCTAAAAAATCCGCCCCGGCATCCGCCGAAGAAATGTCTTCCGGGATATTCCCATTCGTTGAAACCACCGGGAGCATCGCCGGATTTTTTTTCCAGAGCCTCAATGATCCGGCTGAAATAGCCTTCCAGGTTTTTTCTTTCCTCATCATTAAGACAGGTAAAGGGATCATCAAAGGCTGGAAAATCCTGCGCTTCCTGCCTGCCCTTTTCCGTCAGGTTGATAACCACAATCTTTGGATTATCCGCCTGGGGAGTCCGGGTGATATACCCTTGTTCTTCCAGTTTTTTGATCATTTCTTCAGGTTTTTTCATTCCCCTGCTGATGACCCGGATCAGATCATTTTCACTGACCAGTTCCCGGAGTTTAATCATCCCTAAAAGCCTTTTTTCCGGTTCCGGAGAAGTTTCCACAACGGGAGAATGGCCCCGGCCCATCCGGTTTTTGAACAGGAGACCGCTCATCCGGATATATTGTTCTGTTAATTTTTTGTTTTCCATAATTATTTATACTCCTTGTATATAACTATCATTTATTTTAAGGTACCTTATTAATTATGAATATACAGGTACCTTTGTAATTTGTCAAGAGAAATGTACAGGTACCTGATGAAAATGTGAAATAAATCTTTAATGTTGGATTATAAATGCTATCTGTAATTCGGACATTATCCGAGGATTAATTCTTATCCGTGGATTGAAGGCTATTGATTCTCTTTAACGCTGCTTTATTCAAATAATGAATTGCGGTAAAGAAACCCAGGCCGATAAGGTAGGCCATCAGCAGAATAATCAGGGATTTTTTTCCCGGTGTTTTTACCGCCCAAATTACCAGGCCGCCAAGAACTATCTGAAGGGTATAAAGAACCCCGATAATGCCCGGGGCGTGTAATCCGAGGTTCATCAATTTATGGTGAATATGGAGTTTATCCGGGCTGTCAATCCTCCGGCCGTCCCGGACCCGGCGCCAGATGGCGGCGATGGTATCGAATATGGGTATGATCAGCAGGGCCGTCACATAGGGAATGGGCAGTTCCAGCTTATCGTCTCCCCGGTGGATGATGGGCAGAACGGCCAGGACAAATCCCAGGAATTGGCTGCCCCCGTCGCCCATAAAGATTTTAGCCTTTGGAATGGGAAGGTTAAAAACCAGAAAACCGCCGATGGATGCCGCCAGGCAGATACATAAAAGAGCCGCCACTTCGTTGTTGAAATAAAATGTATAAATGATGCTGTAGGTAATGGCTATCAGGGTACAAATCCCGCCTGCCAGGCCATCCACACCATCAATAAAATTAATCGCATTGGTGATCCCTACGACAAAAATAAAGGTAATCGGATACCTGAGCCAGGACAGGCCGGTAATTCCGAAAAAGTTTACCAGGAAAAGCCGGCGGTAGTAGTAGCCTGCCAGTACAATACCCAGCGCAGCAACACATTGGACAAGCAGTTTAACCCGGGGTCTCAGGGGTTTGAAATCATCTATGACCCCAAACTGAAGAACAAAGTACATCGCTAAAAATACGATCAGAGAATATAGATCCAGGGAAACCGAATCAAAGCGGATAAACAGAAATATGGATACCGCCAGAAATGCAAAGGCAAAACCTATTCCGCCAAGCCGCGGAATATTTCCTGTGTGTATTTTCCGTTCATCAATTTTATCATACCAGTTTTTCCTATGGGCAATGTAGAGCGTAAAAGCCACTGCGCCTGTTGAAATTACAAAAGAAACCGCGGCGATAAAAAATTTCCAACTCATCAAAATAAAGCTCCGCTTCCCTAAAGAATACATTTAAGGGGTGAGATATATTAGTTCCGGAAAAAACTTCATTAAATTTACTAAATCCTAATGCTACTATACTATAAAAGAAAGTTTTATTCTATAACAAGAGGGACGGAAGGTAAAGTCCTGTTTTGAACCGGTAAAATTATGATTTTGGGGAGGGTATTTCCTATATTTTTGGCAAAATTCGGAAATTTGGGTGTTTTTGCTAAAAAATATGAATAAACCCGGTTTCCTGAGTTCTCCCGGCTCTTTACTTTCCTATTAGGTTAATGCCGGGATATCAATTAATTATAAAATGGAACCTTAATCAGCAGAATTCATATACATAGACAGGATGAATATTTTCAATATATTCTTAATTAAGTATATGATCTTTTAAGGGAAATTGATGTGAAAAAAGCTTTTCTATTATCATTCTTATTTTTATTCTTATTTTCCTGTGAAAATAAATCAGCCGGCAGCGGATTATTCGATGAGCAATGGGGATATATGCCTATCGGAACTTCATCAAAAAAATATGTTGAAAAATGGGGAGAACCGGGAGAGATCAGCCCCTTTGCAGAAGATAAAATATATGATTACCGGAATATATCCTTTGAAGGGTATCAAGATGTTAGTTTATTATGCATTTTTTCACCTGAAAATAAATTGAAAGAAAGATGGTATCGTTTATCCGATGTTCCTAAAAAAGAGGAATATGTAAAAGAACTTTCTGTAAGATATAATGATTTACAAAACAAACTGACCGCGAAATTTGGAAATCCAGCATCTATTGAAAATATTGATCCTCTTAAAAGGGATATATTTGAATCAAAAAAGCAATATGCCACAGAATGGAATATTGGGAAGGAAACATTATATTTACGGCTGACTTTCCATGAAAAAGTCTGGTCTGACGACGATGAAAGCATATCCTTATCGGCTTCATATCAAGAGAGTTGGTAAGAATGTAAATAGTATCCGGCCAAGTTTCTGCTTGGTTTTTCATATTTACCGCCAGGGGTTTTGCTGTACAAAATCCGGTTAAGCCATTATCAGATACTGTATGTTTATGGATGTTTATCTTTCTCTGCAGCAGAAAGTTTCCGGAACCATTGGAAATACCAATATTCCGTAGGAAATTTGTAAAACCATCTTGATAATTATGCAAAAAATTGTGAAAATGACCAGGAAAAATGTATCTTTATACAATTTTTGGGTCCCATTTGGGACATATTTTCCAGGTAAACCCCCGAATTTCGGGGGTTCCGGGTTAAACGGAGTAATACCATGCTGATCCTGAAATTTGGCGGAACTTCGGTAGGGTCTATCGAAGGAATACAACAGATTCTCAAAATTACCACCGATACTGAACATACAGGCAAAGTCAGGGCTGTGGTGGTTTCCGCTTTATCCGGTATAACCGATTCCCTTATAAAAGTTGCCCGGGCCGCTTCCCAGGGGGATGGGGCTTATCTGGATGAACTGCAGGCCATGAAGCAGCGGCACCTGGATCTGGGAACGGCCATGCTTAAGGGATCCCATAAAGAAATGGCCGAAGCTTTTATTGAATCCAATTTCAAGGAACTTGCCCGGATTCTGGACGGGGTGATCATCCTGAAGGAACTGTCCCCGAGGATTCTGGATTACATTATGAGTTTTGGGGAATGCCTTTCCGCATCCCTGCTGGCACATATTTTTTGCTGCTCCGGTATTCCCGCGGATTTTTTTGATGCCCGGCTGGCCGTAAAAACCGATGAACAGTTCGGGAATGCCCGGTTTCTGCCGGAGGAAAGTTACCGGAATATCCGGTCGATCCTGGAAAAAAGACCCTCCCTGCAGATTGTGACCGGGTTTATCGGCGCGACCCTTTCCGGGGAAACCAGCACCCTGGGCCGGGGCGGCTCGGACCTGACCGCGGCTATTTTCGCCGCGGCAATTGAGGCGGATGAAGCGGAGATCTGGACCGATGTGGACGGAATCCTCACCGCCGATCCCAAGCTGGTAAAAACCGCATTCAGGATGGATTCCATTTCCTATATTGAAGCCCTGGAGCTTTCCCATTTTGGTGCGAAGGTGCTGCATCCTCCGGCGGTGAGACCCGCTTTGGAAAAGGGCATACCCATCCGGATAAGGAATACCTTTAATCCTTCCTGCCCGGGGACCACCATTACCCGGCAGGCCGAGCCCAGCATGTATCCCATCAGGGGTATCAGTTCCATGAGGAACATAGCCCTCCTAAGGCTCCAGGGGACGGGCATGGTCGGAGTGGCAGGATTTTCCTCCCGGCTTTTCGGATCCCTGGCCAGGAAAAAAATCAGTGTTATCCTGATAACCCAAAGTTCCAGTGAATACTCTATTTGTTTTGCGGTCCTGCCCGGGGATGCGGAACCCGCGGTCCGGCTGATTGAGGAAGAGTTTGGTTGGGAAATCCAGCACGGCGCCATAGACAAACCGATTATCGAAAAGGACCTTTCCATCATTGCGGTGGTGGGTGAACGGATGAAACAAAGCCCGGGGATTGCGGGGAAGGTTTTCCATGCCCTGGGCAGGAACGGGGTGAACATTGTGGCCATAGCCCAGGGATCATCGGAATTAAATATTTCAGCGGTCATCCAGAACCAGGATGAGGGAAAGGCGCTGAATGCGATCCATGAGGCCTTTTTCCTGGCGGGGCTCCGGTCGGTTAATCTCTTCCTGATTGGCATTGGACTTATCGGCGGGACCCTGCTGGAACAGATTGCCGCCCAAAAGGAAATTCTTGCGGATGAACATAAGATCCGGATAAATTTGGTGGGGGTGGCCAATTCCCGGAAGATGGTATTCAATACCAACGGTATCAATCCAAAAAAAGTTAAGACCCTGCTGGAAACGTCGGAGGATTTTGACCTACCGGGGTTTATCAAAAAGATGGATAAGATGAACCTTCCCAACAGTGCTTTCTGTGACTGTACCGCCAGCGATAGGGTTCCTTCTTCTTATCTTGATATTCTGAAACTTGCTATTCCCGTGGTAACCCCGAATAAACGGGCCAATTCCGGACCCTTTCAGTTTTACCGGCAGCTGACCGGATATTCCCGGGACCGGGGAATTCCCTATCTGTACGAGACTACAGTCTGCGCGGGCCTGCCGGTCATATCGACCCTCAGGGATTTAACCCTGTCCGGGGACAGGGTCCGGCGGATAGAAGCGGTTCTTTCGGGAACCCTGAGTTTCATTTTTAATAATTTTGACGGAAGCAAACCCTTCTCGGAACTGGTGATGGATGCCAAGGCAAAGGGATACACCGAGCCGGATCCCCGGGATGACCTGAACGCCATGGACGCCGCCAGGAAAGCCCTCATCCTGGCCAGGGAATGCGGCATGCAGATTGAGGCCGATGCGGTTACCATCGAACCTATTCTTCCTGCAGCATGTTTTGAAGCCCCCGATGTGGATGCTTTCTTTGCGGAACTGAAAAAGCACGATGGGGAATTTGAAACCCTCCGGGCCAATGCGGCAGAATCCGGCAGGCAGCTCCGGTATGCCGCGGTGATTGAGGAGGGGAAGGCGGTCCTTTCCCTGAGGGAAGAACCGCCGGAAAGCCCCTTCAGGTCCCTGGTGGATTCGGACAACATTGTGGTTATCACCAGCGACCGGTATTCGGTGCTGCCCCTGGTGGTAAAAGGTCCCGGGGCAGGGGCCCAGGTCACCGCCGGCGGGGTCTTTGCGGATATTGTAAGAATTGCCAGAACACTGGTTTGATGTTTTAAGGAGAATACAATGGCTATAGCGAAAGGAATAAAAGAAGCCCTGGGTTCGGGGTCGATGATAAGAAAGATGTTTGAAGAGGGAACCCAGTTAAAAAAACTCCATGGGGAAGATAAGGTCTTCGATTTTTCCATCGGCAACCCGGATCTGGAACCTCCTAAATCATTCCACGATGTTCTGGTAAAACTTGCCGTGGAAGATAAAAAAGGGTCCCATGGCTATATGCCGAACCAGGGGTATCCCGGGGTCAGGGAAGCCCTGTCAAAAAAAGTTGCCCGGGAACACGGGGTGACTATTGACGGCAGCCACCTGGTTATGTCCGTGGGCGCCGCGGGTGGCCTGAATGTGGTCTTCAGATCAATTCTGAATCCCGGTGATGAAGTAATTGTTTCCAAGCCTTATTTTATGGAGTATAGATCATATGTAACAAACTACGGCGGAGTCCTGGTGGAAGCCGGTTCAACGGATGATTTTAACCTTGATCTGTCAGCCATAAAAAAAGCCCTGACCGGGAAAACCGCGGCGGTACTGATTAATTCCCCCCATAATCCTACGGGAAGAATCTATCCCAGGGAGACGATCCAGGCCCTGGCGGAAATCCTGACCGCCCATGGAAAGGAAACCGGCAGGAAACCCTACCTGGTGGCGGACGAACCCTACCGGGAAATTGTATATGAAGGAAGGGAAGTCCCGGCCATCCTTTCCGCCTATGATAATTCTCTGGTGGTCACTTCCTATTCAAAAAGCCTCTCCCTTCCGGGGGAACGGATAGGGTATGTGGCGGTTTCTCCCTTTATGGAAGACAAAGCGGATATGCTGGCCGCCCTGATCTATGCTACCCGGACCCTGGGATATGTAAACGCACCGGCCCTGATGCAGAGAATTGTGGCGGAACTTACGGACGCCGCGGTGGATGTGGAAATCTATGCCCGCCGCCGGGATGCTTTTACATCAGTCCTGGATGCTGCGGGGATTAAATATGTTGATCCCGAAGGGGCGTTCTATTTGTTCTGCCAGGTTCCGGAATCAAAAAAATCGAATTCCGGGGATGCGGCCTTTGTAAACCACCTGAAGGATCACCTGGTTCTGGGGGTGCCCGGTTCAAGTTTTGGTGTTCCCGGTTGGGTCCGGTTTGCCTATTGTGTGGATGAATCGATAATCCGCAACTCCGGAGCTGCATTCAAGAAAGCCATGGAAAACTGGTAAGCTTTAAAAATACTTTTATATCCGGACCCTGGGTTACCTGCCCTGAGGCTTTCGAAGGGCCGAAGGGACCCCGGGACCGGAGTATTCTTTTATAATTGGAGAACAACTTTTTTCAATTTTTCTTTTTCCTCTCTGTATTTCAAAAACCGTTTATATACCCAAAACTGACCATCAAAATATTATTTTCTTTTCCGGTTGTTTGAACATTTGACTTTGAATGTAAAACAAACTATTATTTTCGTAAGCCATAATAAGGCAAAAATAACACGGAACAGGATTATGAACAAACGGGACATCAGAATACTTGAAATAATCACCGAACACAAACGTATTGAGGTGGCGAAGCTGGCGGAACTCCTGGAGGTCTCCCAGGTTACCATGCGTAAGGATCTGGATGCCCTGGAGTCAAAGGGGCTGATCAAGCGGGAGCATGGCTTTGCCCTGCTGGGTTCCCAGGATGATATCAACAACCGGCTGGCCTATCATTATGAAATAAAACGGCGTATTGCCGTACTTGCCGCGGAAAACGTCCAGGACGGGGAAACCGTCATGATAGAATCCGGGTCCTGCTGTGCGTTGCTGGCGGAGGAACTGGCGGGAAACAAACAGAATATTACGATTATTACCAATTCCGCTTTTATTGCAGGCTACATACACCGGCTTCCGGGGGCAAAAATTATCCTCCTGGGAGGCGACTATCAGAAGGAATCCCAGTGCATGGTTGGTTCCATTGCCAGGAAATGCGCCGAAAATTTTTTTGTGGATAAATTATTTATAGGGACCGACGGATTCACCGAAAGGACCGGCTTTACCGGCAACGACCATTCCAGGGCCGAAACAGTACGGGATATGGCGAAGCAATCCCAGACCGTGGTGGTCCTCACCGAATCGGGCAAGTTCCGCCAGCAGGGGGTGGTATCCCTCATTTCCCCGGAAAGAGTAGGCTTGGTGATAACCGATGATGCCATTGATACTGATACAGAATCTTATCTGTCCCGCCAGGGAGTTCAGGTCCGTAGGGTTCCCGCTGATTAGACCGGTACCATACAAACACGGTAAATCCCTGACATTCAGAAAAAAGCATCAATCCCGTTATCCTCAAAGATATTCCGGTATTCTCCCAATTCTTCAGGATATATTGGTTTAAGTCCCCGCATGGAATAGTCCATGTTAAGCTGGTCGTATTTGATATCCCCGAACTGGTGAAAGGGCAGAAGTTGTACCCGGTGTATGCCGATGTTCCTCAGCAGTTCCGAAAATTCCCGGGCATCCTCCAGGGCAGCATTAAAACCGGGAATCACCGGAATCCGGGGAAGGATCTGAATACCTGCTTCAAAACTTTGTTTCAGATTGGCCAGGATAAGGGAATTGTCCGCACCCGTACCTTTTTGGTGTTTTGCGCTGTCATAGTGTTTTACATCAAAAAGGACCAGGTCCGCCAGTCCGGACCCTTCTATAAATAATGGCGTGGGCACCAGTCCTGCGGTTTCTATGGCCCGGTGAAGTCCATGGCTGCCCAGGGCTTTAAGGAGTTCCAGTAAGAATTCCGGCTGGGAAAAGGGTTCCCCCCCGGAGAGGGTTATCCCGCCGCAGGATTCTTCGTAGAAATCCCGGTCCTGCAGGCAAATGGTCACCACTTCTTCCAGAGAATAAAACCGGCTATCTATTTTATCACCCAGGAACTGGGGACGGGGGTTCTGGGATTCCGGATTGGAGCACCATTTACACCCCAGGGGACAGCCTTTAAAAAACACGGTGGTCCTGATACCCGGACCATCGTGGATACTGAATTTCTGGATATTAAACAGCAGCCCTCCGGCGGTATCATCTTTCTTCATAATTTCATTCTAACATATGTTTCTATAAATGTAAATGATAAATATTTTATAAGAAATATATTTACTTTCGTTCGTAATTTATTTCTTGACATAATGATAGTTTCATGATATGGTGAAGATAAAGAGCTGCGGGAGGTAATCTATGGAGCAGTATACCATCGCTATTGATGTGGGGGGAACCAAAACCGCCTACGGAATATACGATTCGAACCGGAAACTTATCACCAAATTCCGCCGGCCATCCCGCCCGGAATATTCGGCGGAACAGTTTTTTGACGATGTGGTATCCAATATCCAGGCCTTGATTGATGAGTACCGGATTACCTCCCAAACCCTCCGGGGTATCGGCATCGGCATGCCATCGTACATAAAGTATGAAGACGGATATATCATCAAAACGGTCAATCTGACAAATATCAAAAACTTTGCAGCCAAGGAATACCTCCAGCACCGTCTGGGCCGGGATTTTAGAATCATTCTGGATAACGACAGCCATACCGGCGCTCTGGCGGAATATACCCACGGGGCAGGCCGGGGTTTTGATAATATGATTTACTGCCCGGTGTCCACGGGGATTTCTTCGGGAATCATCATCAACGGGAAACTTTTTCGGGGCCGGTACGGCTGGGCCGGGGAAAGCGGTCACATGATTGTGAACCAGGATGACGGTGTTATGTGCGGCTGCGGAAATACGGGCTGCCTCATGAGCTGGTGTTCCGGGTCCATGATCGTCAAACATATTCAAAAATGGATAGACCGGGGGGAAACCACCATCATGACAACCCTCGCGGGGTCGGCAGACAAAATCACCGCCTGCCACCTGGATGATGCCTGGGAGCAGGGGGACGTTCTGGCGGTCCGGGCGGTGGATCAGATGGCGAAATACATGGCCATCTGGATTTACAATCTTTACGTAACCCTGAATATTAATTGTTTTGTTTTCGGCGGCGGACTGCTGCACATGGGGGACAAGCTGTTCGGTCAGATCCGCAGACAGTTCGATGCCCTTAACCAGGATGACCAGCATCCGGTGTACTTCAGAAATGCCGAGCTAAGTGAAGATTTTGGAATTGTGGGTGCAGCGGAACTGCTTTTTTAATTATGGGGAACTTCAAAAACCCCAGTTTTTAGAAGTTTTCCTATGGACAATTGGAGAGTAAATATATGAATGATAACATCATGAATCCCTTTGGTACCTTGACTCCGAGAATGGGGAAATACCGGGAGGATCTGCTGAATGTCCGGCCCATGGTATGTACAGAAAGGGCAAAGCTCACCACCGAAACGTACCGGACTAATATGGATCAGCCCCTGGCTATCCGCCGGGCCCGGATGCTGAAAAATATCCTGGAACATATGAGTATCTATATTGAACCTGAAACATTGCTCGCGGGGAATCAGGCTTCGGGAAACCGGAGCGCCCCCATCTTCCCGGAATACGCCATGGACTGGGTGATAGCAGAACTTGATGAATTTGATAAACGTGACGGTGACCGGTTCTATATTACGGAAGATAATAAGCAGGCCCTCCGGGATATGGCTCCCTTCTGGGAACACAATACCACCAAGGAGCGGGGGCTGGCATCTATGCCCGCGGAAAGCCGGGTGTTTTACGATCTGGGGATTATCAAGGCCGAAGGCAACATCACCTCCGGGGATGCCCATGTGGCGGTAAACTACGAACGGGTACTCAAAAACGGCTTAAAGGAATATGAAGAGCGGACCCGCCGGAGGATGGACGCCCTGGACCTGACCGACTGGACGAACCTGAATAAACGCTACTTCTACGAAGCCATCCTGATGGTGATTGATGCGGTGGTCGCTTTCGCCCGCCGCTATGCGGACCTGGCCTTAAATATGGCGGAAAAGGAAACCAGCCAGGAACGCCGGACCGAACTCCTGGAAATGAACCGGGTTCTGAACAAGATTCCCTATGAAGGGGCAGAAAGTTTTTATGAAGCAGTCCAGTCTCTCTGGCTACTCCACCTCATCCTTCAGATAGAATCCAACGGCCATTCCCTTTCCTACGGCAGGATGGACCAGTACCTGAATCCATTTTATGAAAAGGACCTGGCCGCGGGAACCATTACCCAGGATAAAGCCGTTGAACTCCTGACAAATCTTTGGCTGAAAACCTATACCATCAACAAGATCCGTTCCTGGAGCCATACCCGGTTTTCCGCAGGAAGCCCACTGTATCAGAATGTTACCGTCGCAGGCCAGACGATTGACGGAAAGGATGCGGTGAATCCCATGACCCACCTGATCCTGAAAAGTGTTGCCCGGACCAGGCTTCCCCAGCCGAACCTGACAGTCCGGTATCATAAGGGTCTGTCCGATGAGTTTATGCTGGAATGTGTTGAGGTGGTTAGGCTTGGCTTTGGCATGCCCGCCTTCAACAGTGATGAAATCATTATCCCTTCGTTTATTGAAAAAGGTGTAGCAAAAGAGGATGCCTATAACTACAGTGCCATCGGCTGCGTGGAGGTGGCTGTTCCCGGTAAGTGGGGATACCGCTGTACCGGAATGAGCTTCCTTAACTTTCCTAAATCCCTGATGATAGCCCTGAACAACGGGGTTGATATCGAAAGCGGAAAACAGGTCTGCCGGGGGATTGGCCATTTCAGAGATATGTCCGGTTTTGATGAAGTCATGGCCGCCTGGGACAGGATCATCCGGGAATTTACCCGGCACAGTATCATTATTGATTCCTGCGCGGACAGTGTTCTGGAAAGGGATACCGCGGACATTCTGTGTTCGGCCCTGTGTGATGACTGTATTGACCGGGGATTGAATTTGAAAGAGGGCGGGGCGGTGTATGATTTTATCAGCGACCTGCAGGTAGGCATTGCTAATTTGGCGGACAGCCTGGCGGCAATTAAAAAATGCGTGTTCGAAGACCGCAGTTTCAGCCCCGCAGAACTCTGGGAAGCCCTTCAGGAAAATTTTGAAGGGGAACGGGGTGAAACCATCCGGCAGGTACTGATCCATGAAGCACCGAAATACGGCAATGATGATGATTACCCGGACAGCCTTATCCGGGAAGCCTACAATATATATCTGGATGAACTTTCCAAATACAAGAATACCCGGTATGGCCGGGGACCCATCGGTGGTGTATATTACGGCGGGACCTCGTCGATCAGCGCCAATGTGCCCCAGGGAGCGGGGACCACCGCCACTCCGGACGGACGTAAAGCCGGTGAACCCCTGGCAGAGGGATGCTCCCCATCCCATGGAATGGACCGGAGCGGTCCCACCGCGGTTTTCAAATCGGTGTCCAAGCTTCCCACGGAAAAAATCACCGGGGGGGTTCTCCTGAATCAGAAGGTTACTCCCCTTATGCTCAGCACCGGGGAAAACCGGACCAAACTGGTTATGCTCCTGCGGACTTTCTTTAACCGGCTGCACGGGTTCCATGTACAATACAATGTGGTGAGCCGGGATATTCTTCTGGATGCCCAGGTAAACCCTGAAAAACACCGGGATCTGATTGTACGTGTAGCAGGATACAGTGCATTCTTTAATGTGCTGAGCCGTCAGACCCAGGATGATATTATTGAACGGACCGAGCAGGCTGTGTGAGTATACATGAGGAGACATAACCATGGAATTTTTGTTTGACAGTGCAAACCTGGCGAATATCCGGAAATACAGCGAATCCTTTCCCATTACCGGAGTTACCAGTAATCCCAGCATCCTGAAAGCAGAGGGTAAAATTAATTTTTTTGAACATATGCGGGAAATCCGGCGGATTATAGGTATGGAACGGACCCTCCATATCCAAACCATAGCGGAGGACTGCGAGGGAATTCTCCGGGAAGCCGATGCCATCCTGAAGCATGTGGATGATAAGGTGTTTATCAAGATTCCCACCAACGAAGAAGGCCTTAAGGCTATTCAGCGTCTGAAACGGTACGGAATCGGTATTACCGCCACTGCCATCTATTCAAAAATCCAGGGTTTTATGGCGGTCACCGCGGGCGCTGATTTTATTGCTCCCTACTGCAACCGGATGGAAAATGCGGATATAAACCCGTCGGAAATGATTGCCGCCCTGGCCCAGATGATCGAAAAGAACCAGAGCAAAAGCCGGATAGTAGCAGCCAGTTTCAAGAATATTGCCCAGGTGAACGATGCCCTCCGGGCGGGCGCCCACACGGTTACCCTGCCGCCGGAATTACTGCACCAGGTTTTTGGCATGGCCGCAATCCAGCAGGCTATTGATGGATTCAGGGCGGACTGGAAAACAATCCAGGGGAATGTGACAATCACCGACCTGGCCATTACGGATAAGCCGTAAGAGCACTATTTTTCATTCGGCAGTCTGGTTTAATAAATTTCCTATCGAACGGGTCTCCGCTGGATTCGGCTCACCTCTAATGATACCCCGGGGAAGATCATAAAATAATAAATAAATTCTAAAATAAACTATCCCTGATATTCAAGCATAAAAAACCGGAGGATTGGGATACCCTCCGGTTTTTTGATCAGTGTTTTTTCATTATCTGGTTATACTGAGGGTGTACATTTCGGGGTAGGAGAAATCATCCAGGGTTTCCGCCAGGATGTAATACTTTCCAGGTTCCAGGCGTATCCTTAAACGTGCATCATAGCTGCTGCCCCCGTCGTCATCTTCCCCGATTAACTTACCCTGTTCATTGTAAAGTTCAAGGTACGTATCCAGGTCCGAAGACTCTCCAATGGCAGTAATGGTATAGGTTCCGGCGGTGGTAACAGTAAACCATGCCCAATCCATGTCGTCCGAATTGGTAAAGGTCCGGGTCTGCGGGTTATTTACCGTAATTTCCTTGGCCTCCCTCATGGTATTGTCCGGCTCGTACTGATCCCTTATTATGGCATCGTTTAATTTTATATAGAGGGAATAGGGCCCCGTGGTTCCGTCCAATTCTTCCAGCTCAATATAATAGGTTCCTCCGGAGACCACAAAGGATAGTCTCGCGTTATATCCGCTCCCGCCGTCATCGTCCTCTGCAACTACTTCACCGGTTTCATCGTACAGGGTTATGTAGGTATCCAGGTCGCTGTCGGTGTAAATAAGCAGCATCTTGTCTTCCGGGGGTACGGTAATTTTGTACCAGTCCACGTCGTTGGAACTCATAAAGAAACCCTTATAAGCCTCTGCCTTCGGTTCCACCGGGTATGCCTGGCCCATGGTGTCGTTGGGTTCCATGTTCTGGTCATCAATTTGAATAGTTCCGGCACTGAAGGAATAGAAACCGGTCTCACCATCATAGCCGAATACTTTTATATAAATGGTTTCCCCGGTTTTTACCTGATAAACTATTCCCGCATCATAGCTGTCCCCGTAATCATCGTTGGAAGCAAGGCTTCTTTTCCCAGGGTTATAGAGCTCCATGCAGCTGTCAAAATCATCCGTACCTTCAGCAACGAAAAAAACATAGGCATCTTTTAATGCTGTATACACAAACCAGTCCTCATCATTTCTGGAATGGATAGTCCTGGAAAGTTTCTCCCCATCCAGGCTGACCTGGATCGGATGTTCGAAACTGTCGGGTTCAAAAATATCCATGGGAATACCCGACCTGCCCGATACGTTGACCATGTCCATGAGGTACATGGTTTTCTGAAGATCCGTCTGCCATGCATATACAATGGTATTATCCTTGGTCCGGATAAGCCTGGTATAAATACGGAAGATATTCCCAATCTCAACAATTTCACCGGTGATCATATAATCAGCCCCGGGTGATGAGGGGGCAGGGGATGCTGTTCCGGCGCCGGATATTAATTGGAACTGGTTTGCTCCGTTAACCGAAAGGTAATTCACCAGATTCTGGTTCATCACATTGCCCAGGGAAATAATCATATTTTGATACACAAAGGTTCCCACCAGTACCTTAGGTTTCGTATTACCGCTTTCTTTTTTCAGCTGGGCGATAATGAGGGCGCCTAATTTCTGGCCTTCCTTGTCCAGGTCCTGCAGGGTATTAACCTGAACCTCTGTCTGGGCAAAAAGGGAAACCGGAAGAATACTGCAGATCAGCAGCAGGCAAAATAAAAATCGGACTGGTTTTTTCAAAATATACTCCTTTTAATAACAACTGGGAACTTCTAAAAACTTCAGTTTTTAGAAGTTTTCCCTAGGGAAACACTGATTAATGCCCACAGAGCATTAATCAGTGTATTCTTTAATGCAGGCAATTCTTTGTGCAGCAAAGAATTGCGGAGGGAACCGCTGATTGGCCGCATATTACAGCCGGTTTAATCAGCGGTTCCCTAGGGAAACACTGATTAATGTCCACAGAGCATTAATCAGTGTATTCTTTAATGCAGGCAATTCTTTGTGCAGCAAAGAATTGCGGAGGGAACCGCTGATTGGCCGCATATTGCGGCCGGTTTAATCAGCGGTTCCCTAGATGTAGGATGGAGAAACTTTTTTATTTCGCTACAAGGTAAAGAAATAAAAATTTCTCCGGGGGCAGCTCTAAAAATCTGACCGAGTTTTTAGAGCTGCCCCACTGATCGGGTTATGTCCCCGGCGGATTCTCGGTTTATGGATACCCTAAGACTGATTTTTACGTATAAATTCAATTATATCACCTACGGTAAGGTTTTCCCGGTTCTCCCTGGATGCGATTACCCTGAGGCTTAGCGGGTCCTTTTGAGGATCCTGTCCTGGTAAAATAATATAGGAAGCTCCTTTTTTTTCTGCCAGAACAAACTGCTGGGTAAGTTTTTTTTCTTCCAGAAAAACTTCACAGGGTATTCCTGCTTTCCTGAATTTCGCTGCCAGGGCCTGGTATGATCCGGACCGGGTTTCATCGATGCAGGCTATAATTAAATCCGCATAGGAATTTTTTCCTTTGATTTGTCCCAGGGTTTCCAAAGCGGCTATAAGCCGGTCCAGGCCGATGGAAGAACCCACCCCGGTAAGTTTCTCCTTTGAATAAAGGCCGGCCAAATCATCGTAACGGCCGCCGGAACAGACAGAACCGATATCCGGCAGAGCATTCAGAAAGGTTTCATACACGATACCCGTATAGTAATCCAGTCCCCGGGTAATCGACGGATCGATTACAAAGGATGATGAGGTACCGGTCTCATCCATAAATCGGCGGATCATCCGCATCCGTTCGGTAAAGGGATTGTCCCCTCCCGCAGCCAGGGTCATGGATTCCAGGGTTTTTTCAAAATTTTCCCTGGGCTTGATAAAATCCAAAACCTTTTCCGCCCGGCCTGGGTCAAGAATTTCCGTCAGCAGTTTTCTGGTTTCATCCAGACCTATCTTGGCCAGCTTATCCACGGTTCTTAAAATTTCCACGGATTTATCCAGGGCATCGATATGTTTCAGGAAAAGATTAAAAAGTCCCCGGTGGTTCACCCGGATGGTTACATCCCCGACTCCAATAGCCATGAGGGTATTTCTCATCATCAGAAGAATTTCAAAATCCGCCCCGGGGCTGTCGCTTCCCACGATATCAAAATCACACTGGGTAAATTCCCGGTACCGGCCCCGCTGGGTGTTTTCACCACGCCAGACCTTGGCAATGTGGTAACGCTTAAAGGGAAGGTTCAGCTCATGCCGGTGTTCCGCCAGGAAACGGGCGAAGGGGACGGTTAAATCGAAACGCAGGGCCACGTCCCGGCTTCCGTGATCATTAAAGCGGTACACCTGTTTTTCCGTCTCTCCGCCGCCTTTTCCCAGAAGGATTTCAGCATATTCCAGAACGGGCGTATCTATTGGAACAAATCCGAAGGAACGGAAGGATGCTTCAATTTTTTCAACCAGATCTCTTCTTGCTATCTCAGCGGAAGGAAGAAAATCCCTGAAACCTTTTAAAATCCGGGGTTCAATAAAATCGGCCATACATACTCCAAAAGGGTGATCCGTTATTTCCCGCATAAGGGGTCCGGAACACTTCATCATTTATCCTATTTTGCCATGGTTGAACCGGATGATGCAACAGGGAATTGATTCTTTTATCAATGGAGAAGAAAAAATATGGAAGATTATGCATTCATAGGAAAATGATCAGGGAGAACCATGTTTTTTTAAACCTGCGATAATTACAATTAACAGAATCAGGGCGGCTAAAACAATGGAAACATTCATAAAAAACTTTTCTATTGGCATTCCCGCCAGGGTTTCCTGGGGTTTTGAATCCGGGGATGCTACCGGGGTTTCCCGGGGCTTTGAACTCGGGGTTTCCTTTGTATGGCCAATTGTACAGGGATCTACCCCTTCCCGCAGAATATATTCACCGTAATTTCTTATATCATAATCCGGTTTTGTCAGGGAATAATCCCCGTATTCCAGGAAAAAAGAATTCCCTTCCCCCGCATTAAATACCAGTTTCTGGAAACGGTAGAACAGGGTGACGTTTTTAACTTCCAGGGGTCTATCATCTCCATTGAAAATTGTAATCACCAAATCATTGTCACTGGACCGTCTGTCCAGGATGATGTAGTTTTTTTCCAGTAATTCCCCCCGGAAAGGAAACCGGTATATTTCGTCTCTTTTGTAGGATGCAGCGACTTCCCTCTGGAAGGTGCCGCCGGTTTCAAACTGGATGCTGTCTATATGCAGATAACGTATTTCATTCTTTGGAATAGTGATCAGGGTGTTCTGGTCTTTTTCCTCAATTTCAAATGCCGGATGAAATTCCCTGGTGAATAATTGCCGGTCCTGGATCATTTCGGTGTATATGAGCTTTAAAGAATCGGGCTGCAGGGTATGTTCCGCCGCTTTAATTCTATAATAGGAATACTTCTCGGTCCGTCCGAAGGGGATGGTCTTCTGGGAAAAAGTTCTTACATCATAGATAAAAGCTTCGGTTACCGGGACCCAATTATTGCCGTCATGGCTTCCCAGGAGAGCCACTGTCTCGGCAAAGCCGGAATTAAGGGTTGTTATTTCTAAATGATTCCCATAAACATCGGAATGTTCTTTTTTTAGGATTTTAAAATCGAAATACTCGTCACCGTCTTTTATAAAAGACCCCAGGTATTCGGATCCAAAAAAAGTATCCAGGATTTTCTCATAGGTAAGCGAATTGTAAATAAAATACGGAACAGGATTCCCTTCCTCATTAACAATTCTTATGTCCCGGAAGTCGTAGGCCGCCCGGGTAATCACATCCCGGTCCAGGATAATTTCCTTATAATCCTTTTCTCCGGTCAGGATTATTTCCCCTGAATAATGAATAGCGGCTTCTTCTGAGAAAACAAAGAAAGCCGTACAAAAATAAAATATAAAGAGAAGTTTAACCTTCGTCATGTTCGTTCTGCTTGAATAACCTTTTTGAAAAATGCTGGTACACATAGGATATCCCTATCAGCACAAACCCCAAAATAAAATATGAGATGATTCTCTCTTCTTTTCCCAGGAAATAAAGATCAAGAATAAAGAATTTGATTATGGAAATCAGGTTGAGAACCAGGCCGAACCGCCTGAGGTAGGCGTACCTTTTTATAAAACCGGCGATGATCAAACCCAGGGATGCAAAAACCAGGATACTGCTGATAACCATGCTGTTAAGGGAATAATCATACTGGCAGACCAGAATCTGTAAAATAATTACCAGGGCAAATATGGAAATAATGATGGTTTGGGCTTCTCTTGATAATTTTCCCCGTTTTATAAACTGATTGGTGTAAAGCCAGATCAGGACAGCCGCAACCGCATTGGCAAGAATCACAAGCACCATGTACATATCCGGGAGGTACAGGGTGTTTAAAATGAGGTTTATCACAATTCCCAGGATGATAAATATGGTTTGTAAAACCCGGGTAAATTGATCCTTCAGGACTTTGACAAATTCAAACACAAATGAAATGACAAAACATATATATACGGTAATAATAAGAAACAGATCCATTCCGTAGGGCTGAAGGATAAAATAGTCGTTAAGCATGATCAGGTACAGAAAACAGAGGATACTGACAAAATTCTTGAAAATCCAGAGAAACCGGCCTTCAAAGGTATGGATATACCCCTTGGTTTTACGGTGCTTAAGGATACTGCACGCCAGAACCGCAATACAGCTAAAACTGATGGCGCTGGCTTTTCCGATATAGTAAATGTCATGTATGCCCGGAAAATCCACCAGGAGGAAAGTGACCATGGAGAACACCAGGATTAGGATACCTCCTATCCTGTACCATTTGTTTTCCAGCAGGATACCAATAATAAGAAGCCCCGTGGCTTCCGCCAGCCATCCCAGGCTTATCCACCTGCTGTCGAACTGCAGCGGGACAACCAGGACGGCAAAAATAAATGCGGTTCCAAGAAACAAAACCAGCAGATGCTTATTCCGGATTGTCCTGTAAACAAAATATCCCAGGCCAATGAAAAAAGCCGCCATTATTAGAGAAGTCAACCCAAACAGATGGTTGTAATGGTTGGCATTCAGTAATATAAAAATCAACCCCGCGCTGAACAGAGTATTAATGGTAAGAATTACCGAAGACCCGGTGGAAATAGTTTTTGCATTCCGCAGAGCACTGACCAGGGGGATAGTCACATATATCATGTAGTTCGCAACTACGAAAATAACCAGGGTGGAACAGGGAAGATCATGTAAACCCATCATGGTTAATGTAAAAAAGCAAATCAGGTTCAGGGGAAAACTGATGTATTTTAAAATACTCCAATCCTTTTTTGTATAGAGGAGCAGGACAAAAAGGTTAAGAATAAGCAGGTACCCAAATATGATTTCCAGATCCGTAACCTGCATGGCGGAAAAAATTGGGAGAAATGCCCCTATATAGGCAAATATGGCAATGGTCTGGGATTTATACCTGAAGGAAAGAAAAAATGCCGCTGTGGATATCAGGATCGTCAGTCCAAATGCAAAGGGCATGCTGAACAGATTCAGGTAAAAATAGGATATACCCGTAACAGTAAACAATATGGCTATACCCCCGGCGGTAATTCCCAGGGAAAACACCGACCGGGATTTCCGGTTCATCAGTTCTCCAAAACCCAGGAAAAGCAGCCCCAGGAAAAAAGCTGCGCCGCTTTTTACGTAGACCGAAGTGATCAGGTTGGTGAAGGTGTACTGCAGGCCCAATGCAACACCAATCAGGACAAAAGCTATTCCGGCAATATTGGTAATCCGCCGGCCCAGTTTCATTTCAATGTTTGTGTTGGCCGTCCGTTTTTTGATCTGTTCTTCGGTAAGTTTATTTTCCACTAATCCGGCGTATTCCTTTTCAAACCGGTCATGGAATTCTGTTCTTAATCCCGCAACCTCCTGTTCCAGATTCTGTTTGTATTCATAAACAAGTTTTTTTGTCTCCTGTATCCGGGATTGAATTTCTTCACTTATTTTAAGATTCCCGCCGGCTATGGAACTGCTGAGCTGTGCCAGGGTTTGTTCCGCGGAGAACTCAATTTCCGCCAGCCCTTTGGAATTGTTCACCTCAAAGTCTCTGTAAAGGTTAAAGACCCTTTCTTTCGAAAAATTAAGCAGCAGCAATTTCTGGCTGTACATTTCAGCTGAAAGGGCTTCTTTTAATGCGGAACATTCTTTTTTCAGAACCGAATTTTTTGCCTTCAGGCTTTCCAGTTCGGATTCATAGGTTTTTGCTTTTTTTTCCAGGGTTCCGTATTCGTTCAGAATATCCGTTTTTTCGATAGACGAGAGTTCTTCCTCAAATTTTTTCAGCCCCGTTTTTTGAGACTCCAGGATGTCCTTCAAGTTTTTGACAAAATCCATATACGCTCTTTAATGTGGGATAATTAATATAGAGAACTTCTAAAAATTTCAATTTTTAGAAGTTCCCGTATCCTAGGGACCTCTGAAAACCCAACTGGTTTTTAGAAATCCTTTATATAATGGCATGGTTATTGACAGTTTGGCAACAGAAATCAGAGTCAGAAGGATAAAAACATCTCTATTGTTGGTTCTGTAAGGTATGGTTTTTATGTGGGTTTAATACCCATACAATTTTGATTTACAAGATTTTTAGAACGCCCCAGAGCTTCGCACCCGGGAGCGTGCAGAAGGTATTAAACCCACTTGCGAATAAAATGGTTTTTTACAATGATAAAATGATCAAAATACTGTATCTACATTCCTACAACCGAATCTACGGCCCCGGGATTGGACCGGGTTTGGAACCAGTAATCATCCACAATTTCTACAAGTTCAGGACTGAAAGCCAGGGAGGCCGTGGTTTTCAAAATACCATTCTGTATGATCCCACTGGATTCTACCTTGCCTGCCACGGAAATCCGGTATTTTTTAAAGTACAGCTGATATGCCACGGAGGTTCCCGCGGGCCGTCCCGGACCGTTGCCGGCTTCAAGATGTTCCAGTTTTTTCGTGTTGAAATTGTATACCTGAATTCGTTTGCCTTCCTTGTTAGGTTCTGTGATGGTAGCATACATATTGTAACCAATCATTTTTGCTGTGGCCGGGGTCATTTTAATACTTGTTTTCCCCAGATCTTCGAACAGAACCTTCAGGCGGTCCTGGGTTTCCAGGTACTGTCCAAGAATCATGACCAGATCACTGGGGGTAGTTTTGAAATCAACCACAAAAAGTCCCACATTTTCCCGGCCTTTCATCTGCCCGATCTGGGTCAGGTTGCACCTGAGGAAAAGTTTGATAGGTTCCTTGTTTCCCTGCTTAAAACCAATGGAAAGCCCCACAATTCCGTTTACATACTTCTGGAAAAAAGCCAATTCCTGTTTTGAAAGGGATGCCAGAAAAATTGCCCTTTTAAAGCTTATCTGGAAGGGGGCACAGAGGATTATGTATTCATCCAATTTAAGAAAACAATGGCTGCTCTCCAAACCAAGCTTGGTAATTGCATACTGGCTGCAGGCAATGCTCTGGTCTCCGAACCTGGCTAAATACTGGGCTGGCCCGCTAGGGATAACTGTCATAAACTCTCCGTTTTTTTAAGTAGAAAGCTTTTTACATAATGTTATTTAGGATACTCAAAATAAACAACATTACAATTGTCATATAATAAACATTTTACCAAAAAAAGCAAATAATTCAATATGGTTCTAAATCATTACTTCCTTCAAAATTGAAGATAAAAGATAATTAATTATCAATATTGTTGAACCAGATTGATAAGCCTCCATATCTTAAAATTAGTTTTCTTACCTCTTTAATATGTATAATATACTAATTAAATATCGGCAAATGTTATTCCTTCGCCAGCAGGAATATCGTTTAATGCGGTTTTTCCCGGGATTTTTTCTTCCCATTCGGGATGAAGTCCTGGTTTCAGCTTTTTTTCCGTCCTCAAGACACCTATCATATCATGCCGGATAATCTCCCCCTTTTTTATATCCCGCAGGGCGTGGATGGACCGGTTGGTCCGTTCGTAATTCGACAGCTCCGAAGGGGCCAGTTTTTTAACCCCATTCCCTAAGACCGCGGTTACCAGCTCATCCCCCCGGGCATCAATCATTTCTTTTAACGCCATTTCCGGTCCTTCCCGGGAAACCCCGCGGACAGCTTTTACCATTTTTGAAAAATCACCCGGATCCAGGGCAATGGGATCGTCCAGGCCAGGATCCTTCCGGGACAAACAAAAATGTTTTTCGACCACCGATGCCCCCATAATTGTACCCAGCACAGGAACCAGCTCCGGATCCAGACTATGGTCACTGACCCCTACAGGAACTCCAAAAACCGCCTGTAAACTCTGCAGTATCCGGAGATTGTATTCCCTTTCCGGAGCAGGGTATGAGGTGATACAGTGAAGGAGACAAACATTCCGCCTGTCAAAAAAACCAAGAGCCCGTTCAATATCTCCCAGGGTAGATACGCCGGATGAAAGAATAGCCGGGAGATTGTATGAAGCGGTTTCCTCCAGAAGCCGGGTGTAGTTCAGTTCCGGGGATGCAATTTTAACAAGCCGGGGCTTGAGGGCATTCAATTCCCTGGAACTCCGGATACCAAAGGGGGTACAAAGAAAGATCAGCCCCCGTTGTTCCGTGTATTCCTTCATTTCCCGGAAAAAATCCGGGGGCAGTTCCAGTTCCTTGAATCTGTCATAGAGCCGGATGTTTCCCCCGGGGAGGGTCACTTCCCCGGTGTTGGGATGGAGAATTTCATCGGCATACACCATCTGGAATTTGATGCACCCCGCGCCGGCCTCCGCAGCGGCATCGATTAATTCCCTGGCCTTTTTACGGTCCGCCCCATGGGATGTTCCCAACTCGGCAATGATCAGCACATTCCCGGGGCTGAATACGGAATTTCCCAGGTGAAAAGGTAACACATCTTTCCATTCAAATTGGTTCATAGATCAATCATTCTTATTTAATAGAAGAATGTCAAGAAATATTCCCTGATTCCGCATGGGAAATCCGGATTTGTGACACCCATCTAAATTTCCGGTGCATTAGCCAGAAGGTACGATTCAGCTTCCTGGTTCCAGAGTCCCCTGTGGCGGCTGCAGATTTCTGCCAGTTCAGCAAAGAAGGGGTTTGTTTTTCCCTTTTCCGCAAAGTCCGCAATGGCGGTAAGTTCAAAATTCTTATGGGTATAGATTAGTTTTTTGCCCCCGGGGATTTTATCCAGGTCTATGGTGGTCCGGGGTACCGCATTGAGTCCGCCAATATGGGTGATCATAAACACCGGGTTCAATTCACCCTTGGCCATCATATCCAGGGACTCCTTCATGTCGTCGGTATTTCCCCCGGAGGTACCGACAATATGGTGGGATTCATAGTGAACATTATAAAAGTTGAACACCGCAGAAAACGCCGGATCCGTGGGACCCGCAAAGAAATTCAGGCAGCCATCGTGACCTAATAGATTGTCCCCCATTTCCAGAACCGGTTTTACCGGGGCAAACACAAACACATCATCATACAATTTCCCGCCGTTTAATTCTTTCAGATGATCCACCGGGTTGGCCAGTTCCCTGGTATTGATGTAGATGAGTTCCACCCCATGCTGTTTTGCTTCCCCTGGAGTCAAAAGCTGGCTTGCCCGGTTAAGCCGGTCATCATCGATATCGGTCACCACCAGCCGGGATGGTTTCCTGGGGTTGTGGATAGCATAGTCGATGGCCCCAAGACCCATAGGACCCGCAGCGGCAAGAAGAATCGTGGAACCTCCCTCGACAATTCCCATGCGATGGTTGTACGATCCGCCGCTGGTATGGTACTGGGCATGGAAGGCTCCCACGATGCATGAAACCGGTTCCGCCAGGGAACCCAGATAAAAATTATCCCCCGGATATTCCAGGAGGCAGTTCATTTCCATAACTTCCTTTGGTAAGATGATGTAGGTAGCATCACCGCCGGTGTATTCATAGGAATAACCCGGCGCCCAGAGGGTTGCTTTTCCGTCTGCTCCCGGGTAGTTAAGGGCCGGCTGGATGGCCATCTTGGTGCCCGGCTTGAATTTATCCGCCCACCGGGCTCCGGCTTTTTCAATGACCCCGCAGAATTCATGGCCAATGATTACCGGATGTGCGGCCAGATCCTGCCGGACCCGTTTATGGTTATTCCCCTGCATGGCAAGTTTATGGCTGGACATGCAGATTGAATCCGACACCACCCGGGCAAGAATTTCATCATCCCTGATTTCAGGAAGATCAAATTCTTCAAGTCTCAGGTCATTAACGCCATAAATGCGGACTGCTTTTGTTTTCATGGTATCTCCGTAATAATGGAATAGGGTTGTTCAGAAACTCGCGCTGTATATGACAGCAGTTTCCGGACACGTCCAATTTCAAAAACATCATTTTTTAGATGGATCCTTCGTATATGCCAGCCAGTCTTCCCGGTAGGAAAAAATTTCGGGTATACCGGGTTTTGCAATTTCCTGGTAATCAATTTCAAAATCCCCATCCAGATCATGAAGCTCCTGATTGGTCAGGGCCATCCTGGCTGTCATAGCCGCCCCCAGGGCTGATGCCTCGGCTATACTGGTAAGGAAAACCCGATTCGATGGAAGCCCCGCGGAAACCAGAGTATTGTAGGTCCGGTTTTTCCTGAAGCCTCCCTCCGTAAAAACCTGTTCCCCCGGATTAAGACCGGTCCGGTCCAGGGCTGTCATGGTCTGCATGGCCAGGGAAATATTCAGCAGGGCCAAACCTTCTTCATATTTCCGGAAAACCCATGGAATCACCCTGCCTGCCTGGATGTCTTCAAAGAGGTATTCCCTGCCGTCTTCCATGATCCGTGCCCTTGATCCGGGGAACTGCCCTGAACCGGGGATCAGTTCCGGCATAAGGAATGCCTTTTTCTGCTTCAGGATGTTCCGGAAGTATTTTTCATCCTCCGGGGGAAGCACGTCCACGCCATGGATATCCATAAGAACCTTCAGCCAGCTTTCGAATTCCTGGCCTCCCAGAAATATAGCAGTCTTTACGGGTTTCCTGAAAGCTGAAATATTGAAGAATACAATTTTTCCAAGTTCCTCCGGTTTAAATCCGTAATCGGCTACAGGTTTCATGCTGACGCACCAGGTTCCGGTGGAGTTAAGTACAAAACCGGATTGCCCCTGCCTGGCCAGGTGGGGGAGCAGGGACGCATTGGAGTCATGGATACCCATGGTGACAATCACATCTTTGGAAAGGCCGGTCTTCTTTGCCAGATCTTCCGTAATAGTCCCCAGCACATCCCAGGAATTGTTGAGTTTGTCCGGCATAAGAGGCACAATCCCCAGACCTTCTGCTACACTGGATGGCCGGTTTTCGAGCTGGTCCCAAAGGTACGTATGGCATCCCGGACAGGTTCCTTCCATACCGGTTTTTCCGGTGAAACGGAATCCCCAGTACTGGGGATAATGCAGGACCTGGACTGTCCGTTCAAAAAAATAAGGAAAACGTTCCTGGGCAAAAAATATTCCCTTGGCGACGTTGATCATTGCCTTGAGCGGGGGAGTCCCGGTCTGTTTCTGGAGTTTTACGGGATCGCCGAATCTTTGATAAAAACGTTCATGAAATGTTTCCCCTGGTTCATAGGTATAATATACAGAAGGTACCGAGGGCTTTCCGTCTTTTCCTAAACAGACAAAGGTTGCCCCATGGGTGCTGACGGAAATAGCTTTAACGGGATAAATCCCGGCTGCTTCGGTCAGCTGATCCGTAATCCATGTTTCCATTCCTTCCAGATCATGGGTTTCCAGACCATCAACCATTACTGGGGAAAAATTACGATACCTGACAAAGACCTGGGAAAGCTGGTCATCGTAGACCGCCACTTTTTTATTGGTCATACCTATATCAAGTACAGCAATTGCAAATTTCACAAACCGCTCCTTTAAAAAACGGAAGTAAATATCAGGACTATTTGAAATATACCCACACAGGTTTTACAGGGGCTGTCCCTTTACCGTTTTAAAAGTACCGATGATTCATATTCCGATACCGGGTCCATCCAGTCAGTACCAGCAGGGACACCCGCCTGAAGGCAAAGCTTGTCCCAGACTCCTGGGAAGGGCATGACTTTCATGGCTTCCATTATGGCAAGCCGTTCATGGTACCTGCCGGCATTTTCAGCTTCAATCAAAAGTTTTTCCGGTTCCAGGAGAGCACTCAGCAGGGCCAGGCGCAGATTCCTGCAGCCGATGGTCCAGGCGGCAATCCGGTTGATGGATGCATCAAAGAAATCCATGGCCAGATCGATCCGGTCCAGGGCATCCTGCCGGATTATTTCCAGGCATACATTCCGGAGATCATCCGAATAAGTAGGTACATGGTCCGAATCCCACCGGACTCCCCGGCTGAAATGCATGAGCAGGCCCGGAACAAAAAACATGACCGCAGAAATTTTATCGGCAATACTTTCGGTTGGATGAAAATGCCCCATGTCAAGACAGAGCCGGATCTGTTTTGATGCGGCATAACCCAGGTAAAAATCATGGGATCCGGGCACATAGGATTCACTGCCAATACCAAATAATTTTGATTCCACCGCATCGGTAATGGTTTTGGGATCCATGGACACGTCCAGAATTTCATCCAGCGCATCCCTTAACCTGAGCCTGGGGGAAATGCGGTCCGCAGGGGTATCCTTGGAGCCATCGGAAACCCAAATATTATTTACCGCGGGGGATCCCTGGTTGAGTCCCATGGCCGATGCGATTTTCCGGGAAGCCTTCCCATGACGGATCCAGAAATTTCTTGTCTTGGGATCCGGACTTGCCAGGGTATATCCTGATTCAGCCATGGGATGGGAAAAAAAGGAGGGATTAAAATCCAGGGGAATTTGTTTTTCCTTTGACCAGGCCATCCATTTTTTGAAATGTTCCGGTTCCAGTTCATCCCTGCTTACCCTGGATCCCTGGGGTTCTGCATAGAACGTATGAAGATTGAACCGCTTTTTTCCGGGGATCAGGGAAAAAGCAAATTCCGCATCCCTCCGCAGTTCATCCCCGTTGCGGGCTCTGCCGGGATAATTCCCTGTGGTCAGAATGCCTCCGCCGGAAAGTTGTTCAGCCCCTTCAAAACCGATTACATCATCCCCCTGCCAGCACTGGATGGAAATGGGAATTTCCAGGGCTGCGCGGATTGCCGCATCAGTATCGACTCCAAAATTTTTATAGGCTTGTTTTGCCAGATCATATGACTTTTCAATGGCGTCTTTGTTTTCATAGGGTTTCATTATTGACTCCTTGTAAGTATTTGGGCTTTCCTGGAAAAAATCCATGAAAGACCCTGGGACAATTCTGGAAACTTTTAAAAGATTTCCTTGTATCTAGAGCCTTTTTCAAAACCCGGTTGGTTTTGAAAAAGGCTTTTGCAGAAAGAATGCTATTTCCTTATCCATTCATAAAATATCATTCTTTCTGCACTCACATCTTAGGTTGCTTTTTCAAAATCTAATATTTTGAAAGAGCCTCTCTATTTATTAGAAGTTGAAATGTTCGTACGGTATCTCTCAACCTCCCAATTGTTGATAAAATCAATCTGATTCCTGGGCATGAATTGAACCCCGCCAAAGGCTTCCGCATACACCGCAACCTTTATGGCATCAGAAAAAAGATCCAGGGCAAGTCCTGCAGCTTTTTCTCCTGTCCCGATTCCGAAAACACCTACCCCCTGGACAGCTGCGATTTTCGGAGGACGGCCTGTGTCTTTGATATGATGATCCCAGGCGGCCCGGATATCCGTAAAAATCCGTTCAGAATTTTCTGCATCGGTCTCAACAAAGAGGGGATCGCTTCCGGCATATACAATGTGATCCGGTGTTAATGCGGATGATACCGGGAAGAATGCTGAGGGTCCCTGGACTACCGGAACTATTCCGGCGTTTCTCCGGAACAGCACCGTCCGTTTTCCGCCGTTGGAAGCCTCCGCAAGTTTTTCCAGGACAGGGATAATCCTACCGGAAACTCCCCAGCTTGATTGTTCCCCGGATACATCGGGTTTGTATTTAATATATGATCCAAGCCGTTCTATTATGTGGCTGTATATTTCCTTAATATCTTCAACCCGGTTTGCCCCGACAAACACCCCATGATTCTGGAGCAAAATAATAGAAGGGGGCTGTCCCTTTTGTGCGGTATAATCCGCCATGGCCTGTTTTACCGTCAGGGAAAGAATATAACCGGGATTCACCGAAGGAATCCAAAGGGTCTTCCCGGAAAAAATTTTTTCCGCCGCGGCTGCACCTTCCCGGGAACAGGTAAGCCCATTAATCAGGGCCGGATGGGTATGTACCACGTATTCAAAGGGAAGCAGGTCATGGAGAAGGGTCTCCACGCTGGGCCGTTTGTGTTCTTCCCCGGGTTTTTTAGCAGCCATCATGTCTTCCAGGACCGCACTTTCCCGTTCATCCGGATTGCCGGGATAATCCTTTTCCCAGATTTTTGCCAGGGCTTCCCGGTCCATCCTGACAAAAGTTTCGGGAGTACAATCCGCCAGGGAAGTTCCCGACCCTTTAATGTACAGGGTGGTATTATCCTTGAAGGAGGTATTACCGCCCCCGGCAATAATGTATTCGGGATTTGATCCGTAATATCTTGAAATCTCAACTAGGTCTTCTATACTCATAATCCGGAACACTTCCTTTTATTCGCAGGCGGGTTTAATACTCCGCTCTTTAGGACGCTTCTTTGAAGCAACAAAGAAATTGTTGTGCGGGGTATGAAACCCGCATAAAATCCTTACCTTGCAGAACCAGCATACCCGCTGCTTTCGGCGGGGTTGTTGATTCCCGCCCCTTTAAGGCGGGGGTTTTAATTAGTCCAGATGGAACATTTCTATTAAGGGATCACTCACCGGAGATTCATCCGGGTTGGTATCCATAAGATCCTTCATGGAGTGCCACCATTTTTTTACTATTTCTTTTTCCGCCAGGCTTCCGTCGGTGGCATCCTCCGCCAGGTATTGAAAGGCAAAAAGAGTATTTGTTTTTGAGTCAAGATAAATGGAATAGTTTGACACACCGGCTTTCCGGAGTTCTGCTTTAAGTTCCGGCCATATTTCATCGTGCCGTTTTTTGTATTCCCTTTCGCATCCCGGTTTTAAGCGCATGGCAAAGGCATTCCGTTTCATCGTTTTCTCCCGAAGGAGGGCAGGGCCCCTCCGGAACCGGATAATTCCAGCTCCGGAAAGTACCTCCTCCCAAAATCCTAGGTCATAGGAACCTATTTCAAAACCTGGTTGATTTTGAAATAGGTCTTATAGAAAGCATAACCAAAACACTTTCTACACTACATCTTATGAAGTGATTCCAAAATCTGATATTTTGAAATCACCTCTTTGCATTTTTTAGTACACGGTCTTCCAGTCGCTGATATTGGCTTTGTCAAATTTAAAGGGAGGCCCAAGAAGAACTTCGGTGCCGCCGTCGGGGGCGCTCACCACGGTGTAGTTGCCAAGCCTGCCTGCGCTGAAGGAATCGCCGGCTTTACCGGTGATCTTTCCGCTGGTCAGTGCGGTAGCCACATAGGAACCCAGGTAACCCACATCAATGGGGTTCCAGAGGAACATATAGGGGCATGCGCCGTTGTCAATGTATTCAGCCATTTCTGAGGGAAGTCCGAGTCCGGTAAGGAATACCTTGCCCTGGAGTTTGCGGTCGGTGAGAACTTTACCGGCAGCTGCAATCCCTACAGTGGTGGGAGCAATGATGCATTTCAGGTTAGGATAGGTTAAAAGCAGAGCTTCGGTTTCGGAAACTGATTTGTCCCGGAGATCGTCCCCGTAGGCAACCTTCACCAGCTTCAGATTGGCATACTTCGGTTTTGCCAGTTCTTTTTTCATGTAATCAATCCAGAGGTTCTGGTTTGATGCCTGACTGGTAGCTGAAAGAATGGCGATTTCACCGCTGCCTCCGGTCATGTCATAGGCAGCTTCCACCAGGGTCTGGCCGATTTTTTCCGAGTCAGCCTGGTTGACGTGGGTCATGCGGCTGGCGGGATTTACAGCAGAGTCCAGGGAGAGTACTTTGATTCCCTGCTTCATTGCTTTGGTAAGAACAGGCTGAAGGGCATCATAATCGTTTGCTGCAACACAAATGGAAGCAACTTTCTGTGCAATGAGCTGTTCAATTATCTGGATCTGGGCTTCAGCGGTGGGCAGATCCGGTGAACGGAGAATAGGGGTAAAACCCTGTTCTTTTATTCCGGTCTCATAGCCGCTTATCTGGCGTTCACCGTAGGGATTCCCGGTGTTCTTGAATACCATAGCGTGCCTTTCACCGCCGCTATCCTTGCTTCCTCCTGCAAATACCATCGCAGAACCAATGACCGTTAAAGCGAGGAAAAGTACTAATACTTTCTTCATTTTTGTCATGCTCTTGTCTCCTTTAACATTAAAATTAAAACCGTCATCAGACGGATTTTTTTCCTTTTTTCTGCATCTGCTGCAGATTCATGACCAGTACCGATGTTACCAGGAGCAGACCAAGGACGACCAAAATTACCTGGGCCGATACGTTCACCAATCCCAAACCGTAATTCAAAAAACCGATAATAAATATTGCCAGGATAGGGCCGGCAATTTTACCGGTACCGCCGCTGGTGCTTACTCCGCCCAGAACCACCATGGCAATTACGTCCAATTCATATCCCTGGGCCACATTAGGTCTGGTACTTCCCATCCGGGAGGTGAGGAATATGGCGGTTACCGCGGACATCAATCCTGTCAATAAACTGACGATGATGATGATTTTGCTTGTTTTTATCCCGGAGTACCTGCAGGCCAGGAGGTTGCTTCCCATGCCGTATATTTTCCGGCCGAACTCCGTCTTATGAAGGACTAATCCGAAGATTACCGCCACCACCACAAAGGCAATCACGATAAACGGAATAGGTCCCACGTATCCCCAGGCAAAGAATGAAAACCATGAGGGGAACCCGCCGGATGCCCGGTCTTCCAGGATGACGTATGCAATACCCCGGAATATGGTCATGGTTGACAGGGTAACAATCATCGCCGGAAGTTCCCTGAATTTTACCTGGAGCAGTCCGTTGATGACGCCGCAGAGAGTACCAATCCCCAAACCACATATCAATGCCAGGGACATGGGGACCCCGGCGTTGAAAATAATCGCCATCATCACCGAAGTGAAGGCTACAATGGCACCAACGGATATATCGATATTCCCCAGGATAATAACCAGCATCATTGGGAATACGATAAACGCCTTATCCAGGAAGCTCATGGGAGCATTGATAAAGGTATTTGCATCCAGATAGTAGGGTGACAGAAAACTATTGATGATCTGGATTACAACAAAAATGAGGAAGAGAAACCATTCCCACTGAAAAAAGAATTCCTTCCATCCCCGGTTTTTTTCAATCGTTAATGTTCTATTACTTATATCCATGACTTACTCCTATATAACCCGCCGGCGCAGCATGGTGCGGTCGTTGTTGCGTTTGATAACCACATTGGTAATTACCGCCGCCAGGATAACAAAGCCCTGGATGGCCTGCTGCCAGAAGGGCGATACATTTATTAGGGGAAGGGCGTTGGCGAGGACACCAAACAGAACTACCCCGAGCAGCAGCCCAAGCACTTTTCCCCGTCCGCCGGATACGCTGACCCCGCCAAGGACGCAGGCTGCAATAACATTCATTTCATAACCCGCGGCGGTATCACCCTGGGCGGAAGCGAATTTCGCTACCCAAAGTACACCCGCAAGACCCGCCAATGCGCCCATGAGGACGTATACCAGCCAGGTAATCCTTATCTTGGGAAGGCCAATAACCGCTGCGGCCTCCGGGTTTGATCCAATAGCATAGATCCTCCGGCCGGTCCGGGAAAAATTGATGAAGTAGTAATATATGATGTAAATAACAATGGCGATCGCCACCAGGTTGTTTACTCCCAGGAAATTTCCCGTTGCAAGGTTTTTAAACCCAGTGGACATCTGGTATGCACTGACCCATTGTCCCCCGCTTACCAGATAAGTTAGTCCCCGGATGACATTCATAAGTCCCAGGCTGGCAATGATAGGCAGGATTGAAAACTTTGCCACCAGCATTCCTATTATCGCCCCTGCAACCGCGCCAATTAATGTTCCTTCCAGAACAAGAATGACCGGTGGTACCCCAGGATAGGCGCTTACCGTCAGGGCTGTTACCATCCCTGAAAAGGCCATGGTTGCCCCTATGGACAGGTCAATTCCTCCGGTCAAAAGAACCATCATCATACCCACAGAAAGAATACTGAGGATCGCCGTGTTGGTCAGAAGACTCCGGAGATTTCCGATGGTCAGAAATTCCTTGTTCCGGAACTGGATCAGAATACCAATGATGATGATAAAAATGAAAAGACCCATTTCCCGGGATCCCTCGGAATTCTTCAGGAGCTTACCTTGCTCTTTCATAGGTGCTCCCATTTTGCCTTGCTCTTTCATAAATCGTGTGGTCATCCATAGCCGCCTTAAGAATTATTTCCTGGTTGGCATCCTTGGTATCAAGGGTAGCCGTAACCCTGCCATCCTTCATTACCACGATCCGGTCACTCATGCCTAAGACTTCGGGCATTTCCGATGAGACCATGATGATCCCATAACCCATGGCAACCAGGTCGTTCATGATGCTGTAGATTGAAAACTTCGCACCCACATCTACGCCCTTGGTGGGTTCATCCAGGATGATGATTTTCATATCCGCAGTAAGCAGTTTTGCCACAATAACCTTTTGCTGGTTTCCCCCGGACAGGGTGGAAACCAGGTCATGAACACTAACTGCCCGGACACCCAGTTTTTCCGAAAGCTCCTTTGCTTTCAGGTTTTCTTTTTTCTTGTTTATCCACCCCAGGCTGGCAAATTTTTTCAGCGCCGGCAGGGTAATGTTCTTTGCTATTTCCCAGCGGAGCACCAGTCCCTGCTTAAGCCTGTCCTCCGGAAGATAGCCAATTCCTTCGTTAATTGTCTGGGAAGTCGACAGATGGTCCAGCTCTTTGCCGTCCAGGGTAATGGTTCCCGAATCATAAGGGCTGATTCCGTAAATGGCTTCACACACTTCGGTTCTGCCTGCACCAACCAGTCCGGTCAGGGCAAGGATTTCCCCTTTCTTCAAACTAAAACTGACATCCTTGAAATAACCCGCCCTGGAAAGGTCCTCGATATTCAGTATTTCCTTTCCCGGAACCGTATCCCGTTTGGGGAAGAAATCCACAATTTCCCTTCCCACCATGGCAACCACAAAATTGTGATTATCCACATCGTATATGTCCCAGGTATTGATGTATTTCCCGTCCCTGAATACGGTGACCCGGTCGGCCAGGCGGTACATATCTTCAAAACGGTGGGAAATAAAAATAACCGATACACCTTTCTTTTTCAGGCTTTCGGTGATCCGGTAAAGGTCTTCGCATTCCCGGTTGGAAAGGGGAGCCGTAGGTTCATCCATGATGATGATCCGGGCATTTGATGAAAGGGCCTTGGCAATTTCTACGATTTGCTGCTGGGCTACGGACAGATTCCCCATGATGGTATGGCTGTCAAAATTAGCATCCAGTTGTTTCAGCAAATCCGATGCCTTCTGATGCATGGTCAGCCAGTCAATAGTCCTTGAAAAGAACCGGGTTTTTTCATGACCCATAAAAATATTTTCCGCCACCGAAAGATCCGGAAAACAGGTAACATGCTGGTAGATGGCGGCGATTCCAAGACTCTGGGCATCCAGGGGACTCTTCATTTCCACCTTTTCCCCATCGATAAGGATTTCTCCATCGTCCGGCCTGTATACTCCGGTAATTATTTTTATCAGGGTCGATTTTCCTGCTCCATTTTCTCCCATGAGGGCATGGATCTCCGCAGGCCTTAACTCAAAGTGTACACCGCTCAGGGCTTTTACACCGGGAAAGGTTTTTGTAATATTCCGAAGTTCCAGGATATTGTCCGCCATTCTTACCTCCTTAACAAATAGTTATGCAATCAATTTTCAGTATCTTTGCCAGTTTTTCAATCTTTCCTGCTAAGTGGCCTATGCCTATAGCGCAATGATGGGCCGGTCCGGCCTTGGACCAGCGGTTAACAAAATCCCGGGCTGAAATGGGGAAATGGTACCGGCTGTTGGTATTCCCGATCTTCAGCACCGGCCCTTCCACCGATTCCCCTTCAGCGCAGAGGAGGAACGTGGATCCCCCCGGTCCCTGGACAACCGCCAGGAGTGTCACCGGCCCCTGCCGGACGCTCATCTGGATGGAAAGACCCTTCCCGGGTTTTCCATGGTACACCGGCAGCGGGACCAGTCCCACTTCTCCCCCGGCAATAGCCGGGTGGGCAGGGCCATCATGTCCCCAGAGCACCACATCCGCGGGAAAATCCATGGCATAAAATTCCGAGAAGGATCCTCCGGCACCAAAACAATCCATGATCTTCATGGCCATCACATTCTTAACTTCACATTCTCCGGCTACAGGAACATGGTGCGCCGTGAGCAGGGTATTCCCGGGAATAAGGGATGTGACAATGTTTTCATGCCCGTTATCTTCCCGGCCTTCGTAGTAATACGCCAGGGCACCCAGCCGCAGATCTTCCACCAGGGTATCCATGGCGCAGGATGTCTGGGCGGCCCGGTTCAATTCATATTCACCGCATCCGGGATTTACCGTAAACTCCGCATTAAACTGTTCCAGCTTTTCCCGGATTTTTTTATCCTGGATATGGTCCCGGATAACCTTAACCTGGTCCATTTCGATGAATTCAAAATGGCTTCCGAATACCCCTGCCAGACGGGTCACATCGGTGTACACATCCAGCATGCCGTTGTAGTAATGACCTAGTATGCCCACCCGGGTGTCCCGGATAATTGACCGGACCCGGATTGCCTCACACCAGTCCCGGATTTCATTCCAGGATAATTCTTCCTCAAGCCATCCGGTAATAATATCATACTGTATTCCGGCGGTGTTGAAGACATTTGCAATTTCAGGAACCGAACAAGCCTGGCAGTGGGCAAGCCATTCCCCGGTCATAAGACCCCGGTCACCCAGGGAATTAAAATGGTCATAATCTATGGCCGGTACAGGCTGGAGATTAAGGATCACCACCGGTATCTGTAATCCCTGGACCACCGGGAGAACCGTATGGGACAGGGCGTAGGTGGAGATATAAATAAAAATCCCATCCACCCTTTTTTCCCGGAATAATTTTGCGGTATCCCTGGCTTTGTCGGGATCATCCACCAGACCCGCGTCAACAACTTCAATCTCCGGTGCTGATAGCCTTTCAGCAATGATCCGCTGATATCCCAGAAGGCGTTCTTTCAGCCCCCGGAACTGATTCCAGTAGGTATTGAGCCCTATACCGAGTAAACCAATTTTGACGGTACCTCCGGACATTTCATTTTGTCCGTTTTTAATTCCCTGCATGGGTAACATTGTCACCCTGTTTTTTTCTGACGTGAATGGACATTTCTATCGATGAGATGGAAAAAAGCCGTGGATATATTTTCTGAAATTTTGGATATATAGATGTATTTAATCAGATAATTATTTGTCTGATAAATAATTAAGAAAACACTTACCGGTATGTAAAAACCTATGGTATAATTATTTCAGGAGAACCCCTTGGATAAAGACGGGAATTCATTTTTACATTACCTCCCCTACAGTTCTGAAGATGAAAGAATGGGGATGCTCTGTACCACCGCAGGCACTATTGAGGTGCAGCCAAATACGGTGTATCCCCCGGCCAAGAACGAACATCCCGCTTTATTCAGGCAGGTTGCGGAGGGCCGGATTCTTCCGGAGTTCCAGCTGGTGTATATAACCAAGGGGCAGGGGACCTTTTCCGCGGGTGACCGGGAATATACGGTGATGCCCGGTTCCATGATGCTGGTTCTTCCCGGGATGAAGCATAAATACAAACCTGTATACGAAATAGGCTGGGAGGAGTACTGGGTAGGATTCAACGGCGATTTTTTTCACCGCCTGGCCAGGGAGGGGATTCTTTCCAGGGACCACATTTTTTTTGAAATTGGCCTCCACGATTATATCCTGGGATCTTTTAACCAGATTTTTGATGAAGTCAGGACCCAGAGGCCCCTGTTCCAGCTGAAGGCCTGCGAAGGGATCTTTTCATTGCTGGCGGAAATTCTGACCCATGAGCGCCGGAAGGAACAGCCGAATTATTATCAAACCATCGTAGAAAAGGCAAAATATCTGATGGAGTCAAACATATACGGCGCCATCAACCTGTCAAATATCTCAGGCCAGATAGGGATAAGCAGCTCCAGGCTCAACGAGATTTTTAAAACCTATACTTCCATGACCCCCTACCAGTATTACATCCATGTGAAGATCCACCGGGCAGCCAGCCTGCTTGAACAGGAGGATCTGCCGGTCAAGGAAGTGGCCATCCGGCTTGGTTTTGAGGACCCCTATCATTTTTCCAGACTTTTTAAAAACAAAACCGGTGTGGCTCCCTCGGAATGGAAGAATTTCGTTTACAGGTAGCATGAAACAGCAGTGGTCCATGCAAACCTCATGCCAATATAGCAAAGTTGAGATTCTTTAATCTTCAGAAATCAGAAAATTCTATAATCAATACAGATACCCGGTCCCTCGGCAGCAGCTTCAGGAATCATTTCCGGAAATCGCAATCCATCGGAGAGAAGAATAGTTCTTATAAAGGCCTAAATTATGGCATCCGCCTAATGGAGCATCACCTGGCCTCCGGTAACAGGTACTGCCTGGCCTGTTTCATATTCCTGTTCCACAATATAAAAGATGGCCCGCATCACATCCGGGCCGGTGCAGCCCCGTTTCATCGGGACCTTGGCTTCGTAGAACTCCTTTACCTCGGCAACGGTTTTTGCTCCGGGTACTTTTCCGGCTTTCAAATACTGGGCAAAAAGTCCCTTTTCCGGGTCCGCCCAGAGAGGTCCATCAAAAAAATTCCCCGGACATACCGCATTAACCTTAATATTGTATTGTATCAGTTCCAGGGCAAAGCTTGCCGCCAGTCCTATGCCGCCGAATTTTCCCCCCGCGTAAGCGCCGTTCTTGTTGGAACCCTCCAGGCCCGATTTGGAATTGATCTGGATAATATCGGTTTTCCAGTCCGGTGCGGTTCTGTTCTGCCGGCGGAGCAGTTTCCCCGCAAATTTGGACATGATAAAGAATCCCGTATAGTTTATGCTGGTGACAAATTCGAATTCCTTTAAATCCTGGTCCAGGACACTTCCGGCCCTGAGGACCCCCGCGTTGCTGATACAGAGGTCCAGGCCCCCGGCGGTTTTTTCTACCGTATCAAACATCGTATGAACCGATGCTTCATCGGATACATTTACCTGAACCGGTATAGCCGCGGTCCTTCCTTCCTCCTGGTTGATGGTTCCGGCTAATTTTTCAGCCCCGGTTAAATTGATGTCCGCAATAAACACGAGCGCACCGGAAACCGCCAGCCCCCGGACTATTTCCTCCCCGAATCCCTGGGCGCCGCCGGTGACCAGGGCAATCCTGCGGTGAACCACCCCGGACCTGGCGGAGGCATCCATCCCGGCGGGTTGTTTTGCCGTTCCCTTTGAATTTACCTGAAGTGGAGAAGTGTCCCCGGAATTCATCCGCCGCCGGGCAGCGTCAATGTCCTCATCTATCCAGTAGAGGTCTCCCGGGGCATCTCCCCGGGTAACCGCCACGCAGGAGGGGAGTTTCCAGGTACCATCAAAATCCCCGGAGTTCCATTGGGGATTTTGATCCGTACGCCAGGATGAATACCTTTCCCGGAGGAACTCCGCCAGGGTTTGTTCATCCAGGGCATTTTCCTTTCCCGCGGCCTGTCCAAGGTCTATCCAGAGGGCTTCCTCCGGAACAGATCCCCTAAGGGCTGGTCCCGGAACAACCGTCCAGGGTTTCCCGGTGGCGTTGATGCAGAGCCCCCTGATGAGGGATGCCAGGTTAATATAATCTGATTGATTCATAGACTGTAGCTTCCTTCTTTTAGTTTTTTTGCAATACCATGCCCGGATTCTCCGGGATGATGTAAGTCCAGGTCCCTTCCTGCGGCTGCATACATTGCCAGTCTGGTACGGAGATTTTCCTTTGCCAGGGGGTTATCCGGGGAAAAGATACCCAGCCGGGGTTCCGCGGAACTCAGCCATTCATGGGCGATCAATGCCCAGGTCGTCCCCACAAGGTGGTTAAACGTTGGCTGCAGAACCTCAGGGCAATTGAAGGATTGCCGGGAACTGTTGATATCCACCCCGGAAATTTCCATCAATCCTCTTTCGGTACAGAGCTGCTGAACCCGGCGGAGCTGGGCTTCCGTATTCCGGGGTGGCATATAGGTGACCGCCCGGTAACCCATCCGGACCAGTTCATCGAAGAGGGGTTCCAGGAAATCATCTTCGAAATGTTCCGCTGCCTTATCCCCTGTGGGAGATTCCGCCACATCCCCCAGGTATGCATACGCAGGAATAGCCCCTATGGAGGCGGCAAATCCGGTTACTTTTTTTGCGGGGATACATTCCTCCGGTCCGGGCTGAATAAAAATACGGGGCAGGAAATTCGATTTAAGGATTCCCAGAAGATCAAAAAGGTAATGGGGATTTTCCGGGTCCGAGAGGAGGGCGGCAATTTTAGGGGACGGCTTCACCGAAAACTTGGACTCAATTCCCTGGACAAGGCCAGGTCCTTTTCCCCAGTATCCGATGAATTTATCCGCCATGGCCGCCAGGAGATGCCTTTCGGTAATTCCACCGCCCTCGATAAACTTGGACCGGTCCACCACATCGATTTGAAAATCGATAGGGGGAATTCCCGCTTCCACCAGAATGGTATTTGCATGTTCCGTCATGGCCTGGGTCCGGTGGAGCCGCACCTGTCTCAAAGGGCGGAGAAAATCCCTGGCCTGGGGAATTTTCGTAGAGGGAACCCCCTGGACGGTCATATAGGCAATTCCCGGAGAATCCGGATTGTTGATTTTCCTGTCCGCCCATGGGGCGGGGTTTCCCAGGGAATCCTCCTTAAAACTTACCCGGACTTCAAAACCCGTACAGCTTCCCATATTGAGGACAGCACATGCATCGTGCATCTCCTCCGCTGCAGCAATGGAATCGTGATCCACCGAACCCGCCGCCCCCAGACCTGATTCCAGGGCCATCAATGCGGCCATACTGGGGGTGTAAGGACTAAAACTGTAAATAGTGTGAATATGGTTATTCACTTCCCGGGTTTTCCGGACCCCCTGAAGGCTTTGTTCCAAAGCCTTCAGGGCGGCAAGCCGTTCGTCCCGGTGCTGCCCGGGATCATTAATAATTGACCGGTAATCCGTCATGCTGGTTTCCGAGGCCTCCCTATGGAAACACTGATTAATGCCCACAGAGCATTAATCGGTGTATTCTTTAATGCAGAGCCTTTTTCAAAACTCGGTTAGTTTTGAAAAAGGCTTTTGCAGAAAGAATGCTATTTCCTTACCCATAAATAAAATAGTATTCTTTCTGCACTTACATCTAAGGTTGCTTTTTCAAAATTACGGACCTTGCGGTCCG